>NZ_JARVTB010000021.1:0-87259 GCF_030208885.1 Arthrobacter sp. fls2-241-R2A-172 | reverse complement strand
ACCTGAAGCGGCGGCGGTGGCCTGGGTTTCTACTGTCATGATGACTCCTTTGTCTGCGTGTGTGTGATCTAGCGCGTGAACTGCCGGCGGAGGAAGGCCACGGCTGCGTCATGGATTTCGCTGCTGCGCGGCACTGCCCCGGACATCCAGTACGCGCCGTGAATGAGTCCTTCGATCCGGCGTGTTTCCGTTTCGGTGCCCGCTTCGGCCATGGCGGCTGCATAGGCTTCGGCCTCGTCGCGGGCCACCTCGTATTCGGTGGTGACCACGAGCGCCGGCGGCAGGCCCGCCAGTGATTCGGCCTTGGATGGCGTGGCCAGCGGGTTCTCAGCATCCTGCGGGTTGGAGAGGTAGCTCCCCCAGAACGAATCGAGGTCCGCCGCGGTGACTATGTAGCCCTCACCAAACTCGGCGCGGGAGCCGAGCCTTGCGTTGGCATCGATGATCGGGTAGATCAGGATTTGTCCGCTCAAGTGGGGGCCGCCGTCGTTCTTTGCGCGCTGAGCCGCCACGGCGGCGAGGTTCCCGCCCGCGCTGTCCCCCATCACCACAATCTTCGATGCATCACCGCCGTACTGTCCGATGTTGTCCGCAGCCCAATGGAGTGCGGCGTATGTGTCATTCGTCGCTGCCGGGAAAGGGTGCTCGGGTGCGAGCCGGTAGCTGGCGGCGACCACGATGACTCCGGCATCATTGGCCAGTGCCCGCATCGGTTCTTGCGCCACTGCAAGGTCGCCGCCAATGAAGCCGCCACCATGGAAATAGACCACCACCGGCAGCACCTCATCGGTCCGCGGGATGTAGATTCGGAGGGGCTGGTTGCCGCCGGGGCCCTCATAGGCCTGGTCGATCACCTTGGCGATGTCCTGGTGCGGCTTCTGAAGCCCCACGAAGGAACCCACCACGCCACGTACCTGCTCCGGGGTCATGGAAGCGAAGGCCGGTGAACCCTGGAGTGCGTCGATGACTCCTTGTGCTGCTGCATCTACAGTCATGTCAAAAGTCCTTTGTATGGAGGCGGTTAGTT
Source organism: Arthrobacter sp. fls2-241-R2A-172 (assembly GCF_030208885.1). Taxonomy (NCBI): domain Bacteria; kingdom Bacillati; phylum Actinomycetota; class Actinomycetes; order Micrococcales; family Micrococcaceae; genus Arthrobacter; species Arthrobacter sp. fls2-241-R2A-172. The sequence goes on along the minus strand of NZ_JARVTB010000021.1, from coordinate 86,232 downwards.
GGCGGTCGCGGGGACTTTGGCACCGTCCAGGACGAAACCCTTGTACCCGCCCTTGACGACGTCGGCGCAGATCTTCCGGTAGGTTGGCGCACCGCCGAGATAAACCAGGCATTTGCGCGGCTTCCCGGGGATGTTGGCACCCATGTACCAGGAATCCGTGCCGGGCAGCAGGGTGGCTGCGGCCAGTTCGTTGGCGTGCTGCACCCACTGCGCTTCGGAGGTTTCGTCCGGCTCGATCGCGTCGAGGTTGCGGTCCCGTAGGTACTGGATGGCATCGGTGGCGAAGTCCACGTGGTCCTCGATGGCGAGCGGCATATTATACAGCACCGACGGGCTCTGCGGGCCGGTGATGAGGAAGAGGTTCGGAAACTCGCTGACTGAAATGCCCAAATAGGTCTGCGGGCCGTGGGCCCACTTCTCCTGCAGGGTGCGCCCGTTCCGGCCGACAATCCCCAAAGCCATCAGCGGCCCCGTCATGGCGTCGAACCCGGTGGCCAGGATGAGAACGTCGAATTCGTACTCGCCCTCAGAGGTCTTGACCCCGGTCCGGGTGACACTGTCGATCGGATCCCGGCGGACATCAACCAGTGTGACGTTGTCCTGGTTGTAGACCTCGTAATAGTTTGTCTCCAGCGGCGGACGTTTTGTGCCGTAGGCATAGCCCTTGGGTGCCAGGAGTTCGGCGACGGCGGGGTTGTTGACCCGTTCGTGGATACGTTCGCGGATGTAGTCCGAGATGGTGTCGTTGGCGTCCTTGTTGATCAGGATGTCCTGGTAGCTGTCGATGAACAGCCGGAACCCGCCGCGGTCCCACCGGTTGTCGAAGGTGGCTCGGCGTTCATCCGCCGTGACCGACAGTGCGGAGGGCTGGACGTCGCTGTAGGGAACGCCGAGGAAGTGGTTGCGCGAGGCCTCACGGATGGCCGGGTAATTGGCCTTCACTTCGCTGATCTCCTGTGGATCCGCCGGACCGTTGCCGATGGGGGTGGCGTAGTTCGGCGTTCGCTGGAAGACAGTGAGGCTGCCTGCTTCCTTCGCGATTGCGGAGATGGCCTGGATCCCGGTGGACCCGGTTCCGACGATGCCCACCCGCTTGCCGGCAAAGTCAACCGGGGTATGCGGCCAGTTACCGGTCAGGTAGACCTCGCCCTGAAAGTCATCGATGCCCTGGAACTCCGGGGCCTTGGGCACGGACAGGTTACCGGCGCCGGAAATGATGAAGTGGGCGCTAATGCTGGCGCCATCTTCAAACCTGACCTGCCAGTGCTTCTGCTGCTCGGACCAGACCATCGACGTGATCCGGGTGTTGAACTGGATGTCGCGGCGAAGGTCGAATCGGTCCGCGACGTGGTTAAGGTACCGCAGGATCTCAGGCTGAGCCGCGAATTTCTCGCTCCATTCCCACTCCTGCTGGAGTTCATCAGAGAAAGAGTACGAGTAGTGGATGCTTTCGATATCGCAGCGGGCCCCCGGGTACCTGTTCCAGTACCAGGTGCCGCCGACGTCGGACGCCAAGTCGAAGGCACGGACGGTGAGGCCCATCTGGTCACGGACTTTATGCAATGCGTATAGGCCGGCGAAGCCCGCCCCCACGATGAGGACGTCGAGAACAGCATCGCCGGGAAAAGCCTCGGTCATGCTGCTGCCGGAAGTAGTTTGATTCTCCCTTGAATCCGCCATGAGTAGCTCCTGCTTGTATCGAATGGGACCTAGTAGCTGGTGTTGCTCCAGCATGGCTGCGGACACCTACCCGGGCACGGGGGAAACCACCCCCCTGACTACCTGTATTGTGTTTGGAGTCACACGGAACGCTGCCAACCCTGTATGACGGGCGAAATAGATGAAGTGGACCCCCAAATGACTAACGGTATTTTGAGACGCAGCGCCGGTGGCGCGTCTTCCATGACGAGCTTCGTAGGCCGGCGGCGCGAGCTCGCCGAAGCGAAGGCCCGGATGGCAGAATCCAGGTTGGTAACCCTCACAGGACCGGGCGGAGTGGGGAAAACCAGGCTGGCACTGGAACTGGCGGACCGCTCCCGGAAGGCGTTTCGCGATGGAGTCTGGGACGTTGGGCTGGCGAGCCTCGAGGACGAGGCGAGCGTGGCGTCGGTGATACTCGGAGCCCTTTCGGTGCCCGACCAATCCGCCCGTCCCGCCGTCGAAAAGCTGCTGGACTACCTCCGTGAGCGTGAACTCCTGGTGGTCCTGGACAACTGCGAACACCTCCTACAAGCCGCCGCCGAACTGACGGCACGGATCCTGCAGGAGGCCCAGGGGGTCCGGATCATCGCCACCAGCCGCGAACCTCTCGGAATCGCCGGGGAACGGATATGCCTGATTCCGCCGTTGGCTGTCCCGTCACCCGCCGAGGAACACACCCTGGAGAGCCTGGAGCAGTTCGAAGCGGTGAATCTGTTGATTGACCGGGCGCGGAGCATCATTCCGGACTTCGCCGTCACGGCTGAAAATGCCCCGGCCGTGGTCCAGTTGTGTAGCAGCCTGGACGGGATACCGCTGGCCATCGAACTGGCTGCGGCGCGGCTGCGTTCCCTCTCGGTGACCCAGATGGTGGAGCGGCTGGAGCGGAGATTCCAGCTGTTCACCGGCGGAGATCGGGCAGGGCTTCCTCGCCAGCAGACCCTGCGGGCGCTCGTGGACTGGAGCTACGAACTCTGCAACCCGGCCGAGCAGTTGCTCTGGGCCCGGTTGTCGGTGTTCCCGGGAAGCTTTGACCTGGAAAGCGCCGAACGGGTGTGCGGCTTCGGCGAGCTGGACCCGTTGGAGGTCATCGACCTGCTGGACAGGCTCGTGGCCAAGTCGATCGTCCTCATCCAGCGCACCGGTGAGCATGTCCGCTACCGCCAGCTGATGACCATGCGAGAATACGGCGGTGAACTGCTGGCCAGAGGAGGCGGGTATCCGCTCCTGAAGCGGCGGCAGCGCGACTACTACCTTCAAAGGTCCGCTGACATGGTGGCCGGCTGGTGTGGTTCGACACAGGCCGGGGCGCTTGCCGCCATGCGGGACGATCACGCGAACCTGATCTCCGCCTTGGAGTGGTCGGTCAACAGCCCGGAAGAGCAGCCCGCCGCGGCCGGACTGGCGTCCCTATTGCGGTACCACTGGATCGCCGGAGGATTCCTCAGCGTGGGACGGCGGTGGCTGGACCGCATCCTGGCTCAACCCGGAGATCACAGCCCTGAGCGCGGTGCTGCCCAGTGGGTGGCGGCCTGGGTGGCCCTCATCCAGGGTGACCGTGACGCTGCCGCGGCCTACCTTGACGCCTGTGAGGAGACTGCTGCCGCACTGAACGACGGCGTCCTGGCCGCGCATGCCTCCCACTGGCGCGCCCTTCACCACTATTTCAGCGGCAACCTGGCAGAGTCTGTACCCCTTTACGAATCAGCCATCGCCGCCCAGCGAAAGGCAGGCGATACAGCCTCCGTCCTGACGGCCCTGTTCCAGCTGGCCCTCGCACAAGCGTACGGCGATGCGAACGACGGGTTGGCCACCTGCCGGCAGTCCATGGAGCTCAGCAGCCGCCACGGCGAACGCTGGAGCCATGCCTATTCGCTGTGGGTTTCCGGGCTGTGCCATTGGCGCCTGGGACAGTACGCAGAGGCCAGGCAGGCGACCCTTGAAGCCCTGCATATCCAGCAGGAATTCAAGGACGCCATCTGTACTGCCCTGTCCATTGAGCTGCTGTCATGGACGGCCGTGTCCGAGTCGCAGTTTGAGCTGGCGGCGGAGTTGGGGAATGCCGCTTCCGGTGTCTGGACCGGTCTAGGCACCACCATCGACGCCTTCGGGCCACACCTGAAAGCCGATTCCCTGCTTGCCAGCGGGGCTGTCCGAAAGCATCTGAGCCCGCGGCGACTGGCGGAGCTTGCGGCGACTCGCGCGCGCGTCACCAAAGTGGACGCCATCGCGCTGGCTCTCGGGTCGCCGTCGGCGGCAGCCCCGGACGAAACGAAATCACCCCTCACGCCCCGCGAAAGTGAGGTGGCCAGGCTCGTGGGTGAAGGCCTCAGTAACCGGTCAATCGCCCAGACTCTGGTGATTTCCCCCCGCACGGTGGACGGCCATGTCGAAAACATCCTGGGGAAACTTGGTTTCAATTCTCGCGCCCAGATCGCAGCGTGGGAAGCAGGCCAGATGCGTGGCAAGCACCACGCGCCCTGACCGGATTCCACGGGGAATGCGGCCCCCGCAGGAAGTCAGGTATAGCGCTAGGCTATCCCACCCTCCTTTGCCCGTGCCGCAGACGCCAGTCTTAAAGGAGGGAGTTCCCCACCCATCAAGGACAGCGACATGAAGCGCATATCAGCACTAAGGATCCGGCACGAGTGTACCCTCGCCCATCTCGCCGGAAGCGGCGCCACCCGGCGCGCGCATGCTGACAGCCTGGCTGCGGGCTTCTGGCCGGCCAGGGAAGCGCTGCCCTCCGGCATGTCCCGCGTCCATATGCCCGTGCCGCAGGCGTCGCCTGGTGCGCCAGCGTGGGCCGGCTGGGCGGGGTCATGGGTCCGATCATCGTCGGCTGGCTGGCAGCCGCGGGGTCGGCGGGGCAACAGCCTTCTACATTTACGGCGCGGTGGCCCTCCTCGGCGGCGCCGTCACCATCCTGGTACCGCGCCAGCACAGGCTGGAGGAAGCTCTGCCCATTATTGAAGCCCCACAAGATTACGTCCAAAAAGTATCTAAGTATGGCTCTTTATGGTTACTCTTTGAATCAATGAGGTCGGCGCCGCGCCTCCCCCGGCCCGTTGGAAAGGTGGCACCGGATGGAAATCCGCCAGCTGAACTACTTCATCGCGGTCGCGGAGGAGCGCCATTTCGGCAGGGCGGCCAAGCGCCTGCACATGGCGCAGCCGCCGCTGTCCCAGCAGATCCGCCAACTCGAAGACCAGCTGGGTGTCCAGCTCCTCAACCGCACCACCCGCCGGGTGGACCTGACGGCGGCGGGCCAGCTCCTGTTGGACCGAGGCCGCCAGATCGTCAACGACGTCGAGACCCTCCGCGCGGATGTCTACCAGGTGGGCAAGGGCGCCACCGGCGTCCTCCGGGTAGGGTTCTCCGGCTCGGCAACCTACGGTGTCATGCCCCGGATCGCACGGCTCACCAAGCAGCTCCTTCCCGGCCTGTCGCTGGCGCTGAACGGAGAGATGCTGACGCCGTCAATGGAAGCGGGGCTGCGGAACGGAACCCTGGACGCGGCACTGCTGCGTCCCCCCGTCGCCTCCGAGGAAATCGACTATCGCGTCGTCACCCAGGAGCCGCTCGTCGTCGCCCTTCCCTCCTTCAGTGCCCTGGCGGTGGACCGGCCCGTGGCCATGGACGAACTGCAGGACCAGGACTTCATTGCCTACGCGCCGGAGTCCGTGCTAAACCGCATCACCTCGGACCTCTGCCGCCAGGTAGGCTTTCAGCCGCGGATCACGCAAGTGGTAGGTGAGACCTCCACCATGCTGGCGTTCGTGGCCGCGGGCGGCGGCATCGCCGTCATGCCGTCCAGCGTGCGAGCCTTCCAGCTCGAAGGCGTCGCCTACCGGGAGATTGACAATGTACCGCCGGTGGAACTCGCCGTCGCCTGGCTCCGCAGCCACCGTTCCGCGCTTCTGGACAACTTCCTTGACATCGTGGCCACGGCAACCGCTGATGCCGCCACCTCCGCTCCCGCTGATGAAAGGCTACTCCGCTCATGAAGATCGCAGCCATCGAGGCGATCCCCTACTCGATCCCATACCGCCACCCGCTCCATTTCGCCTCCGGCTCCGTGCACGAGGCCGACCACGTCTTGGTCCGCGTCCACACCGACGACGGCGTGGTGGGAACCGCAGACACCCCGCCCCGCCCGTACACCTACGGTGAGACGCAGAAGTCCATCGTCGCGGTGGTGCAGGATGTCTTCGCCCCGCAGCTGGTGGGCCTTGACGTCTTTGACCGGGAAAAGGTCCAGGCCGTGATGGTGCGGACCATCCACAACCAGACGGCCAAGGGGGCGGTGGACATCGCCGTCTGGGACGTCATCGGCAAGACCTTGGGGCAGCCCGTGACCAAGCTGCTCGGCGGCTACACCGACTCGCTGCGCGTGTCCCACATGCTCGGTTTCAAACCCGCTAAGGAACTCCTGGCCCTGGCCCTGGAGTTCCGGGAAACCTACGGCATCAACACCTTCAAGCTGAAGACCGGCCGCCGTCCGCTGAACCTGGACATCGAGGCCGCCAAGGTGCTGCGGGACGGCCTGGGCGGGGACGCCGAGCTGTACTTGGACGCCAACCGCGGCTGGACAGCCAACGAGGCCGCCGAGGTGCTGCGCCGCACCGCCGACCTCGGCTTGCAGTTCCTTGAGGAACCGGACGACGCCCGTGAAATCCTGGGCCGCCGCCGCCTGGTCACCAACTCGCCCATCCCCATTGCCGCGGACGAATCCGCTGCCAACCTCGGCGAGGCGGCCCGCGAAATCCTTACGGGCGGGGCCAACCTGCTGTCCGTCAAGACCGCCCGGTCCGGCTTCACCGAAGCCGCAAAGATCGTTGGCATGGCCGAAGGCATGGGCATCGACGTTTACATCGGCAACCAGATCGACACCCAGGTAGGCACCGTGGCCTCCGTCGTGTTCGGCGCAGCCTTCGCCCACACCGCCAAGCGTGCGGCGGAACTTTCCAACTACCTCGACATGACCGATGACCTGCTCGCCCGCCCACTGGCCATCACCGGCGGGCGGATCCACGTTCCCGAGGGTCCCGGCGCAGGCACCGACGTGGACGAGGACAAACTCGCCCACTACCGCACTGACTGACACCCACCCCTTCCAATTCCACCGAGAGGTCACCATGAAGTACCTGGTCCACATGGACGTCAACCTGCCCGCCGGCATGCCCGCGGAAGAAGCCGCAGCGATCAAGGCCACGGAAAAGGCCTACTCCCAGGAACTGCAGCGCTCCGGCAAATGGCCCGAAATCTGGCGCGTGGTGGGCGAGTACGCCAACTACTCCATCTTCGACGTCGAATCGAACGATGAACTGCACGGGATCCTGCAGCGCCTTCCCCTGTTTCCATACATGGACATCACCGTGGTCCCGCTGGCAAAGCACCCTTCGGACGTGAAGTAACCGGGTCAGTCCTTGGCCCGGAACGTGCCGCGAGTTCGCTGCGTGACCGGATACTCATCTTCCGGTACAGCCGCGTGAGGTGGTACTGCACCGTCTTTTCGGCCAGGAACAGGGTACGGGCCGCCTCCTTGTTGGTTGCGCCTGCCGCCACCAGCTCGGCCACGGCCTGTTCCTGGGCGGTGAGCTTTTGATGGTGGCTTTCCACCGAAGAAAGCACCGGGTCGGCCGGGTCCGGCAGGTTCCCGATATCCAGGCCGGTGGCCTTCAGCTCGCAGTCGCACCGTTCCGCATAGGTTGCCGCGCCGAGGGTGTCGTAGAGCTCCCGGGCCGCTCGCAGCACCGATGAGGCCAGGCGTCGTTTCCCGGCCCGGCGCATGCTTTGCCCGAACGCGAAGCTGATCCTTGCGCGCAGATAGGGGCGGTTGAGCCCGCGCAGGTGTCCCAGCGCCGCCTCGAAGTACTCCCTGGCCGTGTCCGGGTCCCCCTGCACGGCCAGTAGCCGGCCCTTGGCCCACGCTACCCGGGCCAAGTCGGAGGGTACTTCCCGCTCGCGGTGCACTCCTTCGAATGCGGTGAGGAACGTATCGGCGATATCGAGCTTGTCGGTCATGACCAGCGCGTTGACGTAGGTAGTCCGCACCGGGCTACGAGCCGGTCACGCAGCAGCTGTACTTCCCCGGCGACCCCCACAACGCGGACGACATCGCCTCGGCGGTGAAGCCTGAACTGATGCTGGATCCCCGCCCCCGAACCGACGGTAAGGGCGAGGAAGTAGTTTATGACTACGTCCTGGCAAAGCAGGGCCAGAAAAAGTAGCACGCAAACTGGGAGACACCCCCGCACGGAGGCACTCCGGAGCTTGCCCACCAGATGTCATAGAGATGTGCAATCCATCCTGATCAGATTGCAGATGAGGATCTTTTACTTTGCCGGGCCTGCCTGTTCCAGTTGTGGGGTCGTCGCCGGCACTAGGCCTAGAGTCGAAAATTGCTCTCTGAGGACCTTGGCCCACGCAGCGTATCCCAGACCGTTCAGATGCAGGGCGTCGGCGGTAAATTCCTTGCGCAGTGCACCGCTGGCATCGGCCAATGCTGGCCATAGGTCCACGAAAACCGCATCTTCCCGAGCGGCAATATCGCGGAGCCGCAAATTCAGGGCCGTAATGTCCTCTCGATATTTGCGGTGTCGCGGAATAACACTGTTAATCAGGAAAGGAGCCTTGGGAGCGCGTGTCCTGATTTCATTGGCGAGTTCTTGAATCGACGCTGCAATGTCTTCTACCTTTCGCTTTGCGCCGCCCAGGTCATTGGTTCCAATCAAAAGGGATATAGCCATGGGGTCATTGATCGCGGTGTTCAGCCTCGTGAAGACTCCCTGTACGTCATCGCCACCGATGCCCCGGTTGAGGGTTGGCAGATCGGGAAACCATTCGTTCCACTGACCCCCTTCAGTAATGCTGTCCCCTAGGAACAGGACTCTTCGAGGCGGGAGGGGCAGCTCTTCGAACTGGGAACGGCGCATGGTGATGCTCCGCGAAACGAAACGAAGGATCAAACGAGTAATGGGGTTCACTGATTCTTTACGAAATGCAAACATGTTCAAACTTTATTCCCGGCCCGGAAAAAAAGTCAAGGTCCTGATTGTCTCTTGAAAACGCTAAAGCACCGGCTGGGTCGACAATCAACCCTTTAAGGCGGCTGCATACAATGAACCGATGCATCCGACGTCGTTACCGAATGCAGTTACGGCGAGCAGGTCGCTGTCGTGAGATAGGCCGCAGATCTGGGGCTGGAATTTCTGGAGGCCGACCCGCTGACTCATGATTCGCTTGACTCCTTGTTGGATTCCTCCTTGCCGTGGGCACCTTCCTCATTTGCGAGTCTATCCTTTACACCTGATCGGCAGCTGGCCCCGGTAATTGCTGCCTACTGTAGATATCTGAACGCACTCCAGGTTTTTGAAGTAAGGATGCAGCCATCTTTGTGTTGGGCGGCGAACGTAGGCGTTCTCTTGGCCGAGACCCTGCGGAAGGTTGCCCTCCGTCCGCAGGCTATACACACCAAGTTATCCCGGTAGAGTTCCCGCTTTTCGTCGTTCATGCTGTTGAATTGTCCGGCCGTGATGTCTTCACCGTTCAATAAGCAATGCACTCTATTCATTAGCAGCATTATATTTCAAGGAGCTCAGGCATCTTCATATCGGCTGCGGGTTTGTGCGATCCGGGCCTCCCGATCCACGTAAAAGCTCCGTTGATTTATTGGCAGGTTTATCACTGGTGGTCATCTTGACCGTTGTTTGGGTCAAGCCTTCTGCGGTGGCTGTTAGAGTGATCTCTCCCGGACGTGCTGTGGTGCGAATAACCGCTTGGGCCCGTCCTTGGTAGGTACTGTGGGTTGTCGAGCTCAGCTCTTCGGTGGTCGTGGGGTTGGCGCTTCCAAAGCCCAGCAGCATGCCCTCTCCCTCTACCCTGACTGTCACCGGCCTGTCGGCGAGTGGTTTGAGCACGCCATTGTTGTCGGTGAGCTCTACGTTGACGTAGATCAGGTCTGAGCCACTTGCTGTCGCCTCGCTCGTTTCAGCCTGTACTCGCAGGAGTGTTTCAGGCCCAGCGGAAGTCAGCATGTCGGAGCCGGTAACATTGCCAGCTTTGTCGTATGTAGTTGCTGTGAGCTTCCCAGGCGTATAGGGGAGGAGGAAGGCCACGCGAAAGAGGTTCTTTTCACGGATTTTTTTGGAAGCAATGAATTTATCGTTCAAATGCAGCTCAACGCGGTAGGCGTCAGCAAATACCTCCACTTCGGCTTCGACTCCTTCATACCCACTCCAGCTCCAGCTGCGTAGAGCGTCGGTCGGGCGCCAATTGTTTTTCGCGCGCTTCTTACCCGAATGGTTTAGGGGACGCACTGCCATCAGCGGGCCTTTTCTGAGGCCCCACACGATCTGGTTATAGTACGACCATGGTTGCCGGTAACCGGTTATATCGATAATAGGCGCACCGGCCAAGAGTGCCGGGTACGGCTGGAACAATCTCCGGGGACTGTCATACTGTTGGGTGGCAATGCCCGCCTCCCCTATGTAGTCCCAGGCTGTCCACACGAATTCGCCGATCACGTTAGGCATCGAGTTGATCAGACGCCACAACGCTGGGGTTGTGGTGGGAAAGGTCTCCGTACCGACAATGACTCGATCGGGATATCGCTTGCTATCCCGGGCCCACCGGTCGTGGCCATAATTGTATCCAGCGACGTCAAGGGCGAACTGTGCGTCTTTCGTCCGCTTCTCGGCCTGTGGGAGTCTGAGTAACAGCGGAGTGAGCTTCTCGAAGGCACCCATCAGAAAGTTGAGCAAAGCGATTGTCTTTTCGGGGTTATCGCCCTTCTTATCACTCTCAGTTTTTTTGAGTTCCGCTTTGGGCTCATCCTTCGGGGCGATAAAGCTGAGGAAGACGTTCACTCCATTGGTGACATAGCGGCCCGGATCCGCCGCTCGGGCATGGGCAGCGATTTGGTAGCCGAGCGCCTTTCCCTGGTCCGTGGAGACCTCCCCAATTTCATTGCCGATCGAGTACATGATGACTGAGGGATGGTTATAGTCCTTGTCTATCAACGCGTCCAGGTCACGCTGCCACCACTCAAGAAAGTGCTGCGAGAAACCGTCTCGGGACTTGGGCCTCCACCATTCATCACCGAGTTCATCCATCACGAGCATGCCCAGTTTGTCGCACGCTCGGAGAGTAGCCCGTGATACCGCGTTGTGAGCACTTCGGATTGCGTTATATCCGGCGTCTCGCAGGATGCGAATACGCCGCTCTTCGGCAGCATCCAATGTGTGGGCCCCGATGACACCGTTGTCGTGGTGTATACATCCACCGCGCAATTTTGTCGTTATGCCGTTGATCTGCAGCCCGCGTTCTGCGTCAACCGTCACAAGCCGGATGCCAAATGTATCCCCAACCGCGTCCAGAACACTGTCGCCGTTGGAGAGCTCAGCGTAGACATCGTAAAGGTGGGGTTGGTCCGGTGACCACAGGTGTGCACCGTCGAGGACAAAGTCGACATCGTGGACGGCGCATGTTCCCGCTTGAACCACAAGCTCTCGGGAAGATACCGAATGCTCCTGTCCGTCCGGGCCTGTGAGTCTTAGTCTCAATACGGAAGTTCGCGGCCCGGTGTCATCATTGACGACGGTTGCGCGGGCATTCAGCTTAGCCGTCGTGCCATTGAGACCAACCGTCCTGAGGCGGACGCCAGCCGGATCAATGTGCAACGGGGGACCAACAAGGAGACTGACTGGACGATAGATCCCGCTTCCGGAGTACCAGCGCGAATTGGGGCCGGAAGGGTTGTTGGCTACTACCTCAAGGAGGTTCTCTTCCCCGTACTTCAGGTTGTCATCAAGTGTGACCCGGAACTCTGCGTAGCCCGAGGGGCGGCCACCGATGAGCACGCCGTTGAGGTATACCTCGGAGCGCATGTAGACACCTTCAAACTCCATGACGACGTGTTGCCCGTGCCATGCTTTGGGTGCGAAAAACGTATTGCTGTACCTGTACACACCACCCGGGTAGAAGCCTGTGTGGTAGCCGTTGGCGGTCGCCGGGTCGCGTCTCTCGTACAGCATCGCGTCGTGCGGAAGTGTTACAGCTGTGGACTCCTTTGATCCGGCAATGCCGGAAACGAGCCAGCCAGTATTGAACGATGTGCGTTTCATAATCCCTCGATATGGTGGGTGAACTGATTAAGCAGTCGAAGCAGTCTTAGTGGCCTTAGGCACGAGATCCTAGTCCCGAGATGCGCTGGAGGCGGGCCTGCGCCGTCGGGCAAGACCTGCACTGCCAGGCACGGCGTTCCGCACACTTCTACCCCATAACGGTGCCGGTGTTCTCGAAGTGGACGACCTTGGTGATACGTCGAACGGGCCTGTCATTGGGACTGGAAAGACGTTTGAAAAAAGGTCTCCATGAGGTCGAACGTTTCTTGCGCGGAGCGGTGCCCTGCTCCCGAGCCGATGACGTTGGCGTCTTTTTATTTCCTGGCGAGACAGCCGTCGAATGGTTCCGCACAAGTGCCGCACGGATGCCCCTCACTTTTGTTGGCTGCGATTTGTTCACCGTTGCCGGAACCGCCGGGGAGGCATGCCCAAGGCATGCCTCCCCGCTCGTGGGTCGGCGATAGCAGCACGGGCAGCACGAATACAAAATCCGGGTAGTCGACCTGCGGGTCGTACGTCTCTGGATAACCGTGAGTCCGGCGGGCTCAAACATTCGTCAGATTCCGCCGGCCAGCTTGTAGTACGCGGCGTTCCAGTTGAGTTCCTTCTTGAACTGTTTGATGGTGGTGCCCTCATCGATGGTCAGGAGTTCGGTCTTGGCGATTTCGGCGAAGTCCTCGAACACGTCCAGGCCCACCTGGGTGGACAATACCGTGTGGTGCGCGGCACCGGCGGTGAGCCACGCGGCGGCTGAGGTGGCGAAGTCGGGCTTCGGTTCCCACAGGGCGCGGGCCACCGGCAGGTTAGGCAGCGGCTGGTCAAGGTCCACGACGTCCACGACGTTAGCGACCAGGCGGAACCGATCGCGCATGTCGGACAGGGCGACGACGATGCCGGGGCCGGCGTCCGTGTCGAACACCATGCGGACGGGGTCTTCCTTGCCGCCGATGCCCAGCGGGTGGATCTCCACGCGCGGCTTTTTGGCGGTCAGTGAAGGGCAGACCTCCAGCATGTGCGCACCCAGGATCTTTTCGCTGCCGGGCTCAAGGTGGTACGTGTAGTCCTCCATGAGCGACGCGCCGCCGGGCAGGTCCCCACCCATCACCTTGGCGGCGCGGACCAGGATTGCGGTCTTCCAGTCACCCTCGGCGCCGAAGCCGTAACCATCGGCCATGAGGCGCTGGACAGCCATGCCGGGGAGCTGGCGCAGCTCGCCCAGGTCCTCGAAGGAGGTGGTGAACGCTGCTGAACCGTTGGCTTCGAGGAAGCTGCGAAGCCCCAGTTCGATCTTGGCGCTGTACCGCAGCGACTCGTGGCGGGCGGCGCCGGCCTTCAGCTCATCAGCCACTTCGTAGAGGCGCTCGTACTCGGCAACCAGAGCGTCGACGTCGGACTCTGCGGCGCCGTGGACTGCCTCGGCGAGTTCGTTCACGGACCAGGTGTTCACCGAGACGCCGAAGCGCAGCTCGGCTTCGGTCTTGTCGCCTTCAGTGACCGCGACGTTGCGCATGTTGTCGCCGAAACGGGTCAGCTTCAGGGTCCGGACGGCGGCCCAGCCGGCCGAGGCGCGCTGCCAGGCGCCCACCTGACGGGCGACCTCGGGGTTGCTGACATGCCCGACGACGGTCTTCCGCGGCACGCCCAGGCGCGACTGGATGTACCCGAACTCGCGGTCGCCGTGGGCTGCCTGGTTCAGGTTCATGAAGTCAAAGTCGATGTCAGCCCACGGAAGGTCGCGGTTGGCTTGGGTGTGCAGGTGCAGCAGCGGCTTGCGGAGCGCGTCCAGGCCTTGGATCCACATCTTGGCCGGGCTGAACGTGTGCATCCACGCCGTCACACCAATCACGGAATCATCCGAGTTCGCTTCCAACGCCGTGCGGCGGATGGCGTCGGAATCGGTGAGGACCGGCTTCCAGACGAGCTTGACCGGGACGTCGCTGCTGGCGTTCAGGGCGTTGGCAATCTCCTGCGACTGCGCTGCGACCTGCTTGAGGACGTCCTCGCCGTAGAGGTGCTGGCTACCGGTGAGGAACCAGACCTCGTAACCGTGGTGGGAACTGGATATTGCGGTACTCATGAGGTTCTCCAATTGAAATTTGATAATGGATAGTGGCCCAAGTAGCGGCGGCCGGTGAGCGATGACTAACCCAAGTTCCGATCCGCAGTGCTCCGGATCTTTAGGGGCTTGTCCAGACTGTCGACAGTCTGGGGCGTGTGGGTACGATACGTGGGGGTGCCGGCGTGGTGATGTGCCGTACTTGCGCGAATTTGAACGGCTGGGGTGATAACCGTTGTGCGCGCCGGCATTCCAGAATCGAGTTCTTGAAGTATTGAGTCAACGGATTTGCGGCCCAGCTCTTCGAAATTCTGTCGCACCGTTGTCAGAGGCGGGGTGAAGTAGGCACTCTCCGGCTGATCGTCGAAGCCGACAACGCTGACGTCTTCCGGTACCCGTATCCCTGCTTCAGCAAAGGCCCTCAGGACTCCCAAGGCCATTTGGTCGTTGGCGACGAACACAGCTGATATCCGCTGGTCCCGCGCGATTTCGTTGCCGATGGTGTATCCGCTGGCGGCGCCCCAGTCACCTGTGAACATATGTTCATCGGGGAGGACGGCGTCGCGTAAGGCTTCTCGCCAGCCTTCCCGACGTTCGGAACTATCTGACCATCCGGGAGGGCCTGAAAGGTGAGCTATTGAGCGGTGGCCTTGCTGGAGAAGATGTTGGACTGCGAGACGTGCGCCCTGGCGCTGGTCAACTAGTGTCCCGCTGAAGTTCTTGTTGGCTGGGGATCCGACGGTTACGACAGGCACGGCCAGCTTCATATCGTTCAACGCTAAAAACGCGTCCTCATGGGGTACGACCACGGCTATGCCGTCAACTGGTTGGTCGAATAAATGGTTCATGGCTTCCCAAATCCTCGTCCTGCTTACTTCGCGCAGCGCAGCGACGCTCACGGAATAGCCAGCTTCCTTGGCTGCCTGTTCGATGCCCATCAGCGTGTTGGCTGGACCGTACTGGGACAATTCACTTGCGAGTACGCCGATCCTTCGCGAACGGCGGGTGACCAAGCTCCTGGCAGCTGTGTTGGGCCGATACCCCAGCTGGGAGATCGCCGCCCTGACGATTTCTCTTGTCTCCGTGCGGACGTTCGGGTGATCGTTGATGACTCTGGAAACCGTTTGATGTGAAACGCCGGCTAAGGCCGCCACGTCCTTCAGCCTTGGTGCCCGCCTTTCAGTGGTCCTTCCCATGAGTCACCAAGCCAGTGTGTCGTGCTCGGACACCGGCGGCAGCGTTGATGAGCCGTCAAGATCTTGGATAACGGGCTTTTTCAACTCAGTGCCCCCTTGGGTTCTTGCCCGTAGACGTTCTGGTAGCGGCTAAACAGGGCATCAACCGCTGCGGGGGCGATAAGGTGCGGTTCTCCTAACTGTCGAGAGAACAGGACGGACCGGGCTACGTCTTCAACCATGACAGCTGCCTTGACAGCGTCCTTGGCATCCTTGCCGATGGTAAAGGGGCCGTGGTTCTTCATCAGTACGGCACGGGAGCGGTGGCCCTTGAGGGTATTGACGATTCCGCGCCCAATGGAGTCGTCGCCGATGATTGCGAACGGGCCGATAGGAATCTCGCCGCCGAACTCGTCTGCCATCGCTGTTGTTACGCAGGGTATGGGTTCACCGTGCGCCGCCCAGGCCACGGCATACGGGGAGTGAGTGTGTACCACTCCCCCGACCTCAGGCATGTGGCGGTAAACGTAAGCGTGCGCAGCAGTATCGCTTGAAGGTGCCCTTTCTGAACCGGGTGAGTCAGGGACGACCCGGCCATCGAGGGTGCAAAGAATCATATTGTCTGCGGTCAGTTCGTCGTAGAGGACACCGCTGGGTTTGATCACAAAGAAATCAGTTCCCGGAACCCGGCCGGAGACATTGCCTCCAGTCCACACCACCAGGTTGTAACGCACGAGTTCCGCATGGAGTTCGGCGACGTCGGTTCGAACTCCAGTAATGGCCTCCTTTATCTCGTAAGACACTTGACTGAATGGCTGATAGGTTGTGTTCGAGCTCACAGGTGCTTTCCTTTTAGAGGGATTGACTCAACGGCCGTGCGTTGCACGGCGAGTCCATCGGCATATCGGTCCAAGAAAGCCGAGAACCCCATTGCGTCGGAAGGGTCAGGGTTAGTTGTTTCGAAGGCGGCGCCACCGAAAGCGTGGTCTCGCAAAAATTCATTGAGGTCTTTCGAGGAGTGGGTGGCGAAGGCCGCAAGCACGGCGATGCCCCAGGCGCCCCCCTCGGAAGCGGACTCTGCGACGGAAACGGGTGCGTTTAGGGCACCAGCTAGAAAGCGTTGAGCAATTCCAGCGGTTCGGAACATGCCGCCGTGCGCGAACATCCGATCGACGACTACCCCTTGGGCGGCAAGGACGCGCATCCCGAGCATAAGGGTTGCGAACACGCCGTACAGCTGGGAGCGCATAAAGTTTGCAAGAGTGAACGTACTGTCAGGTGCTCGTACAAAGAGTGGGCGACCGTCGCGCACACCAGCAAGAGGTTCACCGGCAACATAGTTGTACGCGATTAATCCGCCTGCATCCGGGTCGCCTTCCAGCGCTTCTTGAAGGAGGGCGGTGAACACGGAGTCCTGGTCGATAGTGCAGCCTGATTTAAGCGCGAATTGGGCGAAGACCTGTACCCAGGCTGCAAGTTCACTTGCGCCGTTATTGCAGTGAACCATTGCAACGGGAACGCCCGCCGGAGTCGTTACGAGATCGAGCTCGTGACGGACCTGCGCCAACGGCCTTTCAAGGACAACCATGGCGAAGATGCTCGTGCCCACACTGACATTGCCCGTCCGGGGGGCTACAGAGCATGTGGCAACCATTCCAGTACCGGCATCACCTTCTGGCGGGCAGAAAACCGCCCCGGGCTGCAGGCCACCTGAGGGGTCAAGCAACGCAGCGCCAGGCCCCGTCAGGGTGCCGGCGCGCTCACCAGCCACCAACACTTCGGGGAGCACCTGCCTGAGGTCGAGCGCGGGAACGGCATCAGCTACAAGTGCGTTGTAACGGGCCAAAAGGTCCGAGTCGTAGGTATGACTGGCCGAATCGATCGGGAACATGCCAGAAGCATCACCGATTCCGGTTACTTTCCTTCCCGTGAGACGCCAATGAACATAACCGGCAAGGGTGGTCATGAAATCAATGCGTGGAACATGGTTTTCACCGTCCCTCAGCGCCTGGTGCAGGTGGGCGATCGACCAGCGGAGGGGGATGTTGAGGTCGAATACCTCTGTAAGCTCGGCAGCTGCCGAGCCCGTAGTGGTGTTCCGCCAGGTCCTGAATGGCACGAGTTGTTGTTCATCGCAATCGAAGACCAGATAGCCGTGCATCATGGCGGAAACACCAATCGCTTGAAGAATGCGCGGTTGCACCCCATAGCGCTCTTCGCAGTTCGCAACGAGATCTGCATAGGCTTTCTGGATTCCAGTCCAGACGTCGGTCAGCGAGTAGGTCCACACCCCGTTTTGGAAGCTGCTTTCCCAGCTGAAGCTCCCCAAGGCGAGCACGTGCCGGGGATCATCCCCTATGAGGCAAGCCTTTATGCGAGTTGAGCCTAGTTCAATCCCCAGACGAGCGCGTCCGGAACGAATGGCATCGACTGCAAACGACGTACCGGAAAAATTCACAGTAATCCTTCTCTTGCTGGCTCAGGCCAGATAGTTTCTCGACATGTGGGGGCAGCCTAGGCATGCCAGAGGGATGCGGGTTGGATTTGGTTAGCGCTAACAATGGTGCGAGACACTCCAATCTCAAGGAGGGTCCCTATCCCTATTTGCCGCTTGTTCGATGTCTCACCCGCGGAACCGGGTCGTAGATCGAAGCGCCCAAAAACATTATTCCCGATCGGGGAAAAAAGCACCAGTAGATCTCGCATCCGGTTATGCGCACCTGGTTATTACGGTTCCGTGCTTGTACTGCGTCGACGGGGACGAGTCGAGCGGAGGGATATGGGCTTCGTACGCGCCTATCTTGAGTGCACCCCCGGCGGCCCATCCCGGGTCTAAGGCAGGCGAAGGCTTGTAACCGACGCTTTTGGATCACCGGAGTAGGCGCCCGCTTCCAGGACCGCCTCCGTGGCAGCCCACTCGAACCGCCCGTCGCTGCGGCGTTGCAGTGGGCGAAGAGAACCGGTCACCTCCATCGTCTTTGTCTCCCCTGGCGCCAGGTTCACGGGCTTGAAACCCAACAAAACACGCCGGGGAAACTCTTCTGCCTCGATCGACCCATAGAGCTGTACGACGTGACGGCCTGCGCGTTCTCCTGTGTTGGTGATCTGTGTTGTCACCTTCAGGCTCTCCCCGGCGATCTGCGTGAGGGTCAGGTCGCTGATGTCGAAGGTGGTGTAGGAGAGCCCGTATCCAAGTGGGAAAGCAGGGTTGTAGCCATCGCGGTCCAAGAGGCGCTGCCCGAACCAGCGGTCGTATGTGATACTGGTGGCATCCCGGTCGAAATAGGGCAAGTGCTCCTCCGTTGTTGGGATGGAGTAGGGAAGCCGCCCCCTTGCATCGACTTTCCCGTAGAGGACATCTGCGAGGGCATTCCCCCCCTCGGATCCTGAGTACCATCCCACGAGCATCGCCGGGACGGCGTCACGCCAGGATTCTGTGATGACGGCTCCTGCGGTGACGACAACGACCACGGTTTTTGGGTTGGCAGCCGCGGTTGCCCTGATGATTTCCTCATCCACGGGCCTTAGCCGCAGGCTTGCCCGGTCGCCGCCAACGGTGCTGCCCATGGCGCCTGCGGCTCCCATGAGGTTGCTCGGGTCCATGCCTTCAGGGAAGGGAGGGAACAGGGCAAGAATGTCCGGGTCCAGCATGCTATCCCCGCCGATGTATTCGCCTTCGTCTTCTGCGGTGTAGCCGACGATGACGATTGCCACCTCCGCCCTTTTCGCTGTCGCGGCGGCCGCTTGGGGGTCGTCTTCGAATGACGTGAAGAGCTGTGCTTCTGGAACGTTGTTCCGGAGTCCTTCGAATGCAGTAACTACCTCCGGGGAGCGGACAGATGATGATCCGTGGTCGCCGGTGTTGGGTAGATTGGCCAGCCTGCCGATCAGCGCGACCGAATTCGTCTTCTCTGGATTGAGGGGCAACACCGCGGCCCCTTCAACTGCATCGTTTTTCAGCAGGACCATGGACGTGGCCGCTGCTTCCCTTGCCAGGTTCCGGTGCTCGCTGCAGAAAATGACTTCCTTTGCGGGCTCTTCCTCACGGGCGGAGGCATAGTGTCGAAGCTGGGTGCGCAGGACCCGCTTTGCTGCCCGGTCGACGTGCTCCCAAGTCACCCGGCCGGATTCAAGGTCTGCGGGTAATTGCTGGGCCCGCTGCTGACGCATGGGCGCTTCAACGTCGAGCCCTGCGCGCAGCGACAATCCGGCGTCCCGGAATCCGGACACGAAGTCGGTGATCGTGACGCCTTCGAATTCCCATTCATTCCGGAGGGTCCCCTCAAGGAGGGTTTCGTTCTGGCCGGCCCATTCGCCGTTGACGGAGTTGTAGGACGTCATGATGCCGTCCACACCTTCCTCGACGACCCGGCGGAAGTGTGGGAGGAACGCCTCGTGGAGCGTTCGTTCGTCGGCCAGCACGTCGACTTTGAAGCGTGCATTCTCCATGGAGTTGAGGGCGTAGTGCTTAGCGACGGCCATGGCGTTGCGTTGGACGCCACGGACGAGTGCTGCGCCAAACTCGCCCAGGATATACGGATCCTCGCCGTAGGTTTCCTGTGCCCGGCCCCACGCGGGATGTCTTGGAAGATTGATGCATACACCACCGAAAAAGTTCCCTCCCTGAGCTCGCAGTTCACGGCCGATGGCGATGCCGATGCGCTCTTCCATCTCAACATCCCATGTAGCACCGCGCGCCATAGAAACGGGAAACGCCGTGGAGGCACCCATCACTACTCCACGGGGACCATCACTGAAACGCAGACCGGGAATGCCAAGACGTTTGATTTCGCCCATCACGATGGGTTTCAGGTTGTAGCCGGCGCTCATCTCTGCGATCCCGACCCAAAAATCTGAGTCACCATCGAGCAGCCACAGCTTCTCATCCCGTGTGAGCCGACCGAGAAGCTGCTCTGTTGCCATTTCCAGGTCAGCTCCTTGGCGGATGCTGTTGACCGCTTCGTTGAAGCTATTGGTTTGAGTGACTGGCATGATGCGGGTCCTTCTGGTGATGACGGGAGATGGCAGGGCCTTCATCCGAAGGGGCCCTGGTGGGCGCTCTACGGTGGGCGGGGGACGTGACGTTTAGGTTGTTTGGGAGACTGCCTCCGGCCGTCATGTTGGGGGTGACGGCCGGAGCAGGGGTGGTCTCTAGCGGGCGCGGCGGATTGGCAAGACCAGGAGGCCAGAGATGATGACGATGATGAAGGCGATTGGCCAGACGACGCCGTAGGAGCCTCCGACGACGGCGACTGCGGTGCCGGCGATGACCGGGGCGATGGCGTTGCCGAGGTTCTGTCCGACTGAGGACATTCCGAGGTCGCGGCCTGCTGCCTCGGGGTCGGGGAGCAGGTCGATGAACAGGGCCTGGTCAACGACGAGGAACACGCCAAGGCCGAGTCCGCCCAGTCCGGCCTGTATGAACATGGCAGGAAGAGAAGGCGAAATCCAGGGAACGATGAAGCCCAGTGCGATGATGACGGCCGCTGCGATCACGAAAGGCTTCCGACGTTGCAATTTGTCGGAGAGCTTCCCGGAAACGGCCATTCCGAGCATCGTGGCCGGTAGTGCGACCACCTGCAGGAGGGGGCTCATCTGTGCGGCTTCTGCCGCGCTGAGGGCTGGGGTGATGTAGCTCTGGAGCATGTAAATGCTGTAGGTGGTGCCGATGCCGAACCCGGTCCAGAGCAAGACCTTCGAGATCCAGGCCCACCGGTAGTCCCGGTCGCGCAGGGCGACGACGAACGAAGCAAAGATGGTGCCAATCCGGATTCCTCCGCGGGGCAGGTGCTTGGATGACCGGTCCCGGGCAAGGAAGAGCAGCGGGATGGTGAGCAGCAGAAGCGTCACGGCGAACGGGTAGTAGCTGGCAAGGCCGATGGCAGCAAAAAGCATTCCGGCCACCACCGCGCCGAGGATTGCCGCGAAGTACACCACCACTCCCGTGACCGCGGATACAGACCCTAGCCGCTCTTTGGGCACCCGGTCCGCTACCGTGGCCACGAGGGGACCCTGGGCATTACCGGCGACTTGAATGACAGACCAGGCAAGCACCAGGAGAAACAGGTTCGGCGCCAGCGGCATCAGCGTGATGCCGGCAGCTCCTACGACAGCACCGGCAGCGATATAGGGGGCGCGCCGGCCCCACTTTGTCCGGGTCAGGTCCGAAAGCGTCCCGATGATCGGGGACAAGACCATGCCCACGACCACACCTACCGAAGTCACCAACGACAGACCGGCAGCCCTTGAAGAGTTGAACTGCGCCAGGAGATCCAGCTGCTGCTGCTGCTCTGCGGACGGCGTTACGGCGCCGGAAGCAACTTGGCCACTCAAATTATTCAGTGCGGTCAGGTCAACACCACTGTCGGGCCCGAAGATCCGGGCGAACTCCAGGTTTTGAACCTGCAGCGGGAGTAAGACTGTCAGCACCGCACCCCACAGCAGTGAAAAGGCTACGCTTGCCAGTGCGTACGTGCTGACATAGCGGCGGTAAGGCCGCGTTTTCGGTTCATAGACGGGTGACAAATCATCCTTCGCCGACCCTGGCTCCACAGACGGAGCACCGGCCGCTCCTTGGGCTGCATTCACAGGTCCCATGTACAACTCCTTCGTTGATCGCCGCGGACATCTACCCGCGGAAGCATTCGCAAAACAATATTCCCGCTGCGGGAAAAAAGCAATAGCCAGGTGATAAAAAGTGCACCCGCTTCCTGCGGTGATAGTTCCTGCCCTCTCAGCGCCGCCAGGTCCAGTGCTGATGCTTACCTACCCCCCAGGCCCTTGACGATGCCCCAACAGCGAGCTAAATTTTCCCCACCCGGGAACAATTAAGATCGCGAAGTAGCGACTGGAGCTCGGCAATCCCAAGGAGATAGATCTATGCCTGCACGCCTCGGTGCTGTCCGCAAGGTGGCCGCCGCCTGCGCCGTCACCGCCCTGACCACTTTCTGCGCACCCCTGCCTGCCAACGCCGCGCCCCTCCCTGCGCCTGAGCCGACTGCCCGCTATGTTGCGCTTGGCAGCTCCTACGCGGCCGGCGGGAGCCTGGGACCTGCGGATCCCGCGGATTCTGGTGGGCGATGCGGACGGACCACTATCGCCTATCCATATCTCGTGGCTGAGCAGCTTCACTTAAACCTGACTAACGCGACATGCGGAGGTGCGTCTATTCCAAATATCGCGGCTACGCCCCAGCAGATCTGGAGCTGGAACGGCTCCAGCCAAACCGGCGAGCTGCAGATTAACGCCGTCACCGCTGACACAGATCTGGTGACCATCACCGTTGGCGGCAACGATGTTAACTACGTTGGCAACTTGATGGCCGAAGCCTGCCTAGGCGACCTCGCCGCAAATCCTCAGAGCGTGATCAGCAACCAGCTGAAGGTGTACGGTTTGTGCACTCCCGTGACGGATGCAGTAGTGCAAGCCCGCCTTGCTGGCATCCAGGATGCCCTGACCGCGACCGTGGACGCTGTCCAGAAGAAGGCTCCACGCGCGCGGGTCGTCCTTGTGGATTACCTGTCCGTTCTCCCCGACAATGGGATGCCCTGTCCTGCTGTGCCCATTCCTCAACAGCGTCAGAAGTTCCTTTTGAATGTGGCCCGCGGAATGAGCCTTGCCACGAAGCACGCCGCGCAGCAGACTGGAGCCGAACTCGTCGCCGTATCCAAGGACAGCCAGGGCCACGATGCGTGCTCAACTGATCCGTGGGTCACAGGGTATGACTTCTCCAAGGGTTTCGTCATGATGCACCCGAACGAAGCCGGCCATGCAGCAGTTGCGAAAGCCTTGGTGAACCAGCTAACGCACCCCGGCCTTAGCTTCTGACCGAATCGCTCTAAAGACGGTGGCGCCAAGAAAATCTGGCGTCACCGTCTTGATCATCACTCGAAAGAATGCCCGGAGATTACCGCAGCAGGGTATGCGGCACCTCCACGCTGACCTAAGCGCCAGGCTGCCGAACCCAACAAAGCCCCTGTACTCCCCAATGCCGATACCAGCACGTTCCCGAAATGAATTCTCAGCAAGGGATCAAGAACGGCGAGGTGCCCGCCTAGGATCACCAACGTGCAAGTGCGACCCGCGCCGAGGATGCCCCGGTCAAGCCATGACAGGAAGCTGCCGTTCAACCACCGACAGGGCCCGCACCTCACCCCTTCAGCAGTAACCCCAGTAGTACGGACAAAGTCAATGAGCGGCTGCATCGGGCTGCATGTCACGCGAGCTGGCGACGTGGGCGATGGCGTCCCGTCCGGTCATCCTTTACAGGGATCCCCTCCCACCGCACCAGGCAGTCAGAAAAATCAATCCCTACGTGACCCACCCCGCCGGCGTGGCGATCAGCGCTGAGAAATTCACGGCAGATAACGAGACCGCCGCCGATACCCACCCCACCTAAAACGAACATTGAATGGATGTCGGATTGATGGCCCTTTTCGGCCGGGGCTGCGGCATTGGCCTCATTTCAGAGGGCCAGACCCGGGTTCTCGCGTCCTCGGACCTTACGCAAGAACAGGGTCCCGGCCAGACTGACGACACTAACTTGAGGTAGTCAACGTTAATTTCTGCGCCGTGGACGGCTTTGTTGGGTTTCAACTCCAGCTCCACTCTCGGCCGGCCCTGCGACTGTTGATTTAGCTCACCTCAGCGATAAGGCCATTTGAGATTTGGCCGAGCGCAAGGCCTGAAATGGAGGCCTTTGCCAGCCCGGCCAGCGCGGGAATCTGAATGCGGCTGCGACGACTGGCAGGTCAGGTTTCAGCCATACTGCCAAGCACCCGCGCCGAGATCCACCCGTACAGCCTCGATATGTCCAGCCCGGCCAGCGCCCCGGATACCAGCATCCATTGATGTCATCGCCAGTTGACTCCTCCACGCGTGCCCGGACTGACATTGACCCTAACACGGGTCATCAATATAGTTCAGGTCATAAACTATTTTGCTGCCGCAGCAGCCCCCTTTACTCCAAGGACGCAATATGACTACCTCCCCCACACCCCAGGACCGCTTCACCTTTGGACTCTGGACTGTCGGTTGGACCGGCGCCGATCCCTTTGGTGTAGCGACCCGCCCGGCCTTGGACCCGGTGGAGGCAGTACACAAGCTCAGTGAGCTTGGCGCCTACGGCATCACGTTCCACGACAACGACCTGATTCCGTTTGATGCCTCGGCCTCCGAACGGGACCTCATCCTCAAGAACTTCAAGGCGGCTTTGGCTGAGACCGGCCTGAAGACGCCCATGGTCACCACCAATCTGTTCAGCCACCCTGTTTTCAAGGACGGCGGCTTCACCTCGAACGACCGCTCGATCCGCCGCTTCGCCCTGAGCAAGATCCTGCGCAACATCGACCTCGCCGCCGAGCTTGGTGCGGAAACCTTCGTCATGTGGGGCGGCCGCGAAGGCAGCGAATATGACGGATCCAAGGACCTCTCGGCGGCCCTGGACCGCATGAAGGAAGGCGTGGACACCGCGGCCGGCTACATCAAGGAGAAGGGCTACGGCCTCCGGATCGCGCTGGAACCCAAGCCGAACGAACCGCGCGGTGACATCTTCCTCCCCACCGTCGGCCACGGCCTGGCGTTCATCGCCCAACTGGAGCATGGCGACATTGTGGGCCTGAACCCGGAGACGGGCCACGAACAGATGGCCGGGCTGAACTTCACCCACGGCATTGCCCAGGCACTGTGGGCGGGCAAGCTCTTCCACATCGACCTCAACGGCCAGCGCGGCATCAAGTACGACCAGGACCTCGTCTTCGGCCACGGCGACCTGACCAGCGCCTTCTTCACCGTGGACCTCCTGGAGAACGGCTTCCCCAACGGCGGACCCAAGTACGACGGCCCCCGGCACTTCGACTACAAGCCATCCCGCACGGACGGCTACGACGGCGTCTGGGAATCAGCCAAGTCCAACATGTCCATGTACCTCCTGCTGAAGGAACGCGCCCTGGCCTTCCGGGCAGATCCGGAAGTCCAGGAAGCCCTTGCCGCCTCAGGTGTCTTCGAATTGGGTGAGCCCACCTTGAATGCCGGCGAGAGCACCGCTGACCTGCTCGCTGACGCCAGCGCGTTCGAAACGTTCGACGCCGACAAGGCCGCCGAGCGCTCCTTCGCCTTCGTCCGACTCAACCAGCTGGCCATCGAGCACTTGCTCGGCTCCCGCTAGGCCACACCCACCCACCACAGTCCCGACACCGGGCTCCGCAAGGTCTGCTTGCAGGGCCCGGTGCCGGTTCGCCAAAGGAACAAAACGCATGCCTCTCGTAGCCGGGATCGACAGCTCCACCCAGTCGTGCAAAGTGGTCATCCGCGACTCCGCCACCGGCGCCTTGGTCCGTCAAGGCCGGGCGCCCCACCCTGAGGGCACGGAGGTCCACCCCGATCACTGGTGGACAGCCCTCCAGGAAGCTGCAGTTCAGCTATTGGGTATGGGTATCACCATCCCCCAGCCCGGCGAATACGTCGCCGTCGGGGCGGCGCGCCAGGCTGCCGCAGCCCTAACGGGGAGCTCTCCTGACTGGCCACTGAAGGTTGTCGAACGTAGCGCAGTTGCAGACACTGCGCAGGTGCTCTCCAGGTACCGCGGCTATGCACGCGTTGACGCCTGATGTATATGTCGGACGCAACGGTAAACGAGTACGCGATCAGATCCGGCAGCTACACTGCCACCGTGAGTGCAGCAGGAGCCACGCTGCTGAACCTGCGGTTCAGCGGAAGGGAGTTGGTCCTTCCCTCCCGCACGGGACATCCAACTCCGGACTATAGGGGAATCATCGCATCGCCCTGGCCAAACCGCATTGCGGACGGGCGCTACACCTTTGACGGCACCGCCCTGGAACTGCCGCGTAACGAGGAGGCCCGCGGCAACGCCCTGCACGGCCTGGTGTTCGACAGGGCGTGGAAGCCGGTGCTCCACGAGGACATGGCGGTGATTCTCGCCACGACTGTTTCTGCCTCTAAGGGATATCCGTTCAGCCTGCAGTTGACTGCCGAGTACCAGCTGACACCTGAGGGCCTTAAGATCGCCTTGACCGCCAAAAACACGGGTACATCCGCGGCTCCATACGGCGCATGTCCCCACCCATATCTGGTCGCCGGACCGTCTCCCTTGGACCAGTGGATTCTGCAGTTTGGTGCTGAGCGGTTCCTCGACGTCACCGCAGACCGGCTGCTACCGACCGGGGAGCGCGCCGTGCACGGCCATGCCTTCGACTATGGCGATCCCCGGCCCATCGGTTCGACGGTCATGGACCACGCATTTACGGGACTTCACTTCGACGATTCCGGCCGCGCCGGGCTGACGCTCTGGGATCCTACCGGTGTTGGGGTGGGAATGTCCTGGGACCGCAGCTGCCCGTGGCTTCAACTGCACACGGCCGACCGTACACCACCCCTGTCCACCCGGTTGGGTCTGGCTGTAGAACCAATGAGCTGCCCCCCGAATGCCTTCAACAGCGGAAAGGACCTAATCCGACTTCTACCCGGGGAGGAACACGTGCTCAACTGCACTATTTTCGCCCTGTAGCTGCGCAAGCAGTGTTCCCTTACCCCTGTTACGTTGAGGCCCTACCTTGTTCTGGGCCGGTGGTCTCCGACCGCCAGCGCCTCCTCTAAATCTTTCTCCAGGTGCCATCGGTGCCAATAAGGGCTCCATTTATCTCACAGCTTTCGTCACTGAGTAGGAAGCTGATGTGCTCGGCAACCTGCACAGCGGTTGGAGGCAGCGACGGAGTCAGCATCCTTGGTGTACGAAGTCCTTTCAGGATGCCATGTGAGCGCAGCAAAGAAGCGTCCGGCAGGGAGGGACTGGGGGATACGGCGTTGAAGCGCAAGCCCTGGCCGCCAAAAGCCAAGGCCGAGTTTCTGGTCAACCCGAGCACAGCATATTTCGAGGCGGTGTAGGCAGCCCCCGCCGAGGATTCAATCAACCCCGGCTCGGAAGCGATGTAAACGACGGACCCGCGCCCAGCAGCAAACATCATCGGCAGAACTGCGCGGGTGAGGTGCATCGGAGCTGTGACGTTCACTTGAAAGACTCGTTCCCACAGCTCATCGTCGATGGCGTGAATAGGGGCGAAGTTATCGACGGCACCGGCGATGTTCGCCAACCCGTCCACCTGCCCAGCAGCAGCAACGGCCACCGCGACGGTTTCAATGCTGGCAACATCGCCCGGAACGGGTACCAGGTCCAAGCCGGGATTTTGTGCCACCAGGTAGTCGAGACGTTCCTCATTGATATCCACGGCTATGACGCGACCCCCCTGGCTGGCTATATGCAGTGCCGTTGCCTGCCCGGTCCCCGCTGCAGCACCAGTGACAATGATCGTCTTGTCTGCAAACTGTCCCCTGCCGCAAGGCCTCTTGTGATCAGCTGCGGCGTCGACGGTGGCCTCCTGCTGTGGGCTAAGGGTGTTTCGGGTGGCCATGGTGGCTACTTGAGTGCTCTGACAGGGCTGGATGGTCTGACAGGAAGTCCCGCTGCCTCGTAAAGGGCGTCGATTGCCCGCAACTGGGCAACAGCTTCGCGGGCGCCCGTCTGGACCACCCCGCCACGTATTGCATCTCTAAAGGCTTCCAACTGGTAGTCGTATGTAGAACGCCGGTCCGGACGTTCCGTGCGCGAGCCGCAAATACCTTCTATGCGGATTTTTCCGCCCAATTGCGGGTGAGTGGGTGTGCCGACACGCATACGGCCTTTGGAGCCTTGAACTTCGAGACGCGAGGCCAGCAGGGTCCTGGACCAGAGCGAGGACATCAACGTCGACTTGACTCCCCCGACATGGGTCAGCTGCCCTTCCAGCCGGGCGTCGATGGCTCCCCGCGTCTTTGCAGTGGCCTGTACCTCGCTGGCCTCGCCAAACAAGTCGCGAAGCAGCCTCAACGGGTAGTAGCCGAGGTCGAGCAGACCGCCACCGCCTAAAGCGAAGTTCCACCGTATATCCCTTCCAGGCGGAATTGGGGCACAGGCATAGGCATTTGCACGCCAGATCTCCCCCAACTCGCCCGATTCAAGAATCTCGTGCAGTCTTTTCCGCAGCGGGTGGTAATGCGAGTGGTAAGCCTCCATCAGGACGAAGGAGGACGTCGCAGCAACTGATGCCACTTCCTCCGCCGCCGTTGCGTTGCTTGTAAACGGCTTTTCGCAGAGCACATGTTTTCCCGCGCTTAGGGCTTCTACAATCCATTGAGCGTGCAGAGCAGAGGGAAGAGGGATATACACGGCATCGATGTTCGGATCATCCAACAGTTGCGCATATGACGAATGCACCCTGGCTATGTGGTGCTTGGCCGCGTAATGGGCCGCACGTTCCGGGACCCGCGCCGCTATGGCAGTTACCTGGATCCCGTCGACCCGTGAACTTGGGCGCAGGAGTGCCTCCTTCACGATGGTGGCCGCTCCCAGCACACCGACGCGGATCGGATCCTGCGATGAATTCGGCGACTCTGTCGTCATGTCCGCTCCTTTGGGGGGTGAGTAGAGGCAGGGTGCAGGCGCTTCAGTATTGCCCGACAGTCCGCGGGAACCCGGCGGCCATTTCACACCGCCTTGCGAACCAGTTCCCCACAGCGGGCCAGTCCATCTAGGCGGAGCCATCACCGGGCACATTGGCTACAGGCACATCCCAGTCGCTCTGCGTCGCCGCAGTTTGAAATTACTCTCTGGGAATCGCCGGCAAGTTTTTCCCATGCGGGAAAAACTGTAGACGCACCCGCCTGATTTCGTCAATGCCCAGCGGCCCCGGCGGCCGCCCTGGGCTACGCGGAATCCCGCCGGCTTGCTGTACCCGGGTTGACTTGCAAGGCCAGCGCGGCTAAATTTTCCCCAGCCCGGGAAATATATGCATCCTGTCCTGGCGCTGCACGCACTGCTTCGGAAAAGGTAAGCGCAAACTCGGCAACTCCCAACCAAACCAGCAGCGACCAGGCTCCGGAAGGCTTCAGCACAATCGTCCTGGCAGCGTTCTCGGGACCGGGCGCTACACGACTCAGAAGCAACCACCCGGCCGGAGAGACATACCCAGGAATCTTCAAAGGGGATTTTATCAATGGAATTAAAGAACAAGGTTTTCGCGGTTACCGGTGGCGGCAACGGCATCGGGCGCGAAGTCGTTCTCGAACTGCTGCGACGGGGAGCGCGCGTCGCGGCTGTGGACCTCAATCAGTCCGCCTTAAGGGAAACTGCCTCCCTTGCCGGCGCACCCGCCGGTGCGCTGTCGTTGCACACCGTGAACATCACGGACCGCGCAGCCGTGCAGACACTCCCTGAAGAACTTCTCAAGGAGCACAACCAGATAGATGGCCTGATCAACGTAGCTGGGATCATCCACCGGTTTGTTCCCCTCATGGAACTATCGATCGAGGAAATTGAACGGGTCATGTCCGTCAACTTCTGGGGCACCGTGTACATGGTCAAGGCGTTCCTCCCCACGTTGCTCGAACGCCCGACTGCCAGTCTTGTTGACGTCTCCAGCATGGGAGGACTCGTTCCCTCCCCGGGCCAAGGCGCCTACGGGGCAAGTAAGGCGGCCGTGAAGCTATTCACCGAGACGCTCTACGCGGAACTGCGGGATACCAACCTCAAGGTCACCGTCGTCTTTCCCGGCGGTGTCGGAACGGACATTCTGGGGAACTCAGGAGTGACCCTCGACACCTCAAAACTGACGCTGCCGAATGGGAAACCACCGAAAACAACGTCACCCCTGGATGCCGGACGGCAGATCGTCGACGCGGTCGCGTCCGAATCGTTCCGTGTCCTCATAGGTGCCGACGCCCGCGGCGTTGACCGCCTCGGACGTCTTTCCCCAACCCGGACCATTGACATGGTCGCGGACCGGGTTAAGGCACTGATCGGCTGAACGGCTCGAACGGGCGTCGGCGGTTCCTCAGAACATCCGCCGCGTCCATAACCACTTCAAAAGGAGATTCGGATGAATACAGCAGCAACCACCGGTCTGGACCTTGCAGGCAAAGTCGCAGTCGTTACAGGTGCAACGTTGCGGCAGCTTGGGGTAGGCATTGGTGGAGCCACCGCGCGCATGATGGCCGGGAGGGGGGCAAAGGTGGTTGTCGCGGACCTCGAAGAAGATGCTGCGCAGGCGTTGGCGGAAGAGATTAGCGCAGCAGGAGGCGAAGCGATCGCACATCGTCTGGACCTCAGTGATCCGGACAGTATCAAGACCTTGTTTGAGCGTGCGGTTTCTGCCTACGGTACCGTCGATATCCTGCACAACAATGCCGCCGCCGTCCTGGCGAAAGACACCACCCTTATCGATCTGGAGATCGACGTGTGGGATGCAATGTTCAACATCAATGTCCGGGGTTATGCCCTTGCCTCCCAGCACGCCGTGAAGCTCATGCTGCAGAACGGAGGAGGGGCGATTGTAAACACATCCTCCGTCTCCGCCCTGGGCGGTGACATCACGCGGGTGGCCTACGGTGCCTGCAAAGCGGCAATCAATGCGCTCACCATTTACACCGCAACCCAGTACGGCCGGCAGGGAATCCGATGCAATGCCGTGTGCCCTGGCTTTACGCTGAGCGCATCAGCCAAGGGTGGAATTACCGACGACGCACTCGAGATTCTGGGCCGGCATACCCTAACCCCGTATCTGGGCACGCCGGAGCACTTGGCGGAGGTTGTCACGTTCCTTGCCTCCCCCGCCGCTGCCTACATCACCGGGCAGATCATTTCTGTCGATGGCGGGCTTTTAAGCCACCACCCCCAGACGCACGACCAGCTTGTCGCCGCGGGCGCCTGAAAAGAACCCTGCAGCGAATAAAGAGAGCTTAAATATTGCTAGGGGCCTGGAATCCGACAGTACCGGATCCCAGGCCCCTCGGTTTAAGGCTTTGGGCGGAACGCCTGGGCATAACAGGTGGGTGGCGGGTCCATGGCAGATGGGTCCCGCATCTTCCTGTAAGTCACCGCTAGCGGCGCTGCCTCTTCCCGTATCCCTGGTCAAGGCAGTGCCGCCAGATGCAGCGCTTAGATGGCCTTAATGATTGTTTCCACCGCCACGAACTTCTCGGACTCGATGCTGACCCTGATCTCTCCCGGACCGGTCGGGCGGATGATGGCAAGCGCCTGGCCGAGGAAGGTTGTGCAGACCGATGACGCATAGTCCTCTTCCGATTTTGGATCGGCACTGCCAAGACCCTGGAGGACGCCGTTGCCGCTGACTGTCACCGTCACAGCCGCATTGTCCAGAACGTCAATGATGCCGGCGTCGTCGGCGATACTGATGGTGACGAAGGCGAGGTCGTTTTCGTCGGCGCGGATTTCGGTCCGGTCCGGTGTTGCTTTCAGCCCGATAGTGCCCGTGGCGGACCGCAGAATTTCGCGAGCTGTCTCCTGGCCGTTGCGATAGGCGACAGCGACGAGCTCGCCGGGCTGATAGTCCACCTGGAAAACTGCCATGAACCGGTTGATTTTACCGGCCGGGGCGCGGCCGACGCTCTGACCGTTGAGGAGCAGTTCAATTTCCTCGGCATCGGAGTACACCTCGATGGTCATCGGGGTGCCTTCGTAGCCGCCCCACGCCCAGCTGCTGACGCTGTCACTCCAGGTGTATAGGGAGGCTTTGAGGCTTTCCTTGTCGGCGATGTCGGGTCGGTGGACTGCGATGTACGGTGTGGTCCGCAACCCCCAGACCACTTCACGCCAGTAGGAGAGCGTACGGCGCTGGCCGGTGACGCCGTGGTCGGCAGTCATGGACAGGCGCCAAGGGTAGTTCCCGAAGAAACCTTCTTCGGCGGGCTTGTCCGCCCCGAGGCCAGCTTCGCCGATGTATTCCCAGGCCGTCCAGCTGAACTCCCCGATGACCTGAGGGTGGCGTTTGACGTAGTCCCATACTTCATCGAGCTTGTTGGGCAGGCCCTCTGTGCCGACCAGCAGCCGCTGGGGGTGCTGTTTCATGTCCAGCTCGTAGCGGCCGTAGGCGTAGTTGTAGCCTGGGATGTCTACCTGGGACATCGCTTCTTCGAGCCGCTCTGTGGCGAGGTCGGATGCGACCAGGTCCTTTGTCAATTCTCCGAAGTCGCGCATAAAGGAGTTGACTCCGCCGGCGTCGTCGGCCTGCTGACCGACCTGGGCTTTGAGGTCGTGGAGAACGGTCATCATGGGGTTGATGGCGTTAGTGACGGGGCGGGTGTCATCAAGGGTTTTGATGAAGTCGACCATGTCCCGGCCGTGGATGGCGCCCCAGGTGTTGCCGGTATCGGAGACCTCGTTGCCGATGGAGTACATGATGACGCTTGGGTGGTTGTAGTCCCGCTCCAGCATCTCGGTGAGGTCGCGGCGCCACCATTCATTCATGTCTACGCCGTAGCCGAAGCCGAGTCCGGAGGAGGTCCAGCCGTCGGTGAACTCGTCGAGGACCAGCATGCCGAGCCTGTCGCAGGCGTCGAGCATTGCGGCGCTGACGGGGTTGTGGGCGGAGCGGATGGCGTTGTAGCCGGCCTCTTTGAGGAGTTCAACGCGGCGTTCCTCGGCGCGGGCGATGGTGGCGGCGCCGATCAGGCCATTGTCGTGGTGGATGCAGCCGCCGCGTAGTTTCACTGTTTCACCGTTGATGCGCATGCCGTGCCGCACGTCCCACTCCAGCGTTCTGATGCCGAAGCTGGTTTCAACGGTTTCGCCAGCGCTGTTGCTGGGTTCCAGGCGGGTCCGGCAGGTGTATAGCGACGGGGAGTCGACGCTCCAGCGCTCAGGAGCGTCTACAGTGAACTGCTGGCGCAGCCGCGCGGACTCCAGCGGGCGTACCGCAAGGGAAGCCGACTCGGCCGAGACGACCGCGCCGGACTTGTCCACGAGTTCGGTGACGACCTTGACGGTGTGCAGTTCCTTGGAGTCGTTTTGGAGCTCGGTGATGACCCCGATGACCGCTGTTTCTGCATCGGCGCTGATGGTGCGGATTTTGACGCCGTTCCG
The DNA here is from genome assembly GCF_030208885.1 of Arthrobacter sp. fls2-241-R2A-172. Taxonomy (NCBI): domain Bacteria; kingdom Bacillati; phylum Actinomycetota; class Actinomycetes; order Micrococcales; family Micrococcaceae; genus Arthrobacter; species Arthrobacter sp. fls2-241-R2A-172. The sequence continues at coordinate 53,247 of NZ_JARVTB010000021.1, read as the reverse complement.
TGCAACGTGCAGGGGCGGGCCGACAAGAAGGTGAGTGTCCCGGTAAATTCCCAAGCCGGAGTACCAACGGGCGTCGAAGTGGTTGCGGCACTCCACTCGGATTTCGTTGTCGCCGTCGCGCAGGTAGGGGTCAATCCGGACCGAGAAGGGGATGTATCCGTACGGACGCTGGCCGACGAAGGTGTCGTTGACGTAAATCATCGCGCCACGGTAGACGCCGTCGAACTGGATCTCGACCCGCCCTTCCCGGTAGCCCTCCGGCGCGTGGAAGGTCTTGACGTATTCGATGACGTCTTCGCCGTAGTATCCGGTGAGGCCCCCCGGCTGGTTGTTGGCGGAGCGGGGCTGGGAAATTAGCCAGTCGTGGGGCAGCGTGACCGGAACCGGCGCCTGGGCCTGGCCCATGATCTCGAGGAAGGGGCTGGTTTGGCGGCGGACACCCCAGCCGTGATTGAAGGATATTTTCTGCATCGTTGTTTTCCTTGCGTGTCATTGTTCCGTCGGTCGTTGACGGGTTGCTCAGGGCAGGTGAAGTGAAGCAGTGGCAGCGTTTGGGTCGCCGGAGAAGGCGCCTGCTTCCAGGGTTGCTTCGGCGGCGGCCCAGGAGAAACCGCCGTCTACCCAGCGCTGCAGGGGCCGCAGGGAACCTTCCACCGTGACGGTGGCTGTTTGGCCTGATTCCAGGTGGACGGGCGTGAAACCGATCAGAACCCTTGAGGGGAAGTCTTCCGCCTTGGTCGTGGCGTAGAGCTGGACGACATGACGGCCGGCGCGGTTGCCGGTGTTGGTAACGCGGACGGAGGCTGCCAAAGACTCCCCCGATACACTAGTAACGGACAGTTCTGTGGTCTTGAAGCTTGTATAGGAGAGTCCGTAGCCGAGGGGGAATGCGGCGGAGCGCCCGTCGCGGTCCAGCAACCGCTGGCCGAACCATCGGTCATACGTAATGCTGCTGGCACCACGGTCGAAGTAGGGCAGGTGTTCCTCTGTGGTGGGGATCGAATAGGGCAGTCGGCCGCTGGCATCCACTGCGCCGGTCAGGACGTCGGCCAGGGCGTGTCCTCCCTCGACGCCGCTGTACCAGCCGATCAGCAGGGCGGGCACCTTTGAGCGCCAGGCCTCGGTGATGACAGCACCGGCAGTGACTATTACGACGATGGTGCGGGGATTGGCCTGTACCGCCGCCTTGATGATGGCCTCATCGATGGGGCGAAGCCGAAGGCTTTCGCGGTCGCCGCCCTCAGCGGTGCCCATGGCCCCGGCTGCTCCTGACAGGTCCGACGGATCCAAACCCTCGGGCAAGGGGGGAAACACGGCGAGGATGGCGGGGTCAGACATGCCTTCTGAACCGATGAATTCGCCTTCGTCCTGCGCCGTGTAGCCGACGACTACGACGGCGATGTCAGCTCGGGCTGCAGCTGCTGCGGCTGCGTCGGCATCATCGTCCAGGACCGAGAGGATGCTGGCTGCCGGGATCGCAGTTCTGATGCCGTCCAGGGCGGTGGCAACCTCGGGCGAGCGGACGTTTGAGGATCCTTGGTCCCCGGTGTTGGGCAGGTTGGTGAGCCGCCCGATCAGGGCCACGGACGCAATCTCGTCTGCCTTCAGGGGCAGCAAGGGTGTTCCGTCGACGGGCTCATTCTTTAGTAGCACCATCGATGTGGCGGCGACTTTTCGGGCCAGGGCGCGGTGTTCCTTGCTGAGGATGACGTCGGGGCCGGGTTCCTCGATGTTCCTGGCGGCGTAATGGGCGAGCTGGGTGCGGAGGATGCGTCGCGCTGCCCGGTCTACATGGTCCCAGGTGACGCGGCCGGATTCCAGCTCTGCGGGCAGCCGGTGGGCTCGTTGTTGACGCATGGGCGCTTCGACGTCCAGGCCGGCCCGCAGCGACAGTGCGGCGTCGCGGAGCCCGAAGACAAAGTCGGACAGAGTCACGCCGTCGAAGCCCCACTGGCGCCGGAGGATGTCCTCCATGAGGGTTTCGTTTTGGCCGGCCCATTCGCCGTTTACGGAGTTATAGGAGGTCATGATGCCGTCGACGCCTGCTTCGACGACCCGGCGGAAGTGCGGAAGAAATACCTCGTGCAGTGTGGCGTCGTCGGCCTTGACGTCGACTTTGAAGCGGGCGTTCTCCATCGAGTTCAAGGCATAGTGCTTGGCAATGGCCATCGCGTCCGGGTGGATGCCCCGGACGAGGGCGGCGCCGAATTCACCCAGCAGGTAAGGGTCTTCACCATAGCTTTCCTGGGCCCGGCCCCAGGCTGGGTGGCGAGGAAGGTTGATGCAAACGCCGCCGAAGAAGTTTGCGCCCTGTGCGCGCATTTCCCGACCGATGGCCGCGCCGATTTGCTCTTCCAGCTCAGGGTCCCAGGTCGCTCCGCGGGCCATGGACACGGGAAAAGCGGTGGACTCGCCCATCACGACGCCGCGGGGGCCATCGCTGAACCGCAGCCCGGGGATTCCGAGCCGGGCGATTTCGCCCATGACGATAGGTCTGCGGTTATATCCCGCGCTCATCTCTGCCATGCCGGACCAGAACTCGGCGTCGCCGTCGAGGAGCCATAGTTTCTCGTCCTGCGTCAGTTGTCCCAGAAGCTGGTCAGCCTCTTCCGACAGGTGGCCGCCGTTGCGGATGCGGGCGACAGCCTCATTAAATGTTTCCGTTTGGGTTGCTGTTGTTGGCATGTTTCGTCCTTGGGATTCTTTTCTGCCCCCAGTCCTGTAGTGGCGGGCGGACAGGGGCGGGACACGCGGGCGTCAAGCCCGCGTGTCCCGCCCAGTGTGATGTCAGGAAACGCTGGTTGTGGCGTAGAAGCCGCGGTTTTTTCCATCGATGACGGCGGATTTCTCGATATCGAACGATCCCGTCAGGCGGATATCAGCTGAGGAAGCCCCGACGTTGACCGTCATCTGGCCGGCTTCAACAACCCAGCGCATGTCGACGTCAAGGAAGGCGAACTGGTCGGCCCGCATTGTAAAGTGAACGGTTTTGGTTTCTCCGGCTTTGACGAACACCCTGTTAAAGCCTGCCAGTTCCTGAACGGGGCGGACCATGCTGGCGAGCTCATCACGGACGTACACCTGGACGACCTCTTCGCCGTCCTGCTGGCCGGTGTTGGTGATATCGCAGGACAACCGCACCGCACCGTCGGCTGTAACCGTCGGAGTCAGGGCGAGGTTGGAGTACTCAAAGGCCGTGTAGCTCTTTCCCTCCCCGAAGTGGAACAGGGGAACCTTGGATCCGTCCACGTACCGATTCATGATCATTGTCCCGGCGCTGCTGAAGCTGTTGCTGCGGCGGTGGGCTGCGTAAAGGGGGATCTGGCCGGCGTCCCGGACCGCCGTCATTGGCAGACGTCCGGCAGGGTTGTAGTCGCCGAAAAGTACGTCGGCCAGTGCCTGGCCTCCGGTTTCACCCGGGAACCAGTTTTCGATGATGGCCGGGAAGTTTTCGGCAATGTAGACGCTGGATAGCGGCTTGGCGTCCATGTGCACCATGACGGCCGGTGTGCCGGTCTCGAAGATGCGCTGGGCAAGTTCTTCCTGAATCCCAGGAAGGCCCACGTTGGCGGTGTCGATCCCTTCACCGGAGGTGCAAGAACTGCCCCAGCCGTACTTACCGCCGAGCGTAAGAATCACAACGTCCGCTTCCTTGGCAGCGGCAACCGCGGCATCGAAACCGGTGCGGTTGGTGCCGGCGATGTCGCAGCCCTTTTCGTACACCACTTCGGCTTCGGGGCACTTGTCCTGGATGGAGGCGACGATGGTCGGGGTCTTGTGCCCCAGCGCACCTTGGAGGGCCTGCTCCACCGCTGCGGGCTCGGAGCGGACATCGCTGCCTTCAAAGAGCGGCGCCAGCGGGGGCTGTTCGTAAGAGGCGGTCAGCTCAGGAAGGTCGAGCATCCCCGCCATTTCCGACATGGTCCCGCTCATTGCCAGATCGATTGAAGCCGGGTAGGTGTAGCAACCGAAGAAAAGGCGCAAAGAGTTGGCGTGAGGGCCGATGACGGCGATCTTTTTCGTTGCCTTGTTCAGCGGAAGAAGGCCTTCGTTCTTCAGCAGGACGATCGATTCGCGGGCGGCCTTCAGGCTGTGCGCCTTGGTGGATTCCGGCTCGTAGGCGGCTGCGATCATCTCTTTGCGTGCTGAGTTGTCTTCAAGGAGGCCGAGCTTGGCTTTAAGGGTCAGCATGCGGCGTACCGCGCGGTCGATGAAGCGCTCTTCGAGTTCGCCGCGCCTGACCGCCTGGACCAAGCCGTCAGTGAAGCCGTAGGGCGTGGGCAGTTCAACATCGAGTCCGGCTTTGAGTGCCTTAATGCCGCCGTCGGTGGGGTCCGCGCCGACGTTCAGGTCGACGGCGAGGTTGATGGACATGTAGTCGGAAACAACGAGGCCTTCGAAGCCCATCTCCTCGCGCAGCAGATCATCAAGGATGTGCTTTGAGGCGATAATGAGCTCGCCATCAATGGTGCCATACGAGTTCATGATGCCGGCGAGGTTAGCCTCGGTGATGGCAGCCTGAAACGGCTTCGCGTAGACCTCGCGGAGCTCCCGAGGCGAAATGGGGTTGGAGGTCATGTTCAGGCCGCCTTCCCCAAGGCCGAAGCCGAGGAAATGCTTGCCGGTAGCGGCCACGCCGTCGGCAAGGTTCTGTCCCTGCAGGCCCTTCACGAATGCAACGCTCATCGCAGCGCACAACGTGGGGTCCTCACCGTAGGTCTCGCCCACGCGGCCCCAGCGGGGATCCCGGGCGACGTCCATGATGGGGGACAGCGCCTGGCGCACCCCAACGGCGAGCATCTGCTCACGGACGATGTCGGTCATGCCTTCGACTGTGTCAGGGTTCCACGTAGCCCCCAGCCCGATTGCCGAAGGAAATACTGTCCCTCCAAGTCCCGTCCAGCCTGAGACCGCCTCGCCGTGGAGCAACGGCGGCACTGACAGGTCGGTTTTGGTCATCACTGCGTCCTGGACCTGGTCGTAGTGGTCGGCGTCGGCCTCAATGGATACGCCGGTGCTGATGCTTCCGGATGCACCCAGACCGTGAGGAAATTTGACGAGGCCAGTGTCGAGATGGCCCGTGATGGGAATGGTGCACTGAAGCTGTGCGACCTTCTGCTCCAAGGTCATGCGTGATATGAGGTCTTCGACCTGATCTGCGACGGTAGTCGCCACGTCAGAGGTCGACAGTACTTGGTTTTCCACTCGGGTCTCCTATTCCGCCACCCGCTACGACGCGGACGTGGCATGGGGGTTTGGCCCCTTGAACGCTTTACTGGCATGCCTGACGACGCCGAACAAAGTGGGTCTGCGGGCTGTCCATGCCACCGTTGTCCTTCACCGTTGAAGCAAGCCGCTGGGGATTCAGTGCGGCACCCCTTTTTCCCGGGGTGGGAAAAATTCTAGAGGGGTGAGCACTGTGAGTCAAGTCGCATGCTAAAGCCGGAGGCAGGTCAGCGGACGGCAGGAGGGCGCCTTATCAGCCCGATCGGTGAAAGCCAGCGAGCGGCTCAAGGCGGAGGTCAGGGTATCCGGCGATACATCATGGTCCAGCGCAGGGGGCTGGACGGAACGCTGACCGATTTCCTCCGACGCGCAGCGGAACGCTGGCACGCGTCAAATTCCGGCCGAAGCCGGCAAAAGTCGCCCACGACACAAGGCGGTATACGGCATTAAGCCTGGCGGCCACACCAGTGGCATCTGCGGGATGTGTTCCACTGGGGTGCCGCTGGCAATGATGCTGCGTACGTGCTATAGCTGTGCTTTGGGCCGTTCAAGCAGGCGCTCCACGCCAAGCGACACAATTTCGAGGTTGAAGGCAAACTGCTCTTCGGTGCCGAGTTCCGTTGACCGTCCCCCGACCAGCTTGCGAAGAAGTGTGAATTCCTCTTGGGGGGCCTTCTGCAGCAAGTGCTCAAGGACAGGTTCCTGAGGATGGCGCCCTGCGGTTTTCGGAATTGAGCGGTCCGTCGCTGACGTGAACGCAAGGCCAGCCAGCAAGGCAATGACCCGCCCAGCTTCGGCTTCGGGGAGTCCAGCGGCAACCAGTGCCTCCGCGGCAGCCTCCGCTGGTCTGATGGCTTCGAGGTCGGCCTCTGTTTCATAGCCGACATAACTTGCCCATGCTCCGGCAGCCGTGACGGCGTCTCGCGTAATATGGGCAAAGGCCCGGATAGCCTTCCGCCAGTCCTTCTCAGGGGTGAATTCATGGGCGGTGACCGCCTCCCGGAAGGCGTCTGCAGCCACCATGCGAAGCAGAGACTCGCGGTTATCGACGTGGTAATGCAAGGTTTTGCGGTCTACGCCAATTTCTTCCGCGAGAGCCTGCATGGTCAAGGTCGATGGGTCGAGTACCTTGGCCGCCTCGATGATCCGCTCACGATCGACGCGCCGGGGCCTTCCCCGCCGCGGCCTGACGCCCTCTACGCTGGTCATGCCACTCCTAACGGTCTTCAACATTGCACCTTCATCCCGTCCGCCCTGAGAAGACGAGTACAGCGATGACTTGACCTCGCGGGTATTGGGCACCTATCTTTTTTACCACCCAGGGGAAAAATCTGGAAAACAGAGGTACCAGTGAGCCTACCGGAGTGCGAAGGACCTCGCCAGGATCAGAGGGCACACACAGTGCGCCTGGAAGATCGGTCCCGCTACGCCGCAGCCTTCTAGTTGCAGATTGTTAGCCTCGGCGTCCGCTCCTGTGCCGACCTCAATTCTTAGGGTCCGCGGGACATGTCATTCTCAGTTCTCGGGGGCCGGCTGCTTATTCAGGCGAAAGAAAGTACACATGGACCAACAGAAACCGCAGGGCAACCGACTGCGACTTACCATCGACAATCGCGACCAGCTTGAGTGCGCTTTGGACTCAGCGGTCACTAAACTTTTGAGTGAGGGCGGGAAAGACTGTGGACAGGGAATACTTGTCACGCGTCACGATCACGGCACCTTTACCCTCGAGTTCTGCATGGAGATCGAGCATGGGGTTGTAATTGAAAAGGATCTACGAATCCAGCGAATCCTTACAGGCAGCGATGTACAGCATTAGCAGCAAGATTCGCAATCCCCATACTCCCGTGCCTACCCGCCCTACCTGCCATCCGACTGCTGCAACTCTTAACGGCAGGTGCCTTGGTGAGAACGAGGGGGAGCTCACGTGACGGCCGCCCGACAACCACTCAGTGGTGGTCCGTGGATGCCTGTCGATGATTGGGTATCTGTCGTAGGGCGCCAGGTCCGGGTCTACCGAAACGGTGTCCAGATTGATTGCGGCCAAGTCGATGCCGTCACTGATGGCGGTGGCATTCTGTGGCTGATGCAGGATGGAGCACACCCTAGGCGCATCGTTGAAAAAGTCCTGGGGGTCGAGCTCCACCTTGCGTAAGGGTCTGCGCCTGTATTTCGAGCCGTCCGGAGTGTCCTTCACATCGGTCGGGCGTAGTTAATAGTTATCGGGAGGTCAGCAGGAACGCGTCACTGCTGTTCCTGCTGACCTGTCATCGACGTGGCAGCTGCCTCACCCCATCCACTGCCCGCCGGCGACGTCGATGGTTTGTCCGCACATGTAGTCAGCAGCTTCTGTGCTGAGGTAAGCGACCATATTGGCCACCTCTTCCGGGATGGACACCCTCCCAAGTTGAATGTATCGATCCACAGCCTCCAGCATTGAGCCTTTCGCTGCGAGGGCCTGCTCGTCAGAGGCGTTTGCCAGTATGTCGCGCAGCAGCGGGTTGATCATCACGCCGGGTGCCACCCCAAGGACATTGACGCCTCTCGACGCAAACTCATGGGCGAGGTTCCGCGTGAAGCCTATAACGCCGGACTTCGCGGCGTTATAGACAGTTAGCCCCCGGTGCTGAATCCGGCCTCCGACAGAGGCGATGTTGATGATACGTCCGTGGCCCTGGGGCAGAAAGTGTTCAACCGCGGCATGTGCGCCATACATGAGCATTGTGAGGCTGCCATGGACCGTGTAGTCAATGTCCGCCTTGGTGTGGTTTTCGAACCTGTCGGAGACCACCTGAACGGGATTATTGATCATAATGTCCAGACCCCCGAGCGCCTGCGTGCTTTCTGAGACCACAGAATGCACCTGATCCCAGTCGGACAGGTCTGCCTGGAACGGGATGGCTCGCGTGCCCCATCGGCGTTCGATGGTCTCGGCGTTAGCGACGGCTCCGTCCTTATTCAAGTCGATGACAGCGACGTCGGCCCCCAGGCCAGCAAGCCGGTTGGCGATGGCCTGCCCCAAGCCACCTCCCCCCGCCCCTGTGACTACTGCCTTTTTCCCCGTGAGGTCCATCAGATCGGTGACACGCTTTTCGACTATGTGCGTCGGCAGCCGGTCAAAGCCCATCGTCTCGGCGAAATCAACGTTTTGTGTGCTCATCATGCTCCTCGTTGGTTATGAAGGGCGCCGGCCTCCCGGACAAGAGGGCTCCTTTGCCTTAAAGGCAACATACTGTTGCCTTTTCTAAAGGTCAATAGAATGCTGTTTCATGGCCGAGTTAATGCGCAGGACACAGGGAGCCCAGCAGGGTGCACGCAGCTCGCGGGTAGTTGAGGCCGTTCTGAGGGCCACCACTGCGGAGCTGTCACGGGGAGGCTATGCCCGCCTCACGATTGAGGGGATCGCCAGGGCTGCAGGAGTTAACCGCACGACGGTATACCGGCGTTGGCCTACGCGGGCGGCCTTGCTGGCTGCCGTCCTGGAGCCACTCCTGGCCCGCTATGACGTTGTTCCAGACACCGGCTCAAGCTGTCATGACCTGTCCGTGCTGTTACGAACAGTGCGCGACAATGCAGAGCTGCCCGAGGGCCAGGCCTTTACCGAGGCGACAAGATCCACGTCCACCGAGCTGCAGGATTTGATGTCCGCCGCGCTGCACAGAGCCCTCGCCCCCTTTCACGCCGTGCTGGCTCGAGCGGCGCAACGGGGCGAGATCAGACCGGAGCAGCGCGACCTCATCGCCCAGCTCGCCTTCTTTGGGGCCGCCATGTGGACGCAAACGCATCCTGCACCTCCAACCGATACGGAGTGCGACGATATGGCACAACTGCTCCTGCCTGGCGCAGCCGCTGCCCACAAGAGGTGACAGCCTGTTCCCCTTACGCTCCGTCGGGCCTTCTATCCACCATTAGATTGACGCACACCATCGGCGAGGGCCGTGAACCCGTAAACGAATCCTCCACCCTTGCCGCTCACGGTCATGTAGCCTTCCGTAGTGCCCGGCTTAAGGGCGACGTTGGTTGCCGATGAAACGTCGTCCTCCCTCGGTACGGCGATAGTGGCCGCCAGTTCGCCGTCGGGCCGGTAAACGAGGACAACTGCCCGGTTGTGCATCCCGACGTACGTGTTCCCTGCCGCGTCGACGGCCAAGGAATCCACTTGGCCGACGCCTGCACTAACGTGCACGGCAGGATGAGCGGTCTGAACCCTGTACCCGTCCGCGCTGAGCCTGAGGTAATCGATTCGATTTCCCGTGTTGTGGCTTACCCACAGTCCGTCATAAGCGGGGTTGAAGGCAATACCGTTCGGCGCTGGCATGTTCCCAGCAAGGACGTTTCCTTCAGCGGTGTCCTTGTCGATCCTGACCAGGCGGCCGGTAGGTTTCCAGTAAGGATCCTGCGACCCGGCGGCATCGGTGACGTACAGGTTTCCTTCCTGGTCGAAGGCGATGTCGTCGGGATTCATGGCAACGCCGTCCAATGTGCCCTGGAAGAACGTGCGGTGGTCCTTCCCCGAATCGGTGATGCTTTGAACTGTACCGCCGACAAAGTCCGTAAGGTACAAGCGTCCGTCGTGCGGGCTGAACTGTGCCGAGGTGAAAGCGCTGACATCATCCGTGTAAACGGTTTCCACCGCTCCGGATGCAACGTCTAGTTTTATAACCTTTGGGCCACCTGCTGGAGCCATTACGTCTACCAGGTAAAGCCCCCCGTCTGGGCCAAAGGTCGGCCCTTCGAGCAGGGTCATTCCTGTTGCCTCGTGAACAGCCGATACCTGAAACAGACGTTTCGCCGTTTGCTGCATGGCTGAGTGAGGCCCGGCTTGCGAGGATGTCTGTTCCGGCGGGGCCTGCACCGTGGCGGTGCAGGCGGAAAGTGAAGTGGTGAGAGCGGTGAGCGCTGCTGCGGTGGCCAATAGTCGCTGCCATTTTCTTGGCATTATCCTCCCGCCTTTGGCCCAGCGTTTACGCGGCGCGTCTTGCCGCGGGTTGACGACGACGTTAGGACATCCCGCATGGATTCCTGACGCCAGTGCCGCAGGAGACGGTGGAACGCGACGGGTCCGGGGCTGTAGGTTGTCGGGGACGAGACGCGGGTTCCTTCGCCGTTGTAGTAACCGGGGGTGCACTCGGCCAGGAACCCGCCGTCTCCCGTCGCCGTTTCGGCGATGTGGGCGCACCATGCCTCCTCTGATTCGGGGCTGGGTTCCACGACACCTGTCAAAGTGTCTCTGGCCGCGTGAATGACTGCGGCTATGTGCTCTGCCTGTTCCTGCAGGATGTGCGCGTAATTCACGGAGTTTGCGTTTTGCATAACCCCAAGATTGAACAGATTGGGAAACCCGCGAGTGTAGAAGCCATGAAGCGTGCGGGGACCATTGCCCCAGGCGGCCAGAAGGGACCTGCCATGACGACCCGTCACCGGAAGAGTGCCGGAGAGAACACCCGACACTCCCACATCGAATCCCGTGGCAAAAACGACGCAATCCACCTCGTACTCGACATCACCCACCACGATGGAAGTCTCAGTCATCTGGGTGATTCCACCAGTGTCGGCCGTGTCAACGAGTGTCACGTTGGGCCTGTTGAAGGTTTGCAGGTACGTATCACTAAAGCACGGACGTTTGCACATATATCGGTACCACGGCTTCAACAACTCCGCCGTTTCAGGGTTTTCTACGATCTCGTCCACTCGGGCACGGATTCCCGCCATCACCTCCCAGTCGGCGAGCTCATCCCGTGCTTCACGTTGCTCATCGCTCAGACTCTTGTCTACGGAGCCCGACAGGAATTTCCGTTGCAATCGCACCGTGCGGGTCCAACCGTCATTTACCAGGCTTTCGGTTACCGGTTCTCCAGAGAGTACCGCAAGGAAGTTCTCCATCCGTTCGCGCTGCCACCCCCGGCCCAGGGACGCAGCCCATCGCAGGTCTGTTGGCCTGTTGTCGCGGACGTCGATGGTTGAGGGGGTCCGTTGGAATACCAGCAATTGCTGCGCATCCCTGCCCAGATGAGGGATGACCTGGACTCCGGTGGCACCGGTCCCGACGACTGCGACCCGTTTGTCGGCCAGCCCGACCAAGTCACCCTCAGCTGTTCCTCCGGTATATCCATAGTCCCAGCGGCTGGTGTGGAATGTATGGCCCCTGAAGGTCTCAATTCCGGGAATGTTCGGCAGCTTAGGCTGCGTCAGCGTTCCGGAAGAAGTGACGACATACCGCGCCCGGAAACGATCACCCCGGTCGGTCTCAACCGTCCATTCCTCCGCTTCCTCATTCCACCGAAGACCTGTGGCGCGGGTATGGAAGAGCGTATCGCGATAGAGATCGAATCGTTTGGCCACGGCAATGGCGTGCTGCCGGATCTCCTCCCCAGGCGCGTAACGCCAAGAGGGAACATATCCCACCTCCTCCAGCAGGGGCATGTACACATAGGACTCAATGTCGCAATGTATGCCCGGGTAGCGGTTCCAATACCAGGTGCCCCCTACGTCCCCGGCCTCATCCATCAACCGAATTGATTCGACGCCAGCCTCCCGGAGACGTGACGCCGTAAGCAGGCCACCGAAGCCGGCGCCGATCACCAGAACCTCCACGCGGTCACTGACACGCTCACGCATGGTTTTCTCGGAATAGGGGTCAACGGCGTAAAAACCAAAGCTTCCGCCAGTACTGCGATATTGACCAAGCCCCTCTGGGCGGATGCGCCTGTCACGCTCCTCGCGATACTTGGCACGTAGCTCGTCGATGGTCGATGGCTCAGCGGAAGCTTGGATTTGGACCTTGGAAAACATTCTTCGTTCCTCCAGTAGTGATTGGTCGCCCCGGACGGCAGGATGTGCGCCGCCAGTCCGCAGGCGTCAGGTGGTGTCCCGGAATCGGAAAAGAAACTTAGCTCGAAGCTAAATAAAAACTTAGCGTTAAGCTAAGTAATGGTCAAAAACGGTTGCAAGAGGTACGTTGGCTGCATGCCGCACCCTGACCACGACCACCAAGCACTCCAAGAAAGCGTGAATAATCTCGCTGTTGCTGTAGCGATCCGATCACTTCCGCTGGTGCTGCAAACTTTCCTGACGACAGATCTGACCATTCAGCAGCTGAAAGTCCTATCGGTGATAGTCACGTCAGAGCACGGAGTTGCCATCGGGCGACTGGTTAGTCAATTTGAGGTGTCGATGGCATCCATGTCCAAACTTTTGGACCGCCTTGTGGCAGCTGGCTTAGCCACACGAGTGTCGGATCCCAGCGACCAAAGAGTGCGCGTCATGAAAGCCACCACCCTTGGAAGAGCTGTCGTACGCGAACTAATGGCCACAAGGCCTGAACTCGGCGAAAACATCTTGGCACGCCTCAGCCTCGATGAGCTTCGAGCCCTTGAAACTGGGCTCGGAGCCATAAGCAGAGAAATGCGGAATCTTTCCGGCTGAGGTCACGAGCCCTCTCGTCGAGATGCCGCATCCAGGAGTTGGGAACCGCAATCCGCCGAAAGACCTTGCTTGAACCTCTGACGTTCCATACCTCAGCTGATTCCTGACGCCTTCTTCTCAGCCTGGCGTCATGGCGCGGTGATGGGTTTCGCCAATGTCAGGGCACGCGGTAGCCGTGCCGCGTGGAGCGGGGCCTTCACATCGTGTTCCTAATGCTCTTCTTTCACGACATTGAGGTGTATCCATGACTCGACGTGGATGACTTCAGGTATTGCCCGGATCTGGTCAACGGTGCGGAGTGCTGAGTTTGCGTCCGTTCCGTGGACGGTGGCTATAACGTCATGCTGGCCGATGCTGGATGCCAAGAAGCTAAAGCCCGGTATGGCCTCGAGTGATTTGACTAGTTCCAAAGCTGTCCCTTGGATGCGGAGTCCAAGCCCCATGCGGGTCACTCGTTCCTGGGAGGCGGGGCGCCAAGTGACACCGATTTTTACGATTCCGCTGTCCAGGAGACGCAGAACGCGGGCCCTTGCGGTTCCGGTTGATATTCCAAGGGCAGTGGCCATTGTTGTGTAGCTGGCACGGCCGTCCTGCCGCAGAATCTCGATGAGAGCCAAATCAAGTTTGTCGATGGCCGGGTCCTTGATTTGAGCCGGATGCAGGATGTCTATGAGGAGATCGGTATAGATGCTGGTGCGCATGTAGGTCACTCCAGGGATGTTGCGGATGTCCTCGATACATGCCTGGAGTTCCTCGTGGTTCCTGGCCCGAATTTCTGCTACCAGGGACATGACCCCGGCAGTTATGGACACGAACAGAACCCGGTGGTCCTGCGCGATCTTCTCGGCCAGACTCTGAACCGGGGTCGCAGCGTCGATAGAGACATGCGCCATGACAGGCAGCCCAACGACGGCAGGGTGAGCCAATCCGATCACTCTGACACCAGAGTCAGTCAAGAGCGTCGTCAGTCGACGAGAGACCGAGATGCGGTTGAGACCCACTTTGTGGGCAAGCTCGGTCACGGTGATGCGGCCGTTAGCGACCAGTTCCTGCAGTATCTGCTCGTCAAGCTCATCCATAACGCCATCCTTTCCGCGGCTTCGTTACGGGAAATTTTTCTGCGCGATTCTGCTTACGAATCTGTAAATTGAAGTCACCTTTCACGATGATAACCATCATCGTATGCCGTGAGCATTTACACATCTGCGTTCTCCCGACTCAAGACTGATGTTCTGAAATTTTGCCGCCCTAGCATGTGAGGAGTGCCACACCCGTGGGGCTGTTCGACGAAAGGGATTGTCATGACGAAGTTCGGCTTAGGTTCTGTAGCTGCCGCCGCAGTGGTGGCGCTGACCGCATGTTCAGGGGGAGTCGACGCTACTTCCCCGGAAAGTGCCAGCGGTCCGAAGGGTTTGCTGAAGTCCGGTGAGTTCAGTGTGTGTATGACGCCGCAGTACAAGCCCATGGAGTTCTATAAAGACGGCAACACGGGGACCCAGCCAATCGGTTTTGATTCCGACGCGGCGGTTGCGCTGGCGGAGTCATGGGGCGTGAAGGCCCGGTTCTCTGACGTGGCTTTCGACGGGCTGATGCCGGCGCTTCAGGCTGGGCGCTGCGATGCGGTGTGGTCAGGCCTGTACGTCAACGAAGCCCGCCAGCAGGTCGCCGACGCGGTGCCTTACCTGAAAACCGGATCGGTGATCATCGCCCCAAAGGACTCGAACATCAAGAGTGCTGAGGACTTGGCAGGAAAGACAGTAGCCGTACTTGCCGGGGGCGCCTACGAGGCGAATCTCAAGGAACTCTCGGCGGCGTTGAAAAACAAAGGCCTCCCTGATCTAATCCAGCAGTCATACCCGCAGAACACGCAGACCTCAGCTGCAGTTACGAACGGCAAGGCTGATGCGCTCATCGATACTGACGTTTCCGTCGGTGAGATCGTAGAGAAGACAGGCGGAAACCTACAGCCAGTTCCCGGAATCTTTGAGGCCGACGCCGTATTCGGCATTTACGTCAAGAAGGGCTCGGTCCTGACCGAAGAGATCCGCAACGGACTGAAGACACTTGGCGACGAGGGGAAACTGGCCGAGATCGCAAAAAACTACTCGCTGGACGCCAGCCGCCTGACCGAATCGACAAAGTAATGGACTTTGACCAGAGCATCTTCCTCCAGGCGCTGACTTCCAAGGAATTCCTCTCCGGCGCAGCGTTGTCCCTTGAATTGGCTGCCGTCTCCCAAGTGGCCGCTACCCTGATCGGGCTCTGCATTGCCCTCGCTGGCATCTCCAAGAACAAGACCCTTAGAAGCTTGGCCTGGGTTTATGTGTGGTTCTTCCGCTCCGTGCCGACACTGTTGCTGCTTCTCATCGTCTGGAACGCTGCACCGCAGGTCATTCCCGCGCTCCGCGACAGTTGGTACTCGCCATTCCTTGCAGGGTTTGTGGGTCTCTCGGTCGTCGAAGGCGCTTTCATGGCAGAAATCCTCCGTTCAGCACTGCTGAGTGTTGACGGCGGGCAGAAGCTTGCCGCAAGGGCACTGGGTCTAACCCCTGCGCAAACGTTCCTCCGTGTCGAACTGCCACAAGCCATCAAGGTGGCGCTGCCTCCCACGGGCAACGAACTCATCGGAATGATCAAATACACCTCGCTGGCATCGGTGATCTCACTGCAGGAGTTGATGACCACAGCCCAGGTCCAAGTCGCAACCACGTTCCGATACGCAGAATTTTACTCGGCCGCGCTCGTCTTCTACCTCGTCATTGTCAGCGCCGTGATGGCGCTCCAACACCAGGTGGAAAAGCGATACCGATGGGTTTCCCTCCCCGATAAAACCCTGCCCCGCGTCGAGCGCGCTACCGCTACCTTGAAAGGACTCTGATGTCCGAGACCACCACAACGCCACCTCAAACCGTAAAAAGCGTGCTCGAAGTAAGGAACCTCCACAAAACATACGGGCACCAAGAAGTCCTAAAAGGAGTCGATTTCACCGTCGGTTCGGGCGAAGTCAAAGTAGTCCTCGGAAGGTCCGGATCAGGGAAATCAACCATGCTGCGCCTAATGGCCCTCCTGGAACCCCTCGATGCCGGAGAGGTCATCTTCAAGGGTCAAAAAATCGGCATCGACGCCAACAACCGGCCCGCACGCGAACGGACCCTGGCCCACCAGCGTTCGGAGATCGGCATGGTCTTCCAACGCTTCAACCTCTTCGCCCACCTCACCGTCCTGCAAAACGTCACCCTGGCTCAACGCCTGAGCAGGAAAACCGGTGCCGCCGAAGCCAAAGCTCGGGCAGCGGACATGCTCGACCGCGTCGGGCTGGGTTCCCACCTCCGCCACTTTCCCGGCGAGCTTTCCGGCGGCCAGCAACAACGGGTCGCAATCGCCCGGGCACTGGTCCTGAACCCTTCCGTCATGCTCTTCGATGAACCGACCTCGGCGTTGGACCCGGAACTGGTCAACGACGTCCTGGCCGTCATGGAAAATCTTGCCGCAGACGGCATGACGATGGTCGTAGTAACCCACGAAATGGGATTTGCCCGGCGAGTCGGGACCGACGTCGCCCTCTTCGACCAGGGCGTACTCGTTGAGCAGGCACCCCCTGAGGAGTTCTTCACCAACCCTCAGCACGAACGCACCCGCGAATTCCTAAGGCACATACATTGAACACACCCACCCCACAACAAACCGTCCCCCGCACTTCCCTGACTTGGTACGCCCTTGAAGAAGTACTCCCAGGACTGACAAGGATCACCGAACCCCACGTCCATCCCATGCTCCAATCCAACATCTGGTGGCTTCACGGCCAGGACCGGGATGTAGTCATCGACGCGGGCCTCGGCATCGTCCCCTTGCGCCACGAGATACCCCAAGTGTTCGAACGGGACCCGCTCCTCATCATCACCCACACCCACCTGGACCACGTCGGAGGAGCACATGAGTTCAACCACATCGCAGTACACGGTGAAGAAGCCCACACCCTAATAACACCGGGACCTGTCTCCCTGAACACCCACACCCTGTACGGCATCCTGGGAATAGACATTCCAGAGAACGAAGAGCCCTCAATGCTCCGCCGCGTCCCGCACCCCGGCTACGACCCGACCCAATACCAGGTGGCGCCGGCCACCCCAACACGACGGCTCAAGGACGGAGACAACATCAACACCCTCGGAACTCCCTTGGAGGTCATCGCGACCCCGGGACATTCCCCTGGGAGCATCTGCCTGTACGATCGTCAACGCCAATGGCTCTTCACCGGAGACACAATGTACGAAGGCCAACTCCTCGACACGATCCACGGAGCTAACCAAGCGGACTACCGACACACCATGGGCCTCCTCCTAAAACTTGATGTTTCCGCCGTTTTCGCAGGACACGGACCACAGTTGGGCCCGGCTTCTCTGAAAACCATCGCTGAGAACTACCTCTCCGGCCCATAAGTGAGGCAAGCATGCTGCTGTCGACACTTTCCAGTCCGCCCGCAGAGCCCAAACACCTAACCCAGGAAGAGCGGCCGTACCTCAACCCGGGAGAACGCGTTCGATTACAACGTCCCGGGGAACCGCCGCCAGGGATCTACCCCGTGAGGGTCGGCAGCATGGCTGGACCGGACGGCCTGCTGGAGGCTACTCGGCCCAGATCATTGACATATCGTCACTCGGCAGTGGATTTGCCCACGTGCGCCGGACGGACAGGCGTAGAAGACGGTCCCGATTTGTGGCGAGGACTAGCAGCCAGTCCTGCTCGGGCCCCTGCGTGGGGGCTTCGAAGAGGTTTCCGTGTGGCTCCCGCCGGACGTCGAAAGGTTCCGTGGTTTCGGCTGTGCGTGGATTGAACCACACGCCGAGGACGTCAGGGGTGCTGAGGTAAGCAAGGTTCACCCGCTCTGATCCTCCGTCAGTGAGATAGACAATGGCGAACTCACCGTTTCGGTCCAAGGCTGCCTGCCTGTGCTGGTCGAGGCATGTATGGCCGCACTTCGCATTATGGGCAACCATTGACTGAGCAGGCACCCATCGCTCAAAACTGAGGGACTCGACAAAATCCCTAAGGATCGTCATCTGTTCCGCTCCCGGGTGAGTGAGCGCCTCGTACCAGGAGGCGCTCAGAACTTCATTGCGTTCTTTTTCTGAGATCATGCACCAAACGGATGCATGACCATAGGTGTGGCCGAACGCTCCTGCAAGTACCGACCAGTATGCACGTTTGCGGACAATCCAATCACCATGGAGGGGGAACAGTTGAGGCCAATTCATGGGCATCTGCTCGTATGCAGGCTCCGCATCTAGGACGGGCATAGGATTAGACCGCTCATACTCAGCACGCACTTGCCAATAACTCGCTGTCATTAGTCCATGGCCAGATTGGAGCAAGATTAAACTGATCCAAGCTTCATCGTCGGACCAGTATGACATGGTCGAAAATTCATTCGTCTCCATCTCAAAGCAGGTGTGGTAGGTGATGATGAGGTTACGCCAGGCCGGACTGGACTCGTCCCAGCGGGGATTTTGTCCCGTTACGCCGTTTGCGAGTCCCTCCGCCATTCGTCGCCATACGGGCCGATAATCAATTCCCTTATGGATGGGCTGCCGATCCCCGCCCAAACACCAAATAATATGTGGCCTATCTCGGTAGCGGGCTCCAATCCATCGGCCAAAATCGTATGCATTGTTTTCCGTGACCGTCTCGGGGAACGTCGATCCTCCCCAGCTCTCTCCTACAACAAGCTGGCCCCAGACAGGCAGAAGCATGACGTATAAGCCCATGTCCTGAGCCGCTTGAACAAGTCGGTCGAGGTACTGGAAGTAGGCCTCATTCGGCTTGGAGAGGTCACCCCCCTGAAGGGCTGAATTTCCCGCAGGGTCCCGCATGTCCACATCCCGTTCCGGATCAAGGGCGACAATCTGGATAACCGTGAAACCCTGCATGCGCCTCTTGTTCATGTAATAGAGCGCATCATCCCACTTGAGTCGCTGCGGTAATGTCCACGCGGTGTCTGCAAGATAGAAGAAGGGCTCACCCTGGATGGTCACCAGCCTTCGGCCGTCTGCAGAGACAGTCAAGGGACTCAGTGCCGGCTGCGCGTGGCCGACTATTGTTTTGTCGCTCACAGCCCGAGAACTTCCCACGCGTCACAAGGAGACCGTCTCAACTTTCCTATGTCACGTTGCGTGACTGCAGCAGAAATAGTTAGGAAAAGCTTTACGGGCATCTTCGATCCTTTGGTTTGTTCCTGGGCGGCCGGTGGTGTCGGGACAGTATCCGCGCTATTGACAATGAAGCTTGTAAGAAATGCTTTACGGCGATGGCAACCATCAACCTCTTCGATAACACCGGATCCTTGGCCCGCTGCACTTTGGACCAACACTGCGGTCGAGAGCATTGAAGAGTCGTGCTTGGTGTTTCCGCTGTGCCGGCCCGCTCAGGCAAACCGGGCACTAGCGCTGCAGCTTCACTTGAGAGCAAAACTGCGATGAGTTGCCATAGTCCTCTACGAACTCGGTCAGTGAGTGAAACACTAGCCACATGGCACGCACCCGCTACTTCCAGCGGCAGAATCCCTTAGAAGCTCGCCATCATGTGCGCCGCTGACCATCCATTCGACTACCTCATCCCGCCATGTTGGAGTGTGATCATCCGGAGCACCGCGTCTCGGGCGACCGCACGACGAGCTTGCGTGCAGTCCGTCCGCGCTGTGGATACGGGATTGACGGTTACTCTCTGCAGGAGAGGCTCGCCGTGGCCTGACCTACTTGAGTGCCTTAGCGAACGCCACTTGGTGTCCGTGACGTCGAAGGTGGTCCACTGGTTGGCTTTAGTGATCCAGGGCGCGGTACTGGAATTTCCGGAACCTTACGCTTCCCTCCCCGAATGAGAAGAGCGCAGGGCGGAGGCTGAGCAGTTCTCCGACGGTGTTGGTGTTGAATCCGGAGACTTCGAACCGCAGGCCGTGCCGTGTCCATTCCTCCCCGTCGACGCTGTAGTACATGGTGACGATGTGGGCATCGTTGACGATTCGGAGGTGCATGACCCGAGAGGACGCGGCAGGTTCGCGCCAGTACGGAATCGGCTCTCCCGCCCGATAGGTAGTCATCTTCTCCCCATCCAGGCCCATTCCGCAGAAGAGGCGTCGGCTGTAGTAGAGCAGCAGGCCACCGGTTGCTCCCTCTTCGACTTCAACCTCAACGGTCACTTCGTACCGGTGGTCTCCGACGAAGCAGGTCAGGGGAGAGGTGTCGGCCGGGCTGCTTCCGCTGGCCGTCAGGACCAGGCCGTCACCCAAGGACGCACGCCGGTACTCGTCCTTCGAGGGTGCGTGGAACGACCACTGCACTCCGAAGCGGGGCACCGAAAAATCGTCGGAGAGAGCCAGCCCGTGCCCGCCCGGTTCCCGGGAACCGCTGGGAAGCGGCGAAGGCTGCGGTTGCGACAGGTCCTTGCCGGCGACCATGGGCCAGCCGTCCGGGGTCCACTCGATGCGTTCCAGCAGCGTCTGGCGTCCCAAGGTGGAGAACCCGTTCTCGTAGCCGTGGTAGATGCTCCACCACTGGCCGTGAGGGCCCTCGAAAAGGGTGGCGTGCCCTTTGCTCCACCAGGGTTCTTCTGCGTCCCAGGTGCGGATGATGGGGTTCGACGGGCAATCCTCCCAGGGTCCGTGGACCGAGCGCGACCTGGCGACCGTGACCATATGTCCGGTGGGCGGCCCCGATGTGCCGCCTACCGCCGTCGTCAGGTAGAACCAGCCGTTACGCTCGGTTAGCTTGGGGCCTTCCAGCGCGTAGGCCTCCGTGACCCAGTCCTCGGGGTATTTCCAGCCGTCGTAAACGTGCTCAATGGGTCCGTCCGTTGCCAGGCCGTCCGGTGTGAGGCGGACACGGCTAACGCCGTTGAGGAACAGGTAACGGTGCCCGTCCTCCCCCACGACATGCCCCGGGTCGATGTGGCCGGATATTCCCAAGTTTGTGGGTTTACTCCACGGCCCCTTCATATCCTGGGCATGGATGACGTAGATCTGCGCGGGAGCGGATGGATCCGGTGACACATCTGTCGGTATCACGGGGATGTAGATGTAATACCTGTCGCCTACCTTGCACATATCCATGGCAAACACATTCCCCAAGGGATCAGGCAATGCAGGGCCGAGGGGAGTCCAGTTGAGCAGGTCCCGCGAGTGCCAGATGATGAGCCCGGGAGTCGATTCAAACGAAGAGAACGTGATGTAGTAGTCCTCTCCGTCCCGGAGGATGGAAGGGTCCGGGTGGTCGCCGGCGAAGATGGGATTGACGTATTTCCCATCCCCAAGGTCGGCTTGCCGCTGGCCTTCAACGGCGCCGGGCACGTTCAGCCATTTAGGACTTTCAGATGTGCGCAAGATGTTGCTTCCGTTCGTTGTCTATCGGTGAGGCCGTGGCCAAACGTCGAAAAGTACCGCCAAATGATGCCCCAAATCGTTTGGTGTAACACTGGCATGTCGGCGCGTCTCTACTTGGGGTAGGTTCGTTAGCTTTTGATGCCGCCAGCGTAGCCCTGCATCAGCTTCTTCTGGGCAAACACGTAGAACAGCAGCACGGGGGCCATGGCAATGAGCACCACCGCGAAGCTGAGGTTCCATTGTGAGACGAGGCTGCCCACGAAGTTGTAAACCACTACTGGCAAAGTCATGTAGGGCGAGCCGTTCAGGAAGATGACAGCCGTGAAGAAGTCGTTCCAGACCAGGAGGCCCGACAGGATGGCCACTGTGCCGGTTGCCGGGGCCATCTGGGGGAAGATCACCCGGGTGAATATCTGGAACCTGCTGGCACCGTCAAGGGTGGCTGCTTCTTCATAGTCCCGCGGCAGGCGTCGGAAGAAACCCGAGTAGAGGAATACGGCAAACGGCATGGTCATAGCCGTGTAAATCACAATCATCCCCCACGGGCTCCCGACCAGGCCCAGGTTCCGGGCCCCGATGTAAAGAGGAAGGACCCCAAGCTGGGTGGGGAGGACGATCGCGATCAGGAAAATCCTGAAGACCGTATTCGACAATTTGCGTGTACTGCGGGCGAAGACGTACGCAGCCGCGGACGACAAGGCGATCAGGACCAGCACTGTGCCGATGGTGATGATGAGGCTACTGAACAGGCCCTGGTACACGTTGCCGGACTGGCTCCCCTCCGGCGACAGCAGCTGGATGAAGTTGTCCAGGGTTGCCGCTTTCGGCGGAGCGAAGGCCGACGTGGTTAGCACTTCGTCGCTGGTCTTCAACGACGTGCTGATCACGATCCAAAACGGAAGGAGCATGATGATGCTGGCGATGACAACCAGGATTTCCCGGGCCAGTGACCACTTGGTGTAACGATGCATTGCTATTCTCCGTTGCTGCGGTCGCGCACGACGACTTGCTGGACGACGGCCAGGATGAGGATGAAAACGGTGAGGACGAGGGCAGCGGCTGCCCCCAGGCCAAAGGCCCCGTAGACGAATGTCTGCTGGTAGATTTGCGAGGCCAGCGTCTGGGTCGCGTCACCGGGGCCGCCTCCCGTCAGTGTTAGTACCTGGTCGAACACCGAGAGGCCCTGGATCAGGGTCAGTACAGTGGCGATGGCAACGGACGGCCTGATGGTGGGCAGGACAACGCCGGTGAACGTCTGCCAGACGCCGGCCCCGTCCAGGCCGGCTGCCTCTTCCAGTTCCACGGGAACAGTGGCGAGACCGGCCAGGTAAATGACCATGACAAAGCCGATGTTCTGCCAGACCATGACGGCCAGGATGCACCACAGTGCCAAGGATGGGTTCGCGAGCCAGTCCTGCTTCAGGGAGTCGAGGCCAACAGCCGAGAGGAACTGGTTGAGCGGTCCGTCGAACGCGAAGACGAACTTCCAAATGAAAGAGACTGCAACAGAGCTGAGCACCACGGGCATGAAGATCAATGCCCGGAGAACAAAGCGCGTCTTGAGGGTCCGGTTTAACGCCAGGGCGAAAAGCAGCCCAAACAGGTTGGTGAAGACAACGTACCCGGCCGCAAGAAAGAGTGTATTCCGAACCGAACCAACAAGTGCAGGGTCCTTGGCAACCTGGACGAAGTTGTCGAATCCCACGAACTTAAACGAGCCCAGCCCTGTCCAGTCTGTGAAGGCGAAAAATGCGCCAAACGCCGTCGCCATGTATGTCACCACAATGGTGAGGGTCACGGCTGGAAGCGCCCACCACCAACGGCCGAAGCCGATTCCGGAGGGACGCCGAACCGGTGCCGGGTCTGGTTCTTTCGTGTCAGTTCCCGAGGGAATGATTCGTCCGTTGGTAATAGTCACTGTCACAGTTCCTTGTTTTGTTTCGGAAGGAGAGTCTGGTGCCGGCCGCCCCAGCCGGACGGCACCAGCTGGTCTAGTTGCCCCAGGCCGTATCCATGTCCTTTAGGACATCGTCCGACGTTTTCTGCCCCGTGATCATGGCCGTGATTCCCTTGCCGAGACTGTCGTAGACCTTCGCGGAGGGCCAGTCAGTCTGCGCGAGCGGCCGGACTTTGTCGTTCCTGTACAGGTCAGCGATAGGTGCATAGCTTGCAGGCAGCTGATAGTCGCCGAGGTTCACCGGGAGGGTTCCCTGGCCCTTTGCCACCATTTCGGCCCCTTCCTTTTCCGTGAAGAACTTGAGAAGCTTCTTCACCAAGGTGGGGCTCTTGGTTTTGGCATTGCCTGCAAGAGCCATTTCGGCGCTCGTGCCCAAATACTTTTCAGAAGCGCCGGGGGCAGGTACAGGGAGGACCACAGGGGTCACCGCGCCTTTGGAACCGTCCGCGATGCTCTTGGCTGCTCCGCCGGGGGCGAAGAAGCCCAAGGATTTCCCCTGCCCGACGGCACCGATGATGGCGTCAAAACCGGCACCTGCGGCACCGTCCTGGAAGCAACCGGCGTCGTACATCTTTTTGACACCGTCGAGGGCCTCTTTCCACCCCTCTTCACCGGCGAAAGTAGTTTTGCCTGCAGCCCGGTCGGCATTCCACTCCGGGTTGGGACCGTAGACGGTCGAAGTTGCGAGGGTCAACGCCAGGATTCCGGGATTGGCGGGCACCGTGCCAGCCAGAGCTGCCAGTGAAACGCCCTTGTCCCTTGCCACCCCACATTGCTTCAAGAGGTCTTCGAACGTGGAGGAGTTGTCCAGCTTGACGCCGACTTCCTCGGCTTTGGCCTGGTTGAAGATCAAGCCGGCCGGCATCGAGGACAGCGGGACCGCGTAGACCTTGTCTTCGTACTTGTAGAGCTTCTCGATGCTCTTGGGCAGCGTCTGGCTGAACTCCGGCTCCTTGAGCTCAAGCAGCAGGCCTGCCTTGGCAAATCCGTTCATGGATCCTACCTGCCCCTGCCCGGAGAAGATGCCCATGACGTCTGCGGCGCTGCCCCCTTGAAGCTGTGTGGTGGTAGTCTGCGGCTGCGTTTCTGCGGGCAGCTTGACCAGTTCGACCTTAACCCCGGCATTTTCCTTTTCGAAGGCGGCAACCGTGTCCTGGATGAAGGTATCCGTTGGGTTGGACGTGGAGTAGGAGAACTTGATGGTCTGGGGTTCGCTGCCGGACGGGGCAGTGGCATCCGAGCCGCCACAGCCGGTGAGAACTACAGAAGCAGCAATGGCTGTGGCTGCGGCGGACAACCACCGCCGGCGGTTAATGGGATTCATTGACACGGGTTACCTTTCAACATCCTTGTCGAGGGGCGACCTATAGGAAACGCCAGGCCCTCGTGAGTGCAGCGGAGGGGAATTCATCAACCGCTTTCTTGTAAATCCAGTAGACCGTGGTTACAGCCCACCGTCCACGCGACTTTGCTTATGGCCTCCATTCACGGAAGTGATGGCGCTTTACAGCTTTTCGCGGCCTGCGGGCGGCCTGCGGTAGGAGCCCTGCCGCCGTAGGCGCTGCGCCATAAGCTCAAGGACTGCACTAACCGGCTCAACATCCGCCGACAAGTTCAGGAAACCGTGCAGCAAACCGCGGGCAAGTACCTGCTGAATGTCGACGCCGGCCGCTGCCAAGCCAGCGCTGAAGGCCTCCCCCGACGCGCGAAGGTCGTCATACTCTGCATTGATCACCAGCGTTGGGCCCAAACCCGTCGGGTCAGCTTCTCCAGGCATCGCGTAAGGCGAGGTGGGGAAGCTGTCACCGCCAAGGTAGTTCGTAATTGTTTTGCGGTGAAAGTCGTGGGATATCGTCATGACCGGCGGCAGCTCGGCCTGGACCTCCTTCAAAGACTGAGATGGCTCGGGCATGTAGAAGTGTGCCGAGGGATACACCAGAATGAGGCATTCCGGTGCCCAGCAGTCTTCGTCCCTCAACTGCAACGCGGCGGAGGCTGCAAGATGTGCACCGGCGCTGGCACCCCCGAGGGCAACGCGATCAATACGCAGGCCCTCCAGATTGTTGCGTACCCATCCCACGACGGCGACTACGTCGTCCAAAGGAACCGGATACCGCACCCCATCTTTCACCAGCCTGTAGTCAACGCTGACAACAACGGCACCAGCACGGTTAACCATCTCGCGTGCGGTCCAATCTGCCTCCTTCATATCGAGGTCGCCAAATTGGAACGCACCGCCGTGCATCCACACAAGCCCGGTTCCGCTGACAGGGCACCCGGGCGCGGGACGGTAAACCCGGATCGGGACCGGTCCGTGCGGTCCTGAAACCGTCATTTCCTCAGTAGGCACTTGGATTGGTGGCTTCGCATCAGGATAAGAGTCGAACTCCTGCAGCCTGGACATCATCTGTGGGTTGGAAAGCGCCTCCGATATGGAGGGGATTCCTTGCAACAACGGGATCCTGGAGGCAATTGTCGGGTGTAGTGGCAATGGTCTTCCTTCTTTTGTGGGTTGTAGGTGGGCCGTGTATCTCCTTGGTCCTGTCGCCGGCTCAAAGTATCCGGATGATCTCATGTCGGTCACCCGCGACGCTGCCGCCAACGTGGATCTCGATCTCTCCTGGTTCCACCAGGTAATTTCCGTCGTTATCCCAGAAGCCAAGGTCCTGCCATCCGAGCTCGAAAGTGAGCGTGGCCGTCCCTCCGGCGTCCAAGGTGGTTCGAGTGAACTTGCGCAGCCTCCGCACAGGCTGGGCCAGGGAAGCCACCCGGTCCCGGATGCACACAAGTGTTACTTCGTCTCCCGTCAGGTTTCCGGTGTTGGCCACAGTGACAACCAGGCGGAAGCTCTCGCCTGCCCGAAGTGCTTCGAGCGGCAGTTCCTGTTGGAGGAGGCGGAGCCCCTCGTAGCTGAACGTTGTGTAGCTCAGTCCGTGGCCAAAGGGAAATCGGGGGCCCAGCGGCAGGTCGCGGTATTTGGATGTGTATCTGTCGTCTGTGTTGGCCGGCCCCATAAGGGCAACGTCGTCCGGATCCTCGTCGATGCGGGCGGATTGCATCGCCGGGCGCCCAGTGTTTTCGTGGTCGTAATAGATGGGCACCTGGCTTGAGGACCGGGGAAAGGTCATAGGAAGCCTGCCGCCGGGGTTCACCGCGCCGCTGAGCGCACGCGCCACAGCCGCCGGCCCCTCAATGCCGAGGTGCCAGGCTTCCAGGACGGCGGGTGCGGAATCGATCCACGACTCCGTAACCAGCGGACGGCCGTTGAACATCACCACCGCAAAAGGTGTGCCCGTCCCGGCAATGGCCTGGATCAGGTCCTCCTGGACGCCGGGCAGCCTAAGGTCGCTCCGTGAGCTCGCTTCCCCGGTCAATGCCGATGGCTCACCTGCCGCGATAACCACGAGATCATGTTCCGCGGCGGCAGCTGCCACGGCCGCATGGTCTTCCGGATTGCCCTTGAAGAAGCCCGTGCCTTCCATGACCGTGACGGACCAGTCTGGGCATTCCCGGCAGATGGCCTCCGCCAAGCTCTCCGACGGTGCAGCGAAGGACTGCACCCAGGCTCCGAGGTGGTCAGTGCTTTCAGCGTAGGGACCTGTCAGGAGAACCCGTACTGGGCCGGGCTGCACGGGGAGGATCCCGCCGTCGTTCTTCAACAAAACCAGGCTCTTCTCGGCCGCCTCCTTGGCGGCGTTCCGCGATTCCGGCGTCGGTGCCGTGATCTCCTGTGCAGCGTTCCGGTACGGATTCTTGAAGAGCCCCAGGGCGTATTTGAGGGTGAGCACCCGGCGGACGGCGTCATTAACCCGTTCCATCGGAACGTCCTCCGGCGTCACGGCCGCGACGCCGTCGGGGCTGGCCGCGTTTCCGCCCATTTCGACATCGAGGCCGGCAATGTAGGACTGCGCCAAAGCCTCGGGGAGCGTGGCCGCCACTCCGTGGTCCAGGAGGTTCACCACACCGTCGGCATCGCCCACCACAACACCTTCGAAGCCCCATTCCCCCTTCAGGACATCTGTCAGGAGGTGGCTGTTGGCGTGGGCAGGCCGGCCGGACACGGTGTTGAAAGCGGCCATCACGGTGGCGGCCCCTGCCTCCACAGCCGCACGGAACGGTTCCATGTAGGTATTGCGAAGCCGTTGGGTGGACACGTCCACAGTGTTGTAGTCACGTCCGCCCTCAGCCTGGCTGTAGGCCACAAAGTGTTTTGCGCACGCCAGGATGGACCCCTCCCCGTCTAGGCTATGGCCCTGGTATGCGCGGACCTTCGTCGCACCAAAGACGCTGTTGACGTAGGCATCCTCACCAAACCCCTCGACGACGCGTCCCCACCGCGGGTCCCGGGAAACATCCATCATGGGCGAAAACGTCCAGTTCACCCCGCCTGATGCTGCTTCCAGGGCTGAGATGCGGGCGTCCGCGGCCGCCACGGCGGGATCAAAACTTGCGGCTTGTGCCAAGGGAACCGGAAAGGTGGTCCGCTGCCCGTGGATGACGTCCAACCCCACCAGCAGTGGAATCCCGTGGGGCGTCTCCTCGCGGGCGACGCGCTGGAGTTCGTTGGTCGCTTCCGTGCTCCGCGGCCAGAAAACAGCGCCGGTTCCTCCCCGGACCAGTTCCTTGGCGGCCTCCAATTGAGGGCGGAAGGCGATCTGCAACTGGCCCAGTTTCTCTTCCCAGCTCATAACTGAGATGAGGTTGTCAATGAAGTCCCGGGCTTCCCGGCTCTGTAGGTTTTCAACGTCTGTTCGGGCGGACATGCTTATTCCTCCGTGGGATGGGGAGCCGCCCCAGGGCGATACACGGCACGGCAAAGGTTCCTTGGCACCGTACGACGGCGGCCGCTCCGGGGGAAATAGATTTCCGCTATGCCAGCCATCCTGTGTCCGCATGATCCTGCACCTGCCCTTCACGAATCCGCGCCGTAAGGTGAATAATCCACGCCCCTGTCTGATTCCCCGCCCCTAGAACTGCCACCCATGCCCCAAGAACCTGCCGCCCTCCCGCGGACGAACGCTCTTGCGGCCGGCTCCTGAACGAGTTCACCGATCGCCGACGTCCGCCCGGCCCCGGGCGTGGTGGCACTGGATGGACGGCAACGTGCCGGCGTCGCCTGGACACGGCCATTCGGGTGGATGTTACCGACGCCATCCGGCCGGGTGGCAACACCCTGGAAGTGGCAGTGACCAACCCGTGGGCCAATCGGCTGATGGGGGATGCGGCCGCAGGCCCCGGGACCCTGCCCGGATCTGTCGTCTTCGAGGCCGACGCCGCGCCACTGCCCGCCGGGCTCCACAAACCGGTGAAACTGCTGATCTATCCGGCCACGTGACTGGCCGCCCTGGTGTGAACCGGCAACATCCACAGTCCACATCAAGGCAGCCTCCTACGTGGCGGGCTCAGACTCGGACAGCTTCTGCTCCGGCATGACAATGGAAAGCAACACCCCGACCGCGAAGATGCCAGCCAACACCCAAAAGATAGGCAGGAACACTGCGGCGTAAATGTCGGCCACACCCGCCTGCACCTCGACGGGCAGCTGCTGGACAGCGTGCGGATCCGTGACCGCTGACGCTGGCAGGTCCATGTTGTTGGCTGCGGATGCCTGGGCCAGGGACGCGGCGAAGAGGCCGCCCAGGACGGCAGTCCCTACCGTCACTCCCAGTTCCCGCAGGTACCCCAGCGAGGCGGTGACCCCACCAACAATCGCCTGCGGCATGGCGTTCTGCGCGGCCACCACCGTAAGCTGCATGAAGCTCCCGACGGCCAGGCCGAGCAAGCCCACCAGGACCCCCACCAGGGGCATGGGGGTTGCTGGTCCGGTGAAGCTGAGGGCTACTGCCGCGGCAACAGCCAGGGCGGAGCCAGCCAGCGGAAAGACCTTGTAACGGCCGGTCCGGGTCACGATCCAGCCGCTGAGGTTGCTGGCAACCATCATGCCCAGGACCAACGGCAGCAGAATCATGCCGGCGGCCGAGGCGGACGTGGAGTAGGCCATCTGGATGTAGCTGGGCAGATAGGCCACCACACTGAACAGCCCAGCACCCACCACCAATCCCAGCCCGGCTGCATTGACCACCGGCCAGCTCCGGAACATCCGCATGGGTATCAGCGGCGCCTTGGAGCGGATCTCGACCACGACGAAGATGATGCCCAGCACTATGGCGGCGGCTGCGGCGGCCGCCACGACTTCCGGCTGGCTGTCCGGGTCCGTAGAGAGCGCCACGGCGAACACCAGTGTGCATGTGAAGGGGATCATGAGGGCAATGCCGGGCGCGTCCACTCCGCCGGTTCCGCTGGCAACGCGGAGCTTGCGCAGGGAGAACGCCAAGGCCAACGCCAGCAGGCCCACCGGAATGTTGATCCAGAAGATCCAGCGCCACCCCACTGTGTCCGTGATGGTGCCGCCCAGGAGCGGGCTGACCACCGTAGCGATGCCAAAGACCGAGCCCAGGGGGCCGAGGTACTTGGGCCGCTGCCGAGGCGGCACCAGGTCCGCGATGATCGCCGAGGGCAGCACCGCCATGCCTGCACCACCTAGGCCCTGGATTCCCCGGTAAAGGGAGAGCTGGAAGATGTCCTGGGCAAAGCCGCAGAGCACCGAGGCCGCCAGGAAGACCGCAAGCGAGATGGTAAGCAGGACCGGCCTGCCAAACCTGTCGCCCAACCTGCCAAAGATCGGCATAGCCACCGCCATAGCCAAGGCATAGGCCGTTACTACCCAGGCCATGTGGCGCGCACCATCCAGCTCGCCAACGACGGTGGGCAGGGCGGTGGCCACGATGGTGTGGTCCAAGGCACCGAGCAGCACAACGATCAGGAGGGCCCCATAGACCCGGCCGATCCGGACGCCTGCGCCCGGAGGTAGTGTCTTGGCCTGCCCGTCACCGTTAATCTTAGGAACTTCATGAGAGGGTTCTGTCCGCGGACTCGATTGTGCGGGGAAGTTTGAACGGCGCACCGTCACCTCGTTCTGAGTGGGCCGGCAATCGCGGCCAACGCCGGCCAGCTGCGCGTCCGGGGGATCGTCCACCCCGGCCGACGGGCCTCTGGAGGCCCCGGCGTTCCGTCGAAAGTACCATCCCGACCAGACGTTAGGAGGGGCTTGCCTACATCTGAATTGCCGATGCCGCACATACCGGGGAACTATTTCCGCCCGCCCCGTTCAGCACGTTTACTGGGATAAAACTCGACGAAGAGGAGGGCACGATGGCGCAGACCATCCCCGCTTCCACCACAGACGCCCAGGAAACCAGCCCGGAGAATCCGGCTTGGTTCCGCTACGTCCTGGGCCAGTATCCCACCGGTGTCACGCTGATCACTTCAGCCCACGACGGCGACACCGCGGGCATGGTGGTGGGCACTTTCAGTTCCGTTTCCCTTGACCCGCCCCTGGTGGCCTTCATGCCTGATGTCCGCTCAACCAGCTGGCCCAAGATCCAGGAGGCCGGCTCCTTCTGCGCCAATATCCTCACTGCCGGCCAGCAGGATGTGTGCCGCGCCTTTTCCCGAAAGGCAGAGGACCGGTTCAGCGCAAGCAGCTGGGGTGACACCCCTTCGGGCAGCCCGCGGCTGCAAGGTGCAGCGGCCTGGATCGACTGTGACATTGAGAACGTCATCCGCGCGGGTGACCATGACATCGTCATCGGACGGGTCAACGCCTTGGACGTCGGGGAGTCGAAGGACCTGCCCCTGCTTTTCCTGCGGGGCGGCTATGGTTCCTTCAGCATTCCGTCCATCGTTTCTCCCGCCACTGCGTTGACTCGGCACGTCAAGGCTGCCGACACGGCGCGGCCTGAAATAGAAGCCCTGGCAGACGAGCTTGAGCTGGAGGTCCTGGTCAGCGGCGTCGTGGACGATTCGGTTGTCGTCCTTACTGCCGCCGGTGTGCGGAGCTCGCCCAGCGGTGCCCCGTCCAGGGTTGGTGTCTCGTTCAGCCTGGCCGCGCCCCTTGCCCCCCTCCATGTGGCCTGGGCCGGCGAAGCAGCGGAATCCCGCTGGATCGCCAACGCCAGGGAGGTCGTGGGACACGTTGAACCCGAGGTTGCCCGTGCTGAGCTGCAGCAGGTGCGCGACGTGGGCTATGCAGTATCAGCCGGTGCGACCACCGCAGCAGAGTTTGAACGCATGGTGGTGGTGCCCAGCGAAACTGCAGCTCCCGACCTCAGCGGAGTGCTTCCCCGGCTCCTGGAGCGGACGGCCACCACAGGCCCGGCGTCCATTGATGATCCCGCTGGAGTCACTTCTCTCCACGCGCCCGTGTTCGACTCGTCCGGACAGGTTGCCGTGACCCTGACACTCAACGGCTTTGCGGCTACGGAGTCGGCCGCGCACCTGGCCCGATGCCGGGACCGGCTGCTCGCGGCGGCTGCGGCGGTTACTGAGGCAATCGGCGGGACCCCTCCTGCACGCTGACGCCCGTACAGCGGCACGGCAATTGACCGCTCCTGTGACCTAACTCATAATTAGTATCAGTATTCTAATTCGAGTTTCTGAAACGGTTCTGGAGTTGGAGCCGTCCCCCTAGCGTGGAGAAGACAATGGTAAATCTGCTGACTGCCGACCTGAACCTGCTTGTTGCCCTTGATGCTCTGCTCGTTGAGCGGAACGTCACGCGGGCAGGAGCGAGGATCGGCATTAGCCAACCTGCCATGAGCTCCTCCCTGCAGCGGTTGCGCCGCCAGTTCGACGACGAGCTGCTCACCAGGGTTGGCTCCGCTTATGAACTCACTCCCCTGGCACAGGTCCTCAAGGAGGATGTCTCCGAGATTCTCCGGCTGGTTGAAAGGACCTTCGATGCCCAGGCGGTGTTCGATCCGTCCACCTCCACCCGCAGTTTCCGAGTCATATCCTCGGACTACTGCCTGACAGCCCTTTCCGGAAAGCTGATGACCCTGCTCCAGGAGGAAGCACCCGGCGTACAGATCCATTTCGACGCGGTCACCCCGCTGGCAGTGGACCGGATCAAGGAAACCCTCCAGAACGCAGACCTGATGCTCATCCCCAAGGGACACTTTTCCGGCTTTCCGCACACCGAGCTCTTCACCGACAACTGGGTATGCGTCACCGGCCAGGATTCGCCCGAGCGCACGCTGACAATCGAAGAGATGCGCGACGCCCGCTGGGCACGCCTCTTCGGGACGGAAGTGGCCTCTACCCTCGCCGACCGGCGGGTCTACGACCTCCAGCTCGGTGAACGGACCGATGTCATCGTGGACACGTTCATGATGCTGCCCTTCGCGGTAGCCGGCACGGACCGCCTTGCGCTGGTTCAGGAACGCCTCGCCCGCATGCTGTCAGCGGTGGCCGGGGTGCGGATCATGCAGTTGCCCATCAGCTTGCCCACCCTCGTCGAATGCGCGTGGTGGCACCCGTCCAAATCGGCAGACCCGGGCCATCAGTGGTTCCGGCGCCTGGTCTCCAGGGCTGCCGCCCAACTTGACCCGGTCCCCTCGGATCAGGAGTCCACCACGCCTGTGGTCGCCTCCAGATCCAACCTGCCTGACACAGCAGTTTCCCAAGCCCCCTAACCCGTTACCAGGAGTTCCCATGCACTTTTCCCTTTTCCTTACCTCCCGTTCCCGCGGCCCCGAAGAGGACCGTCCGGTCATGAAGGCCATGGTGGAGCACGCCAAGGATGCCGAACAGCGCGGCTTTGACGCCGTCTTCCTGCCGGACCACCACTTCACCGGATACGCTCCCCCCGCCAGCGATCCGTTCGTCTTTGCCGCCTACCTGGCCGGGCAGCTCGAGAGGATGCATTTTGGCTTCTCCGTGCAGACCCTCGCTTTGCACCACCCGGTGCGCTTCGCCGAACGGCTGGCCCTGCTGGACCAGTTGACGGACGGCAAGCTGCTGGTAGGGGTGGGAAGCGGAACTACTCCGGAAGAAATGATCGGTTTCGGCGTCAACTTTCAGGACAGCTCGCGGCTGGCCAACGAGAACCTTGAGATCGCCGAAAAGCTGTGGGCGAAAAAGCCTGAGGACGGGCCCGTCACCTTCGATAACGGGCACTACCGCGGCGCCGTGGTATCCCGCATCGTTCCGGCCCCCTACACAAAGCCGGAACCGCGCGTCATGTCCGTCGCCGCCCGGCCCTCCAGCGTCGAGCGCGCCGCAAAAAACGCCCAGCCCGCCTTCATCCTCGCCTTCACTCCCCCGGTGATCGACGGCGGCAATGCCTACGAAGAAGTCCGCAAGAACTTCGCCACCTACCGGAACGCTCTCGAAGCAGCAGGCCATTCGGAAGAGAAGGTACGTGCCGCACTCGAGTGGACCACCCACTCCTACCAGCATGTGCACATCGCCGAGACGGACGAGCAGGCGGCAGCCGAAATGGACGTCATTCTCCAGCAGTACCAGGAAGCCGTGGAACGCGAGCACCAGGCGAACAAGGCGGCGGAAGCCATCAGCGGCGTTGACCTTCGCCCCGCCCCCGATGCCCGCACCGAGGGCTACAAGGGGACTTGGTGCCTTTATGGGAGCCCGGAGACAGTCGCCGCTGAGCTGCAGAAGTACGCAGACTTGGGGATCGGCAACGTCCTCATGGGCCTGATGGGAGGACCGCTGACCGGGGAACGCAAGCGTTTCACCGAACAGTCGATGCGGCTCTTCTCCGAGCGGGTACTGCCGCTGCTTCGCGCCTCCGAAGGTGCCGTCGAGGCCGAAAAGGTGACGGCCCTGTGACCTCCAGTCCCCTGGGCAGCACCTCCCGCCCGGCAGCCGCGATGGACCTAACCGGAGCCGCGCTAACAGGCGGACTTAACGGTTGGAGCACCAACGCATGCCCCGAACTGGAGGTTGAGGAGATGGTGCTCCTGGACGGTCCCCTGGGGGTTGTCAGCAGGACCATGGACGAACGGGACACTGCCCTGCTGATGCCGTCCGGCACGGCATTGGCGGCCACCTGGGACACGGAACTCGTGTCCCAGGTGGGGAAGGTCCTCGGCCAGCAGGCCCGCGAACGCAGCGCCAACGTCGTCCTGGGACCGAACCTCAACCTGCCGCGCTCTCCACTGTCAGGACGGGCCTTCGAGATGTTTTCCGAGGACCCCTTCCTGACCGGCGACCTGGGCGCCGCATGGGTCCAAGGCGTTCAGTCCCAGGGCGTTGGCTCCTGCGCGAAGCATGTCGTGGCCAATGACACGGAGACAGAACGCCGGCGGATGAATTCCCGGGTTGACGAGGCAGCGCTTCGGGAAATCTACCTTCGGCCATTCGAAACGGCCGTCCGGCGAGCCAACCCGTGGATGCTGATGATGGCCTACAACAGGGTCAACGGCGTGCACTGTTCCCAGCACCGCCCGCTCATCAACATCTTGAAGGGCGATTGGCACTACGACGGTGTTGTCGTCTCCGACTGGTTCGGCGTGGACAACACCAACGAAACCGCCGAAGCAGGACTCGATCTTGAAATGCCTGGACCGGCCAGGTTCCTCGGTGACCGCTTCGCGGAGGCAGTGACTGCAGGGGAGGTTACTGAGGCCCGGCTGCAGGACGCTGTGCAGCGCATGGTTCGCCTTGCCGACAGAACGGGGCGGCGGGCCGGACGCTCCGGCTCTATCCAAGGAGATTCCCGCGATGAGGCGGAACAGAGGAAGGTTCTGCGCACAGCAGCGGCTCGCTCCTTCGTGCTGCTCGAGAACAGGGAGAGCATGCTCCCCCTGAACCCCGGGCGCATCACAACACTCGCCGTCATTGGACCCAACGCCACCAAACCTTGCTTCCAGGGAGGAACGTTCGCCACGGTACGTCCAGAGGGTGCGCTGGAGACACCCTTGGACGCCATCCGCCGCGCAATGGGACCAGGGGTGGAAGTTTCCCACGAGCCGGGAATTGTGCCGGCCTCGCCGCTGCAGCTCACGGAGCTGGGCAGCACCGCACCGGACGGCACCCCGGGAATCCTGCTTGAGGTGCTGGAGACTGGCGGAACCGGTGAAGACAGGGTCCTGTACTCCGAAGTCAGGAAAGCGTCGTCGTTTGTCTGGTTCGGTGCCGTTCCCGGCCTGGGAGCCGGCGCTCCGGGCAAGGTCCGCATCAGTTCCCGCCTTACCCTGGCCCATGCCGCACGCTGGACGTTTGGAGCCGGCGGGACCGGGACCACCGCCCTCACGGTCAACGGCAACCCTGTCCTGGACGTACCGCCTCCGGCACCGGATGACGTGATGGGCGTCGTGGCACGCGGTGAAACCACCGGCGTGTCCCTCGACCTGCCAGCCGGCAACGTGGACATCGTGGCGGACATGGTGTTTGAACCCGGAAGGGTTCAGTCCGTAACGGCAGTCGCCGCCCCGGAACCGACAGGCAATCCGCTGGCCCGTGCTGTGGAACTCGCAGGACGCACCGATGCGGTGGTCCTTGTCCTGGGCGATGACCAAGGCTCTTCCCGGGAGAGCGCCGACCGTACCACCGCTGCCCTCGATCCGGCCTGCGACGAACTGGTGGATGCAGTGTCAGGGATGAACCCCAATACCGCGGTGGTGGTCAACGCTTCCCGCGCCGTCCTGCTGCCGTGGGCGGATAAGGTCAAGGCCGTCCTGATGGCGTGGTTCCCCGGCCAAGAGTTCGGTCCCGCCCTCGCATCCGTGCTCACCGGCCAGGAGGCTCCCTCCGGACGCCTCCCCGTGTCCTTCCCGGCACGAGACGAGGACATTCCGGGCTTCGGCACCGGCTTCGATGCAGGGCTGACCCTTGACTACTCTGGCAGCGAACCCACGGGCTACCGGCATTTTGAAGCCTCTGGACGTCCGGCCCGGTACCCGTTCGGCTACGGGCTCGGATACACCCGCTTCGAGCTGGTGGAAGCAACCGCCGCCGGCCAGGGTGAGGCTTCCCGGGAACCAGCGGACGGGGTGCACGGCATTTCTGTCCGGACCAGCATCCGCAACTGCGGGGAAGCGGCCGGCAGGGACGTCCTTCAGGTCTACGGCAAGGCTCCGGGCGAGGACTCGCTCAGGCTGATGGGCTATGCGCAGGTGGACGTGGCAGCCGGATCAACGGCGGCGGTGGAGATCCCCCTCGACCCGGCCGGCTTCCGGCGCTGGAACGGGGCGGCGTCCTGCTGGTCAGTTCCACCGGGCGACTGGGAGTTACGGGTTGGACGCCACGCAGCCGACCCGGGAATTCTCTGTAGGATCTCGTTGTGACGATTCCGGACACAAAATCACGGGAACCCAAGCAGGCCAGGAGCCGCCGGTCCTTCGAGAAAACGATTGAAGCTGCCCTGTCCCTGCTGCAGGAGCGGGGCAGCGACGACTTCACCCTGGCTGAAGTCAGCGCCCGCTCCGGCGTTTCCATTGGCTCGATCTATGCACGGTTTGACGGCAAGGATGACCTGATCCGGGTGGCACACGGCCGCAAGATGGATGATATCGATGCGGTCTCATCCCACCTGTTCGGGGAATTGCCCGTTGCCGCAGATGAGGGGCTGGAGGAACGCGCCCGGGCTGCTGTCGACGCAGCTGTCCGCATCCTGCGTCGTTATGCCGGTATCCTGCGCCCGTTCATGCTTCGCGCCAGCCAGGACGAAGCCATTTCCAGCCGCGGAGCAGCGTCCCACGCCGCGTTGGCACAGCACTTCTCGGATCTTTTCCATGGCTGGCCCGGCGGTCTATTGCGGCAGGAAGACATCGACTGGAGCTTCAACGTTGTCTACAGCGTGGTGGCCCGTCGGCTGGGACTGGGAAGCACCATCGAGGGCAGCGGCCGCGGCGAGTGGGACGAAATTATCGACAAACTGGCGGGAATGGTGTCCTCTTACCTCCTGGCACGCGTGGACACTCCGCCCCTGTCCTGATTTCCGCCATAACCGGCGCCCATACCACCTATCCAAAAGCTCCTCTTCCGGCGATCACCGGCCTCTCGGCATAGTGGAAACCAACTACCACTGTCGACGGAATGGAGTACCTGTGCACGTGCGAGTCAGCCCCGGTTCGGTAGCACTGGATGATCCTGATGATTGCAGCACCTTCAAAGTCATGCTGGCAGAGGAGGCAAGGGACGCCCTGCCGGATCTGCTTAAATCGACCTCCGCCGGGACGCTGGAGGACCAGGATGTGATGGTTTCCGTCGACTGGATCAAGAGCGAATGCTCCGGACGGATCGGGATGGGCTGGAACTACCGCTTTGCCAATATGCTGGTCTACGCCGCCGGCAAGGGCTGGCTTAGCCCTGACGGAACGCATGTGCGCGGACACGTCGAGACGTTCTGAACACGGGGCGGCGCTGCGCCCCTGCTATGCCGCGCCGGGGCACAGCGGCGTATGGCCACGCGATCAGGCGAAGGCCTGGCGGACCAGCCCGTAGGGCACTGCCGGGTGAACCCGCACCACATAGCGGTCCAAGCCCACCCGGGAAATCATGATGCCCAGGCGATGCTCCTCTGCGGACTCCGAGACAGCCTCCACAGCCTGGCCCAATGCCTCGTTCAGCCCTGTTTCCGGGCTGACCTTTATCTCCAGCATCCCCGGCGGGCGCCTCAGCTCGTCCTGTAAGTCCATGCCAGCGACGCTAACCACTGGCAGGGCCCCTATGGAAATAGCTATCTTGGATGGCTGCCATCTCCACTGGGAATGCCCTCTTCCTCCAGCCGCGGCAGGACAAGTACGTTGCGGGCGGGGTATTCGTCGCGCCGATGGCCGTCATAGCCAAAGTGCTCTTCCGCAGCTATTTCGGCTGCTGGAAAGTGGTTACAGGACCTGCACCAATCAGACCGCAGCCAGTACCAAGAAGGACTTCACCATGGAAACGCCCCTGTCCCACCTCGCCCACCTCGAGATCACCACGCCGGACGTCGATGCCTCGGCCAAGTTCTACGAAGAGAAGTTCGGCATGCGCATCATCGACCGTGTGGACGGCAACGTCTACCTGCGCTGCTGGGGCGATTACTACCGATACAGCCTGGTCCTCACTGAAGGCCCGGAAGCCTCACTGGGCCGCATGGCTTGGCGCACCAACTCCCAGGCAGCCCTCGAAGCGGCCGCACAGCGCGTCGAAGCCGCCGGAGTGCAGGGAACGTGGACAGCGGGCGGACACGGCTACGGCAAGGCCTACGAGTTCACCGGTCCCTTCGGCCATCACATGCGCCTCTTCTTCGAGGTGGAAAAGTTTGTGGCAGAACCCGGCTTTGAGTCCAGCTATCCGGACCGGCCCGAACGCCGCAGCAGCCACGCCGCCGCACCGCGCTTCCTGGATCACGTCACGGTAGCAACCCAGGACGTTCGCGCTTTCGCCAAGTGGTACAGCGAAGCCCTGGGCTTCCGGGTTATGGCGTTCGTTGACCTGGACGAGGCCCCCATCACGGTCTTCTCAGTCCTGACCACCAACGAGAAGTCCCACGATTTGGGAGTGGTGGCCGATACCTCCAACCGCCAGGGCCGGGTCAACCACATCGCATTCTGGGTTGATTCCACTGAGGACCTGCTTCGAACCGCGGACGTGATGATGGAGAACGGCACCCCGATGGAGTACGGCCCCTCCATCCATGGCGTGGGCGAACAGAATTTCCTCTACTTCCGCGACCCGTCCGGCCTCCGCGTGGAGCTGAACTCTGGTGGCTACCGCAACTACGTCCCGGACTGGGAAGCCAACACCTGGAAGCCGTCCGAGGGCTCGAACAACTTCTACAAGAATGGCGCCATGCCGCACTCCATGACCGAGTCCTTCCCGCCCGCCGAAGGCCTCACCGCCACCGAAGAAGGCGCCTCCCCCGCAATGAAGGAAGCACTCCTGAACCCGTATGCCAAGCAGGGCCGAGGCTAAGCACATCATGGCTGAATCTACGTACGCCCTCATCAGGTTCACCGAGCCCGGCGACAGCAAGGCCCGCAGCGGCTTGCTGGTCAACGGCCGGGTCCTGCCGCTGGACAATGACGTCAACTCCCTCATCCGGCATTGGGACACCACTGAAGTGGAACTGGACTGCTTGGCCGCCTCCGCAGCAGAAGACACGGGCCTGGCTCTGGCCGAGGTCCAGGTCCTGGCTCCGGTGGAACCGGTCCAGATCCTGCAAACCGGTGCGAACTACCGCAAGCACGTCGTCGACCTCGCCATCGCACACCGCGAACCGGGCGAGGACGCCGAAGAGGTGCGCGCCGCAACGGCCGCAATGATGGACAAGCGCGCAGGCCAGGGCACCCCGTACTTCTTCATCGGGCTCCCGACGGCGATCGCCTCGGCCACTGATGACCTCACCCTCCCGTCCTACTCGAAGTCCCACGACTGGGAGTTGGAACTCGCAGCCGTCATTGGGAAAACAGCTTTCCGGGTCACCCCCGAGGAAGCGCTGGAGTATGTCTTCGGCTACACCATGGTCAACGACATCACCACCCGCGAGTACGTGTTCCGCAAGGACATGCCCGCCATTGGCTCGGACTGGTACCGGGCTAAGAACGCCCCGGGCTTCCTGCCCACCGGACCTCTGCTGGTGCCCGCCAAGTTCCTCGGCGACCCGCAGGACGTCCAGGTGACGCTCAAGCTCAACGGCAAGCCCATGCAGGACGAGTCCACGTCCGACATGATCTTCGGCGTCGCCAAGCTGGTCAGCGAAGCGTCGCAGATCATGCCCCTGCGCCCCGGCGACCTGGTCCTCACCGGCAGCCCCGCCGGCAACGGCCAGCACTGGGGTCGGCTCCTCCAGGACGGCGACGTCATGGAAGGCACCATCACGGGGCTTGGCACCCAGCTCATCCACTGCAAGGACGAAACTCCCACCGAAAGCAGCAGGCCGTGACCACCCAGGACACAGCAACCGGCCCCGGGGAATCCTTCGATTCCCCGGTTATCCGGCGTGACGATCCACTCGGCAGCATCCGCGCCATGGCGCAGGACCACAACAACTGGGGGCGCTGGGGCCACGATGACGTTCTGGGCACCCTAAACTTCATCGATGCCGCCAAGCGCGTCGAAGCAGCAGCCCTCGTGATCACCGGCGAGTCCTTCTCGCTGTCCCAGCCGTTCGACACCAACGGCCCGCAGAAGGGCTGGCGGCGCCGGACCAACCCTGTCCACACCATGACCGACACCGGCGTGGACGCGGAGCGCGGCAACCAGGGGTTCCCGCACGGCTTCGGTGGCGCGGACGACGTGATCGCCATGCCGCTGCAATGCTCCACCCAGTGGGACGGCCTGGGCCACATCTTTGACCAGGGCAAGGCCTGGAACGGCCGTGCCGCCGGTGACGTGGTCACCTCCGAAGGGGACCTGGTCACCGGAATCGAAACAGCAAAGGCGAAGATGGTCACCCGGGGCGTCCTGCTCGACGTTGGTCGCGCGCTCGGCCCGGACCTCGGCCGGGACGACGGCGAGCTTCCCGACGGGTTCGCCATCACCCCCGAGCACTTGGAACGGACAATTGAGATCCAGGGATCCAGTTCACAGGTGCGCCGGGGGGACATCGTGGTGCTCCGCACCGGTCAGTACACGCGGGCCCGCCGTGACGGCTGGGGCGATTACGCCGGCGGGCCCGCCCCGGGCCTGTCCTTCAGCACTGCACCTTGGTTGCACCGGAGCGAGATCGCCGGGATTGCCACCGACACCTGGGGTTTCGAAGTCCGGCCCAACGAATTCGACGCCGCCTTCCAGCCTTTGCACCAGATCGCCATCCCCAATCTGGGATTGTTCCTGGGTGAGATGTGGGACCCGGAGGCCCTGGCCGTGGCTTGCGCCGCAGATGAGCGGTACGACTTCCTGCTCACAGCGGCACCGCTGCCGATCACCGGCGCCGTCGGATCGCCCGTCAATCCCATAGCGGTCCGCTAAGCGGGCCTTCACGTCTGTCACGCCCACTAAGGAAAAAACCATGCCAGTTACCGGATCCCAGCCCGTCGTCGACGTCCATGCTCACATCCTGCTTCCGGCATTGCAGCAGCTGGTCGCGGAGCAGGACCCTGCCGGGTTCGCCGAGCATCAGGACCTGGAAGTGCGCCGCAACGGGCGGGAGTCCATGGCGGCCTCGGGAAAGATGATTAAGGAACGTTGGCCTCAGCTGACAGACCTGGACCGCCGGCTCGCTGACATGAACGCCCAGGGTGTGGATGTGCAGCTGGTCTCGCCGTCGCCGTCGCACTTCTACTACTTCGCCGGCAAAGACCTAGCGCTCCGGCTGGCCAAGGCGGCCAACCAGGCCGTCCGGGATTTCGTGGACCGGGCCCCGGACCGGCTCAACGGGTTGGGGCTGGTCCCGCTCCAGCACCCCGACCTCATGGTGGAAGCCCTTGAGGACGCGGTCATGGGGCGCGAGCTGCTCGGCGTTGAGATCGGATCGTTTGCAGCCACCCCCGTCGACCCGAAGCGCAGCTCGGTTGAGCTCTCGGACCCCCGGCTGGAGGCCTTCTGGTCACGCGCCGAGGAGCTCGGCGCCCTGGTGTTCCTGCATCCGTTCGGCTGCTCCCTCGATGAGCGGCTGGATCGTTTCTACCTCGCCAACACCGTTTCCCAGCCCGCCGAGAATGCGGTGGCCCTGTCCCACCTGATCTTCAGCGGTGTCTTGGACCGCCATCCGGGATTGAGGGTCCTGGCTGCCCACGGAGGCGGCTACCTGCCCACCAACCTGGGACGTTCCGATCACGCCTGGCGCGTCCGGCCGGAGGCGCACGGGTGCGCCGAACCGCCGTCGTCCTATCTCAAGAAGCTCTGCTTCGATTCGCTGGTCCACAGCCGCGCAGAGCTGCAGGCCCTCGTTGCAGCGGCCGGGCCGGAGCAAGTGCTGCTCGGCTCTGACTACCCCTTCGATATGGGCTCGGACCGCCCCGTGACGGAGGTCCTGGAAGCGCGTCTTCCAGAAGAGGACCGGGTCCGGGTGCTGGCAGGCAATGCTGCCGCCCTGGGCATCACGTCCGCTTCCGTCCGCACCGCCAGCGAGTCAGCCTAAGGAATAGATTTATGGTCAAAATTGCCCGTTGGGAGTACGACGGCGGGACGCAGCCCGGCTTTGTGAGCGACGGCGGCTGCTACGCCCTCCCCCAGGGTCAGGACGTTCAGTCGCTGCTGGACGCCGGGCTCGACGAGACGTTGGACATTGCCCGGCGCACCATCGGGTCCGGTGCTGCGATTCCGCTTGCCGACGTACGGCTGCTGTCTCCGTTGAAACCTGCCACCATACGGGACTTCGTGGCGTTCGAAGAACATGTCGAGGGCGTGAGGAAGAGCATCGACGGCGTGGCGGGGGTGGTCCCGGAATGGTACGAGGCGCCGACCTTCTACTTCACCAATCCGCACACGGTGACCGGCACCGGCGAGGTCATCGGCATTCCCGCCGGCTGCACGGACCTGGACTTCGAGACGGAGGTCGCCGCCGTCGTCGGCCACATTGCTGGAAGCGACGGCCGAAACTTGTCCGCCTCTGACGCGCACCGGCACATCTTCGGCTACACCATTCTCAACGACTGGTCTGCGCGGGACCTGCAGCGCCGTGAAATGAAGGTAAACCTGGGCCCGTGCAAGGGCAAGGACTTCGCCAACACACTGGGACCCTGGATTGTCACCGCCGACGAGTTCGAGGACCGGCACAACGCCGAAGGATTCCTGCCTATCTCCATGTCCGTTGAGGTCAACGGGGAACAGGTCGGGCATGACCTGCTGTCCAATATGGGTTGGCCGTTCGCCGAACTCGTGGCCTACGCCTCGCAGGACTCCGTCGTTAAACCCGGCGATGTCTTGGGCTCCGGCACCTGCGGGAGCGGCTGTCTCGCCGAATTCTGGGGCCGCAACGGCACCCAAACGCCCCCGCCGCTGAGTCCCGGCGACGTGGTTCGCATGAGCGTGGAGGGCATTGGAACCATCGAAAACACCGTCGGAGCACGGCGCGAGGCTGCTACCCGAGTGCCTGCCCGCAACCGCCCGCGTGTTAGATAGCCAGGGCGTAATAGGTCTCCTAGTCACAGTGAAGACGCTGTCTTGACTCACGAGGACTGCTTCCAGCAATCGCCCTGTCGTGCCCGCCCACTCGCTACTTCGAGCCAAAGAACTGTTACACCCCAAGTGCGCTCAAGCCGGGTTCCTCGATGATGGCGAGCTCGGTGCTCATCTGGCCGGCGCCCCGGACTTTTCGCTCCGGTGCAGACCAGGGACGAATCGTCGTCTGCACCCTTGGCGCAGCCCACGTTCGGGGTGGCGTCACTGCCCTCGACGGTGGAGTCTTCAGATTCAGCCTCGCGGCGCGCCATCTACTACCGCCGTGGTACTTGTCAGCATAGTCGGTGAAGAGCGCCTCTGAGGGTGCCACCTCCACGACTATGGATCTGATCGAAGATGGCGACGCTTACTAATGCCGCATAAACCAATGGTGTCAAGCCTCCTGCCGATGAGTTCTAGTCGATGACCATCGCAGCCGGCGTCGTTCAGCCTTCGGATTCTGCAGTTGCTTCTGCCCATTCGAGTGCGGCGACAACGTGCCCTTCGTTGGGCAGGGCGACTTTTTCGTCTGCGGGCAGTTTGTCGTAGGTGTAGGCGGCGACTGCCATAGGTGACGTGGACCGGCCGAGGCTGTACCGGACGCTGCGGTCGTTCTTGGTGCCACAGATAAGGATGCCGATGGTTTCGTTGTGGTGCTCACGGCGGAGAGTGTCATCGACCAGTGCGACATAGAAGTTCAGCTTGCCGGCATACTCTGGCTGGAACTTTCCTGTTTTGAGTTCGATGACGACGTAGCGGAGTTGCTCGATGTGGAAGAACAGCAGGTCTACGTAGTAGTCGTCTCCGTCGACGTCGAAGTGGACTTGTCGGCCGACGAAGGAAAATCCGGGTCCGAGTTCCTGCAGGGTTTCGGTGATCCGGTTGGTGAGGGCGTTTTCGAGGTCGCGTTCTGCGACTTCCCCGGAGAGCCCGAGGAATTCGAAGTTGTAGGGGTCCTTGGCCATCTGCTGTGCCAGTTCCGAGTCCGGGGAGGCGAGTTGGCGGTTGAAGTTAGATGGTGCGGTACCGGTGCGTTCCATCGACCGGTTCATCATCATGTTCAGCAGCACGTTTCGTGACCAGCCGTATTCAGCGGCTGCGGCGGCGTACCAGTTGCGCTCTTCGGCGGTGTTGGCTTTGTCCAGAATGGTGCGGATGTGGCCCCACGGCAAATGTGCCACAGCCTGTGGCACATTTGTGTCGTTGTCCCAGGCCCGCACCATCGCGGTCATGTATTGCAGGTTGCGGTAGGAGAGGCCTTTGATGTCTGGGAATGCGATCCGCAGGTCTGTGGCCAGCCGGTTCAGCACGCCGCTCCCCCACCCGTGTTGTTCCTGGCGGGCGAGGATGTCGCGGCCGAGGGACCAGTAGAGCTCGATCAGGAGAGTGTTGACGGTTCGCTGGGCTTGGGTTCGTGCGCCGTGTACCCGGTTCTTCAGGGACTCCAGCAACTGGTCATAGCCTGCCGGGAGGTCAATTTCTGAAGAAGTCATGCCCCCACCCTATCGAGCGGCAATAGTGCCACTGGCTGTGGCACTATTGGGAGTCGCGTCTCGTTTGCTTTTTGAATTTGCGGGGCAAAGATGTTGGCCGGTTTCATGGCTTGGCGCCTCGGACGTCAGGGAACCAGCCAGCCGGAGCCATTTTCGGTTCCAAGAGCTCTGGCTCCCGGTGTTCTTTCATATCGCAGTTGAAAAACGGCCCCTGCGGGTCGAGCAGGACGCGCATGTGGTGGTCTGCGTGGTCCCTCCACCACACACTCATACCGGTCGCCGGGTCCAGACGTAGATGCTCCCACGAGCGCCACAAAGCCGCCACACGCGAGACGGCCTCCGGGTGGAAATACCACTCGATGCACCACTTGGCGGACTTTCCCGTGACGCTGCGGACATACGTGGGCAGCAGCTGCTCATGAAGGAACTCTTCGGCCGAGCCGAAGACGAGCTCCGGTTCTTTCTCCGCGCCCAGGTCGGCATGAGCCGGGGCCGGTG
Organism: Arthrobacter sp. fls2-241-R2A-172; assembly: GCF_030208885.1. NCBI lineage: Bacteria > Bacillati > Actinomycetota > Actinomycetes > Micrococcales > Micrococcaceae > Arthrobacter > Arthrobacter sp. fls2-241-R2A-172. The sequence continues at coordinate 8,384 of NZ_JARVTB010000021.1, read as the reverse complement.
TGTCCGTGTCGTAGAGGTCAAAGTCAGTTGCCACGTGCGGCGCCCTTCCTATTCCGTGTCCCATGGATTGGCTGCCGGTGCAGCGGGGACAGGGGCCGTGGGTTCTTCGGGGCGGGGGCTGTACTTCTTGATGGATGCCTCCACCGTTTCCTTATGGGGACCGGTGTACCAGGGCATCGTGCGGACGAGCGTGGCTGGTGCGCCGGAGGCGAGGACGACGGCGCGGCCACGGTCCAGTTCGGCGAGGTTGGAAACGTCGAAGATGCGTTCCTTGCTCTCTTGGCGTGAGCGGCTGGAGCCGGACTTGCCGGAGGAGGTGGAGACGTTGATGTAGCTGTAGTCACCGATCAGGTCCGAGAGTGCCCGGAGGAAGGCTTCTTCTGCCACGCCGCCGCCGTAGACCTTGACGTTCGCCGCTGACCAGATTTTCCGCATATTTGCCTCTCCCCACAGCTCGACGCCCTGGGACCAGGACTGCAGGATGCCCATGACGATCAGGCCCTTGGAGCCGTAGTGGCTGAACTGGTCCGGCAGGGCTGCCCAGCGGACCACGTTGGCCAGCTCATCCAGGGCGAACAGCGCCGGCTTGGGCAGGCGGCCGCCGCTGCGCTCGGCGCGTTCTTCCATGGCCTCGGCAATGGCCACCGTCAAGGCTGTGGTGAGGGGTGCGGCCGACCCGGCACCTTCCTTGGAGAGGATGTAAATCGTCTCCTGCGACGCCGCGAAAGCATGCGGGTTGAACTGCCGGCGGGTATCTGTGGATACGGTCGCTCCACCGGTGGGGGTGACCCAGCGCAGGGTGTTCCGGCTCTTGAGGCATTGGATCATCTTCTCGGCCGTACCGAAGATACCGTCACGCTGCTTATCAGCCAGCTCGAGTGTGGATTCAAGGCCCTTGTACTGCAGCTCGTAATCATGTTCGCGAAGAATATTGATGGGTTCACGGTTCACCTGTTCGGTAACCCACAGGTACACCTGCGTAATGGGCAGCTCCCCGAGCGCGGCCGCGAGGAAGTACGAGGACAGAATATCTTCTGCTTTGGGATCGAAATAGGCATCAGGCTTGGACCCAGGCACGCGGGAGCCGACCGAGAAGTGCTGGGTGAGCTTGTACGCCTTCTCCTCGTCGGTAACGTAGGAGAGCGGGTTCCACCACCAGTCCGGTTCTTCCTGGGCGATCTTCTGCGGATCGAACACCCACACCGGAGCCGTGCTCTCCCGGACGCCACGGGTGCCGTCCACGACGTCGCGCTTGTTCGAGGTCGAGACCACGGCGCCGGGTGCGTCCAGAACGGCGGGCATGACCCGTGACGTTGATTTACCGGTACGGGGTCCCCAGATATCCAGGCTCAGGTCTTCCCAGGACTGAATAAACTTCTGAGCCGTGGAGACGACCTTGCCCACGACAATGCCGGGCGTGTCAGTGACCCCCAGACGCTCGGCGGTCGCTTTCGCGCCTTTCTCGGAGAACGCGGCCAACGCTTTACCGCGCCCCAGGTAGCGGGCGGCCTTATCGACGCGGGCACGCTTGGAGGCACCCTTCCGCCAGGCCACCAGGGCAACGATGGTCAGGGCCAGAACCACGGCGGCCATGAGGCAGGCGACGACCGTGGCCTCGGTTGGCCACGGCACCCGTCCCTTGGCCAGTCCGGCGATCAGATCGATGGGGTGGGCTGGTGGGGCGGCGATGCCCGCCATCCACGAGCCGAGGTGCAAGGCGGCGTAAGTTCCGCCGCCGAAGACGACGATGAAGCCGATGGCCAGCCAGACCAGCAGAGCATCGCCCATGCCCATCCCTTTACGATTCGGTGCGCTCATCGCGTTTTCCTTCCTCTGGGGCCCTTGGAGATGACGTCTCTATTCCCGACCGTAGCTTTTCTGTTCGCGGCTTCGTTCTCGGCCCTCTTCTTCGCTTTGGCGGCCTCGATCTTTTCCTCAGCGTCTTTGGCCTCGCCCTTCCAAATTGGTACAAGTGAGCAAAGCGTCAGGACTATGAAGAGCCAGCCGATAACGGTGCTCCACAGGGGAACGGCGGCCCAGGGGGTCTTCCATCAAGCAGGAAAGTTAAAGCAGACAGCAGTGACAAAAATGCTGAGTATGGTTAGACCATTTTTCGTCCAGGTGATTTTGTGGTTGGCAGTGTCGAACACGCGGTGGACAACTACGGCGATTAGAGCGAAAGCCACAAGCAAAGCGAGCCAAAGAAGTAGCCAGCCTTTCAGGTCGTTGTAAAGCGCCCAATCGCCCCAGATGCTGGCGATAATGCTGAAAAGTACCGCACCGCAGAAGAACGTCACCACCGCGAAGACGTACCACCACTCTGTGGGGGTTGGGGCTCTCACGCGATTCCTCCTTGAGTGGGCAGGGCCGGGGCTGCGGATTCGAGCAGGGTTTCCGGTGCTGCATGCCATTTGCCGTCGGTGTCGTTGACCCCTTCGGGGCCCTTCTCCAAGGAGGTGAGTCCGACCTGGACGGGGATCCCGGGACGGCCACCGACCTTGATGAGGAACTTTCCCCGGCCCGGAGGTTCGACGTCGACGCCGCGTGAGTCCCACGCGGGCGGATCCTGCCAGCCAATGAGCTTCTGCTGCTCCTGCCGGGACAACGGAATGGCGGAGGTCAGCAGCGGCATTTCCGAGGCCGGAAGGCCGCCGCAGATGACCATGCCGGAACGTTCGACAAAGCCGCGGGCTTTCATCCGGTCCTCTTCTGCCGGCAGGGCCAGCAGGTCGGACATGGTGTGGGAAATCATGATCTGCCCGACGCCCACGGAGCGGTTCAACCGCGTCAGCGCGTCTACACGGTCCACCATGCCCTTACCGGCACGCAGCGCCCGCCACAGCTCGTCCAGGACCACGAAGTAGTTCCGTCGCGGTTCCAAACCTGCATCGGCGAGGGCGTTGGCGACGTTGACCGTGCCGAAGCCGTAGGACCAGCACGCGAGCAGGATGGCGGCCTGCAGGTCCGTTTCGGTCTCGTCAATGCTGGAAACGTCGAAGACCACGGCCCGGTCACGGACCATGGGCTGGCTGGTCTGGCGGGAGAAGATTTCCCCCAGCTTCCCGCCACCGGTCAAACCGAGCAGGGTTGCCTCCAACGCCCGGGTTTCCTGCAAGTAGATGTTCATGTCGCCCCGGTCCAGGGCGACCTGCCGCAGCTCGTCAGGTGCGGAGACGATGACGTCCAGCAGGTCCTTCAACACCGGGACACCGTCGAAACGGTCATCGAGGACCCGCAAGGCACGGTCCAGCATGGTTTGTTCCTGGTCGGTGGGCGGGTTGTTTCGGCTGATCGTGATCAGTGAGACCACCATGGTCAGTCGGCGGCCGTGCGCGTCGGCTCGTACGCGGGCTGCGTCTTCGTGGTGGCCGTTGTCTTCAAGGAGCTGGGCGGCGTCGACAGCCTGGCCCGGGTCAAGGATGTTGAGGTACCCGACGCCACGGCCGAGCCGGATAACCTGCCCGCCGAGTGCCCTCACGGCTTTGACGTGCTCGCCTTTGAGGTCACCAAGGATCAGGGGATGAACCCCTTGTGCGGAGAGTCCGATGAACATCCTCCGCACGACCGTGGACTTTCCCAGCCCGGGCTTGCCCAGGATGAACGCCGAGGGGTTCGAAATCAGGCGTGCGCGTTGGAACCAGCTGATCGGGTCGCAGCAGACCGTGGCCTGGGTTTCCTCGTGGCGTCCCAACGGGACGCCGATCATGGGCGAGGACGCACCGGAAGAAAACGGCCACAGACCGCAGACCTGAACCGTTGTTCCCCGGTACTCCTTCACGGACGGGACGAGCTGGGCCATGCCCCCGCCGCGCCCGGGCCAGCCACGGGCACCAGGCCCGGCCTCACGCGGCGGCTTCTCAGCCTTCTTCGGGGCAGCCTTCGCAGGGGAAGTGCTGTGCTTCGAGGAACGGGCGAAGAGTTTCGGGAAGGCCATTACAGAGCATCCTTAATCTCGGACGGGACCATGCTGTGCTTGGGCAGTACCAGACCCAGAGGCAGGGACGCGGCGAACGCGGTGTCCTGCGAACCGTAAGCACGGCGCAGCAATACCCGGGCGGTGCCGGAGGTCTGTTCCACGGCCGCTACGGCGTCTGCGAGGCGTTCCCTATCGGTCACGGTGGCTGTGACGACCATGCCGAAGTTCACCAGCCCGGCACCTTGGGCTTCTTCCTGGGCGGTCTGCGCCGCTGAACGGGCATCCACCAAGGCACGCGCTGAAGGACGGGTTCCGGAGGTGATGCGGACGTTGGCGTTGTTCTGGTCCCGCTCCACCACGGCAGCGGCCCGGGCCGAATCCATCGGACGGTACAGCAGCGAGACACGCTTGCGGTCAATGTCCCCATGCGGGGCCAGCAACCGGGACAGGACCGAAGAGTTTACCGATCCACGCGGGGCACCGGTCATGGTCCAGGACGCGGAGAACGCGGAATCGTGCCGGTAGTCATCCCAGCTTGCCTGCGTCGCGGTGGGGCCAACCTCGCCCCAGCTCAACGACACCGGGGAACCGGCCGCGTGGGCTTCATCAATGATCAGCGCAGCCGGAGGATCGTAGGCGATCCTCACAACCTCGCACAGCTCCTGTGCAGACATCGGCCGGGCGATCCCGGCACCGGTGGACTGCAACCGTGCCGACAGGCCGGGGATCCGGGATGCCAGGTCGCGGGCAACATCTTCCGGCGTCCTCTTCTTGGCACCGGCCCGGATCGCGGAGTTGAACGTCAGCGACACCCAGGCGCGGACCGTGGCAGAACCTTCCGGGTAGGTGTCCACCACCTCGTTGAGCATTTCCCGGGCGAACGCAGGTGCGTCCGGGTCGATGTTCATCAACACTTCGTTCCGCAGCCTGTACCCCGAATCCGGCGCGGTCTCCACCGTCACCGCTGCGGCGTCCAGCCCGGCCTCATCGGCCAGCCCGGCGAGCCAGCCGCCCCAGTTAGCGACCCACGCATCGACCTGCTCCGGGTCCACCAAGGACGCCCCATCAGGTTCGGTGGAGAAGATCACGGTGAAGTGGCTGGTGGTGGGAACGTGCAGCAGGGCGAAGGGGCGCTTGTAGGAATCGGTGAACTCGTACAGGGTCGACTTCGCGGCCAAGCCCGGGAGCTGGTACATGCCCCATTCGGTCACCCCGAGCGGTCCGGACCGGTAAAGGTTCGTCCCGGAGGACTTGGAGACCTTGAAAGCCAAACGAGTTCCGGCGCGGTCAACGACGGACTGGCCATGCTTGTCCTTGACTGTCAGCAGCAAGGCGCTGACACCGGCAAAGGCAAGAACGCCCAGGCCGGCGAACAGGCCCCAAATAGCGAAGCTCACAATGCCCAGCAACAGGCCGGCAAAGACGATCGCAGTGCCGATCGCGCCGAGGTTGGCCAGCCCTGCCGAGCGCGGTACACGCCAGTTGCCGTAGGACGGTTCTTTGTAATCGGTGCTAATTGCTGCCACTGGAGCCCTCCCCGGTTGAATCCTGCGCGGTCTTTTCAATTGCCTGGGACGTCTTGGACGCCACCTGTGCTCCTGTAGCTACAGCCACACCCACGGGGCCAGCTGCTGCTCCCCCACTGGCTGCTGCTGTCCCTGCACCGGCACCAGCTGTCGCTCCGGCAGGGCCGGTGCCTGCCATCCCTGCTTTGGCTGCTGCAGCCGTGCCAGCGGCTCCACCCGGACCCGTAGCACCCGGGATGGGCTGCCCTCCCCCGCCACGAGGGCCGGACGTACCATCACTGCCCTTTGGAGAGCTGCCCGGTTGCGTGCTTTGAGTGTTCGACGTGCTCGCTGACGATGACGGGGTCGGTGAAGCATTGCCCCTACCGCTACCGCCACGGCCAAGCGAAACCGCACCGGTGGCAATGGCCCCAACAGCAGCACCTGCACCAGCACCCCCACCGGAGGCCACCGCACCAACCATTGGCGTTACAAAACGCATCAGAGCAGGCAGCGCGAACAGCGCCACCACCATCAATGTGAAACCAGTGATGGAGCCGATCAATGCATCCTTCCCTCCACTGTTCCCCATCAGCAGGAACGCCACTGAGTAGACGATTGCGGCGGCCGGTTTGTAGAGAATAAAGGCGATGGTCCAGCCCACTGCTTTCTGGAACCACTGCCGACCCATCTCGGTGTTCGTGAACGCGGCCGTGGTGGGCAGAATGCCCGCCAGAATCACCAACATGCCGCTGCGAACGACCATCAGCACAATCTGAACAAGGGATGCAAGCAGCCCGATGAGACCAAGAACGATGAGGATGAAGACCCCAACACCGGTCTGGTTCGCCATGGTCAACAGCTGCATCGACTCGGCAAAGCCCTTGCCGTCCGTGGAGCGGTCAATGGTCGCGGCAGAAAAGGCATCCGCCGCAATCACCAAGATCGAAATCACCCCCAGACCCAGCCCTGAAACCAAAGTCAAAGTGATAAGCGAACGCAGCAGGTCTTTTAGGGGTGCGCCGCGCTGCTCCCAGATCAACCGAATACCGCCAAGGATGACAGCCAGGACGGCCAAGGCCAACGTCCACGGCATCAACTCGCTGTTGACCAGGGAAACAACCGGACTGGCTGCAGAACCGTCTTGGCTAGTTAGGTTCACCGTGGGGGTTGAGACCCAGAAAGTAGACAGAGTCGTCACCATCTGGCTCATGCCCTCCATGATGGCCTTCGCCATGTTTGCCATGGCATCGTCACCGAGGCCGCTGATGAAGTCTTCAGCCCCGCACTTCCAATCCAGCGGTGCACATACTTTTTCCGCCATGTCAGGCCCTTGACCACGGGATGAAGCTACTCAGATCCCGGATTTGGGCGATGTCATTAAGCAGTTCACCGGAATCGGAAAACTCTACTTTCCAGTCTCCATCGATCCACTTGAGCGGAAGGACACCATGGCCGTACTCACCCGTGGACGCTTCGAAGGCCAAATCCACATGAGCCGCCGTAGCTGAGTAGGACTTGAGGACAAACCCACGTATTTGGAGAGCAGAGGAATCTGCACTGGACGGAGTACGGATATCTTTCAATGCTGCGTCACGTCCAGGTCCGGGAACTACGAGCTTTTCGAGGAGTTCCTTCTGGACTTCGGCATCACTCATTGCACCGAGAGCCACCATATTGACCGCTGCGTAAAGGGCCCCCGTTGGGGAATGGGAGAAGCACGACCGGAAACCATTGGCACCCTTGACGCCAGGACCGAAGGTCTCTGGGGCCGTCGGGGCAGCGGTCCGGCCTACAAGTTCCCATTTCGTCGCAGGCGCTTTCCCCAAGGCTGTTTCGGTGGAACCAGGAAGCCCGCAGACGCTCTTGCCAGAGGCAGCGGAGGCACTGGGGCTAGCCGTGGCGGCACTGCTGGATTCTGCCGGTGCTGGTTGGGCGTTTCCTTGTCCTTTGGGAATCAGGAAGATGACGACTGCTGCTGCGATCAGCGCGACCACCAGCGCGGCAGCTATGATGAAACCGGGCTTGGTGAACGGATTACTTTCGGTGGTGCTCTCAGCTGACTGGCTCAAGGTGAACCTCCCGTTGTTGGTGATGGCTTAGACGAAGGCGCGGACGATGCCTGCGGCACCGGTGATGATGATGCAGCCGAGCAGGACCCAGCCAAGCTTGGCCAGGGACTGGCCGCCTTCGCCGCGCTGGAGCTGGATGACCATGGTGATGCCGACGATGATGACACCGAGAACGCCCAGGACCAGGCCGATACCGGATGCCCAGTTCAGGACGGTGAGCAGGCCGCCGGCTTCGGCAGGGACGACCGGCGTGGGGTTGGGGATGGTGCTGGTGGTGATTGCGGTGATCGAGTTCATGATGAGTGACCTTTCAGTGATTGGTGCTTGGGCTGGTTTAGGTAACCAGTGCGGTTACGTCGGTGATGAAGCGCTGGTATTCGCGGGCTGGTGGTGTGGAGGTCGAGTCTCCGTGCCGCCATGCCTCGACCCAGGGAAGGAGCCAGAGGCGGGGCGCTCCCCCGCCGACGATGGCCGCGAAATCGCGGAGTGATTTAGGTGTTTTTCCAGGTGCGTCCGCGAGGACGGCGAGGCCGAGCAGCTCAACAGCAGGTGCGGCACCCGATGCCCATTGGGTCAGGGCGCATTGAGCTGTGGTGAGGCCGCGCATGTCCGCCCGGCAGACCAGCAGCACGCGGGGTTTGCTGCCGTCCTGCAGGACAGGCCAGCAGTGCCCGGTGGGGCGTGCCCCGGTGAGCAGGTCAGCGGTGCGGCTCTCGCCCGCTCCGCCGTGGCTGCCGACAACCCATAGGGCTGGGGTACCGGACATGGTGCGGCTTGCCAGACGATCTGCGGTGTCGGGTTCGACCATGCCCTTGAGCGGTGTGCTGATCACGGCAGCCGGCGGGACGTGCACGTTAGGTGTTTCTTCGATGCCCTCGTCCGGGCTGGTGA
>NZ_JARVTB010000007.1:0-87548 GCF_030208885.1 Arthrobacter sp. fls2-241-R2A-172 | reverse complement strand
CGTAGCCGTCACCGATTGGCCCGGAAGCAGTTCGCCCGCAGCACCCGGCCAGGTGTAGGTCAAAGCCGACAGACCTGCCAGCGGGTCATCAATGACGACGCCGGTGAGCTTCACGTTGCCCGTGTTCGTGGACGTGAACGTGTAGGTGATCTTGTCACCCACAACAGACGGGTTCTGGATTGCGGACGCGTCAGCGGACTTGCTGAACTTCATGGCCGGAGCCGGGGTCAACGGGGTATCCGTGGTTCCCGGAGGAGGCGTTACGGACGGTCCTGATGGCGGTGTGCCGGTTGTGGTTGCCGCATTGGCGACGTGACCGGCGTCGATGTCGGCCTGGGTGATGGCGTACGTTGCCGTAGCGGTCACGGTTTGGCCGGGAAGCAGCTCGCCCGGGGTGCCGGGCCAGGTGTAAACCAGCGGCGAAAGCCCAACCAAGGGGTCGTTGATGGACACGTTGCTCAACGGGACATTGCCGCTGTTCTTCGAGGTGAAGGTGTAGGTGATCAGGTCGCCAACAACAGACGGATCCTGGATAGCCGAAGCATCAGCGGACTTGCTGAACTGCATGGCCGGAGTTGACGTCAGCGGCGTATCGGTGGTTCCAGGAGGAGGAGTCACCGGAGGGCCAGTGGGCGGCGTACCCGTGGTCGTTGCAGAGTTTGCGACGTGGCCGGCCGTAATGTCGGCCTGCGTGATGGCGTACGTTGCCGTGGCCGTTACGGTCTGGCCGGGAAGCAACTCGCCGGGAGTGCCGGGCCAGGTGTAGGTCAGAGCCGACAGCCCAGCCAACGGATCGTTGATGGAGACGTTGGTCAGTGGAACGTTGCCGGTGTTCTTCGAGGTGAAGGTGTAGGTGATCTTGTCACCAACAACCGACGGCGACTGGATAGCCGAAGCGTCAGCAGTCTTGCTGAACTCCATGGCCGGAGCCGGAGTCAGCGGGGTGTCCGTACCAGCCGGGGGCGGGGTTACCGCGGGGCCCGTGGGCGGAGTACCAGTGGTAGTCGCCGTGTTGGCGACATGGCCGGCATTGATGTCGGCCTGCGTGATGGCGTACGTTGCCGTAGCTGTGACGGTCTGTCCGGGCAGGAGGGTTCCTGCGACACCCGGCCAGGTGTACGTCAAAGCAGACAGGCCAGCCAACGGGTCGTTGATGGAAACGTTGCTCAGGGACACATTGCCGCTGTTCTTCGCGGTAAAGGTGTAGGTGATCTTGTCACCCACAACCGACGGCGACTGGATGGCCGAAGCGTCAGCGGACTTGCTGAACTCCATGGCCGGAGCCGGGGTCAGCGGGGTATCGGTACCTGCAGGCGGCGGGGTAACAGGAGGACCTGTCGGAGGATTACCCGTGGTGGTGGCAAGGTTGGCTACGTGTCCGGCATCGATGTCGGCCTGCGTGATGGCATATGTAGCCATTGCGGTCACGGTTTCACCCGGCAGCAAGGTGCCAGGAGTTCCCGGCCACGTGTAGGCGAGCGGGGACAGTCCAGCCAGGGGGTCGTTGATGGTGACACCCGTCAGCGGTACGTTGCCCGTGTTCTTCGATGTGAAGGTATAGGTGATCTTGTCGCCAACAACCGCCGGTGAGTTGATAGCCGAAGCGTCAGCGGACTTGGTCAATGCCAGTTCCGGTGCCGGTACGGCCGTATTGGTGAGAACACAACTGATGTCGGCGCCAGCAACCGGCACCAGGGAGTAAGCGCCATTTACGACGGCGCCGGTGGGCAAGCCTGCCTGGAGTCCGTTGGCGTCAACACAGCTGATCACCTTGCTGTAGCCGGACAGGTTGGTTCCGGACTCCGTCAGGTAGTACGTTGCACCTGCGTCAGCGACGTATTTTCCGGTAACACCCGTACCCGCAGTAACAGTGGATCCCGTACCCGACGTCGTCGCATTGGCAGTGTTGCTGACAACAGGTCCCGTCGCGGATCCGGTACGGATTTCAGTGGTGAACTGGTCCGAATCCATCAGGCGGGTGGCGTCCAGCGCCTTGCTCAGTTGCAGGCGCGGGGCCTTGACCACCAGGGTGGCATCTGCCGGAGGGTTCAGATTGGTGACGATGTTGGCCGGACCATTGACGTAGGTGCCCTCGGCCGCAGCCGTGACGTCCACGGTGATGGTGCACGAAGCCATGGCGTCAGCCAGGTCGCCGCCGGTTACGGCGAGGATGTCACTGCCTGCAGCGGCGGTCCGAATAAACGGGTTGGTTCCCGCGGCCTGGACACAAGTGCCGCCAATGTTCGGCGCGTTTGCGATTTTCAGCCCGGCAGGAAGGGTATCCGTGACGGACCAGTCGGTCTTTGCCTTGACGTCATCGGTGTTGGTGACCGTGAGCGTCAACGTGGAGGTTCCACCGGGCCCAATGAGCGCGGGAGAGAACGACTTGTCCAGTTGCGGGGTAACGTCCACGATCTGGGGAAGGTCGAAAGCGACGTCGTTGCCCGAGCCACTGGTGGCTTCGTTGCGCACTTCCAGGCCCAGCGAAGGAGTCGTGCCTTGCGGGACCTGGTAGGCCCCGGACTGCAGTTTGGTGATTTCGGTGACTCCACCGTTGGTGGTGTTGGTTCCACAGGGATCCAGCCCGGTACCCAGGACAAGTGGTGTGCCGTTGACGAGGAGGCTGAATGTCTCCTTGGCGTGGGCGGCGTGACAGTTGACCTGCGCAAAGTAGGCCGAAACAGCGTAGTAGTGGCCCGCAATGGCCGGGATCGTGTTGGACTTCGTGCGGAATTCTGTTCCAGCCGTGATCCTGCCGTTGCTTGCGTTGGTGTACTCAGACAGGACCTGGTTTTTGGCGGCCTCTGCTGCTGTCATTCCCTGCGCAAGGCCCAGTTTGACGGCCATGTCACGAATCTGTCCCCAGCCATCAGGCTGGTTATTGACACAGCCAGCGTCCGACGTGGGCAGTGGGGTGGATGAATTCAGGATCCACCCGTCGCACTGCCCGCCAGCTGGCGTGTACGGGGTATCAGCCGTGTACGTTTCATTGGCCGCCTTCGCCCCGCCCGTGTAATTGAGGAGGCTGATGGCGCCGCCGGTGGCGTCTTGGTTGGAGAAGTCCTCCGTGTAGACCGGAGTTCCTGGTTGGGTAATTCCCGGCGACCCCGGGACAGTCGCCAAGGAGGGCGGGGCCAAAGCGCCACCTACCCCCAATGACATCACTGCTGTAGCGACGACAGCCGCCAGCAGTTTCTGTGGACGTGTGTGTTTCATGGGTTCTCTTGTTTTCTTTCGGTCACATGGGGCGCCGGCCCTAGGAGGGCTTCGACGTCCCGTTTGGGCTACTCACCAGTAGTCCAGTACGCGCAATAGACGATTCGTGTCGCTGAAAGCCCAGGCTGTTCAGCGGGGACCCCGATACGCGGTGACCCAAACGCCTAGTGGAGGTTGCCGTCAGTTCGTGACGCGAAAAACAAGAGAATTTTTAGAAAGTTTTTTGAACCGCTCAGATGCTCGGCCAGGGACGCTTATCCGTACTGGTTCGCAAACGTCTTGGTGACGATATTCTGCCCGCCAAAAAGGTAGTTCAGTGTTCCGCTGTTGGCCTTCGCAGGCATGGACACTCCCAGCTTGAACGCGAGACTCCCGCGGTCAAGGGAGTCAGTGGTGCATCGGATCCGACGCATCGTGGTATCGGTGGCGGCGCATGTCCATCCCGCCGGAGCCAACGTACTGCCTGCCACGAACGTCGACTGATCCGGCAACGCAAAGACAGCCTCGGCCGACGTCGGAGTTCCGTCGCCTTGGAGGGAGAACGCCACCCGAAGCTCCCTGCCTGTTGGGGTGGAACCAACAACGGCACTGAACGTCGCATCAACCGTTTGGCTCGGAGACGCCGCCGGAGCGGATGCTGCGGGCGCCGTCGTCGAAAACACCGTACCGGAGCCCACCACAACGGCACCCCGCGAGGGTGTCGCCGCCGAGGGAACCCCGACGGCGGGTGGTTCCGGCGCTGCTGCCACAGGCAGGTCCGATTCGGGAACCGGTTCTGGGTCCTCCGCTGCGGCGCTGGGCTCAACAGGCGGCCTTGCCGACTCAAGCGGAGCTGCCGACTCCTGTCCTGGAGGAACAGTGGCAACTGCCTGGTTTTCAACTGTCGATTGTGAACCGGTATTCATCTGCAACAACCAGACAAGGAGTCCGGCCAGCGCGACTGCTCCCAAGACAATCGACGCCGTCAGCTGCCATGCTTTGCTGATCCCACGGAGTCCCGCCGTGGAAGCATTGCCCGGCACTGCGGTGCTGCCGGCACCCGAAGATGCAGTCCCGGACATTGCTCCGGCTCCGATAGCGGCAATGGCACCAGGTGTGAAGGCCAGCCCAGTGAACAGCGGGAACAGGATGGCACGCATGCCGCCTTGGACATCGTTGAGTTCAATCAGCAGGGCGGTGCACTTGGCACAACTATCCAGGTGGGCCGCGACCTTTTCCTGCGAAGTGCGCTTCAGCGCATTCCGGGCATACTTACCCAGCTGGCTGGCGTACTCATCACAGGCCCGGTCAACTGTCTGGCTGATGTGGTGCTGCAAGTAGGCCTGCCGAAGGCCCTCCCTGGCCCGGATAGCCAAGGACGAAACGCCATTTGGCGTGAGCCCGACGAAGGGCGCGGCCTGCGAGGGTTTCAACCCCTCGATATCCAAGTGCCACAGCACGGCCTGCCAGCGCTCAGGCAGCGATTTGAACGCCTTCGCCATGATGGTGGACTCGAGAGCGCCGATGACGGGGTCATCATCCAGCACCGGAGAATCGAGAATGGCGTCATCCGCCGCGGTTGGCATCCGGCGGGCCTTGCGATTCCTGTCGTGGGCAGTGCGCCGCACCACGGTCAAAAGGTACGAACGGAAGAACTCCTTTGGGCCCTTGCCTTCCTTCAACAGCTGGAAGATGGCGGCGAATGACTCGGCAACAACGTCATCGGCGTCACTTGGGTTGTCAGTCTGTGCACGGGCAACGTACTGGGCAACTTTCAGGTGCCGTTGATAGAGCACATCGAAGGCCTCCGTGACGCCTTGCCGCACCAACGAGATGATCTGGGGATCACTGCCTGAGGCCTCTGCGGAAGTCAGGGACGCCCCTCCGGCCCCACCCGCTAATACTTGATCCATAAACAATAGTGTGCCATCACAAGCTGTGTGACTTGAATCGGCGACCGCTGCCCTGTAGAGAACTTGGTTTTTCGCATCACGATCCGGGCCCTCGCATTACTTGTTAGGCGAGAACTTCCCATCCCCAGAAGCCAAGCGAGGATCCATGGTCGTCAGGCGCCCACGCCCTTTCCTGAAATTAATGCGTGCCACCCACAAGAACCTGCTCGAACAACAGAACGAGATTGTCCGGTCTTTGCCCACCAATCGTTCAGGGCCGTTGGCCCGGAAGAAGAACGCGGGGCATGTCGCCCTCGTCTACGGAGCGGACCGGCCAGTGGCCATACCCGGCGATACCGTTATCTTTACGGCTTGGATCACCAACGACTCCACAAGTCACGTCCGGGATATCACACTGGTGCCAAGGTCCTTCACAAATGAGGGGATGGAGATGCTGGCATACACGTCGGCGCCGGTGGAACGGGACCTTTGCATCGGACTCCTGGCCCCGGGCCAGTCAGTCATGCGCAGTTTTTCCTATTTGGTGACGGAATCCGATCACGTTCACGGCGGCAGCATCATCAGTGCCATGCAGGTGCGCGGTACGTGCCGCGGCCTCGCAGTGCTCGATGAGCACGATGCCATCGTCTCCCTCAGCGGGACGCGAAAGGACTGGCCTTTTGGGCCCACAGGATACCAAGCCCCCGCCCGGACCTCCGGATACCAACCCCAGGCCCACCTTGCCGGGGCCTAGCTCCGAGCTATACCGTGGCTAGGGCAGGAGGCAATCAAAAAGCAGTAAGCAGGGGGAATTCCGCGTGCCGGAGACGATTGCACGCCGGACCATCTATGACCAATTCATGGTGGCCCTGGGTGATGGGTATTGTCCTGAGGAAATGGCCGAGCTACTGGGGCTTCCGATTGCCACTGTTTCGCTTTGGCTGTCACGGCTCGGGAACCTGGCGTCTGACTTTGCCGCCAGCGCCGACGCCCCGCCGCCGCAGGCTGCAACTCCCGACACCCTCCCAAGTCTGACCTTGGTCTACACGCCGGATGTCCTGGAGGCGTGCGCGGGCCAAGTGGTAACTTTCACCGCGAACATCCTTAACGATGACGTAGAGACGCTGCTGGAAACCAGCCTGCTTCCGGGACGCCCCCTCGAGGCCACAACTGAGGTAGGCGCCGTCATCTTCGCCGCCATCACGTCACCTTTCGACATGGGCGACCTCCCCGCGGGCGGCATGAGCTCCATCTCGTTCAGCCACAAAGTCTCCGAGCATGAGGCCCGCAGCGGAGGGGAACTTGTGAGCCGCCTTTCCGTCAGAGCCACGAGCACCGGAAGCAACGCCGAAGTCACCGACCAATGCTGTGCCCGTGTGAAGCTCAGTTCAGGCGGTTACATCAGGGCGGCCGGCTAACCCGCTACTCGTTGTCGGGCTCGCCGGTGGGCGGCTCTGCAGGCCAATCGACATCCTGTTCGTAACCTTCGTGCTTCTTCAGGTAGGCCGCGATATAGGGGCAGTGCGGAATGATGCGTTTGCCGGACGCCACTACGTCGTCCAAGGCAAAGTGGGCGAGCACTTTGGCCAAGCCCTGTCCGTTGAAGCCGGGCTTGGTTTCGGTGTGAATGAAATCGATGTGGCCGGGCCTGTCGAGGAACTGGGAGATCACCGCCAGCTCGCCGTCTACGTGAAGCTCATAGCGGTGAAATTTGTCGTTGCGCACCGTAGTGACGCCAGCGCGGAACGACTCTGCCAGTGAATCCGTGTACTCGGTCATGGTTCGAGATTGGCACTTAAATCAGGCGCTGGCAACGTGGGCGCCTGGGCCTCACTCCTTTCCGTAGCGTTTGCTTCCGGCTCGGCCTGCTGCGGCGTCGGAACCCTGCCCAGCAGCAGGACAGCGAGCGCGAAGCAGGCTGCTCCCCCACCCAGGAGGGAAAGCGTCAGGCCGTTGAAAGCGGCATCAGCGACCGGCACGAAAACCACGACGGCGGCCGTCACCACAGCGACACGTGAGGGACCACGCGCGTGGCTGGCCGCCGTCGGACGTTCCTCAAGCCGACCGAAAAGCCACACGACCGGGACGAGCAACGTGACGACCGCGGCGAAGACGGGAATCCGCGCCCACCACCAGTCGGAAGTGCTGGCGTCGGGTATCGGCAGGTCCGTCAGCAACAGCAGGCCCGAGAATCCCACCAGCAGCGGAAGATGCCACAAGTAGATGGTCATGGACCTGCGGCCGGCGAGCGCCATTACGGTTTGGACCCATCGGGCACTGGCGACCCACCGCACGGCCGGCTGGAGCAGCTGGAGCGTTGCTGTTTGGGAGATGCCCAAGAGAAGCAAACAGAGGTTGGGTGGGTTGATGTTCACCACCATGTTTCCCGGATAAACAGCCACGCCGGTGACGAGACCCAGCAGGAGGTTGCTGGTCACGACTGCGCCCACGAGCCACGTGCGGCTGCGTCGCTTAAAGAAGCCGTCGGCCATCAGGAAACCCAATTGCTGGACGGCGCACCAAACGAAAATCATGTTGGTGAACGCGAGCACGGGAATGGCTCCGCGGAGGGAATCCACAGTGATAATCGCTGCCACCAGGACACCGAAAACAACGAACGGCGACTTTTGATGCAACCGGGCCATCAGCGGAATGCTCAGTTGCGCGGTCAGGAATGCCGCAAGGAACCACAGAGGCATCGCGGCGCCAGCGGTCATGAGCTGAATGACCTGGGGATGTACCCCCATGAGCAACGCCACCCATAGACCGCCCCACATCAGTGCAAGCAAGGCCATGGCGGGGCGCACCAGGCGCAGGAGCCGGAGCTGCGCGAAGTCGAAGCCCGTTCCCCCGCGGGCCACAAGCCGCCGCCACGACTGAAGCCCGGTCACCCCGCCCATCACGAAGAACAACGGAACAATCATGAGGAGCCAGAGCACTGGCGTGAACCAGCTTTGGTCCATGAGGACGTTATGCGTCTCAACCGTGCCGTCTTTGTGCAGGACAGGACTGACCATCATGCAGTGCGCGGCAACAACCAAGAGCAGGCAGGTGAAACGGACAAGGTCGATCGCCGGATCCCGCCGCACAGCCTCATACAGGCCGGTGGCAGGGTGTGTTTGCCTGGCTCTATCCATGGCTCTCCCTACGAGCGCACCGCGCGCTGCCTCCATTGTCCGCCCGCTTAGGACAGGGGGCCAGCAGGCGTGCCGCTTGAGCCCTACCCGGGTGTCTTATGCAGCAGGCGCTTCCGCTGCTCCGCGTCCATGGCCGCAGCGCACGCCGCAGCGGCCATGCCGAACGATCCATCAAGGACCGCCTTGTCGGCGCCCGCAGAGGCGCCGAATGCTGCGAACTCGGCCGTGTGGTGCACAGCGCCCCGGACGTCGTAGCCCACTATGGGGTGAATGGATGGCACCCTTTGGGAGACGTTGCCCATGTCTGTGGAAGCTACAGGGTCGGTGTTGAACACTACGTCCCTTCCCGTGGCCTTCATTGCTTCCTGGTACGCCCCGGACAGGAACGGATCCTGCTGCAGTTCTGCGTAGTCGTTGCCTTGGGAGTTCAGTTGCAGGGTGCAGCCGCTCGCGTGCGCACCGGCTTCGAGGCAGCGCCGGACCTTGTCCTGGATGAGGCGCAATTGCCCAATACCGGGTGCCCGCATTTCCACACTTGCCCGGGAGCGCTCCGGAATGACGTTGACGGCGCTGCCACCCTCGGTGACGATCAGCGACACGATCGAGCCAACGGGCAGCTGCTGCCGGGCCAAGGCAATGGCCAACTGCGCCACCACCAGCGCGTCCAACGCGTTGACGCCCTCGGACGGCGCTGCTGCGGCGTGCGCCGGGCGGCCTTCGAAGACGACGTCCCACATGGACATGGCCAATGACGAGCCGCCCACCACATCCGCTGCGCCGGCGTGGACCATCATGGCCAGTGAGACGTCGTCGAGGAAGCCCGCCTCGATCAGGTCCACCTTTCCCCCGGTGGTCTCTTCCGCCGGAGTTCCCAGGACCTTGACGGTGATGTCCAGCTCTTTGGCCACAGCGGCCAGAGCCAACGCTGCGCCCACCGCGCAGGCCGCGTTGACGTTGTGACCACAGGCGTGCCCAATATCGGGCAACGCATCGTATTCAACGCAGAGTGCTACCACCAGTTGACCGCATCCTAAGCGCGCGCTGAACGCGGTGGGCTGTTCCGGCTGTTGTTCGTCGAAGGTGAACCCGGCCTTTCGGAGCACCCGCTTGACCCGTTTGACCGCACGGAATTCCTGGCCACCCAGTTCCGGGTCGGCGTGGATGGCGTGGCTAAGGTCCAGAATGTCCGGTTTCCATCGCTGGACTTCGCGCTCCACTACAGCCTGGACGTCGGCCAGGGAGGCGGGCACGACGGCGGACCGTGCAGTTTCGCTGTCCAGCCCGGCGGTCATGCCGTCACCTCGGCGGCCTGTCGCTTCGGGTACCGGGCACTGGCCCCTGCGGCGATCAGTGCCGCCACGGCGAGGGCTCCCCAGATGGTCAGCAAACCGGTTTCGGTGATCCGTCCGTTGGCCACAGAGGCGGACGACAACAGCTTGACCACTGCTGCGCCCACGGCGATGCCGACTGACAACGCCAACTCGTTGAGTCCGGCGGCTGTTGACGTTTCTTCCAAGGGCACTCCTTCCACGGACAGCGAGCGGGTGCCCGCTTGGTACATGCCCAGGCTGAGGTTGAACATGGCAAAGCCGACGCAGTATCCGGCGAACGAGTCGTGCGCGAACATCATGACCAGGAACCCTCCAGCCAGCAGAACGCCGGCAAAGACCAACGTGGGCCGCTCTCCGAACTTCCGCAGCGCCCGTGCCGTCAAAAGGGACGCAACCAAGGAAAGTACGGATGCCAGGGCAAGGACAATCGCGATCATCAGCGGACTGAGAGCGAACCCGTACCCTGTTTTGTCCGGGTTGGAGTGCAGGAAGATGCCGTTAGTGCCGAAGTAGCTGATAGAAGCGAAGCCGAAGAAGAACGTTGCCACGGAAATGGCGCGGATCCGCGGCGTGGCCAGCATTCGGAGGTCCATGAACCGCCCACCGGCGGCACTGCCGTAGTCTCGCTTGACCCAGAAGGCCAGCAGGATAAGCCCCAACAAGCCAGCCCCAAGGGTGCGGGCGTCCAGCCAACCCCATTCAGGCGCCATGGAGAGCGCCACCACGAAGCCGATCAGCCCCATTGCGCAAGCCAGCAACGGCGCAAGGGCCATTCCCTCACGGGTCGGGACTCCGGCGTCGGGCAGCAGGAACGAGCAAACAAAGGCGATGACCGCGAATGGCACCGCCACCCAGAATCCGAGTGTTGGGTTGGTGACACCAACGATTCCGGCCAGCAGTCCGCCGGCTCCCACCATGATCATGAGCATGCCGATCATGACACTGACGCCAGTGCGTATGTGGGCGGGGCTGGTGACTCGAAGGATACCCATCATGAGCGGGATGAAGCCCACCACGCAGGTCAACATCACTACACCTAAGGTCACCGTCCATAGCGTCGGCCACAACGCCATCTGCAAAACACCGACCGTCACTACACCCGTGGACCAGCGGAGTATGAGTCGGTAGCCGTAGCTGTCGCCGAGCCTTGAAATGATGGGCGTGAGGACGGCAAAGCTCACATTTGAGATGAGGAAGATGCCGTTGATGGTGGGATCATCAATCTCGAAGACCGGTCCCAGTGCGGGCAGGATGGGGTTTAGATACCCCTGGGTGACACCGCTGAGCGATTCAATGAGAGCCATCGCCAGGATCATGCCTGCGATGGTTTTGCGCGTAGTGGCCGCTGCCGGTGGTGCTGTCTTGCTTGCCATGAGCTTCCTAGGGTCCTGGGCGGATTCGCCGGTGGTGATGCGAGTCACAACGCTATGGCTGTCAGTTATGCTGACGTTCAAATTGTTTGAAACCCACACGAGGAAGTGCGTATTGAACGAATCGGCCATAGTTTCCGAGCTGGACCTCGAAATCGTGAATGCCCTCCAGATCAATCCGCGGGCGGAATGGAGCCGGATTGCGGATGCCCTGGGCCTGTCCGGCCCTACTGTGGCGAGGCGTTGGAAGGCGCTGGCCGAACAAGGACTGGCATGGATCACGCCGTCTCCGGGACAGCGCTACCTCAGTGCCGGATGGTCCGCTTTCATCCAGCTCTCGTCTCTGCCCGGCGAAAGCGAAGCCCTGATACAGAGGCTGTGTGAGGTGCCGGCGTTCGGCACCGTTTCCATGGTCACAGGCTCCCACGATGTCTTCATGGATTGCTTTGCGTCCAGCCACGAGGAACTTATGGACATCGTGACCGGAGCCTTTCCTGTGCTGCCTGGCCTCACCCATCGGGAGGTCGTCTTCGTCACCAAGCTTTACCGGCAGGCCTCGGAATGGCGCAGTGGAACACTTGAACCCGCACGCGCGCGGCTGGTCTCAGCTGAAGCCAAGACAGCACCGGCAAGCTACTCGCCGGATCACCTGGACGCCTCGTTGCTTGAGGAACTGGCCAACGACGGACGTGCCTCATGGGCTGAACTGGGAGAAGCCTGCAACGTCTCGCCGCAAACTGCCCGACGCCGCGTGGAACGCTTTCTGGCGTCCGGCTACATCACGCTGAGGTGCGATGCGTCCACTGCGGCGAACCGGGGCCTACGGGAAGTGACGCTTATGCTCAATGTTCCGGCACAGTACGTGGAGGACGTTGGCCGCTACTTCGCTGCACAGACGAACTGCAGGCTCAGCGCCCAGGTGCTCGGTTCGCACAACCTGGTGGTCACGTTGTGGGTCCGGGACTACCTGGAGGCACAGGCATTTGAGCGCGAATTGGCCGAGCGGGCACCAGGCAGCACGGTGATCTCCCGGCAAGCGGTAGTCCGGACATACAAGCGCCTTGGCCATGTCCTCGACGAATCCGGGCGAAGCCTCAGGGTTGTGCCGTTGCCGCTCTGGAGAGAAGGGTCTGGACGGGCTACGGAAACACCGGCAGGATCATAGCCATGACTACCTCTATTTTCGTGAATTTGCCTGTCAGCGACCTCGAGGCTTCCAAGTCCTTCTACACAGCACTTGGCTATTCCATCAACCCCAACTTCACAGATGACACTGCTGCCTGCGTTGTCTTCAGCGACACCATCTACGCCATGCTCCTGACGCACGCCAAGTTCAGCGAGTTCACCAAGCAGCCCATCGCGGACACCAAGAATTCGACGGCGGCCATTGTCGCCATTTCAGCCGAGAGCCGCGAAGATGTAGATGCTTTGGCGAACAAGGCCCTCGAGGCCGGCGGATCAGAGACTTATGACGCCCAGGATCTCGGATTCATGTACAGCAGGGCCTTCCGCGACCTCGATGGCCACCACTGGGAGGTGCTGTGGATGGATGACGCCGCAGCCCAGGCCGGTCCCCCGGAGCACTGATTTCAACACGCACGTCGCGGCACCGCTGTTCCGTCGTTGCCCAACAGCGGAACAGCGGGCCACCAACGGTGTTCTAGCCGAGCGTCACGGCCAACACGCCCAGGACGACGGCGAGCAGCGGCGTAATGCCTTGGGTGGTGGCTGCGCGGAGGTACTTTTTCCCGCTGGCCGCGAGGACCAGCGCTGCCAGGAGCATCGACCCACAGCTGCTGAACACGAGGGTCCAACCTACCTGTGGAGCCCCGGCCCAGACTGCGATGATGCCGATCAACGCGCCTATGGCCAGGAAGAGGTTGTAGAACCCCTGGTTGTAGGCGAGCGGCTTGGTGGTCTCGGCGTCGGCCTGCGAGGTGAGGCTGAAGCGTTTCCACGTGGATGGCTTGGTCCAGGTGATGGACTCCATGGTGAAGATAAATACGTGAAGCAAAGCCGCAATCAGGGCGAAAATCAGGGAGGCCAGAATCATGGTCTGATCCTAGCCTCCCGTGTTGTTGGGACCGGGCCGTCAGGCGCTCAGCAGCTCCAGCGTGGCGCCCGCGAATGAGCCCGCAGTGCCGTTCCAACGCGCCAACAAACCCTGGAGATTCTCGCCATCTGCCCGGTATGCCGCGGTTTCCGCCTCAAGCGTAGACAGGATGCCGGTGCGTAGTTCAGTGTTGAAGTTCACCTTGCCGACCCGCAGCGAGGGAGCTTTGGCGAGCTCGTCCGCCGGGATGCCCGAAGCGCCGTGCAGTACCAACGGGACGCCGGTCTTCGAGGCAACGTCCTGCAGTACATCCCAACGAATATTGGGCTCACCCTTGTACTTGCCGTGCACATTTCCCACCGCGATGGCCAGCAACTGCGCACCCGTCCGCTCCACGAAGTCGGCCACCTGCGCGGGGTTGGTGAGCCCCTCAACCGGAGTACCGGCGTCGTGCGTTTCACGGGCGGTACCGAATGCCCTGTCCTCATCGCCGGCCAGCCCGCCCAGTTCCGCTTCGATCACGACGTCGGTGCGTCCGGAAGCGTCCAGCGCGGCACGGACTTTGCGGACCAGGGCAATGTTGTCCTCGAACGGCAACGACGAACCATCGGCCAGGACGGCGTCCGCACCGGCGGCCACGGAATCGCGGATGACCTTGAGATCCGAAGCGTGGTCCAGCTGGACGGACACCGGGACGCTTGCGGAGTCCGCCAGGCCGCGGAGGGCTTTGATCAGGCGGAGTCCGTTGGGAGTGGAAGCCGTCTTGGGCGCAACCAGCAGGATGACGCCCAGCCGCGCTTCCTCGGCAGCCGAAACCACGGCCAGGGCGGTGGTGAAGTCGTAGCACGTGAAGGCCGGAACTGCGGAGCGGGAGGCCAGTGCAGAGGCGACCATTGAGTCCAGGAAAGCGCGCATCAGTGGCCCAGGCCTCCCACCAGGATCCAGGCCACGTAGGTGAGGACAAAGCCGGCCAAGCCAAGGATGGTGGTGAGGACGGTCCAGGTCTTCAGGCCGTCGGACACTGTGAGGCCGTAGTAGCGGATGACTGTCCAGAAGCCTGCGTCGGTCACGTGTGACAGGCCCAGTGCGCCGAAGCCGATGGCGATCACGATCACTGCGATCTGGGCGGGCGTGTAGCCGCCTTCCATGACGGCGGACGTGAGCAGGCCGGTGGTGGTCACAATAGCTACGGTTGCCGAACCCTGGGCGGCGCGAAGCGCCAGGGAGATGATGAAGCCGAGCACAATCACCGGCAGGCCAAGGCTGTCCAGCGTATGGGACAGCGCGGCACCGATACCCGAGGTGCGGAGGACTTCACCGAACACGCCACCGGCTGCAACCACCATGAGGATGGAGGCGATGGGAGGCAGCGCGCCTTCGAAGATCTCACCGGTTTCCTTGAGCGACCAGTTGCGGCGAACAGCCAGCAGGAAGAAGGAAAGGGCCACGGCCACGAGGAGCGCAAAGAACGGGTTGCCGATGAACGAGGCCACCCCGTACCAGTAGTTGTCCTTGGCGATGGTGAGGGTGCCAACGGTACCGAGGAGGATCTGCACAATCGGGGCGGCGATCAGGAACATGATCAGTCCGGGGCGCGGCGGAGCGATGGCGCGGGCGCCGGGGCCGTCGTGGCCGATGCGGACCAGTGAATCGGAGCCGAATTCTTCAACCTGGGCTTTGACGCCGGGAAGGAGCTCGTAGTCCTTGCGGTTCATGATGCTGGCAACCCAGTAGGACAGGAAACCGAGCGGCACGCAGATGATCAAGGAAATCATGGTGATGAGGCCGATGTCGGCTCCGAAGACACCCGCGCCCGCAACGATGCCCGGGTGCGGTGGGACGGCTACGTGGATGGAGAGCATGATGCCGGCCATCGGGAGGCCGAACTTAACGGGGTGGACCTTGGCGATCTTCGCGAAGGCGTAAACGATGGGCACCAGGACGATCACGCCCACTTCGAAGAAGACCGGGATGGCAACCAGGAAGCCGACGGCGGTCAACGCCACCGCAACGCGCTTGGCCCCGAGCTTCTCAGTGAAGTGGGTTGCCAGAGACTGCACGCCGCCCGAGACTTCGATCATCCGGCCAAGGATGGCGCCGAGGGCAATCAACAAAGCGACCTTGCCCATAGTGCTGCCCACACCGTTGGTGACCACGGTGAAGATGTCCTTCAGCGGAATCTGCGCGGCGACAGCCACCAGGATGCTCACTGCGAGGAGGGCTACGAAAGCCTGGATCTTGAAGCGGATGATCAGCACCAAGAGCAGTGCAATGCCTGCAGCTGCGATGGTCAGCAAGAGGGGTGTTCCCAGCTCCACTGCGGGTTTGATGGCGGGGGCATCGGCCGCCCGAACCATCAGCGAGTTAACGAGGGGGTTCATTGGGGGTGTCTCCTTTGACAAACCAGTCTGGAGAGAAGACCGGCGGGAGGTGGCGACGACGGCGGAGGGGGGACCGCCGTCGTCGCGGGTTATCTGGGGTGGTTAGGCGGTGCGCTTGGTGGGCGCGACAACCTTGATGACGGCGGAGTCGTCTGCGGCGGCGAGGCCCTGGGCCTGGCCGAGCAAGTAGAGCTGTTCAGCAGCTGCGGCAACCGGTGCGGCCAGACCTGCGGCGCGGGTTGCTTTGCCCACGATGCCCATGTCCTTGACGAAAATGTCCAGGCGGCTAAGGACCTCGGCTCCGTCCTCCGTGTAGGCCTCGAGGATGCGCGGGCCGCGGTTGGAGAGCATGAAGGAACCGGCGGCGCCGGCTTCGAGTGCGGCCAGGGTCTTGGCCTGGTCCAGTCCGAGGGAATCGGCGAGTGCCATGGCCTCGGCGGCGGCCGCGATGTGCACTCCGCAGAGGAGCTGGTTGACGGTCTTGAGTGCCTGTCCGTCGCCGGGCTTGTCGCCGACGATGCTCAGGGTGGAAGCCAGCAGTTCCAAGGCGGGCCGGGCCTTTTCGAGTGCCTCGGGCTCTGCACCGACGACGATCAGCAGGTCGCCTTCGCCTGCGCGCTTAGGGCCGCCGGACAGTGGAGCGTCCACCAGGGCCACGCCGTATTCAGCGAGCTTGGCAACGGTGGCCGGGATGGCTTCGGTGCCAACGGTGCTGCCGAGGATCACGACGGCGCCCGGCTTCAGTACCGACGCAACGCCGTTCTCGCCAAAGAGGACATCGTTGAGCTGCTCGCCGTTGCGGACTGCAAGGAGCAGGGCGTCGGCGTCCTGGGACGCTTCGCGGGCCGAGGCGAAGGTCTTGATGCCGGCGGCTGCGGCAAGTTCCAGGCGGGGCTCGGCGATGTCGAAGCCGTGGACGGTCAGCTCGGACGCGAGGCGGGTGGCCATAGGCAGGCCCATGGCGCCGAGGCCCAGGACGGTGACGGTGTAGTTGCTGCTGGTCATGGTGTTCTCCATTGAAATTTTGCTGTTAGAAGGTGGCGCTGAGCTTGCGGGTGACCTGGGTCAGGGATTGGTCGTCGCCGACGTTGCCGGCAAAGACGATGTACGGGATGCCCTTCGCGGGACCATCCACCGGCTCCCAGAGCGAGACGATGCCCGGAAGCATGGGCCCTCGGACGATTGCGTGGCGGATTTCCAAGCCGTGCGCCGCGACGTCCGAGGACGTGATGCCGCCCTTGGCAATAACGAACCGCGGCGGGAACGTTTTGAGCGTGCGGTTCACCACGGCCACGACGGCGGCGGAGACGGTGCGGGCGATCTTCAGGCTCGCCGCGGCGTCGTCGGTCTTGATGAGGAGGCGGCTGGTGTGGACGATCACGTCGCCTTCGCGAAGAGCGCTGACGACGTCGGACACGACGGTTCCGATGTAGGCATCGGCCTCCGCACCGAGCAGCCGCTCTACATCGATTTCGATGGTCCGCGCCGAGCTGTGCTCTGCGGTGAGGTTGTTCAGTTGGCGGGTGGTGACGCCCACATGGGAGCCCACAACGATCAAGCCGCCTGCAGTAGAGGGAGTGTTGCCGGCGTAGGCTTCCTCGGCGGTGAGGGCCGTGCGGATCTCCTGGCCAATCCGGCCACGGACGAACGGCGGACCAACGCGGTAGAGGAGCTTCTTGCCGCGTCGTTCTGCTTCTTCCAGGCCCAAGGCCAAGGCACGGAAGTCGTTCTCGGTGACGATGTCGGCCACGATCGGGGTGGAGTTGGTGGCAGACTCCAAGGCGTCGGCGATGGCCTTCGCGGAAATGGCGGGGTCCTGGGCAGAGGCACCGGCGCGGATGGTGTTCAGGTCCAGGACGATCACTCTTTCTGCAGCGAAGCGGCCCTGCGACTTCTCCTCCACATACTTGGCCATCTCCGAGTTGGCGAAGCCGAAGCTTGCGTCCTTGGCGAATTCCGTCTCCGCCACCGGGGTGAGCGATCCGGCATCGCCGCGCATGTAGTGCACACCGCCGATGGTGACCCGGCCGGCGTCGGGGAAGGCCGGAACGATGACTACGCCGTCGGTTGCTTCACCGGTTTCAGCGGCGACGGTAGCGGCGATGACGTCGGGCTCCAACGGGTAATGGCCGCGGAGGGTGGAGTCGCTGCGGCTGACGAAGCCGAGCTTCACACCGGCCGGTCCGGCCGCGGCCAATGCATTGCGCACGACCTCTTCGTTACGGGATGCGGCTTCGGCGGGGTCCAGGCTGCGGGTGTTGGTGAGGACGTAGACGGCAGGCTTGGTGTTGTTTTTACTGATGCGGGTGAAGGCCCACGTGAAGTCCTGGACATCCCAGCGGGTGAGGACCGCGAGGTCTGCGACGGACTGCGTGCCGGTGGGGTCGTCGTCGAGGACCACCAGGATCTTCGGGGCAACGGCGGAGGACGCTGCAACGGCGTCGGCCACGAGCTGCGCGGGGATCTGAACTTCCGCCGGGAAAGCGGCCAGAACGTCGGCTTCAAAAGTCACTGTGCACTCCATCGTGGGAAATCTCTGTTGCTGTTTGGCGAATGTAAGATGTCAGACATCTAACATTTGAATGCCAGTGTGACACACAGCTCTTCCCTGCGCAAGATGCCCTGCATCACTAGGCTGGGGCCATGGCTGACAGTGCGGTTCCGCTCCCCTTCGTGGACGTTCGCACGCCTGCCGACACCGGCGATCACGTGCCGGCAGTACTGATCCACGGCTGGGCATCCAGTTCGTCGTACTGGGAACCGCTGGTGGAGAAACTGCTCGACGGCGGCCGGTCGGCGTGGATTCTGGATCTCCCCGGGTACCACCCGGGTGAGGATTTGTCCGGCTTCGATTGGACACTGGACTCGGCTGCGGAATCCGTTGCGGCGGCCATCAAGAAGCGCTGCGGCAAGCCGGTGCATTTGGTAGGGCACTCCATGGGCGGAAGCGTCGCCCTGACGGTTGCGGCCAACTATCCGGAGCTGGTGGCGACTGTTGCGTTGGTGGGAATGGTGCCAGCGCCGCCAAATGAGGGATTCAGGGCCATGCTGGTGTCCCAGTTGGAACAAGGATTCTTCGATGCGGCCACCAAGGCGAAGCTCATGAAAGCCTGGTACGGGCCACTGACCCACCAAGAGATGGCAACGCTGGGCAAAGGCTTCGACGTACCCTTCCCGGTGCTGTCCGCCAGCGCACTGGCGGCGATATCCGGCGTCGAACCGTCAGTACCCGGGCGCGTCCAGGCGCCCTTGCTGGTCATCGCCGGAACCGGGGACCGGGTACGGTCCATCGACCAGATGCGTGACTTCGTGGCCGCAGGCCGCAACCGGCAGCTGAAGGCCATTGCCGATGCGGGTCACAACGCGCACAGGGAACGGCCGGATGAGTGCGCCCAAGCGTTACAGGAGTTTTGGAATACGAGCTGGCAGCCGCCAGCGTAAGATGTCTGACATCCATCCGGTCCCGCGGGAAAGCCCACAGGGAGCCGGGCGGAGCGAAGGACAGGAAACGGGGAAATATGGCACGCAAGTCGCTGGTCGGCGTCGTAGCTGATGAGTTGCTGGACCGCATTGTGGCGGGCGAATTCCCGCCCGGAACGGTGGTCCCGGGCGAGCTGGAACTCAGCGCCAAGCATGAGGTGAGCCGCATGACCGTGCGTGAAGCCATGAAGACCCTTGAAGCGCAGCGGATCCTCAGCGTGGAGCGAGGCCGTGGCACGTTCGTGAATCCCTTGAATCAGTGGGCCTCACTCGAAGCTGTCTTGCGCGCAGCTTCCGAAGGAACCAAGGACGCCGCGGCTGCCATCCAGCTGATCGAGCTTCGTCGGATGCTCGAGACCGGCGCTTGCGAGCTGGCCGCCGAACGGATTTCGGACGATGAACTCGCGGCCCTCAGGGAGCACGTGGAAAAGATGCAATCCGCACACGAAGTCAACGACCTCGCCGGATTTGTGGAAGCCGACCTCGCCTTCCATGACGTGATCCTCCATGCTTCCGGCAACGTGTTTGTGGCCGTCCTGTTCGAACCCCTGCACCGTGTCCTTGAAGCCCGACGCACGGAAACCTCGGCATTCCCCGAAATCCAGGAACACGCAATCGGGCACCACCGGAAGATAGCCGCCGCCCTGTCCTCCCGGGATCCGCATGAAGCCCGGCTCGCCATGGACGCCCACATGCAGCAGACCCTGGACGACCTGAAGACGTACGTACTGGAGGCGTAGCCGTTCCGCGCGGCCGGTGTCTACTATTGTGCATATAAGTGCACAATAGTAGACCCGAAGGCTGTTATGAGGCTGCAAAATCCATTGAGTGCCATCAGCCCGACGCTCGATATGAGCGTGCTGTACGTTCTCGCACGTGCGGACGCAGAGTTTACTGCGCCCACCATCAACACCCTGCTGCCCGAAGGCGGCTCGCTGGCAGGAGTTCGCAAGGCCCTGACAAGGCTCGTGGAGCAAGGCATTGTCGCGGACAAAGTTGCCGGGCGAACACATACATACAGGCTCAACCGCGAACATCTGCTCGCTGGGGCTGTTCTTGTACTGGCGTCGGCGAGGGATCGGCTCTACGAAAGAATTCGCCACGCTATCGACCTGTGGGAATTCAAGCCAACCGTCGTCACAATCTTTGGTTCGGCTGCACGTAAAGACATGCGGAATGAAAGTGATATCGACCTGTTTATTGGCCTCTCCGATGAAACGGATGACGTACTGGCGCAAACGTGCGTTGCCGAACTCGCCCGAAACGTCAGCATCTGGACCGGAAACGATGCCCGTCCCCTTGTATACCGGGCATCGGAAATCGCGCCAGCGCCGATCTTCGATTCCATCGTCACCGAGGGGCACACCGTCTACGGAGACACGAATTGGCTGGGTCGCAGGCTGCGCGAAGCAAAGGCCGCGTCCTGAAGACGTCGACGGGGAATGACAGCATCCGCAGGGGTCGCCTGGGCAAAGCCCTACAGTTCCAGCGCGTTGCCATGGATGCGCTGGATCTCGTGGACGAACATCGCGAGGTAGCCGATGCCGTGGTGACTCTCTGTGTGCACGCGGGCATCGCTGCTTCAGATGCAATCTGCATAGCGGGTCTCGGCCGCTTCTCCCAAGGTCAAGACCATAATGATGCCGTGAACCTGCTGAAGTCCGTGGACGGCAATGCAGCGAGGCACCTCGCGGCGCTCCTGCACATGAAGACCCGCGCAGGGTATGGGTTTGACCCGGTGACACCTGACCAGTTGAAGAGGGCGACCCGGGCAATGGACACGCTCATCGAACGAGCCAAAGCTTAGCGCCAACTCAGCGGCGCAGGCTCTCCGACGGCAACTCGCCGAAAGTCTTAAGGTACAGCGCCGAGAACCGCCCCTGGTGCGTGAATCCGCAGAGCTCCGCCACCGCCGTGACGCTCTGCTCGCGGGGGTCGGCTTCGAGCAGCATCTCCCGCGCCCGGTCCAGCCGGATAGAACGCAGCAGCTCCGAGGGCGTAGCGCCGGTCTCCGCCCTGAGCGCGGTCTGCAGGGTCCGGACGGACACGCCCAGGCATTCCGCAATGTCCGGGACGGTGAGTTCTTCGAAGGCGTGGCGCTCCAGTAGCTCACGGCACTCACGCACCAGCCTGCTCTCGGCTTCGGGATCGCGGACGTCGTCACCTGGGCGTTCCATGGCCATCAGCAAACGCGACACCATGCTGTCCGTCAGGAGCCCCTGGACAAACACAGGAGCGGCACTAGCCGGCCGGCTGATCATATCGTCGTGAAGTTCGACGACGGCCCTCAGGAAGGCGCGACCCGCCCCACCGCTAAGGTCCATACCGTACCCCAGGTCCACGGCCCCATCGCCGTACAACTGCCCGGCGACGCGCTCCAAGGCCGGGCGGCGCACATAGACGATCAGGTGCGGGCTGCCACCGTCCCAGCTCATGGAGAACGGCTCATCGATCGGAGGGACGCTGGCCATAGTGGGACTGGACTCCACAATGGTGGACCCCACCTGCATGGTCGCATGGCCCGCCAACGGAATCTGCACAAGGTGGAAATCCTGCAAGCCCTCGGGGTCGATTCGGACGTCCGCGCCGTAATCCAGGAACTCGATTCCAACATCGGCCCGATGAAGGGACCGCAACTTCATGTCCACGGCGGATGTCCTGGTCCGCGGCGCCAGCTCGTGGCTGCAGAACAGTTCGGCAATCTTCGCGTGGGCTTCGTCCACGTCCTTGGTGGCCATTGTCGGTCGTCCCCGCAGAACGTCCCGGGGAAGAATCCTCACCATCCGCCACCTACTTCACAGGGTTTTTTGCAGCTTTCGCCTTTCGGATGATCCCCGCGCCATGTGGATATTCCGGAGTGCAGCGGCTGTCTAGAGTCGCTTTTAGGACAAGTATGACCCAGCTCACAGCACCGAAACAACGCTCGAAAGGCAGGTGGGGAAAGTGAAGAACATCAAGCTCGTACACGATCGTCGCGAAGAGCGGGACGTGAACCACTTTGACTTGTGGGCCGCGGAACTCCTGGCAAGGGAAGCGCGGCTGACATCGGCGGCGTGGGTGGGCTGGCACGAGGAAGAGGACGAGCCTGCGTAATCCGGATGATGCCTGCGCCTAACGGATATTCACGCGGCCACGCGCTACCTAGAGTCGCAACCAGAACAAATATGACGCACGTCATAATTCCGCAACAATCCACCAAGGAAAGGCTCAAGCCATGTCAGCACTGAAGGGCAGGACGGCAATCGTCACCGGGGGCGTCACCAAGGTAGGCCAGGGAGTGGTTACCGCGTTGCGGGATGCCGGCGCCACCGTGGTGGTTGCGGACATAGCGTCCGACGGCGGAATGGTCACCAAGGAGCTCGGCGAAAGTATCCACTACTCCCACACGGACATCACGGACGACGCCGCCGTCACGGAACTCGTAGAGAACACTGTCAGGGAGCACGGAGGCCTGGACATCCTGGTAAACCTCGCCTGCACCTACAAGGACGACGGCGCATCCTCCGGCAGGGCCGACTGGCTCGAAGCCCTCAACGTCAACCTGGTGAGCGCGGTAATGGCGGCCAACACGGCCCGGCCTCACCTGGCAAAATCCGGGCACGGAGCCATCATCAACTTCACCTCCATCTCCAGCTCCGTAGCCCAGACCGGCCGCTGGCTGTACCCGGCCAGCAAGGCAGCCTTGGTCCAGATCACCCGCAGCATGGCCGTGGACTTTGCGGCCGACGGCATCAGGGTGAACTCCGTCAGCCCGGGCTGGGTATGGAGCAACATCATGGACTCCCTGAGCAACGGCAGCCTGGAAAAGACGGACTCCGTCGCGGCCCCGTTCCACGCACTGGGGCGGGTCGGCCGTCCGCACGAGGTGGGCGACGTCGTCGCCTTCCTTGCAAGCGACCAGGCCAGTTTCGTGACGGGAGCCGATTGGGCGGTCGACGGCGGCTACTCCGCTTTGGGGCCCGAACGCGCCGAAGAGACCATCCCGCTGCTCGCAGCCAACTGACAACAGCGATCCGAACCAACAGAAGAGGACACCACCATGACGCAACGCCACATCACCATCGTCGGTGCCGGCCAGTCCGGGCTGCAGCTGGGCATCGGCCTGCTGGACGCCGGTTTCCAGGTCACCACGATTTCCAACCGCACACCCGAAGAAATCCGGGACGGCAAAGTCGCTTCCAGCCAGTGCATCTTCCATGACGCCTTGGAAAATGAGCGGGCGCTGGGGCTGGATTTCTGGCCGGACGCACCCACCGTGGACGGGATCTCATTCACCATCCCCCACCCCGAGGTGCCTGGCGAGAAGGCCATCAGCTGGGCCTCCCGCCTGGACAATCACGCCAAGTCGATCGACCAACGGGTGAAGTTCCCGCGCTTCATGGAAGAGTTCGTGGCGCGCGGCGGCGAGCTGGTCTTCGAAGATGCGGGGGTTGACGAGCTGGAAAGGTACACGCTGAACTCGGACCTGGTGATCGTGGCCGCCGGCAAGGGCGAGATCGCGCAGCTCTTCACCCGCGACGCCGAACGCAGCACCTATGACGCACCGCAGCGGGCGTTGGCCTTGACCTACGTGAAGGGCCTGACACCACGGGAAGACTACTCGGCAGTGTCGTTCAACCTCATCCCCGGTGTTGGGGAGTACTTCGTTTTCCCTGCACTCACCACCACCGGCCCTTGCGAAATCATGGTTTTCGAGGGCGTCCCCGGCGGCCCGATGGACACGTGGAAAGGCCTGACGCCTGAGGAGCACCTGGCGAACTCCAAGAACATCCTGCAGACTTTCCTGCCGTGGGAAGCCGAGCGCGCCACGGACGTGGAACTCACGGATCCCAACGGCATCCTCCAAGGCCGATTCGCGCCCACGGTCCGGCACCCGATCGCCACGCTCCCGAGCGGTCGGCAGGTACTGGGCCTGGCCGACGTCGTGGTTCTCAACGATCCCATCACGGGCCAGGGGTCCAACAACGCCAGCAAGTGCGCGGCGTCGTACCTGGACAGCATCGTCCAGCACAGTGGCGCCTTCGACGCCGGGTTCATGCAGGCCACGTTCGAGCGCTATTGGGATTACGCCCAGCACGTTGCACACTGGACCAATGCGCTCCTGGCCCCGCCACCGCCGCACGTCCTGGAGCTTCTGGGCGCGGCCAACCAGGAACCCGCCATCGCCCACCGGTTCGCGAACGGCTTCAACCATCCACCGGAATTCCAGGAGTGGTTCATGTACCCCGACAAGGCAGCCGGCTACCTCGCCGAACTCGCCACCGCCAAAGTTTTGTAGCATACCCCTGCCAGCAAGGATTCAACCATGCGAAAAATAGCAATCGTCGGGGCCGGCGAATCCGGCGCCCAACTGGCCCTTGGCCTGCAACGGGCCGGCTATGAAGTGACGCTGCTGTCCGACCGCTCGGCCGCGCAGATCCGCACGGGCAAGGTCATGTCCAGCCAGTGCATGTTCTCCACGGCCCTCGACGCCGAAGCGCAGATGGGCACGGCGCTCACGGAATTTTATGATTCGGGGGCCGTCCCTGGCATCAGGTCGATCCGGCTACACGTCGGGGCCGAACAAGCCATTGAATGGGAGGCACCCCTGGATGGGCCCGCCCGTTCCATCGACCAGCGGATCAAGAGCGCCCTGTGGATCGAGACGTTCGTTGCCAACGGCGGTGACTTCCGGATCGAGAAAGTCACCCCGCGCATGCTGGAAGAACTCGCCCGGGATTACGAGCTGGTCATTGTGAGCACAGGCAAGGGCGAAATCGGCCAAATCTTTCCGCGGGACAAGGCAAAGTCGCCCTTCGATCGCCCACAGCGGGTCTTGGCCCTGAACTACGTCACGTCTTCCGACAGCATGGACACCCACGGAGACGCCATCCGCATGTCCATGGCCCCCGGCATCGGCGAGTTCTTTACGTTCCCGGGCCTGACCGTCTCCGGCCCCTGCCGCATGATGGTTTTCGAAGGCGTGGTGGGCGGCCCCATGGACTGCTGGACCGACGTCGGAAGCCCTGAAGAGCAGCTGGAACGCTCCCTGCAGATCCTGCGTGAACACTTCCCGCATGAGGCCGAAAATTTCGCCAACGCGCAACTGACCGATAGCGGGGCCACGCTCCTGGGGCGCATCACGCCGACCGTGCGGTCCGCCGTCGGGGAACTCGGGAACGGGGACCTGGTGTTCGGCCTGGGCGACGCCGTGGTCCTCAACGATCCCCTCACCGGGCAGGGCTCCAACAATGCAACCCTGGCCGCAAAGTACTACCTTGATTCGATCGTCCGCCGGGGCCAGCAGCCCTTTGACCGCGCATGGATGGAGCGCACTTTCGATGAGTTCTGGCGCGGATGGGGCCAATGGGCGGTGGAGTGGACCAACGATCTGCTCAAGCCACGCAGGGACCACCAGAAAACACTTCTGGCAGAGGCCGCCGAGCACCCCGCACTGGCGGCAGGAATTGTGGCCGGCTTCGACGACCCCCGAACCTCATACCCCTGGTGGTTCGACCCCACGGCCGCCGCGGACTTCATGCAAGCCCGGAAGGAGGACGATACCTCCGCCTTCGACCTCCGCGATTTCCGGGGCGCCTTGGGCCAGTACGCCACGGGCGTTACCGTGGTGACCACTGTTGCCGCCGACGGCAGGAAGGTAGGCATGACCGCGAACTCCTTCACGTCAGTCTCCATGGAACCCCCGCTGGTGCTGTGGTGCCCCAGCAAGCGGGCGCCCAGTCTGGGCGACTTTGAGGATGCCACGCACTTCGCCATCAACATCCTCGCCAGCGACCAGCACGTCCTGTCCCGCCAGTTCGCAACGCCCGCCACGGACAAGTTCGCGGGGACGGAAACCACCGAGGGCATCGCCGGTGTGCCGCTCCTCAACGGTGCCGTCGCTACGTTCCAATGCAGGACAGTCTCCCGGCATGACGCCGGTGACCACGTCATCTATGTGGGTGAAGTGGAGAGTTACAACCACGACGGCGGCGCTCCCCTGGTGTTCCATGCCGGCAAGTACCACGCAACAGCCAACCACCCGGATTTCTGACACCTCCTGAAAGGAGCGGTTCCGTATGAACGATCCCGTTGACGTCGCCATCATTGGTTCGGGCATCAACTCCCTGGTCGCCGCGGCCGAACTTGCCCTGGACGGGAAGCGCGTGTGTGTCATCGAGCGCTCGGACCGGCTGGGTGGTTTCATCGACTCATCCGAGCGGACCCTTCCGGGTTTCATCCACGACACTTTCTCCTCCTGGCATCCCCTGTTCGTTTCCGGCGGCGCTTACGCAACCTTGGGCAAGGAACTGCAGGCCAGGGGCTTGGAGTACTGCAACACCACCGGGCCCGTGACGGCGAGCGTAGCGACGGACCCGGCCACCGGAGCCCACCGCGTGGTCATTGCGCACAGGGATCCAGCGGAAACGGCCGCAGCATTCAAGGTCGCCTCGGACCAGGCTGCGTACTCGGCCATGCTGGATGACTTGGGCAGCAACGCCGGCACGGTCTTCGGAGCCTTCGGCGCGGAGCTGCGTTCCTTCAAGGAGGTCGCGAAGATCGCCTTCGGGACCTTGCGGCGGGGCCGGCTGGCAGGGACTGAAGCCTTCCTCAGGGACTCGGTGATGAGCGGACGGAACTACGTCCGCAGCCGTTTTGATGGCTGGGAAACCGACCAGTTGTGGTCGCCATGGCTCCTCCACGCAGGGCTCGGCCCGGACCAGGCGACCGGCGGCGTCATGTTGCCGGTGATGGCCATGAGCATGCACGGCTTTGGACTTCCGGTGGTCAAGGGCGGTGCTTCGCGGTTTGTTGCGGCGTTCGAGTCGCTCCTGAAGGACAACGGAGTGCAGATCATGCTGGGTACTGAGGCAGAAGAGGTCCTTGTCGGAGCAGGGTCGGTTAAGGGTGTTCGGACCTCGAATGGCGTGGTCCCCGCCGGGACCGTCCTGGCGAACGTTTCACCGCAGGCCCTCTACACCCAACTCCTCCGCCGGCCGCCTGCCGCCGCTGCCGCGGCGGCTGAAAAGTACCAGAACGGCCGCGGAGCCATGCAGATCCACCTCGCCCTCGACAAACCTGTGGAGTGGCTGGACGCGCGCCTGAACAAGGTTCCCTTGGTGCATCTCAGCAATGGCTCGGACAGCACGGGAATCGCTTGCGCCCAAGCCGAAGCCGGACTGCTGCCCGCTGAACCTACGGTGGTGGTGGGCCAGCAATGCGTGTTGGATCCGTCGCGGGCACCGGAAGGCAAGGCGACGCTGTGGCTGCAGTTGCAGGAAGTGCCATTCAGTCCCGTGGGTGACGCAGCGGGGCAACTCGCAACGGCCGATGGCTGGACGGACGAGCTGAAGCAGGCCTACCTGGACCGTGTTCTTGACCGGCTGGAACCGTTCGCGCCCGGGACCCGTGACACCGTCCTCGCCTCGGACATCCTGGCACCCACGGACCTGGCCGCTACCAACCCCAACGCAGTCAAGGGCGACCCCTACGGCGGATCGGCCGAGCTGTTCCAGAACCTTTTGTGGCGGCCCTTCCCCGCGGCGGCAGGACATCAAACCGCCGTCGAAGGTCTCTGGCATATTGGAGCGTCCACCCACCCCGGGCCGGGACTGTCGGGCGGCTCAGGGCACTTGGTGGCACAAAAATTGATCAAAAAAGCACTGAAACCACGCAAGCGATAGGAGAACAATGTCTGTTCTGGCCGGGCTCACTGCAGCCCTTTCGAATGGCTCGGTGGAAATCATCGACCTCACCACCCCGCTCAGCTCCGAAACCCCCATCCTGAACCTGCCGCAACCGTTCGCGAATACGGTTGGGCTGTCCGTCTCGCCAGTGAGTAATTTCGACGACGCCGGTCCGGCCTGGGCATGGAACGACGTCACCGTTGGCGAGCATGCGGGGACGCACCTGGATGCTCCCGTCCACTGGATCACCGGCAAGGACGGTAAATCCGTGGACCAGATCGAACCCCACCGCCTGATTGGGCCCATCGCGGTGATCGACAAGACAGCGGAGGTCGCTGCCAACCCCGATTTCCTGCTGGAACCTGAACACTTCGAGCAATGGCAGGAAGAGCATGGCGCGTTCCCGGAGAACTGCTGGATCGTTTTCCGCACCGGATGGTCGGCCCGGGGCGCCGACGCTGCGGCTTTCGTCAACGCGGACGACGCCGGACCGCACACTCCGGGGGTGTCTGCGGCAGGTGCCAAGTGGCTGGCCGGCAACGCCTCACTCAGTGGCTTCGGGGTGGAGACGGTGGGCATCGACGCAGGTCAGGCAGGTGCACTGGATCCGATGTTCCCTGTCCACTCGTTCCTCCTCGGAGCAGACAAGTACGGGGTAACGTCCCTTCGCAACGTGGATCGCCTGCCGGTCACAGGGGCCACCATGGTTGTTGCCCCGCTGCCGATCGTCGGCGGCACAGGCAGCCCGAGCCGCGTGTACGCCTTGGTGGAGCGCGCATGAGTGAGCAGGTGAGGGTTTCCACGCTCGTTGGGCGGATGCTGGCGAAGCTCGGCGTCGGGCATGTCTTTGGAGTAGTGGGCAGCGGCAATTTCGATGTGACCAGCACGCTCATGGAGGCCGGAGTCCCGTTCACTGCAGCCCGGCACGAGGGCGGCGCGGCAACCATGGCGGACGCCTACACGCGAATGTCGGGCAAGGTTGGCGTGGTGACGACGCACCAGGGCTGTGGCCTCACGAACGCCATCACCGGCGTTGGCGAGGCGGCCAAGAGCCGCACCCCCATGATCGTGCTCACTGCAGATACCCAGGCCGCCGCGATCCGATCGAACTTCAAGATCGACCAGGATGCCCTGGCCCGCAGCGTCGGGGCAGTCGCGGAACGGATCCACTCCCCCGCCACCGCCGTCGCGGACACCGTCCGGGCTTTCCGCACTGCTGTGAATGAGCGCCGCACGGTGGTCCTGAGCTTGCCGCTGGACATCCAAAGTGGAGCCGCCGGAGACGAGGTGGATGCCGTCGTCGTACCTCAACCGCTGAAGGTGCGGCCGGACGCCGCCGGAGTTGAACAACTGGCGACGCTGATCGCCGCGGCGGAACGCCCGGTCTTTGTTGCCGGACGTGGTGGGCGCGGCGCCCGGGAGGAAATCCTGGAGTTGGCCCGGCATGCCGGCGCGTTGGTGGCGACGTCGGCGGTAGCCAACGGCCTGTTCAACGGCG
This sequence comes from Arthrobacter sp. fls2-241-R2A-172, assembly GCF_030208885.1. Lineage (NCBI taxonomy): Bacteria > Bacillati > Actinomycetota > Actinomycetes > Micrococcales > Micrococcaceae > Arthrobacter > Arthrobacter sp. fls2-241-R2A-172. Next base: position 58,545 of record NZ_JARVTB010000007.1, on the reverse strand, counting down.
ATTCCCACAACCTCGGAATTTCGGGTGGGTTCTCTTCGCCGCTGACAGCAGAGCTGATCAGCGGCGCGGATCTGATCGTGGGCTGGGGTTGCGCGCTGAACATGTGGACAATGCGCCATGGGCGGTTGATTTCTGCCGATGCGAAAGTGGTGCAGGTCGACGTCGAAGATGCTGCGCTGGGCGCCAACCGGCCCATCACGCTGGGAGTACTCGGCGATTCCGCGCTCACTGCCTCCGACGCCCTGGCGGCGCTCAAGCAAGCACAGCCCGAGCCGGCCGAAAAGTACCGCACCGAAGCCAACGCCTTGGCCATCAAACAGGGTGCGCGGTGGCGCGATGTCGCCACCGAAGACCTCTCCACCGCCACGTCCATTGATCCGCGCGTGCTGACCCGCGAACTCGATTCCATGCTCCCAACAGAGCGGGTAGTGGCCGTGGACTCCGGAAACTTCATGGGTTATCCCAGCCAGTACCTGGCGGTGCCGGACGAGTTTGGTTTCTGCTTCACGCAAGCGTTCCAAGCCATCGGGCTGGGGCTGTACACGGCGATCGGCGCGGCTGTTGCCCAACCGCACCGGCTGCCGGTCCTGGGGGCCGGCGATGGCGGTTTCCTGATGGGCATCAGCGAACTGGAGACAGCAGTCCGGATGAAGCTGCCGCTGGTGTGCATCGTCTATAACGACGCCGCCTATGGGGCCGAAGTGCACCACTTTGCGTCAGAACATTCGCCGGAGGACCTGTCCAGCGTGGTGTTCCCGGACACGGATATCGCCGCGATTGCACGCGGCTTCGGGGCTCACGGAGTCACCGTCAGGACCGAAGCGGACCTGGACGCCGTGCGCCCTTGGATCGCAGCCTACGAAGCCGGGACCCAGGACCGGCCACTGGTCATCGACGCAAAGATCGCCTCAGACGGCGGCTCGTGGTGGCTGGCGGAGGCATTCCAAGGGCACTAGCGTCCGGGCTGTCCACGCGGGTACAGAAGAGGCCGTTTTGAACACTCAAAACGGCCTCTTCTACTGCTTACATGGGCGGGTTATGCGTCCACGTCCGTGTTCACGATGTACACGTCGCACGGAGCACCGTGTGCCACGCTGTTGGCGATGCTGCCCAGGACGCGTCCCAAGCCCTTCATGCGCTTGTTTCCCACCACGATCAGCGAGGCACCATTGGTCTCGGCGTAGTTGATCAGGGCGTTGGCCGGCGTGCCGCGTGCAGCGAAGTACTTGACGTTAGCGGCAGGAATGTCCAGCTCCTCGGAGACCTTGCGGGCAACGTATTCTGCCGAGTCCGCCGAAGAGACAGTGATGCGGTCGCTCCCGCTGCCGAATTCTTCGATGCGGTCGTCGGAGAAGCCGCTGATCACGTGCAGTTCGGCACCGAGCGCGGTGGCGAGCTTCGCTGCTGCCACTGCCGCCCGTTTGGCCGTTTCGCTGTTATCGACGCCGACCACAATTACTTCTGACATGAGTACTCCTGGTTCAGGGGATTTACTGGGTGCTGCTGCTAGAAATCTACACTCCATCCGTATCCGCCGGGGCAAGTACAGGCATACGGTGTTTACGGCGCGGCTGGTCCGGGTAGGGATAGGTCATCGGAACGATCACACGACCGAAGGGCAGGACCATGAGCGACGCACCATTTTCCCCGCAGACCGCCATCGTCACGGGATCGGATTCAGGCATCGGACGGGCTACCGCGGTGGCTTTGGCCCAGGCCGGCATGGATGTAGGGATTACCTGGCATTCGGACCAGCAGGGCGCCGAAGAAACCGCGGGGGAAGTCCGCGCACTGGGCCGCAAAGCCGTCGTCCAACAGTTGGACACCACGGACATCCGCGCAACGGCAGCCGCCATCGGGAAGCTGGCCGATGAGCTCGGCGGCGTCGACGTCTTCGTCAACAACTCCGGCACCGGCGACGGCACCAAGTTCCTGGAGCTCGACTACGACACCTGGATATCCACCCTGGACACCAACCTCAACGGCGCATTCGTTGCCATGCAGACTGCGGCTAAACGCATGGTCAAGGCTGGTCGCGGCGGACGCATCATCGCGGTGACCAGCGTGCACGAGTTCCAACCCCGGGTGGGAGCCTCGGCCTATGACGCCTCCAAGCATGGCCTGGGTGGACTGATTAAGACCATGGCCTTGGAACTGGCCGAGCATGGGATCACAGCGAACAACGTCGCGCCCGGCGAAATTGCGACCCCCATGACGGGGCAAACCGACCAGGACCCGGAGCAGGAGGAACGGCCCGGAGTACCGCTGGGACGGCCAGGAGATGCCAGGGAGATCGCCGCAGTCATCGCGTTCTTGGCGTCCCCGGCAGCCAGTTACGTCAATGGCGCATCGTGGCCTGTGGACGGCGGAATGCTGCAGATGGGACCGCAGGCGGGATCGCACATCACCAGCAACGACTGGCGGGAAAGCTAGGCCCCGGCAAGCTCTGGCCGCCCGGAGGCCAGTGGGCTAGTCTGCTTGGACGGCCTGCCTGGCGGGCCGGATTCAAGATTCAGGAACGACGATGAGGAGCACCATGGCTGGCCACACATATAGCGTTTCCGAAATTGTAGGAACTTCCAGCGAAGGCGTTGACGACGCGATCAAGAACGGCATCGCCACCGCATCCCAGACCCTGCGCAACCTGGACTGGTTTGAGGTCAAGGAGATCCGCGGTCACCTCGAGGACGGCGCAGTGGCCGACTGGCAGGTCACCATCAAGCTTGGTTTCCGCCTGGAGCGCTGAAACGCTCTGCGAGATGACAGTTAATGCCGATGTTTCGGAGGAACATTGGCATTAACTGTCATCTCGGCGCGCAGGCTCGGGCACCTGCGAGGCAGTGCCCACGTCGCCGAAGTTGAGCAACGTCAAAGCGTCCGACGACGGTGAACCGGCCTTCGCCGAATACACCCTTAGCAGCTGGTCGGGGTCGTCCGGGAGACTGAGGGTTTCAAAGTTCAGTTCCAGGTCCCCCACCACGGGGTGGTGCAGCCGGACTGCGCCGGCGGACCTGGTGGCCACACGGTGACCGGCCCACCATTGGCGGAAGTGTTCGCTGTGCACGGCAAGTTCACCCACCAGCTGGTTGGTTTGGGGATCGTTGGGATGCCTGCCGACGTCCATCCGCAGAGCTCCGACGGCTTCGGCGGCTACCGTTTTCCAGTCCCTGAACAGGCTCCCCGCTGCTGGATCCAGAATGATCCACCGAGTCAGGTTGCGTTCGGGTGCGGGCAGCGCGGAGAAATCGGTGAAGAGCAGGTGCGCCATCCGGTTGGCGGCCAAGACGTCCGCCCGCCTGCCCAGCAGCATTGCAGGAACATCGCCGACGGCGTCCAGGAGTTGCCGCAACGCCGGACGCACCTTTTGCACCGGGCCCGGGTTGCCGGAGGAGCTGGCACAGTGTTCCAGCAGGTCCATCATGTGTGCCTGCTCCCCCGCGTCAAGGCGGAGCGCCCGTGCGACGGACTCCAGGACTGCCTTGGAGGGGTGGATGTTGCGGCCCTGTTCCAGCCGCGTGTAGTAGTCGGTGCTGACGCCCGAGAGCCTGGCCACCTCTTCACGGCGGAGTCCGGGGACACGGCGGGAACCGCCCGACTCCTGCGTCCCGGCGTCGTCGGGTGAGAGGCGGGCACGCATGACTTTGAGGAATTTACCGAACTCCGCGCTTTGACCCATCCGTCCATTCTGCCGTTCCGGGTGCTTGAAAGACCACCATTTTGGGTAGGACTACCAGACCTAGGAAAAACAGGATCAGGCAGGATTGCTGACTCAGCCCCCAAAACTGCATAGGCTCAGTATCGAGCCCCCGAAAACGCTTTCTGGAGTGTCACCACCCAAACCATCCAGTCGAAGGAGACCGTCATGCCAGAGCTGACATTGAACAACGGCGTCACCATCCCACAGCTGGGATTTGGTGTATTCCAAGTGCCTGCGGATGAAACGCAGAAGGTGGTGGAAGATGCATTGGAGGCCGGCTACCGCCACATCGACACCGCGGCCGCGTACCGCAACGAGGCCGGAGTCGGCGCGGCCGTCGCGGCCTCGGGGATTCCCCGCGAGGAACTTTTCATCACCACCAAGCTCCGCAACGGCGAGCAAGGCGAGGCTTACGACGCGTTCCAGCGCAGCAGGGACGCACTGGGCCTGGAGGTCATAGACCTCTACCTGATCCACTGGCCCGTCCCGTCACAGGGACTTTACACGCAGGCATGGAAGGAGATGGAGAAGCTGTATCAGGACAAGCAGATCCGGGCGATAGGCGTCTCGAACTTCCTCTCCGACCATCTGGACACCCTCCTCCGGGAAACAGAGGTGGTGCCTGCCGTCAACCAAATCGAACTCCACCCCACGTATCAGCAGGGTGATCTGGCGAACAAGTGCCGCGATCTGAGCATCGCCGTCGAGGCTTACAGTCCGCTGGGACAGGGCAAGGACTTGAACGCCGAGCAGGTGGCGTTGGTGGCGGCGGCGCACGGCACCACTCCTGCCCAGGTGATCCTGGCCTGGCACCTGGCCCAAGGGACCATCGTGATCCCGAAGTCCGCTGACTCCACCCGCATGCGCGAGAACTTCGGCGCGGCAGACCTCACCCTGACCGAATCGGAATTGGCAGCAATCACCGCACTGGAGGCGGGCGCCCGCATCGGCTCCGATCCCGCCGTCGCCGCTTTCACCCAAATGTAGCCACTCAACGAGACAAAAGGACCCCGCAGCTATGCAGTACACCCACTTGGGCCGCTCCGGCCTGAAAGTTTCACGTCTCTGCCTGGGCACCATGAACTTCGGTCCGCAAACCGACGAAGCGACCGCCCACTCGATCATGGATTCCGCACTGGATTCCGGCATCAACTTCTTTGACACCGCCAACGTCTACGGCGGAGCCGAGCACCGCGGCTGGACCGAGGAAATCATTGGCCGCTGGTTCGCGAAGGGCGGCGAGCGCCGCGAACGGACCGTCCTGGCCACCAAGTTGTACGGCACCATGACAGACCGCCCCAACGAGTCCAAGCTGTCCGCGCTGAACATTCGCCGGGCGCTGGACGCAAGCCTGAAACGGCTTCAGACGGATTACATCGACATCTACCAGTTCCACCACATCGACCGCGATACGCCCTGGGACGAGATCTGGCAGGCGATCGAAGTTGGAGTCCAGCAGGGCAAGATCCTCTACTCGGGCAGCAGCAACTTCGCGGGCTGGCACATCGCGCAGGCCCAAGAGGCCGCGCGCCGGCGGAACTACACCGGACTGGTCAGCGAGCAGTCCATCTACAACCTGTTCAAGCGCGAACTGGAGCTGGAAGTCATCCCGGCCGCGCAGCAATATGGCCTTGGCCTGATCCCCTGGTCACCGTTGCAGGGTGGCTTGCTGGGCGGTGTGCTGAAGAAGGAAGAGCAGGGTGTGCGCCGCACAGAGGGCCGTGCGCTTGAAACCCTCAAGAAGCATGAGGACCAGATCCGCCTGTACGAGGATTTCGCGGACGAGCTCGGCCACGCCCCTGGCGACGTAGCACTGGCCTGGTTGCTCCACCAGCCCGCCGTGACGGCACCGATCGTGGGGCCCCGCACGCAGGAACAGTTGGACGCCGCCATCCGGGCAATGGATGTAACGCTGAACGAGGACGCGCTCAAGCGGCTCGATGACATCTTCCCGGGCCACCGTCCCGCCCCTGAGGACTACGCCTGGTGAGCAGCCCCCTCATAAACAGTCTCGGCCAAACTGCGGATACGGTCGCACCACGGAACATCCTGTTCATCGGTGGGACCGGGGTCATCAGTGCGTCAGCGGCTGAACGCGCCGTCGCACTGGGCCACCGGCTGACCATCCTCAACAGGGGACGGTCAGCCGGCCGGCCGGTCCCTGATGGCGCTGAGGTGCTGCATGCCGACATCCGCGATCCCCGTGCTGTGCGTGAGGTACTTCAGGGAAGGGAGTTCGACGCCGTTGCGGACTTTATCTCCTACACCCCGGACCAGGCGCTGGCCGGCGTGGAGATGTTCCGCAGGCGGACGGGGCAGTATGTATTCATCAGTTCCGCTTCGGCGTACCAGAAGCCGCCCACCACACTGCCCATCAGGGAATCGACGCCCTTAAAGAACCCGTTCTGGCAATACTCGCGGGACAAGATCGCCTGCGAGGAAGTGCTGTTCGAGGCGTACCGCGAGCAGGACTTCCCGCTGACGGTGGTGCGGCCTTCTCATACCTATGACCGGACCAAAATTGCCATGGTGGGTGGCTGGACGGATATCCACCGTATGCGTGCGGGGATGCCGGTCATGGTCCATGGTGATGGCACCTCGCTGTGGACTGTGACCCACAGCCGCGATTTCGCCAAGGCCTTCGTGGGCCTCCTTGGACGGCCACAGGCTGTTGGCGAAAGTTACACCATCACCTCCGACGAGTACCTGCCGTGGAACCAGATCTACCGCTTGTTTGCACGGGCGGCCGGGGTTCCGGAGCCCGTGCTTTTCCACGTATCCTCCGAAACCATAGCCGCCCACAGCCCGGAGCTGGGGCCCAATCTGCAGGGCGACCGCTCCCACTCCGTGGTTTTCGACAACTCCAAGATCAAAGCCCTCGTTCCGGACTATCGGGCAACAATCCCCTTCGCGGACGGTGCAAGGGAGATCGTGGCGTGGCATGATCAGCATCCTGAGCTTCAAGTGGTGAACGAGGACTACATGGAGCTCAGCGATCGGCTCCATGAGGCTCTATGAAAGGAACAGACGGCCATGACATTTGCCCCGCTCATCGAGCTCAACGACGGCAACAGGATTCCCCAACTGGGACTGGGCACGTGGCCCCTGAATGACGCACAGGTGGCGGATGCCGTTGTGGAGGCTGTATCCCGCGGCTATCGCCATATCGATACCGCCGTGAAGTATGGCAATGAGAAGGGCGTGGGCAACGGCATCCGGGCCTGCGGGGTGGACCGCGGGGACCTCTTCATCACCACCAAGCTGGACGGGGAATTCCAAGGTTCCGGCAAGGCCGTTGCTGGTCTGGACGGCTCGTTGGAACGCCTGGGGTTGGACTACGTGGACCTGCTCCTCATCCACTGGCCGCTCCCCCGCCGCGACGAATTCGTCTCCACGTGGAAGACCTTCGAGGAACTCCGGGCGTCCGGCAAAGCACGCTCCATCGGGGTTTCCAACTTCAAGCCCGCGCACCTGGACCGCCTTTTCCGGGAAACGGACGTGGTTCCCGCCGTCAACCAGATCCAGGTCAGCCCTTCCATTCCCCGGCCCGCCGCACGGGCTTTCAACGAACGCCACGGCATCATCACCGAGTCCTACAGTCCATTGGGGGCCAGCAGCGAGTTGTTGAACGCCCCTGTCCTGGCTGCGGTTGGCGAGAAACACGGAAAGAGCCCGGGCCAGATTGTGCTTCGCTGGCACGTGCAGCAGGGCCTGGTTGCCATTCCCAAGACCGCCAACCCGGAACGGATGAAGGAGAACCTGGAGGTGTTCGACTTCGAGCTGGACCAGGATGACCTCAGCAAACTGCAAACACTCGACGCCGGCCCGGACGCGGGCGTCGACTCGGACGTTCAGGGGCACTGACCATGGAAACAGCAGAAACACTCATCTGGACCGGCTCCTACACTGCCGACAGGAACGGAAACGGGAAGGGCATCACAGCCCTTTCCGCCGATGACAACGGCCAGCTAACCTCGGTCGGTCTGGCCATCGAGGCAAACTCGCCGTCGTTCCTTGCGCTGCACCCCACGCTCCCGGTGCTCTACGCCGTGGCGGAGGAGGGCAAGACTGTGCAGGCCTATCGCAGGACGGGTGCCGCTGAGCTGGAGGCTTTCGGTGAACCGTGGCCCGCGGGCGAGGCCACGTGCCACGTCGCTGCGGATCCCCAAGGCCGTTTCATCGTGGCCACCTGCTGGGGCGACGGCCAGGTCATCCTGTACGAACTGGACGACGACGGCGCCATCACCTCGCGCACCAGCGCGGAAGCCGCCGTCGATCCCCACACCGCAGTGGCTCCGGAGCCGGGCCGGCCCAGCCGCGCCCATTCGAGCCTGATGCTTCCCGATGGCCGCGTCATGACCACTGACCTTGGACATGACCTGGTGCGCATCTGGAAGTACACGGTGGGTGAGGGACTGGTGATCGATCATCAAGTGGTCCTGCCGGAAGGATCCGGCCCCCGGCACATGGCCCGCCACCACGGCGGCACAGTGTTCGTGGATACGGAGTACTCGGTGGAAGTGGCCGCACTCCGTATGCAGCCCGATGGCACGTACGAGCTGACTGCAATGGTTCCGGCAAGCGCAAACGGTGCCCAGGAGGGCGACGCGGGAGCTGAAATCGCCCTGTCTCCGGACGGCCGCTTCGCCTACGTTGGCGTCCGCGGAACCAACCGCATCTGCGTGCTTGCGGTCTCCGAGGACGGCACCGAAATCGAACCCCTGGCGGACGCGCCGTGTGGTGGCGAATGGCCGCGCCACCACTTGGTCCGGGAAGGCTGGCTGTACGTCGCGAACGAAGGTTCCGACGACGTCGTGAGCTTCAGGCTCCACCCGGAAACGGGACTGCCGGGTGGCCCGGTGGGCCGGGTAGAGACGGGTTCTCCCAGCGTCCTTGTCCCGGCGGGTTAACTGACACCGAGATGGCACTTGATGACAATCATCCGCTCAGACATTGTCATCATGTGCCATCCCGGCGAGTTTTCAGGCGGTCCAGACCTCGACGTCGTCCGTGCCGCAGATGAGTTTGCGGCCCGTCGGTTCGAGGACGACCCAGAGCAACTCCTGGTGCTTGGAAACGTCGTCGACGCGACCTACACCTGCGCCCCACGCGACATCGTAAATCCACACGGGATCACCGGCGCTGAGCTCAGACCATTCCGCCGACGGGACGTGGCGGTAATCGGCGGGCCTGTTCAGGATGGTGCTGGTCATGCCGGGACTTCAGCCGTGGATCGCCGCCGCCAAACCGTGGGCGTGCCCTGGTAGGACGGAAGAACACTGCCCTCTGCGAAGACCTGGACTGCTTCCGGGTCGGAGTCCGGGCTCCACAGGCCCGACGCCGGGCAGTGGGAACCGGTAGGCATGACGCGGGTGGCTCGTTCGCGCAGGAGGGCGATGCTCTTCATCGTTGAAACTCATCCTTGGGTAGTTCGGGGGATTTTGTGAAGCAGATCTCCTCAACCCTATGAAACTCAAGCGATGATCGTTATGGACAAATGAATAACGTTCTCCTGCGGCACAGTGCTTTTGCACAGGAACCGCCATGGGGCCCGCCTACTTGTAGCTCAGGCTAAGAAAAAGTGCCTTCAGCTGCGCGTATTGCGTGGTCTTCATCCAGGCTTTGGCTGCCTCTGGAGTGGCGAAGGCCGGCTGCTTGGCGGGGTCGAAGATCGCGTAGGCACTCATGATTCCGTTGGGCACACGGACCTGATTGATACCTGAGCCCGTTTCCCCGGATTGCATCTCTGAGGCCAGGCGGACATCCATGATGTATGTGGGCGTCTGATCCAGTTCCGCGGTCGAAGGCGTTTCTCCCGGGTGAACCATCATGGCCGCCTGATGGGCAAAGAAGCCGAACTGCACGGGATCACTGGCTGAGGTTGTGGAAACCACTCCAGGTACTGTGGTGCGGTCGTAGACGGTTCGCTTCACCCAGCCGCCCGTCCCATCCGCGTAGTTTCCGTTGAACACGCGCGCTACCTCGGCCCCAGCGGCATCGAAAACAGTCACAATGCGTGAGGCTTCCGCGGTCCCGGGCGGATCGTACGGTCCCTGTTCCGCCCGGACACTCCAGCCCACCGGGTACGTGAAGGACAGGTGCCCGTCCGGGAAGGTGAAGGTCTGGCTCGTGGGAACCTGCACCGGCGGGACCACCGGAGCGGTTGTCGGTGCAGCAGGCACGGTGGGGGTCGGCGCCTGGGTGGTTGTGGGCGTCGGGCTTGCCGTGGGCGTTGCGGACGGCGTCGCCGTAGGAGTCGGCGTTGCGGACGCACTGGGTGTGGGGGTCGCCTCCGTCGACGTCACCGTGTTCGCGGGCGCCGGGGTTGAGGTCACGGTCCCGAAATTCGCTGCGACAAGCACCCCGGCGGTGACGGCGGCTGCGCCGAGCAGGAGCCCGCCGGCGATCTGGGCCTTGCGCCGCCGTCGGTTTTCCAGGGACGTGACCCCGGCCAGTGGGCTGCTGTCGCTGTACACAGTGGATCCCGACAGGATCTTGTGCAGGGCTTCTTCGCCGTTCGGTTCCGTCACTGGATCGATAGTGAGCGGGTCAATAGCTGAAATTTGGTTCTTGATCGGATCCATTGTCTTCAGACCCCCATCTTCTCTGTAGTCGGGTCGGCCCCTGCAGGCATCTGCTTCCGGAAGGCCGCGCGTGCCCGGTGGAGACGGACTTTCGCTGCTGATTCACTGCACTGCAGCACAGCGGCGATGTCGGCGATCCCCAGGTCGTCCCAGTAGGCCAGCTGCAATATGTCACGGTCCTTCTCGCGAAGGCGGTCCATCGCTTCCTGAACGGCAACGTTTTCCGAGTTGTCGCCAAACCGCTGGACCGCCGTCGTGCGCAATTTCTCCTGCAGCGCCTGCCGCCTGTCGCGGCTGCGGTACGCGTTGCCCACCAGGTTGCGGGCAATGGTCAACAAGTAGGCGAGGTCCGGGCGTGAGTCGTCCACCCATTTTTGCCACACGACGCGGAATACATCCGCTGCTATCTCCTCCGCCACATGCGACGATTCAACGCGTCGGCAAACGAACTTGTAGACGGATGGATAGCTGTCATTGTGAATGGCGATGAATGCCAATTCGCGCTCGGAAAGCACGATTTCCCCCTGAATATAGAACCCGGACCTGCAGGATACTTGGTTAGTTTCCGGCCCGGTCGCCATGGTTACACGCGGCGAAGAGTTTTTGCTGTGATCCCTGCGATAGTTTCGAGTCATGGTGAAAACAGGAGCGTCAGTTGAGTGGGCGCGTCAGCAGGTAGACCTCGGCCGCGTGCCGCTTGCGGTTCTGGGGATCGCGTCCAGCAACGGGATTGAGGACGTCGTAGCATTCGGGTCCGACGGCGGCCGGCAAGCGACCGTCGACGACCACTTCGCGCTGTTCTCCGTTTCAAAGCCCATCAGTGCCCTGGCCGTCATGCGCCAGGTCGAGTTGGGAAAGCTATCGCTGGGCAATGCGCTCTCGACGGCGGTTCCGGGTTTCGGCGCCGGCCGCACCGACACCGTAACGCTGGAGCACCTGCTCAGTCACCGGTCCGGGATCACCGACCCGGAGCTCGACGACGGTGTCCCCCTCCGCGACGCCCTCACCTCGGCGGGCCAGACCTTCTACGCGGGATCCTTGGTCCAGTACTGCAACATCGCTTTCGAGGGTGCAGCAGCCATGGCCGAGTGGGCTGATGGGCGTCCTTTTGAGGAGCAGGTCCTGTCCCTGGCAGCCGACACCGGCGCAAGCGGCCTCACTTTCAGCACGGACTGCAACCCACATACGGTGCACGGAACCGAGGCGGAGGGACTGAACGCCGAGGCCATGTTCCAGCAAAGGCATCCGGGGGCGGGACTCTTCGGAACAGCGACGGACCTGCTCAATCTCGGAACGGAGTTGCTCAGGGATTCCGGCAAGGCCGTCCAACCAGCCACCCTGGCAGCCATGCGCCGGCCTCGGACCACGGAGCTTTCACACATCACCACCCGGCCCAAACCTCTTCGCCACACCGGTCTGGGATTCCAATTGCCGGCCAACGAGTCCGAGTTGATCGCACGGGGGATCTACGGCCACCCCGGTTGGTCAGGAACGGAGTGGTGGATGTTCCCTGAGCAGGATCGCTGCGTGGTGTTCCTGACGAATGTCCTGGACACCCCGGACCTGGGCGTGGACACCACAGCGTTGTTCAACGCAGTGGCAGCTTCCTAGTCCCTGCGGGCAACCCGTCCCCGCCATGCGGACACAGCCCACACCATGGCGAACAATGCCACGAGGATCAGGCCCGCGTCGCCGAGGTCCACTTCGCCGAGCCACGAAGTCAGCGGGTCCTCCAGCCCAAAAGCGGCATTGGCGAACCCGCCAAGTGTGACTACGGAGATGAACAGGGCCGACACAGCCGAGATACCTGTTATCAGCGCATTGAAACCGAGCTTGCGCTGAGGATTGTTGATCGCGGATTTGTACATCTTCATCATGGCCACGCCGTTGGCGGAATCGCACAGGGTCATGGCTGCGGTGAACGCTAGCGGCAGCGCCATCAAGGCGAGCGGCGATACTCCGGCGAGTGACGCCGTCGTGGTTATCACCAGCAGCCCGATGGTGGTGGCGGTATCGAAGCCCAGCCCGAACAGGAAACCGATCACATATATGTTTCGTGGCCGCTCCACCTTGGACAGTGGTTTGGCCAGCAGCCGGGCGACGAAGCCTTTCGCTTCGAGGTCTTCGTGGCGGACCTCACCGCCGGCCTGCACGTCCCGGTACAGCTTGGTGGCGCGCACGAAGGCCGAGCCGTTGAAGAGGCCCATCGCCAGCAGGAACAGCCCCGAGACGCCGCTCCCGATCAAGCCCAGCACCTTGTTGCCTGTGGTGCCGTCCTCCATGAACTGCCCCACCAGCGTGGCTCCCGCCACCACCAGCAATCCGGCCAGCACCACCACCGAGCTGTGGCCCAGGCTGAACGCGAAACCCACGCTCACGGGGTCCTTATGCTGGGCGACGAACTTCCGGGTGGAATTGTCGATCGCAGCGATATGGTCCCAGTCGTAACTGTGCTTAATGCCCGCCACGTACGCGGTGACCACCAGACCCAGCGCCAACGGTTGGGCACCGCCGGCGGCGCCGGCCAGCAGAAGAATGACGGCGGCGGCATGCAACGCGGCTACGGCACCGAAGGTGAACAGCAATCGGGTCCGCAGGGAAAGGTTCTCGCGCTCCCGGTACATGGTGGCGAACTCAGTCAGCGCGGTCATCAGTACTTCCTCAGGTTCAAAGGCGCCTGGCCGAACCAACGTTCCCGCAGAACGCTGGTGCAGGCACCCAGTAAATTGTTGAGTTCCCCAGTGCTGTTCGACAACGATCGCAGCACGAGACCGGTGCTTCCGGCAAGGGTCTGCGTCAACGAAACACCCGTATAGGCGTCAAAGTCACTAGCCAAGTGGCTCAGTTCGTCAGCAAGTTCCTGGCCCACCCGTGGGTCCACCACCACCAACGAGCCCAGATGACTGAAACCCTCCATGAACCCCATCCCACTGACGTCGTTTACAGGCGGGCGGATCAAAAGGTTGTCCAGCGCCAACAACGCCGGCCCGGCGTCGTCCTCGATCCAGATCTCGTTGCGGAGCCGCACCTCTTCATACTTGAAGGCAGCACCGTCCGGCGACCATCCCGGCGTGACGACCTCCGCCATGACAAGGCACGACGACGGGTGGAGACTGATACGCGAATTCTGCCGGTAGCTGGCCTCCCGGTAGGCGATCAACTGGTCGGGCACCAGCTCCAACCGAGCGCCCTCCCCCAGCCTGATGTTCATGCGCTGCTCAGCAAAGGACCCCGGAGTCCGGTAAATCTTGGTAGCCGACTGCGTGGTGAGCAGCAGGTCCGCCCCATCCTCTACCTCCACGTCAATGAGGAACAGATCCGCCCCCAGATACGCCCCACCCGGATTGACCATGACGTAGCAAACCTGCCCACTTTGATCCAAGTAATGCGCCCGAAGCACCCGCAAAGCCCCCTCATGGAACTGCCGCGCAGCAACAGACCGTCCGTTCCGCACGGCGATCTGTAACCGGAGTTCACCCCTTGGCGACGTGACCGCCGAGGTGGGTGAGCCGGATTTTTGGGCCGCGGCGTGGCGGGCATCGCGAAGCGGGCACGGCCCAAAATCCGGCGAAGCCGCCGTCGCGATGCGGCTCATTGCGCCAAGTCGAGCATCAAGACATCCCGCCGGATCCAGCTCAGGACGTTTTCGAGCCCTTCGTCAGTTTTCAGGTTGGTGAAGCAGAACGGTTTGTTGCCGCGGAACTCCTTGGAGTCCCGCTCCATGATGGCCAGGTCCGCCCCGACGTGGGGTGCGAGGTCTGTTTTGTTGATGATGAAGAGGTCGGACTTGATCATGCCTTGCCCGGCTTTGCGGGGGATCTTCTCGCCCTGGGCGACGTCGATGATGTAGATGGAGAAGTCCACGAGTTCGGGGCTGAAGGTGGCGGAGAGGTTGTCGCCGCCGGACTCTACGAAGATGACCTGCAGGTCGGGGTGGCGTGCCTTCAGTTCTTCGATGGCCGCGGTGTTCATGGAGGTGTCATCGCGGATGGCGGTGTGCGGGCATCCGCCGGTTTCGACGCCAATGATCCGGTCTTCGGGGAGGATACCGTTGGCGGCGAGGATTTTGGCGTCTTCGATGGTGTAGATGTCGTTGGTGATGGCAGCCATGGAGATGTTTCCGCTCATGTGCCGGGTGATGCGTTCCACGAGTTGGGTCTTGCCTGCTCCGACGGGTCCGCCTACACCGATCCTGATGGGTTCTGTCATGTGTTCTTTCCTTTGCATCAGTTAGCTCATGAACATGCGGGCACGTTGCCGTTCGTGCCGCATTTGTGAAATTTCAAGTCCGGGGCTCACAGCCCCAAAGTCGTCCCAGCACAGCTGTGCTACAACCTTGATGGCGGTAGCGACGGCGTCGTGCGCGTCCCGAAGTACCCGCTGCCCGGCGTTCTGCCCGAGCGGTATGGCGCGTACCGCGTTCTGCGTCAGGGAAGTGACGGTGGCAAAGAGGTAGGCCGACAGCGCCTCCTCGAAGGGCACCCCCAGCGACCGGGCAATCACACCGAAGGCCAAGGGCTGGTGTCCCGATGCGCGGCCGTCGCGGACCAACTCCCGGTAGGCCTCCAACCCCGTGGACGGGAACACCTCGCCGCCGATCTCCAGGAGGCGGCCGCCCATCTTCAGGGAAGCTTCCCGCACCTCCCGGGCCAGCAACTGCCCGGACAACACGCGGTCCAACAATCCAACATCCACCCCTTCGTAAAGGAAGCGGACAGCCAAGCCATCGGAATAACTCAGCTGCTGCCCCACAAAGGCACCCAGCCAGGTACCAAATGAGCCCTCATCACCCACAAGGCCGCGCTCAATGTAGCCCTCAAACCCCAAGGAGTGGGCAAACGCCCCTGTAGGTAGCGCCGAGTCAGTCAGCTGTTGAAGAGCCAGCTGATAGCTAGTGCGAGTGCTCAGCATGGCGGAACGGCACCGGCATGACCCGCTCTTGCCTGTCGTAGGGGACGCCGACGCTCTTCACATAGTCTTCGACCGTGTGGTCGTACTGGCACACCATGACTTCGGCCCCGTACTCGGACGACGCATCAAAGAACTGCGCCTGCAGGTGCCGGTTGCCAAGCGAATGTGCCACCACTCCCATCTCATGGATGCTGCGGGGCGCGATCACCAGGACGTCGGTGGGCAGCACGGAGATGACAATCAGGTTGGTGTCTTCGATGGCCAGGATGTCGCCGTCGCGCAGGTCCCCTGTTCCCGAGGGAAGCCGGATGCCGAGCTCCTTGCCGTGATCGGTGGTGACGCGCTGGATGCGCTTGACCAGCAGGCTGCTGGGGAGCACCACCTTTTCCTTGTGGTGACCCTCGTAGGCGTCGCCCGGTAATTCGTGCAGGTTCCCGAGGATTCTTTCGATGATCATGGATGTCCTAGAAGAGGAAGTAGCGCTGCGCCATGGGCAGCACGTCGGACGGCTGGGAGGTGACTTCTTCGCCGTCGACCGTCACTTGGTACGTTTCGGGGTCGACGGCGATGTCCGGGGTTTCGCCGTTGTGCTTCAGGTCCGCTTTGGTGAGGTTGCGGATGCCGGAAACGGGTTTGATGATGCGTTCGAGGCCGAGCTCGTCCGGCACACCAGCCTCGATGGCTGCCTTGGAGAGGAAGGTGATGGAGGACTGTTGCAGGGCCTTGCCGTACGTGGCGAACATGGGCCGCATAGTGCGGGGCTGCGGGGTCGGGATGGAGCCGTTTGAATCTCCCATGAGAGCGTAGGCGATCTGGCCACCCTTGATGACTACTTCCGGCTTCACGCCGAAGAACGCCGGATCCCAGAGGACCAGATCGGCGAACTTACCCGGTTCCACCGAACCGATGGTGTCCGCCATGCCCTGCGCGATGGCCGGGTTGATCGTGTACTTGGCGACGTACCGCTTGAGCCGGAAGTTGTCGCTGTCAGGCGAGCCATGGGAGGCGCCCGACGGATCATGGAGAACTCCCCGTTGGCGCTTCATGGCGTCAGCTACCTGCCACGTGCGGGTGACCACTTCGCCCACCCGTCCCATGGCCTGGGAGTCGGATGAGGTGATCGCGAAAATACCGAGGTCGTGGAGCACGTCTTCGGCGGCGATCGTTTCCGCACGGATGCGGGAATCGGCGAAGGCCACGTCTTCGGGAATGTCCGGGTTGAGGTGGTGGCACACCATGAGCATGTCCAGGTGCTCTTCGATGGTGTTCTTCGTGTACGGGAGCGTGGGGTTGGTGGACGCGGGAAGGACGTTGGGCAGTCCGGCAATCTTGATGATGTCCGGCGCATGCCCTCCCCCGGCGCCTTCGGTATGGAAAGTGTGGATAACGCGGCCGTCGATTGCCGCGATGGTGTCTTCCACGAAGCCGCACTCGTTCAGGGTGTCGGTGTGGATGGCCACCTGGACGTCATATTCATCGGCCACACGCAGGGACATATCTATGGACGACGTAGTGGATCCCCAGTCCTCATGGACTTTGAGCCCGACGGCGCCTGCGCGGATCTGCTCGGCGAGGGGCTCGACGGCGGACGCGTGGCCCTTGCCGAACAGGCCGATGTTGACCGGAAGCCCCTCGACGGCCTGAAGCATCCGCGAGATGTGCCAGGCGCCGGGCGTGATGGTGGTGGCCTTGGTCCCTTCAGCCGGACCGGTGCCCCCGCCTACCATCGTCGTGATGCCGTTGCACAGGGCCGTGGGCACTTGCTCCGGGGAAATGAAGTGGATGTGCGTGTCGATGCCGCCGGCAGTGAGGATCTTCCTCTCTCCGGCGATGATCTCCGTGCTGGCCCCAATGACGATGTCCACGCCGTCGGTGATCTGGGGGTTGCCGGCTTTGCCGATCTTGAAGATGTGCCCGTCCTTGAGGGCTACGTCCGCCTTGTAGATGCCGGTGTAGTCCAGGACGATCACGTTGGTGATGACGGTGTCCGGAATGTCTTCGGAGCGGGTCAATTGTCCGTTCTGGCCCATGCCGTCACGGATTACCTTGCCGCCCCCAAAGACCACTTCTTCGCCGTAGAGGGTGTAATCCTTTTCGATTTCGAGGAACAACTCCGTGTCAGCCAACCGAATGGCGTCGCCCGTCGTCGGGCCGTAAAGCTCGGCGTACTGCCGGCGGGGAATTTCGAAGCTCACTGGTGGTCCCTTTCCGCTGCGACGCCCGGGCGGGCTGACCCCTCAACCCCGGTTCCGCCGTCGAGCTTTCCGTTCACTGCGTTGCTGAGGCCGAAGACTTCGCGGGCCCCGGCGATCTCGATCAGCTGGACAGTCTTCCTGTCTCCCGGCTCGAAGCGCGCCGCCGTGCCTGCTGGAATGTCCAGGCGGCGGCCGTAGGCGGCTTTGCGGTCGAATTCCAGGGCGCGGTTCGCCTCTGCAAAGTGGTAATGCGAACCAATCTGGACGGGCCTGTCGCCGCGGTTGACGACTTCGACGGCGATTGCCTCGCGGCCGCTGTTGCACGCAATGGAGCCTGGCTGGAGCCTGTATTCACCGGGGATCATGAGGGCCGCCTATCGGATGGGGTTGTGCACGGTGACGAGCTTGGTGCCGTCAGGGAAGGTGGCCTCGATCTGGACGTCATGGATCATTTCCGGCACGCCTTCCATCACGTCTTCGCGGCGGAGAAGGGTAGTGCCGTAGCTCATGAGCTCAGCTACGGTCTTGCCGTCCCGGGCGCCTTCGATGAGCTCGTAACTGATGATCGCCACAGCTTCGGGATAGTTGAGCTTGAGCCCGCGTCCTTGGCGGCGCCGGGCAAGGTCGGCGGCCACTACGATCATGAGTTTCTCTTGCTCACGGGGCAAAAGATGCATCGGCTCTCCTGGAACTGGGCATGGGCTATGAAGTTGAAACCAGCCTAGGGAGCGCAGGTTTCGGTCAGGTTACCAAATGGTCTCACCCGCTGGTCGAATCTACAGGAATTGACCTCAACTTAAGTTGAGGTCCTAGCATCAGTTCCGGTGCGCGCACAAAATCCAGCGCCATCCCGGCCAGTTCCCCAGAGGTGTTTGAATGAGCGGTTCCCTACCCGTGCCATCCCCGCGAGTCAGCGAGCTCTTCAAGAGTGCGTTCCGCGGCCATCCGGCAGGCGTTGCAATAGTTACCGCTACCGGACCCGACGGCGCGGTAGGGCTCACTGCATCATCGGTGGCATCGGTTGCGGTCGATCCGCCGACCCTGGCGTTCTCTGTCACCAGCGGGCGATCCGCTTCCGTCATTGCGGCAGCCCAGACGATCGTGGTGCACCTGGTAAGCGCCGACCAGTTGGACCTCGTCCGGACTTTCGCCGACCCGGCAGCTCCACGTTTCACCGAAAGCATGGACTGGGAGGTGCTGCCCACGGGTGAGCCCCTGCTCAGGGAGGCCCAATGGGCGCTGCGCTGCGATATCGTCCACCGGGCAGCCCTGGGCAGTTCCGTGCTCCTGGCCGCGGAGGTCCTCGATATCAGGCCCAATGCTTCCAGTTCCGCTCCGTTGGTCTACCACAACCGCGAATTCCACACGCTGGTCCAGGGTATTCCGGCTGTGGCCTAGTTGTTTCGCCCGCGGGCTGCCACACTCCAGGTGTCCACCACCGTTCCATTGCGGACCACGGTGACCTCATCCACCAAGTTCATGGCCAGGCACACGTGGTTTGGGATGACCCGAAGCCTGGTACCCAATGCAGGGAGTTCGGCAGAATCCGGCCACACAACTGTGGCGTGATGCTCCGAAAGTGCGGTGACCCGGGCTTCCGGATATTCAGGCAGCCGAGCGTACCCGGTGGCCCAATCCGGGCGGTCGCTGCCCAATATTTTGCTGCCGGCATCCACCACAACGCGTCGCACGTTTCCACCCGTGGCCTCGTGGCGGCTGACGACGGTGGCGGCTACCGTCAGGGCGATGTCCTCCCATTTGCAGCGTTCCAGTTCCAGTTGCTGCGCGTCGCCGAACACGTAGACGCCCGGACGGAGCTCCGTCGCTACCGTTTCCCCGGCGATGAGCGCCGTCGGGGTCGATCCCCCGCTGATGGTGGTCACCTCGAAGCCCGCCTCGGTCAACGCCGTCGCGGCCCGGCCCAGTGCATCGTTTTCGTTGCTCGCGGCACCGGTGGGCATTCCCGGTTTGTAGCTGTGGCCAGGGAACGTGAACACGCCCGCCACCGTCAGGCCCGCTCCAGCAGCGGCACGGGCTACGTCCGCTGCTTCGCCAGGGAGCACGCCGCTGCGGTGATGCCCACTGTCGATTTCGACGAGCACCTCAATCCGCCCCGCGTCCGCGCCCATCTGGTGACCCATCGCCGTCGCGCTTTCCGCAGAATCCACGCCCACAGCGATCCGGCCTGAGGCCGCGAGCGCCCTCAGGCGTTCAGCGCGTGGCGCGTCCACCCAGAGCGGGTAGGCGATGAAAATGTCCCTCACCCCGTCCGCCGCGAAGACCTCGGCCTCGCCGATGGTGGCGACCGTGATCCCCTCAGCCCCGGCGGCCAACTGCTTGCGGGCGATCTCCAGGGTCTTGTGCGTCTTCACGTGCGGGCGAAGCCGCAGACCCCGGCTGAGCATGTTCGACGCCATGCGCTCTATGTTCCGGTCAAGGACATCGGCGTCGATCAGGACTGCAGGAGTAACCACTTCGGCGGGGATCACGTTCATGCCTAAAACACTAACGCCCGCGGCGCGGACTGCCTGCCCGGCATGTTCGACGGCGGCCGGCAGGGTTCGCTTGGCACGTCACACATCGCTCATCCCCTTGCAACGCGCCTGCAACAAAGATGCGTAAGGCTGGGGGCATACGGACGGCGACAGTTGAAGGGAGCGCACATGACTATCGCGAACAGGGACCTTTTCCAGGCGTTGAAGACACAGGCCAGCCTGGCCCAGGCCTTCGGCGCAATGCCGGGAACTGCCGAAGCAGCCCACGCACTGAACGCAGGCGAGTATGTCGAGGCCTGGCACAACGGCCGCCTCTACCATCGGGGAACCGTGGTCAAGACGGTGGCCGGAACAGAACTCTTCTGGCTTCAGGATGAGACCGGAAGCCGACGGCTGCTGGACATGGAATCCATGGAGATCGTGACCGTTGACGAACCTGTCGGGGCAGCCACGGCGCAGGAACCGGAGCCCGGCCCGACCGCCACGGTCACACCTATCTCCGCATTTCCCATGTTCCACGACGGAACGCAGCAGATCGCCTAATTGCCTGCCCTCGCGGCACACTACGTTTGCGCAGGTGAGGGCCTCGATAGGCTGTGCCCATGTCACGCGGAACCGTCAGATCTGCCTATGGTGCACGCGCCAAGGAGTACACCGAGCTTTTCGGGACCATCGACAACACCCATCCCGCTGATCAGGCGTTGATTGCGGCCTGGGCTCACGGGCTCGACGGCAAAGTGATCGACGCTGGGTGCGGGCCCGGGCAATGGACCAACTTCCTTCATGCCCTTGGGGTTGACGCGGAGGGTGTGGACATCGTCCCGGAATTTATCGAATCCGCCAGGCAGCACTATCCAAACACCGCATTCCGTGTGGGGTCGCTGGAACAACTTCAGGTCCCGGACCAGTCTTTGGCGGGCATCCTTGCCTGGTACTCCCTGATCCACACCAGCCCGGACGACATCCCCACCGTGTTGGCGGAGTTCGCCCGCTGCCTTGCACCCGGAGGCAGTCTCTTGATGGGCTTCTTCGAAGGCGAAACTGTCGAAAAGTTCCCGCACGCGGTGATGCCCGCCTACTTCTGGCCCGTCGCGGAGATGGGGAAGTGCCTCGACAGAGCCGGATTCCTGGTAACCAGCTCAAACTTCAGGAAAGACCCAGACGCGCGCCCCCACGCGTCGATCATCGCCACCCCACACCCGGTCCCGCACTGGTTCCCTGAGCACACCGTTGTCCGGCGGGACTGACGAATTACCGAGGGCTCTTGAGGCAAACAAACAGGCCGGAGACTCAAGGTCTCCGGCCTGTCTTGGAGGGTGGGCCCTGTGGGGATCGAACCCACGACCCACGGATTAAAAGTCCGATGCTCTACCAACTGAGCTAAAGGCCCCTCCAGCTGTAGAAACAGCCATGAATACTGTACCCCAACGTCAAGGCAGACGAGGAACTCAAGGTGACGTGCGCCGTCGAGCGTCCAGGCAACCGTTACTCGACCCCGCCAGAGCACAGGAGTACGGTGAACTCATGAGCGAACAGCCAGAACCGCGAGCGTACGGCGGAGCAAACCGGCATCACAAGCCGAAGCCCTTCGCGCCCATCGATTTCGAACCGTTCGCTGGTGGCGCCGACCCCGCGCGGGTTTCGGAGGCTGCGCATCTCGCTGCCCAGGCGCTGGTCAAGCGCGGACGCGACAGCGACGACCCCAAAGTAACCCGCCGCTTGGTTAAGCTCGCGGACGAGCAGGGCCTCGAGGCTATCGCAGAGATGTGGGCCGAGAGCCCGGCGCGAAGCCTCCCCGGCGCGCTGTGGCGGCTCTACGCCCTTCGCGCCGCCACCATCCAAAACCCGGAGCGGATCTCCGTCTACTTCCGGGCCGGACGCGACACCGCGCAGGTTTCCAACGTCGTAGCGGGCGCCGCGGAGCCGCCTGGCGCAGACGAAATGAAGACCATGGCTGACGCCATTTTGTCCGGCGCGTTCGACGGCGAGTTCGACGTCGCGCTGGAACGTTCCGCCGCTTTCTGCCGCGTGGTGGCGCTCGGCCAGGCGACCCTCGCCGACGGCGCAGAGCACAGCAACGAAGGCCACGCCAGTAAGCTCACGCGCAATTCGCACCAGCTCGTCAAAACGGCCGAGGACCTTGAGCATGCGGCCAATGCATGGCGCCTGGGTGAGCTCGACTAGGCAGCAGCAGGGGCGAAACGTACCCACGTCGGGCGCGGACTGTCAATGTTGACTTAGCCCGCCCAACGGTGAAAACTAAAACTGGTGTCGAACCGCGAAACCCCCGGGCTTCAACATATAGCCGCTTCGAGCGGCCTACCGCCGAGAGGCGTATCCGGTTCGGCACCATTTTTATGCCCGGTTGCAGAATGCCCGGGCCAGCACTGGGCCGGACCGGGCAAACGCGCCAAGCTACTTCAGGGTGACCGTGGTTTTGGCCTGTTCCTTCTTGTCGTGATCCAGCTTGCCGTCCGCCGCCGCAGGAGTCATGGTGGCCGAGATCTCAGCCTCCTTGCCGGGCGTGTAGCCGAAGTTCTCGGCGATGTTGAAGGATTCGCCCGGTTTCAATACGAACGGGTCCTTTTCCTTGAGCTTCATGCCTGAGCTGCTCAGTCCGTACTTCTTGAAGCCATCGCTGCTGGAGTCGGACGGCATGCCACCGAGGTACTTCCAGTCCGCGTACTTGGCACTGGGAGTGACCAGCGAGTGGCTCAAGGGGATGTCAGCGGATGATGTGTTGGTGACCACGTAGTTCACGTAGACGATCGGCGCACCCTTCTTCAGCAGGTTTTCCTTGGTTTCCTTGTCCAGGAACATGCTGTCCCTGGAGGCTACATCCGTGGCCACCTGGTAGATGTCGACGCTGAAGCTGTCGCCCTTCATGCTGCCAAGCTTGTCGCCCTTGTCCGTGATCGGGAGGGCCCAGGCCGCTGCCTTGTACGAGCCCGAGGATGCTGCAGCCCCGTCGGAACCTGCCGAGGCGGAGGCGGAGGCGGAGGAGGACGGAGCCGCTGAGGCGGCCGAAGAGGAGGACGACGACGGTTCGGAACCACCCGACGTCGTGCTGGTGGCAGTAGCTCCACAGGCGGTCAAGGCGAGCAATCCCGCCGCCGCAAGGCTGGTGATCTTCACAGTGTTATTGATGCGCACGATTCCCCCATTGAGTGGATAAATTCATTGACGCGCCAAGTCTTGCATGGATGAAAGGGGCGCGGCGATGGGGAGCTCTGCCCTTCGGGGCCGGGGCGCTCACCAAGCAGGCGCGCGGGACCGGTAAAGTTGGGGACGAAACGGGCTGCGTCAAGTCAAGCCGTCCGCCGCCCTATCCGTCCCCAGCCCGGAAGCGACATGAAGCTGCGCCTTTTCCCCCAGGAACCCGCCGGACTCGTACTGCTCGCGCAGATGGCCAGTGTCATCGTGGCCGCCACCGGGACGCTCTCAGAAATCCTCGGAGCCCAAGCCAGCGAACACCAGCGCCTCGCCGAAGAACTGCACGAGCACGAGTCCAAGTCCCTGGACCTGCACTTCGCCCTCCTGACTCACATGCGCACCAGCTTCGTGAATCCGCTCCCCCGCGAGGACATGTACACCCTCTCCCGCCACCTCAACGAGGCGATGGAGAAGCTTGACGCCGCCGGAGACCTGGTGTCCCTCTACAAACTGGACCGGCTGCCCAAGCGTGCCGCAGACCAACTGGAAATCATCAGCCGCCAAGCCGAGCTCACCGTGGACGCCATGCGGAAGCTTGAAGACCTGGACGAGCTGGAGGACTACTGGATCGAGATCCTCCGCCTGGCCAAGCGCGCGGAACGGACCCACCGGATCTGGGTCGCCGAGATGCTCAAGGACATGAAATCGGCGCAGTACGCACGGCACCGGGACATCGCCAACCAGCTGGTGGAAGTAACCAAGGACATGCGGAAGGTCGCCACCCAGGTAGGCAGCATCATCGTCAAGGAATCCTGACGTGACCATCGTCTTCCTTGTCCTTGTGGTGGGGCTCGCCTCAGGGTTCGCGTTCCTCAACGGTTTCCGCGATGTCTCCAACGCGGTGGCCCTGTCCACCCGGACCCGCGCCCTCACGCCATCCATCGCCGTGCTTTTAGCGGCAATCTTCAACTTTGTGGGCGCCATGCTGAGCGGCACCTTCATCCTCGCCTTCACGCAATCGTGGATCACGTTGCCTGCAGGCCCCGGCGGCCTGACCATGCTCGCTTCAGCGCTGGCAGCCTCTATCTTGTGGGGAATCTACGCGTGGTGGAAGGGCGTTCCCCTGTCCTCCACGAACTCGCTGGTGGGCGGCCTGATCGGTGCCGGCAGCGCAAGCATCCTGGTGGGCGAAAGCTCGATCGGCGGGGTGGACGGCGTCGTGCTGACCCAAGTGGTCCTGCCCCTGGTACTGTCCCCGTTGATAGCCTTTGGGGCGGCCTAC
The DNA here is from genome assembly GCF_030208885.1 of Arthrobacter sp. fls2-241-R2A-172. NCBI lineage: Bacteria > Bacillati > Actinomycetota > Actinomycetes > Micrococcales > Micrococcaceae > Arthrobacter > Arthrobacter sp. fls2-241-R2A-172. Next base: position 34,228 of record NZ_JARVTB010000007.1, on the reverse strand, counting down.
CTGCTGGTGTGGCCGGTCACCTGGGCTGCCCGCTATACACAACCCAATGTGGTGAACAGGCGTTTCCGGCGCGCACAGGCCGTCTCCACCGCAGCAGTCGCCTTCGGCCACGGCCTCCAGGACGGGCAGCGCACAGCAGCGGTCATTCTCCTGGCAATGGTGGCCGCGGGGTTGTCAGGCGGGGACAACGTGCCGCTGTGGATCCTGCTGCTCACGGCCGTCATGCTCACCGCGGGAACGATGTTGGGCGGCTGGAGGATCTCGCACACCCTGGGCCATAAGCTCATCCGGATAGATCCCCTGCGTGGATTCGTGGCCCAGACCCTCACGTCCGTCATGCTCTTCATCGGTGCGATCGGCTTCCAGCTGCCGCTCTCCACCACCCACACCTTGACGGCGTCCGTCCTCGGTTCGGGGATCAACCAGCGCTTCCACACCGTCAACCGCCGGCTGGTGCGGAGGATCCTCCTGCTGTGGGTGGCAACCCCGGTAGTGACCGCCGTCGTCGCCTTCATCCTCGAATTGGCGTTCTCCCCCCTCGCTAAACTGCCCAACTAGGGCAAGAAAAAACGACGGCGGCCGTACCCCCAAGGCGACGGCCGCCGTCGTTATGTGCCGGCTCCCCCCATAGACGCCGGAACCCTACCTCCCGCTTATCCGAAGCGCCCGGAGACGTAGTCTTCCGTGGCCTTCTGGGCCGGGTTGTTGAAGATGCTGGTGGTGTCAGCGAACTCGATCAGCTTGCCGGGCTTGCCGGTGCCGGCGATGTTGAAGAACGCGGTCTTGTCCGAAACGCGGGCGGCCTGCTGCATGTTGTGGGTCACGATCACCACGGTGTACTGGTCCTTGAGCTCGTTGATGAGGTCCTCAACGGCCAGGGTGGAAATGGGGTCCAGTGCGGAGCAGGGCTCGTCCATGAGGATCACCTGGGGTTCAACGGCGATGGCACGGGCGATGCAGAGGCGCTGCTGCTGGCCGCCGGAGAGGCCGGAACCGGGCTTGTCCAGGCGGTCCTTGACCTCATTCCACAGGTTGGCACCCACCAAGGACTTCTCCACCAGGGCATCAGCTGCGCCCTTGGAGATCTTCTTGTTGTTCAGCTTCACGCCGGCCAGCACGTTGTCGCGGATGGACATGGTGGGGAACGGGTTGGGCCGCTGGAAAACCATGCCTACCTGGGTGCGGACAGTGACCGGGTCAACACCGGGGCCGTAGAGGTTGTCCCCGTCCAGCAGGACCTCGCCCTCGACGCGTGCGCCGGGAAGGACCTCGTGCATGCGGTTCAGCGTGCGGAGGAAAGTGGACTTGCCGCAACCGGACGGGCCGATGAAGGCCGTGACGGACTTGGCTTCGATGTTGATGTTGACGTCCTCAACGGCCAGGAAATTGCCGTAGTAGACATTCAGGTCTTTGACGTCGATGCGCTTAGACATGGTGTTCCTTTGTTCCTTGGGGGTTCTGGAAGTGTAAACGTGGCCTGAAGGGCCAGGCCCGGCTAGCGTCCTGTTTTCGGAGCGAAGATGCGGGCGATGAGGCGGGCTCCGAGGTTCAGGAGCATCACCAGGATGATCAGCACCAGCGCGGCTCCCCATGCACGCTGGTCCGAGGGGCCAGGGTTGGACGGCGACGTCGGGTTGAGGATCTGCGTGTAAATGAACGTGGGCAGCGAGGCCATCCAGCCGCCAAACACGTTGTTGTTGATGGTGGTGGCAAAGCCTGCGGTCACCAGGATCGGCGCGGTTTCGCCGATAACGCGTGCGATCGCCAAGGTGACGCCCGACGCAATGCCGGAGATCGCCGTCGGAATGACCACCTTGGTGATGGTGCGCCATTTACGGACGCCCAGCGCGTAGGAGGCCTCGCGAAGTTCGTTAGGGACGATCTTCAGCATTTCCTCACTGGAGCGGACCACCACCGGGATCATCAGGACGGAAAGCGCGACGGCGGCTACCGCACCGGTCTTGGTGCCGGGGCCGACGATAGCGAAGAAGAACGCTGCCGCGAAGAGGCCGGCCACGATCGACGGGATGCCTGTCATGACATCCACGAAGAACGTGATGGCGCGGGCCAGCGGACGGTCGTTGCCGTATTCCACCAGGTAGATGGAGGTCAGCAGGCCCACAGGCACGGAAATGACCGTGGCAAGAAGCGTGATCTGGATGGTGCCAAGCAGGGCGTGGTAAATACCGCCGAGGACGGGCGCACCGTCTTCCGCTGCTTTGTTGTCGAAGGCGCCGGTGACACCGTTCATGGAGGTGCCCAGGAAGCCTGGGGTGATGAGGCCCGGGATGCCGTTGACCAGCACGGTCCAGATCACCGAAATCAGCGGCAGGAGCGCGATCAGGAAGGCCCCGACAACCAGGCAGGTGGCGAGCCGGTCCTTGGCTTTGCGGGCGCCTTCAACGGCTCCGCTCCAGGAAACGAGGCCCACTGCGAACAGGATCGCGGAGACCAGGCCCCAGCCGAAGGCGTTGAACCCGATGAGCGCCAGAATGGCCGCACCCACGACGAGCGCGACGGCCAGCACAATGTAGGGCGCGGACTTGGGCAGTTGGCCCTTGGTGAGCGCGGAGCGTTTACGGACTGCTGTGGCGGTCATTTAGTTGGCTCCCGAGAATTCTTTGTGCCGGGTGATGATCCAGCGGGCGATCATGTTCACGCCCAGCGTGATAACGAACAGCACCAGGCCGGCGGCGATCAGCGTATTGACCTTGAGGCCGCTGGCTTCGGGGAAGTTCAGGGCGATCTCGGCGGCGATGGTCTGGTTGCCGGACTGGATGAGGCTGGCGGTCAGGACGCCGGAGGACAGCACCAGGGCAACAGCCATGGTCTCTCCCAGTGCGCGGCCGAGGCCCAGCATGATCGCGCTGACGATGCCCGGGCGACCGAAGGGCAGCACGGCCATCTTGATCATTTCCCAGCGGGTTGCTCCCAGTGCGAGCGCTGCTTCTTCGTGCAGCTTGGGGGTCTGCAGGAAGATTTCGCGGGACAGGGAGGTGATGATGGGGAGGACCATGACGGACAGGACGATGCCTGCGGTCAGGATGGTCTTGCCGGTTGCGGATGCCGGACCCGCGAAGATCGGGATCCAGCCGAGGTTGTTGGCCAGCCAGTCATACGCCGGAGAGATTTCCTTGGCCAGGAAGGCTGCACCCCATGCGCCGTAGACGACGGAGGGGATGGCTGCGAGGAGGTCCACCACATAGCCGAGGCCGGAAGCGAGCCGGCGTGGGGCGTAGTGCGAGATGAACAGGGCCACGCCGATCGCTACCGGAGTGGCGATGACGAGGGCGATCACGGCCGCGATGAGCGTGCCCACCACGATCGGGGCGATGTAGGCGAAGAAGCCGTGGCCGCCCTGGATGCTCTCGGGAGGTGCGGTCAACGCAGGGATCGCCTGCACCACAAGGAACAACGCGACTCCGAAGAGAACCGCGAGAATCAGGCACCCTGCGGCCATGGCGGCCCCGGAGAAAACCTTGTCCCCGGCGCGTCCTGCGCCTTGGGAGGTTGTCAGGGAGTTGGTGGTCACTTCACGATCCTTCAGTCTGGAGTGAACTGGTCTTACATGGCTAAGTTCCCTGCCCCGGTCCGGTGCCGCGGTGGCCACCGGAGTGCGGGACAGGGAACTTCAGTGTTCAGCCGGGTTCAGCAAACCCGCCGGGAAACCTTAGGCCTTGGCCTTGATGGTTTCGATAGCGGCCTTGGCCTTGTCCTGCAGCGTCTTGGAGAGCGGTGCGGACTTTGCGGCGTCAGCTGCGGTCTTCTGTCCTTCGTCGGAAACGACGTAGGTTTCGAAGGCCTTGACCAGATCGGCAACTGCCTTGGTCTCGTAGGTGGTGCAGACAACGTGGTACGAGACGAGGACTACGGGGTAGGCGCCCGCTGCGGTGGTCTTGCGGTCCAGCTTGATGGCGACGTCGTTGGCGGCGCGGCCGTCAACAGGCTTGCCGGCTTCGACAGCCTTGGCGGCAGCGTCTGCGGAGATCTTGACGAACTCTTCGCCGACCTTGATGGAAGCGGTACCGAGCTTGCCGGAAACAGCGGAGTCGTCAGCGTAGGTCACGGCGCCGGGGGTGTCGGTGACGGTCTTGACGACGCCGGAGGTGCCCTTGGCGTTTTCGCCCTTCAGGGATGCGGGCCATACGCCGGCAGCCTTGTCGGTCCAGACCTCGGGAGCTGCAGCTGCCAGGTAGTCGGTGAAGTTGCTGGTGGTGCCGGAGTCGTCAGAGCGGTTCACCGGGGTGACTTTGAGGTCCGGGAGCGTAACGCCTGCGTTGAGGGCGGCGATTGCGGGGTCGTTCCAGTTGGCGATTTCGCCGCGGAAGAGTTTGGCGACCGTAGCGGCGTCGAGCTTCAGTTCCTTGACGTTGGGAATGTTGAAGGCGACGGCGATCGGGGAGATGTAGACGGGGAGGTTGATGGCACCCTCGGGGCCGCACTTGGCCTTGGAGGCAGCAAGCTCGTCGTCCTTCAGGTAGGCGTCCGAGCCGGCGAACTGTGCCGAGCCGTCGATGATCGCCTTGCGGCCTGCGCCGGAGCCATCCGGTGAGTACTGCACGGTGGCGCCCTGGTTTGCGGTTGCGAAGCCGGCCTTCCAGGCGTCCATGGCTGCGCCGGTGGAGGAGGCGCCAATGCCGGTCAGGGTGCCGGTGACCTTGGTTCCGGAGGCTGCCGACTGGGTGCCGGCCGGAGTGCCCGTTGCGTTGTCTGAACCGCAAGCAGTGAGCGCGAGAGCGCCGGCTGCGATGACCGCGATTGCCGCGTTGCGGCCGAAGTGAGTTGCCTTCACTTGGATGTGCCCCTTCCAGGGATTCTTCGATGCGGGCCGAACGGAGATTTCGGCGTGCGCGAGCTGTGGACCTTTTTGTTCCTTTACTGAAGGTAAGGAGCGCAGGTAACGGGACCTGTGGTGGAAGGTGAACAGGAGATGAACGACGGCGGACCATTGGGTGATGTGGCGCGCGCCACCTTGAGCGTCGCCCGGGTTGCCGTCGTTGCGGATGCCAGGACAAATAGACTGGAGCACATGGCTGCCGCGAAGGGATTTTCTGCAAGCAAGAGGTTTCTGCGCGCCAGGGTCCGGACCGGCTTGGTTCGCAGCCGGAGTTCGTTGACACCGGCCATCCAAATGACAGTGTGCGCCGTTGGTGCCTACGCCTTTGCCGAATACGTGCTGGGCCACCAGGGTCCCCTGTTTGCTGCCACGTCGTCCCTGATTGCCTTGGGCTTCTCCCGGGACCCCCGCCTGCGCCGGGTTATCGAGGTGGGCCTTGGCTGCACCCTCGGGATCGTTGTTGGCGACTTGCTGCTCCACTGGCTGGGCGCTGGGATCTGGCAGGCCGCCGTCGTTCTTCTCTTCTCCATCCTGTTGGCCAGGTTCCTGGACAGCGGCACCATCTTCACTACCCAACTGGGGCTGCAGTCGTTGTTGGTGGTGCTGCTTCCGGCTCCGGCCGGCGGGCCGTTCACGCGCAGCATTGATGCTGTGGTGGGTGGCGTGTGTGCGCTGCTGGTGACCATCCTGGTGCCCAAGGATCCGCGCAGGGAGCCGCGCAAGGACGTCCAACAGATCCTGCACGAGCTCGCCGAAGTGTTGCGGGAATGCGCCAAGGCCATGATCGAGAGCGACTCCACCATGGCCTGGCACGCCCTGATCCGCGGTCGCAATTGCCAACCGCTGGTGGACAGGATGCGGCAGACCCTGCGTGCTTCCGGCGAGGTAGCCACACTTGCTCCCGCACACCGGAGGCATCGCGACGAACTGGCAAGCCTGGAACATTCGTTGGAGTACATCGATCTGGCCTTGCGCAACAGCCGTGTGTTCGCGCGACGCCTGACCAGTGCCATCAACCACGCGGCACTCTCCGACGAAGCGATCGACAGCATCTCCGAGGTCCTGCAGGAAACCGCGGCCGCAATAGACGAGATGACCATCGGGCTCGCCGAACAAAGCGAGGGTACCCGGCGGGTCCATCTGCGTCGCGCCCGGAACGACCTCAGTGACATCGCCGCCCGGCTCCACCCGAAGATGCTCGACGTCCAACGGCTCGAGGGCGAGACCGTGGTCATGCTGTTCCGCCCTCTCATGGTGGACCTGCTGGAGGCCAGCGGAATGGAACCGGAAGAGGCACGGACGGTCCTCCCACCGCTGTAGCTCCTCCTGGGCCAATAGTGTCGGCCCCCGCCACTACGCTTGGACCCATGGCTTCAAAGACTTCCCGCGCATCAAAGACCCCCGCCTACAAGTGCGCCGAATGCGGCTGGACGGCCATCAAATGGGTGGGCCGCTGCGGCGAATGCCAGGCATGGGGAACCGTGGAGGAATACGGCGCCACAGTGGCACGTACGACGGCGGCCGCCACCGTCCTGGAACCGGCCCGCCGTATCGCTGAGGTTGATGGAACAACCGCCGCGTTCCTGCCTACCGGGGTGGACGAACTCGACCGCGTACTCGGTGGAGGGCTTGTGCCAGGCGCTGTCATCCTCCTGGCCGGGGAACCCGGCGTCGGAAAGTCCACGCTGCTGCTGGACGTCGCGGCAAAGTTCGCGCGCACGGGCCAGGACGTCCTGTACGTCACCGGCGAGGAGTCTGCCGCTCAGGTGAAGCTGCGCGCCGAACGGATTGACGCCGTCGCGCACACCCTCTACCTCTCAGCTGAGACGGATCTGGGACAGGCCCTTGGCCAGGTGGAAAAGCTTGAGCCGAAGCTGCTCATTGTCGACTCAGTCCAGACGCTCAGCAGTGCAGACGTGGAGGGCAGCGCGGGCGGTGTGTCACAGGTACGTGAGGTAGCTGCCTCGATCATCGCCGCTGCCAAACGACGAAACATGACAACCCTTTTGGTGGGCCACGTGACCAAGGAAGGCACCATCGCCGGGCCGCGCCTGCTGGAGCACTTGGTGGATGTGGTGTGCCAGTTCGAAGGCGAGCGCCACTCCCGCCTTCGCCTGCTGCGGGCGGTCAAAAACCGCTATGGTGCCACGGACGATGTCGGCTGCTTCGACCTCAACGAGTCCGGCATTGAAGGCCTGGCGGACCCAAGCGGGCTTTTCGTGTCGCGCACGCGTGAACCGGTGTCCGGCACGTGCATCACGGTGACCATGGAGGGCCGGCGCCCCTTGCTCGCCGAGGTGCAATCGCTCCTTGCGGAGAGCCCCAATTCCCAGCCCCGGCGCGCAACGAGTGGGCTGGAGAGCTCACGGGTGGCCATGCTGCTGGCGGTCCTTCAACAGCGGGCCGGGTGCATGCTGCACAAGGATGACTCCTACGTTGCCACCGTGGGCGGGGTGAAGCTGACGGAACCGGCCACTGACCTGGCGGTGGCGTTGGCTGTTGCCTCGGCGAAGTCGCGGAAGGCACTCCCCCAGAGACTCATCGCTTTCGGCGAAGTCGGGCTGGCCGGCGAGGTCCGTCCTGTTCCCGGAATCAACCAGCGCATCCAGGAGGCACACCGTCTCGGATTCACCCACGCGATCGTTCCGGCAAGCCCGGCGGGGGCAGGTGTGATTCCCGAGGGCTTCTCTGTGCGCGAGGTGGGCCACTTGGCAGAGGCGTTGGAGTTGCTGATTACTCAGGCATCATGATTGAGCTGCGGACCGCGGATCCCTAGGATAGGACGAAAGCGCAGCTCAGGAAGGCTCGGTGTTTGTTTTTGGGGGAGCAACCAGTGGAAGACAGCGCGTCCCGCAAGGAGAACCGCGCCGAGCTGTTGAGGGCGTTCACGTTGCCGGCGGTGATTGGCTTGGCGGTACTCGGTATAGCCGGGGTTAACTTCGCCAACTCACTGTCCCAGCGGGAGGCAGCTGCAACGCCGTCGGCCGCGGCCTGCGAAGTCACTCCGCGAAGCGAACTGGCCCCGGCGAACGGGACGTTGTTTGGCGTCAATCTGGATTACCATTCCAAGTCCTTGGCGACATTCGCCAAAGACCTGGGCCACAGACCCGCCGTCAGTGTTTCATTCACCGGCTTTCCGTTGACACCCAAGGATGAAGAAGACCTCCAGAAGGCCGTTGAGCAGATCCACGCAGACGGCCGCATGATGCTCCTGACGCTGGAGCCTGCCCAGGGCTTGAACGCCGTCACCGATGACACAGCCACGGCCTTGGCCAAGGACTTGGCGCGGTTCAACAAGGAGGGCGTCCCGGTCATCGTCCGGTTCGCGCACGAGATGAACGGCTCCTGGTACGCGTGGTCGCAGCAGCCCCAAAAATACGTGGCCGCGTTTCAGACGCTTGCCAAGGCAGTACATAGGGACGCGCCCGGTTCAGCCATGATGTGGGCACCCAACTACGGCGGCGGTTACCCCTTCGCCGGGGGCCAGTTCGAGGCCAAGCCGGGGACCCCGGAATTCGCTGCCTTGGACACTAACGGCGACGGCGCACTGACGATGAACGATGACGCGTATTCGCCCTATTACCCGGGTGATGAGGCCGTGGACTGGGTGGGCATGTCGCTGTACCACTGGGGCAACAAATATCCGTGGGGTGAGAACGAACTCCCTGAGCCCAACAAATTCACGCAGCAGCTCACGGGAACATATTCCGGCGCCAACGGTGACGACACGCTGCTGCCCGATTTCTACAACGTCTACGGCGTCCAGCACGGCAAGCCGGTAGCCATCCCTGAAACGGCGGCGCTCTTCGCTCCGTCGGCCGGAGGGGAACAGGAACTGGCCATCAAGGAGGCCTGGTGGAACCAGGTCTTCAGCCCTGCAACCCATCAGCAGTTCCCCTTGCTGAAGATGATCAACTGGTTCGAATGGGACAAGCAGGAAATCGAGGTCAAGGGCCGCGTTGACTGGACTATTTCCAACACGCCGGCCGTGCGGGAAGCCTTCACAGCTGCGTTGCCGGAATGGTTCCAGTACGGCCCGGACCAGCCCTGCCAGGCCAAGCCGTAGGGAGGCGGGCCCTACGAGCCGCTGATCCGTTAACCCTTCCGGGGTGTCGTTCCTTATCCGGCTGGACGGTAGGCAAGGATTGGTCCATGACAAAGCGGAATGTGCTTATTGGGGGACGCTTCTTCTTTGGCCTTTTGACCTTGGTGGCTGTTGGTGCGCAGCTGACGGTTCATGTGGGCTTGGGGTACGACGTCTGGAATTTCTTTTCCTACTTCACCAACCTGTCCAACATCTTCGCGGCACTTGTGCTGCTGATCAGCGGGTACAGGGTCCTGGTCCGGAAACGGCCTAGCGAGGCTGACGACGTCACGCGCGGCACGGCCACGATCGCCATGGCCGTGGTGGGCTTGGTGTTCGGTGCTCTTCTGGCCGGGGAGGACCTCGGATCCCTGCTGCCATGGGTTAATTTCGTGGTGCACTACCTGATGCCCGTGGTGATGGTGGCGGACTGGCTCTTCCAGCCGCCGAGGACCACCCTCCGGCCGAAGCACATCTGGTATTGGCTGCTGTACCCCATTGGGTACCTGGCCTACAGCCTGATCCGGGGAGCTTTGGTCAATTGGTACCCGTACTGGTTCATTGATCCTGCCCGGGCCGGTGGTTGGGGTGGCGTCGTGATCTTCGCGCTGGCCATTTCCGTGGGTTTCCTCGTGGTGAGCCTGGCGATGATGTGGCTGGGCAACAAGATGAAGCGGCAAGTGGATTACTGAGTGGATTGGCCCGCGCGTAATTAACTACACCAACTTGTTATATCCGCCCACGTCAACGGGCTGCTTTCCCAAAGTGGGCCCCGCCGCAGAGCCGAATGTAGCCTCTTCCGCGGCTGCCCGAACATAACGAAATGACCCACTTTGGGGCTTGCTGGTGCGGTTAATGGCGTCCGGAAGCCCTATCATGGTGCTAGTCGTCAAAGGGGCATTTCTTCGCGTGTCCCCTGATGCCGGATTCAGCTTGTTTGTAAGCCGAGGCTTGCACCTTCGAAGGGAAACCCCATGGCCCGGAGCCCGGAAGAGTCGCTCAAGGCGACCCTGGCCAGAGTCGCACCCGGAACTCCGTTACGTGATGGCCTTGAGCGCATCCTTCGTGGACGTACCGGCGCCTTGATTGTGCTCGGATCGGACAGGACCATCGACTCCATCTGTTCCGGCGGATTCGATATCGGCATCGACTTCTCCCCCACACGTTTGCGCGAGCTCGCCAAGATGGACGGCGCCATCATCTGCGACAAGGATGCCAGTAACATCGTCCGGGCCGCAGTGCAGCTTGTTCCGGATTCCAGCATCGAAACCCAGGAATCCGGCACCAGGCATCGCACCGCCGAACGCGTGGCCATCCAAACCGGTGTCCCCGTCATTTCCGTCAGCCAGTCCATGCAGATCATCGCCCTGTACGTGAACGGGTTGCGCCACGTGCTGGAAGGTTCCGAGAAGGTCCTGGCCCGCGCCAACCAGGCCCTTGCTACGCTGGAACGCTACAGCGCCAGGCTGGACCAGGTCACCAGCTCGCTTTCGGCCTTGGAGATCGAGGCCCTGGTCACCGTCAGGGACGTTGCCGTGACGCTGCAGCGGCAGGAGATGGTCCGTCGCATCTCCGAAGAAATCGCCCAGTACGTCCTGGAACTTGGTGAGGATGGACGCCTGTTGTCCCTCCAGGTAGAGGAGCTCACGGTAGGCCGCGGCCCTGGCAGCGAAGTCATTATCCGCGACTACTCGGACCCGGACGCCACCCCGGAGCAGATCGAAGAAGCCGTCCAGGCCCTCCTCAACCTTGGGCCCACGGAGCTGATCGACCTCAGCCGCATCGCCCACATCATCGGTTTCGCCGGCGGCGTGGAACAGTTGGATGCGGTGGTCCAGCCCCGCGGATACCGCCTGCTGTCCGGGCTCAAGTCCGTGCCCAAGGCTGTGGCCGACCGCCTGGTGGACTATTTCGGTGGCCTGCAGAACCTCATGGCTGCAACCATCGACGACCTGATGACTGTGGACGGCATCGGCGACCAGCGCGCCCGCACGGTCCGCGAGGGCTTGAGCCGCATGGCCGAAGCCAGCCTGCTGGACCGTTTCCTCTAAAGGCGACTGCCGCCGTCGAACGTTACTGGCGTGGAACCGCTTAGTTCAGCTGGAAGGTGGCCTTGGGGCTCGCCTTGTTTCCGAGCCTCGCCTCGAAGGTGTAGTAAGCGCCCCCGGCGCCGGGTTTGGCGTTGATCGCCGCGCAGCCTTCCAACGTCCGGTTGCGCTGCCACGGGAAGTTGGCGACTTCACTCTTGCCGGGCTGGATGGTCTTGATGAGGTCCACGCCGCCTGTCTGGCAGTCCTTGGAGGAGAAGATGCGGTCCGCTCCGCTCATCACCAGGTATTCCATCTGCGACGTTCCGACGTTGACCTCGCACGGAGCGGCGCCGCCGTTGGTGATGGTCATGGTCAGGAGCGGCATTTCCTCGGCACCATAGGCAGGTTTATCGGTTTTCGCGGCCACGGTCATGAGGTTGAAGTCGCACACCGGCGTTGCGGATGCCGAGGGCGCTGGCGTTCCCGACGGTGCGGTCCCCTGCGTCGGCGCCTGCGTGGTGTCAGGAGACGCGACGGCTTGCGGTTCGGACTTTCCGGAGAGGGATCCGGTGATCGCAACAATGCCGCCCACCAGCAGCACGATCACCAGCAGCAGGGCGCCAAAAACAACCTGTCGACGACGGCGGTACACGGCAGGGCTCGGCCGGCGACGGTTTGTGGAGGTACTTTGTGGTGACGAACCGCGGGCAGCACTTTTCGCCGGCGCTGATGAGCGCGCGGTGGACGGCGGCTTACCCTTGGTGGACATGGTTCTAGGCTAGGCTCGCAGCGCCCGGGGTTCCTAACCTCCACGCCGCTGGCGCGCAATCCAAGGCTGTGTGACGTCGGCCATGCGACTGCGCCGGGGTCGCTCCGGGCCGGAATCCACTAGAGTTGTGGGCAGTATGACACTTCCCGACACCCTCCAGCTGGCCTCGCTCCACAACGCCTTGGCCCAGTGGTTCGAGGACACGGCAAGGGACCTCCCGTGGCGTGAACCCGACTGCAGCGCGTGGGGAATCCTGGTCAGCGAAGTCATGCTCCAACAGACCCCCGTGGTCCGCGTCCTTCCGGTGTGGTTCGACTGGATGGAACGCTGGCCCACACCGGCCCACCTCGCCAACGAGCCGTCCGGAGAAGCCGTGCGCCATTGGGGCCGCCTCGGTTATCCGCGCCGGGCATTGCGGCTGCACGCGGCCGCCGTCGCCATCCGGGATCAGCACGGCGGTTCGGTGCCCGACAACTACGACGAGCTCCTGGGGCTCCCCGGCGTCGGCAGTTACACGGCCGCTGCCGTCGCAGCCTTTGCCTTTGGCCGCCGGGAGACCGTAGTAGACACCAACATCCGCCGCGTCCACGCACGGCTCTTCGCCGGGAGCGCCCTTCCGGCGCCAACGCTGACCGCCGCGGAGATGCGACTGGCCGAGTCGCTGCTCCCCCTCGATCCGGAACTGTCCGTGCGCTGGAACGCTTCCGTCATGGAGCTCGGCGCCATGGTCTGCACCGCACGCAGCCCCAAGTGCGCCGACTGTCCCGTCCGCGCAAGCTGTGCCTGGCTCGCCGCCGGTGAGCCGCCGCCGTCGTACACGCCCAAGGGCCAATCCTGGCACGGCACCGACCGACAGGTCCGCGGAGCCGTGATGGCGGTGCTCCGTGAGGCTGCCACACCTGTCCCGCGTGAGATGTTCGAACAGGCGCCCGCCGACCTCGGCTTCGCGCCCTCGGGCATCGGCATTCCACTCGCAGCGTTGCACCGCCTCAACTCGGCGCCCGAACAGTTGGAGCGCGCCTTGGACGGCCTGCTGACCGATGGTCTTGCGGAAATGCACGACGGCGGCTTGCGGCTACCGGCGTAGGGCATCGGGCCCTACCCTGAAGCATGGGCAGAATTGGGTTGGCCTTGACGCTTGCGTGTACTGCGGGATTGCTGGCCGCGTGTTATCCGGAGCCTGTGGCGTGCCCGGCCATTGCGCGGGCTACCGGGGTGTCCGTGACCGTGGCCGCCTCCTATGCGGGCGACGTCGGTTCTCTTCGACTGAAGGCCTGCCAGGACGGTAGCTGCACGGAGAAGGAGCTGGTTCTGCAGCCGGGCTCAGCTGCCGTCGACCAGGGCTGCTCGCCGGAGGGTGTCTGCTCAGCGACGTCCTCCCCTGACGGTACCCTGCAGGGCTTCATGGAGTTGCCGGCGCTATCCGAAGCGCCCATGGATGCGACGGTGAGCGGCACATCCATTTCCGGTGACGCCTTGCCAATGCGTACCCTGACGTTCACTCCGAGGGGCGACTTCCCGTTCGGCGAACAGTGCGGGCGGATTATTTCGGCGGCGGTGGTCCTTGATGCGGCGGGGCTACGGCAGGGGTAGAAGTATCGAACGGCGCCGTTCCTCTAGCGATTTGATTTAGCCAGCGGTATTCTCGTGCCATTCCGCCCGAGTCGCCGCCGGGCCTGCCCCTGCCGGCACCTGCGTCACAGTGTCCTTCGCGGCCCACCGGAAGGATGCCGGGTACCGCACACCCCTCTCGCTGGCAGAATGTGATGCCTGGATGGAGGCACTGCTGGACAGCGCCTGGATATCCCAGGCATACCGCTGCAGGTGCGCGACGGGAGCAGCCGGGGAGGGAGTGGTGTCCTACAGGGTCTTCCTCGACGCAGCGCATAAGCCGGTCCCGAAGCCTGCGGAGGTTGCGGCGGAGGGCTACCGACCCTTATCCCCGGTCAATTTCGCATCGTGAAAACTTGATTCCGATATTAAACACAGAGCGCCTCTGGAATTAGCAATCCGGAAACAAGGCACTCATAGCGTCTTGTGTGATCCCGGCCGTGACCCTGCACGGCCCCATGCACAGATAGGCGCACTCCTTGAAGATCCATGCACCTGAAACAGCCTCAACTCCGGCTGCGAAGAAGCCCTTATACAAATCCTTGTTCTTCCAAATCCTGATGGCGGTGGTAGCGGGAATCGTCATCGGGTACCTGTGGCCCAACATCGGGTCCGCGCTTCGCCCGCTGGGCGATGGCTTCATCCAACTCATCAAGATGATCATCGCGCCGCTGATTTTCCTGGTCATCGTCACTGGGATCTCAGCCGTGGGAGACGTAAGAGCCGTCGGTCGGGTGGGCGTGAAGGCCCTGGTCTACTTCACCGCCGCTACACTCTTCGCGCTTGCTTTTGGGCTGGTAGTGGCCAACGTCGTGCAGCCGGGCGCCGGTCTGAACATTGACCCCGCGTCCTTGTCCGAGGATGCCGTGAACGCCAAAACCACCACGGCCCCACCCAAGGATGCCGGACAGTTCCTGCTGGGCATCATCCCCACAAGCGTGGTGGGGGCATTTGCCTCAAACTCACTCTTGCAGGTGCTGTGCTTCGCCGTCTTCTTTGGAGCAGCAATCGTGGTGGTGGGGCGGGAGAAATGCAAGCCGGTCATTGACATCATGGAAACCACGTTGGAAATCTTCTTCAGGATCATGGCCTGGGTCATGCGGGTGGCTCCAGTGGGTGCGTTTGGCGCCATGGCCTTCATCATCGGCCAATACGGGCTCAGCTCCCTGAGCACCTACGCCCTCCTGGTGGCAGCATGCTACGGCTCTGCCCTGATCTTCATCGGCTTGTTGTTTGTGGTGGCCTGGGCCTACCCTCGTGTCCCCCTGTGGCAGTTCATCAAATACTCGCGCGAAGAGTTCATGCTGGCGTTGGGCACGGCGTCCACCGAATCCGTCCTCCCTCGCATCATGACCAAGCTGACCAACGCCGGCTGCTCCCGGGCAACCACGGGGCTGGTGGTTCCCACCGGATACTCTTTCAACCTCGACGGCGCGGCACTCTACCTGTCGATCTCCCTCCTCTTCCTCGCACAGGCCTTCGGGCACAACCTGGATCTGGGTCAGCAACTGGCCGCACTGGGCATTCTCATGCTGACCTCCAAGGGCATGGCCGGTGTCCCGGGATCAGCCTTCCTGGCCCTTTCGGCCACCGCTGGAGCCCTGGGAATCTTCCCGGTGGCAGGCGTGGCACTCCTGCTGGGGGCCGACCGGCTCATGGACTCCATGCGGGTTGTGGTCAACCTGCTTGGCAACTGCGTCGCCACTTTTGTGGTCTCCAAATGGGAGGGTCAATTCGATCGCGAGGCAATGCTGGCAGCTTTCCGCGGGGAGACCACGACCCCAGAGGAAGGGGACACAGTCACCGAACCGACTGTGCCAACGCTCAGCAGTCCGCAGCCCCGGCTGACCGCCGGTACGAACTCGGCGTGAAGCCCAGGAACTTCCGGAAGTCGTTGGTCAGGTGCGCATGGTCCGCATAGCCAAGTTCGACGGCGATCACCGCAAGGTCCGCTGTTGGATCGGACCGGGTGCGTTCGGCCGCGTCCTGCAGCCTTCGGCGACGGATGAGGGCGGAGGGACTCAACCCGATGTATTTTTTCGCGATCCGTTGCAACGTTCGCGGGGACACCGCAAGAAGCGATGCCGCATCTTCGATCCGGACCACCTCGGGGTCGGTCGCGATGATGTCCATCATCCGGTTTGCGAGCAGCGCCTCTTCGGACACAGCAACGTCCAGCGAAACCAGCCACGCAACAAACGCATCCACTGCCCGTCCCCGGTAAGCACCGCCGTCGTGCGTTTCCATGGCCGCTGAAACGGCGGTGTGGAGGTTATGCAGGTCCAGTGCGAGACCTGTGTCGCGGAGGGTCTCCGGAGCATCGCTGAACAGCGGAACTGCGGCCGGTCGGAGCAGGGCTCCCACTGCCCATCCCTTGCCGCTCAGGTCACGGTAAGCGGCGCGGGTGGTGGGGCCGGAGAATTCAACCACATCACCTTGCACCACCAGATTGGAGGTGGGGTAGGCGATCAGGTGTTGCCGGGACGATCGGCCAGGTTCGATGTCCCACTCGGGGATCCAGAACCACTGGACAAGATGCGCCACCGGCTCCGGCGCAGGAAGCCGGTGGAAGGTGGGCAGCCGGGCGGGATAGAGGATGCCTTTGAACGAATCCGTCATTGGAGCCTTCCCGGAACCCAACCCCTCGCGAACCCGTCGCGAATCTCCAAGCGCTGGCCCCTACCAGGCACGTAGCGTCATATCCATGACAGATACTACAAGCACAGAAGCCGCCACCGCCGCCAACGGCGAGCACACCACGCACGGCGTCCCGAAAGGGTTGACCAGCCTCACGCCGTTCCTTGCGGTGTCCAACGCCAAGGAAGCGATCGCGTTCTACCGGGACGTGTTCGGCGCCAGGGTAGTGGGCGAAACCGAGATGGGCGGGGTGGTGGTCCACGCGGAGCTCGACTTCGGAAACGGCCACCTGCAACTCGGCGAGCCCAACCCCGAATACCACTTGGTCCCGTCGCCCGAGGGCGAGGACGACTGCTATTCCCTGGGACTCTACTGCTCCGATGCAGACGCTCTGGTCCGCAAAGCGGAACAAGCCGGCGCCACCATCAGGGAGCCGTTGAGCACTTTCGTTTCCGGCGATCGCTACGCAAGCCTCCGGGACCCCTTCGGCGTCCGGTGGTCCATCATGACCCGCGTCGAGGACCTCTCAGAGGAGGAAAGCAACCGTCGCGTCGAAGAGTGGGCGGCGCAGCAGGGCTAGGCCCAAAAAAGGGCCGACCCTAGCTCAGGCAGAGGCAGAAGGGGTGTCCGGCAGGATCAAGGAACACCCTGAACGTCTCGCCTGGCTGGTGGTCGGCCTTGCTGGCGCCGATGGCAAGGACTTCTTCTTCAGCCTTGTCCAGGTTGTCCACCACGACGTCAAAGTGCATCTGCTGCGGGATTGTCTGGCCCGGCCAGACGGGCGCCTGGTACACATCAACCTGCTGGAAGGAGATGCAGTTGCTGCCGTCCTCCGGGCGCACGTCGTACCAGTCGCCGTTCTCGTTGGAAACGTGCCATCCGAGCAATTCCGCGTAGAAGGCTGCGAGCGCTGCCGCGTCGGGGCAGTCGATGACAACGCTGGGGTGTTTGGCAATAGCCATGTTCTAGACCTCGTCTGCTGTTTTCTTCATGCGGGCCAGGGCGCTCTTGGTGCCCCGTTGGGTAAGTACGTGAACAACTGCGCCAACACCGGCGGAGACCACGGCGAAGACCAGGACGCCCGGCAGGGAGTCGTTCAGGTCCGTTCCGTCCTTCGGGGCGGGCTTGCCGGTCTTCTTCTCCCAGAGGCCTTCCAAAGTCTTGTTCGCGATGGCACCTGCGCCGAGGCTGACAGCAATGCCGAACAGTTTTACCAGAATGTTCACGAAGATCCTCCGTTAAATAGCGCCTCGAAGCGAGGCCTCCCACAGCAAGACAGGGCCGCTGCAACCGCAGCGGCCCTGTCCACATTCCTAGTCCTTCTTGAAGGCGTCCTTCACCTTCTCGCCTGCGCCCTTGAGGTCGGCTTTGACCTGGTCGCCCTTGCCCTCAGCTTCGAGGCCTTTGTCGTCCGTCAGCTTGCCGGCAGCTTCCTTGGCCTTGCCGCCGAGCTTCTCGCCGGCATTCTCCATCTTGTCGTCAGCACCCATGTCGCACCTCTTTCTTCGTAGGAACCTTGTACCTCTACAACATCACTAATCAGCATACTTAGCAATATCTTGGTCCAAAAACCGGAGAATCAGAGCTCCCCAAACCCTTCCTCCACAAGCCGACGCACGTATCCCACCGCCTTCGCAGCGTCCTTCCCACGGGCCTCGACGTGGAGCGTCGTACCCTGGCCCGCGGCGAGCGCCATCAGCGCCATGATGGACATGCCGTCGACGCCGTTGACGGTCACCTCGGCGTCCATGCCCGACAAACCGCCTGCGATCTTTGCCGCGGGACGTGCGTGCATTCCCAAGGGGTTGATGAGCTCGAAGTCGCCGCTAGCGTCCGGCGCCCCCGTATGCGGGGTTTCGTCGGGCCTTTCCGTTCCGCCGCCAAAACGTACCGCCTCAGCTGCTTTGAGCACATCCTCGACGCCGGCACCTCCCTGGGCAGCGACGGCCGCCGCCACAAGGCCCTCCACCAGAGGGGCATCGGCAAGCCGAACGGCCTCAGGAGCGCTGGCGAACTCCATCGCCGACTCAGCGGTCATCACCGCCGAACCCAAATCGGTCAACACCACCACTCCGTCGCCTCCGGAATCAACCAAGGACTGCTCGACGGCGGCAAGCACCTTCTCCAGGCTGGTACCGATCCGGTCGTCGTCCGTTCCCCCGGCGGCGACCAGTTCGACGTCGGGTGCCATCTGGGCGGCGAGTTCAACTGCTCCTTCAGCGATCTTGCTGCTGTGCGAAACCACCACGATTCCCACCGTCATGCGTCGCCGGTTCCCGTGCCGTTGCTGGCAGCTGTTGCGGCTGCCCGCAGGAGCAGCGCTGTTGATGCGGCACCGGGGTCGCGGTGCCCGGCGCTGCGCTCCCCCAGATAACTGGCCCGACCCTTCCGGGCCACCAGTTCGTCCGTGGATTCGGCTCCGGCCTGGGCGGCTTCAGCGGCGGCGTCCAGGACCTCCCTTGGGTCTTTGCCTGCGGCCGCTGCCTTTTGTGCGGCTTCGACAGCTGGAGTCCAGGCGTCGATCATGGTTTTGTCTCCGGGTTCCGCCTTGCCGCGGGCCACTACGCCGTCCCGCGCTGCGGCGAGCGCCGCGGCCAGGGCTTCAGCATCCACATCCGCCAGATCGCCCAGCGAGGTGGCCGCGCGCAGGTACGCCGTTCCATAGAGCGGTCCGGCCGCACCACCCACCTTTGACATGAGGGTCATCGCCGCCACCTTGAGTGCCGCACCCGGCGTCTCCGGTGGGCCTTCCTCCAGTTTGGCAACAACCGCCTGGAAACCCCGGTCCATGTTTTCGCCGTGGTCAGAGTCGCCGATTGCGCGATCCAGTTCGATCAGTTCCGTGCGGTGCCGGGCCATGGAGTCGGCGGAGAGTTTCAGCCATTCCACGGCCCAGTCGACGCCCAATCCCATGCTCAGGCACCCCACCGCAGGGCTGCCGTGTGGACGGGCGCGTCCCAGAGCCTGGTCATCTCGTCGTCCAGGCGCAGCACGGATACTGAACAGCCCTGCATCTCAAGCGAAGTCACGTAGTTTCCCACCAGCGAGCGCTCCACCGTGGCGCCCCGTTCGGCGAGGACCTGCGCGGCCCGGCGGTACACGATATACAACTCACTCTGCGGGGTTCCGCCCATGCCGTTGACGAACAACAGGACCTGGTCACCTGAAGCGATCCCCAAATCCTCCAGAACGGGTTCCAGCAGCCGGTCCGTGATGGCGTCGGCGCTTTCCATGGGGATCCTGTGCCTGCCCGGTTCGCCGTGGATGCCGATTCCGATTTCAATTTCGTCATCGGCCAACTCAAAGCTCGGCGTCCCCGCGTGCGGCACAGTGCAGCCGGACAGGGCCACGCCCATGGTCCGCACGTTGGCCACAACACGTTCGGCCATCGCTGTGACAGCGTCAAGGTCATCCCCGCGCTGGGCGGACGCGCCGGCGATCTTTTCCACCAGGACGGTTCCACCCACTCCGCGGCGTCCTGCCGTGTACAGCGAGTCTTCCACGGCGACGTCGTCGTTCACCAGCACCGAACGGACGCGAACGCCTTCAGCCTGGGCCATTTCCGCAGCGGTTTCGAAGTTCAGCACGTCACCGGTGTAGTTCTTCACGATGTGGACGACGCCGGCACCCGAGTCCACCGCGACAGTCGCCGGAATGATCTGGTCGGGTGTGGGAGAGGTAAAGACCGCGCCGGGCACAGCGGCGTCGAGCATTCCGAGTCCCACAAAGCCTGCGTGAAGGGGTTCGTGCCCGCTGCCTCCGCCGGACACCAGGGCAACTTTGCCCGCTACCGGCGCTGCCTTCCGGACAACGAATTTGGGGTCGGGATGGACGTCCACGATGTCGGCATGGGCCATGCCAAAACCTTCGACGGACTCGTCCACCACGGCGCGTGGATCATTGATGAGCTTTTTCATTGGATGCTCCTGGGCGTGCTGTGGCTGGTGCTCTGACCCTACTACCGGCGGGCGGGCCCACGGTAGGTCCCGAGGCGAAGGGACGGCAGTTAAATGGTGGAAGGGGCAGCCCTTCGACCGCCCCTCCACCTGCTCTTTTGTTCACGGGTCAGTCATCGGCACCCGGCGCCGCAATCAACCCGGACTCACTCCGGGGACGGACCTCGGGCCAGAAGGCCGAGTAGAGGTCCGGATCCGGATGGCGTTCCCCGGCCCAGGACTCCCCGCTTGGCAACAATCCATACGGGATGTCGATCTGGAATGCGGAGAAGTCAGGAAAAATCACCCGATGGTCCATTGCCGTCCCAGCTCCCTAGTTGTTCAGCACGGCGTCGCCGCCGGCAGTCACAACATCTTCAAGCAGCACTGTCTGGTCGATCACCGGAAGCCCCACAACGTGTCCAAAACTGAACATGTTCTTCGGGTCAAGCTGGGCCTTCGCCTTCCGGAGCCGTTCGCGGACAGTGGGACCCCAGGGCCGCTCCCTGTCCTCGGCGTCGACGAAGTGGCCGTGCAGGTTAACAAAAGTCCCGCCGCTGGAGGCGTCGCGCAGGTCCTCGCGTACGGCGTCGAACACTACGGGAAGCAGCTCCACCAGAGGAGGGACAGCCATGCCAGCCATGAAGAAGCTGAACGCGGCGTCGCGCGCCCCAACGGTATCCTCGCCGTCGGCGCTCTTGGCCAAGGCGCCGCCGAGCAACCGCACCTCCGCCATCAGCACCGGGCTCTCCACTCCTGGTCCGAAGTGGCGCAGGATCGCGCTCTTCGCTCCGCCGTCCAAACGGTCCAGCAGGAAGCCACGCTCGCGCACGGGCACAGGCTGGTCCGGGTCCTGGTGGATACTGTCCAGCTGGGTGGAGTCCAGGGGGCCGGTCCCATCCATCATGAAAGGCGCACTCCGTCGCATCGGCTCCAGCAATTGCGTTGCCACGGCCGCGTCGCCCTGGTATGCGTAACGCAGATGCACGACGAACTTGCCCCGCAAAGGTTCGGGAATCATCTCCATGTCCGGGAGGCGCAGGAAAGCCAACGACGCCGACGCCTCCTGGGGCAGCGACGGAACCCATTCGCTGAACTGCTGGAGGACCGCCGGGGCATGCTCACCGTCGAAGTACAGCCCACCGGCGAAGAGGTCAGTGCCCGGGAACAAGTGGAATTCCAGGGCCGTGACAATGCCAAGGTTTCCCTTGCCTCCGCGCAGGAGATAGAAAAGCTCCGAATTCTCGTCCTTGGTTACCCGTCGGTGCGTGCCGTCAGCAGTGACGATCTCGAAGGCGATCACATGGTCCGATGCGAACCCGTACTTTCGACCCATGATCGGCAAGCCGCCGCCCAACGTGTAACCCACCACGCCGACGTCGGTGGTGGAACCGCAGAGCCCCATGAGCCCGAATGTGGATGCCAGTTCCACGACGGCCTTCCAGCGGACGCCCGCGCCAACGCGGGCCGTCCGTTCGACGGGATCGATACTGAGCTCCAGCATTCGACGGGTGCTGATGAGCAGGCCGCCCTCAATGGCGTTGGTGGCTCCGTGGCCGGTGGATTGGACGGAGACGGGCATTCCGCGTTCTCCGGCCCAGCGGATCGCTGCCGAAACGTCCTCTGCGTCGAGGGCGCCGAAGGCAACATCCGGCTGGTGCTGAGTGGACAAATTGAAGGCCGCTACTTCGGCGGCGAAGCCTGGATCGGCTGGCGTGAACACGGGACCGCGCACGCTGAGTTGGAGTTGTGAAACATCTGGAGTGGAGGCGTGGGACTGCATGATCTTCTCTCAAATTGACCGATGTGGCGGAAGCTTCCCCAGCAAGCCGTAATCAGTTTATCCATCAACTTTAGATAAGAGAAGAGGTTTAAATCACCCATAATCGGGCAGGGCCCAGCCACACGTCGGAGCTGGGGTCTAAAAGGGGTTTGGGCGCAGGTTAAAGCTGCTTGATCATGCGCGTATTGCCCAGGGTGTTGGGCTTCACGCGGGCAAGGTCCAGGAACTCGGCCACGCCTTCGTCATGCGAGCGCAGGAGTTCCGAATACACCTGCGGATCAACGGCCGACTGGTCCGCCATGACTTCAAAGCCGTGGCGCTTGAAGAAGTCCACCTCGAACGTCAGGCAGAACACCCGGCTCACGCCCAGCGCCTTTGCCTCTTCCAGCAGGTTCTCCACCAGGACATGGCCCACGCCGCGGCCCCGCCAGGAGTCGGCCGCGGCCAGCGTACGGATCTCGGCCAGGTCCTCCCACATCACGTGCAAGGCGCCGCAGCCAATGACCTCGCCTGTGTTGGATTCGGCAATCCGGAATTCCTGCAGGCTCTCGTAGTACGCCACTGTCTCCTTGGCCATGAGGATCCGCTCCTCAGCCAAAGGAGCCACGAGCCTTTTGATCGCCGCTACGTCACTGGTGCGGGCAGGGCGAAGGCTGAAGGTCGAATCCACTCCCCCATACTAGCGAGGCAAACAGATGCGGGCCGCCGGCGCCGCGTATGACGGAGTGCGGGCACGACGGCGACGACCGGGACATTTGTATAGCGTGCGTCTAAGCGAGGAACGAGCGAGCACGCGGCAAGTGTCCCGGTTGTCGCACGGAAGGAATCGCCTAGACCCCCAGTTCCTCAGGCAACTCCACGTCCTCGCCCAGAAGCTGCTTGGCCAGGAAATGCTCCACAACCCCGTACCAAACCTTGGCGTGCTGCGGCTGGAGCACCCAGTGGTTCTCGTCCGGGAAGTAGAGGAAACGGTGCGGGCTCTGGCCGTTGTCGTCAGCAGGCAGCTGCGAAGAGGACAGGAGCTCGTACCAGAGCCGAAGGCCTTCCCCGATCGGCACCCGGTAGTCCTTGTCGCCGTGGATCAGCAGCATGGGCGTCTTGATGTTGCCGACATTCAGGTGCGGCGAGTTCTGTATCGCCATCTCAGCCGTCATTTCCTTCAACCAGTACTGGGCCGCGTCCGTGGTGGGGCCGAACTGGTCCAGCGCCCACAGGCTGGCGTGGGTGACGATCGCCTTGAACCGGTCCGTCTGGCCAGCCACCCAGTTGGCCATGTAACCACCGAAGGATCCGCCCATCGCTGCTGTCCGCGACTCGTCGATGTCCGGCCGCTCCACCACAGCATCGGTGATGGCCATGAGATCCGTGAACGGCTTCTTGCCCCACTCGCCCCAGCCGCGCTGGATGAACTCCTGCCCGTAGCCGGTGGAAAGCGCGGGATCCGGGAGCAGGACGGCATAGCCCTTGGCGACCAGCAGCCACGGGTTCCAACGCCAGGTCCAGGCGTTCCAGGAGCCGAGGGGTCCGCCGTGGATCCAGAGCAGGAGCGGGGCAGGAGCATCCGCGGAGGCGCCTTCGGGCAGTGCAAGATAGGCGGGCACGCGGGCACCGTCTTCCGCGGTGGTCTCGACCCGCTCCAAGCGGCCCCTGTAGACCGGTCGCTCCGCCGGCGCAGGCAGGCGTACCACCGCACCGGTGGCCAGGTCGATCCGCACCGCTTCGGCCGGGAACTCGTAGGAACTCCGCAGCGCGTACGCGGTAGCCCCGTCAGGTGAGACCACGACGTCGGAATAGGCTGCGGAGTCCATCGTCACGCGTGTGACGCCACCGTCAGCGACGCCAATACGGAAAACCGGCGACGCGCCGTCGTCGTCCGCTTTCGCGAGTATGGCGCTGGCGTCGGGGAGCCAGGCGAGCGCGGTGGCCCAGCGGTCCCAGTGGTGCGCCAGCGGCTCCAATTCCGTGGTCTCGCCATTGGCTACGTTGAGCAGGTGCAGTTTCACTTGTGGAGCCTGAGTGGGCGTTGTGTCGCTTTCGCTTTCAACCACCAGCGTGCGGCCGTCTGGGCTGACGGGTCCCGGGAAGTAGCTCATGCCCTCGTGGTCCAGGAGGACTTTGACGTTGCCGGTAGCGACGTCGACGGCGGCGAGCACCTCGCGGCTGTCGGCTTTCGCGAGCGCCTTGGTGAGGCTGGTGTAGATGGTCTTGCCGTCTGGGCTCACTACTGACTTGGCCTCGCGCAGCGAACCGCCGACGCCGGGCGTCAGGTTGCGGAGTTTGAGCGACGGCGCGGCGTCAACGGTGGAGGGCTTGCCAGGCTCTTTGTCCTCGCCCTGTTCCACCGCGAAGAGCCGCGGCTCGGCCGGGCCCAGGTCGGCGTCCCAGTAGCGGACGGGGTAGCCGCTGTGCAGGATCGCCGACACCTTGTTGTCCTTGCGGGCCTTACGGCGCGCCTCGTCATTTTCCTCATCGGAGGATCCGGCCAGGACCTCCGCGGTGATGAATGTGGCGTCCACGTCTTTAGCGGCCATCACGGAATTGATACCGCCGGAGCGGGAGTGCACCACGCGGGCCTCACCGCCGTCGGCGGGCAACAGCCACAGCGCACTGACGGGGTCAGCGTCCGGGTTGTCCGGGTCCGGGCGCGCCGACGTGAAGTAGAGGTCGCCGGTGGAGGCGAAGACTGCCCCGGCTTCGCCCTTGGAACTGCGGGTGATCCGGCGTGCCGGCCGCTGGCCCGTCGGGTCGATCTCCCAAAGGGCGGTAGCGAACTCGGTTCCCTTGCCGTTGAGCGTTGTCACTGTGGTGACCAGTCGCGTTCCGTCCGGACTAAGGGAGAGGCCACCGACCCGCGGGATGGAGAGGTAGTGGTCAAGATCGTGGAAAGGAGTTTCGGGCTGGTGGCCCGGGGCGTGAATGTCAGCTGAGTCCATGATCTGATTCAACATGGAGTGTGGTCCCAATCACAGAGTGGTTCACTCACAGTGAAACAGTACTTTCAGATATTCCGCAATGCCTCGACCACGGCGGCGGTGCCGTCTTCCGTCGCCAGTGCGGTGGCTACGCTCTTGGCGCGGCGGGCGTACGACGGCGTGGTGCTGGCTTCGCGTATCGCCTCGCCCAGGCGCTCCGGAGTCAGCTTCTTATAGGGCACCGGCTCCGGCCCGGCTCCAAGCGATGCAACTTTGGACGCCCACAACGGTTGGTCCGTGTATACAGGAACAGCCACCGTCGGAACGCCAGCCCGCAGACCGGCAGCGGTGGTTCCAGCGCCCGCATGGTGAACCACAACCGACATACGGGGAAAAAGCCACTCATGCGGAACACTCCCGACGCCGATTGCGTCATCCCCCAGGTAACCCTCAACGCCTTGGACGACGGCCCTTGCGCCGGCACGACGGGTAGCGTCCAGGATAAAGCCAGGATCGATGTCGGCGCTGCTGCCGAATCCGACGAAAACCGGAGGCGGGCCATCCGCAAGGAAGTCCACGAGGTCTGCGGCTGGTTGCCAGCCAGGGTTTTCAGCCGGCCACCAGTACCCTGCCATCACTAAGCACGGGTGCCAATCGTCCGGCCTGGGCAGTACCGATGGGCTGATGCCGTAAAGCACTGTTGCCTGAGCTTTCCTTCGGCGACGCTCCCCGGCCGCGCGGCTTTCCTTGCGCAGGCCCAGTTCCCTGCGCAAGCGGGCGCTGGGACCGTCATATGGAGCTGGCCCAGCAGAAGCACGCTCCCCTATGATCCTGTTTCCCACGGGGCCGAGGCTCCGGGCCGAGTTCATCAGGACAGGAGGGTAGGCCGCGCTTGGCTCAGTGGGCTGCAGATGGGCACCGATCGCCGGAATGCCGAGGGCCTCTGCGACGTCGTAGGCGTACGGCGCCACCGAATTGGCCAGGATCACGTCCGCGCCGGCCTCCGCTGCAGCCAACGTCCCTGTCGCCGCATTGTCCATGTACTCGCCGAGCTTCTTCCAGAAGGAGACCACATTTCCGGCTGATGCCTTGGCACCAGGCGCGGGATGTTTGATCAGCTCAGCAAGGTTTCCCGGCAGTGGCCTGAACTCGCACCCTGATTCCACCACCAAAGGCGCGTAGGCCGGGTTGGCGGCTATGGCGACCTCGTAGCCTACGCCCTGCAGGCGATGCCCGAGGCCGGCCATCGGAACCACGTCTCCTCGCGTGCCTGGCGCCACCATGAGTACGCGCATGTTTGTCCCCCTGGAGTCTTTTCCATCGAATGAGCCTGAAACCCACCTTAGGGCCAACATGTGTGCAAAAACCCGGAGGACGGCGGACAACAGAACCCCGCCCACTCCTTTCGGAATGGACGGGGTCCTTTGCGTCGTTGCCTCTGCCTTAAACGGTCGGAGCGATCTCCGGAATGCGCGGCTTGGCGTTGCCTTCAAACGTGAACTTCGCGTCGTCGCCTTCGCCCTCGACGTCAACCACAACGATGTCGCCGGGGTGGATGTCGCCGAACAGGATCTTCTCGGACAGCTGGTCCTCGATTTCGCGCTGGATGGTGCGGCGCAGCGGCCGGGCACCCATCGCGGGATCGTAACCACGCGTGGCCAGGAGAACCTTGGCGGCGGGCGTGAGCTCGATGCCCATGTCCTTGTCCTTGAGGCGGCGCTCCAGGCGGGTCACGAACAGGTCCACGATCTCGATGATCTCGTCCTGCGTCAGCTGCGGGAACACCACGACGTCGTCAACACGGTTGAGGAACTCGGGGCGGAAGTGCTGCTTCAGCTCTTCCGTAACCCGGGCGCGCATCCGGTTGTAGCCGGTCTGGGTGTCCGTGCCGGACTGGAAGCCCGTGGCCACGCTCTTGGAGATGTCGCGGGTACCAAGGTTGGTGGTCATGATGATCACGGTGTTCTTGAAGTCCACCACGCGGCCCTGGGAGTCGGTCAAACGGCCGTCTTCCAGAATCTGCAGGAGCGAGTTGAACAGGTCCGCGTGGGCCTTCTCAACTTCATCGAACAGGACGACGGAGAACGGACGCCTGCGGACCTTTTCGGTCAGCTGACCACCCTCTTCGTAGCCGACGTAGCCCGGAGGAGCACCGAAGAGACGCGAAACCGTGTGCTTCTCGGAGTACTCGGACATGTCCAGCGTGATGAGCGCGTCCTCTTCACCGAACAGGAACTCGGCAAGTGCCTTGGCGAGCTCGGTCTTTCCGACGCCCGTGGGGCCGGCGAAGATGAACGAGCCACCTGGGCGCTTGGGGTCCTTGAGGCCTGCACGGGTACGGCGGATAGCCTGCGACAGGGCCTTGATGGCCTCGTCCTGGCCCACAACGCGCTTGTGAAGCTCGTCTTCCATCTTGAGCAGGCGCGAGGACTCTTCCTCGGTGAGCTTGAAGACCGGGATGCCGGTGGAGTTCGCAAGAACTTCAGCGATCAGGTCCTCGTCAACTTCGGAAATGTCGTCCATGCCGCCGGACTTCCAGTTGCGCTCCTTCTCCGCGCGTTCGGCAATGAGCTTCTGCTCCTTGTCACGCAGCGAGGCAGCACCCTCGAAGTCCTGGGCGTCGATGGCGGATTCCTTCTCCATCTTCACGTCTGCAATGCGCTCGTCCATGGCCTTGAGCTCCGGCGGAGCGGTCATGCGGCGGATGCGCAGGCGGGCGCCGGCTTCATCGATAAGGTCAATCGCCTTGTCCGGCAGGAAGCGGTCCGAGATGTAGCGTTCGGCCAGCTGAGCGGCCGATGCCAGGGCACCATCGGTGATCGTTACGCGGTGGTGTGCCTCGTACCGGTCGCGAAGGCCCTTGAGGATCTCGATCGCGTGCGCAACGGAAGGTTCCTTGACCTGGATCGGCTGGAAACGACGCTCGAGGGCGGCGTCCTTCTCGATGTGCTTGCGGTACTCGTCCAGCGTGGTGGCACCGATGGTCTGGAGTTCACCACGGGCAAGCATGGGCTTGAGGATGGACGCAGCATCAATGGCGCCTTCAGCAGCACCCGCTCCGACGAGGGTGTGGATCTCGTCAATGAAGAGGATGATGTCGCCGCGGGTGCGGATTTCCTTGAGGACCTTCTTCAGGCGCTCTTCGAAGTCACCGCGGTAGCGGGAACCGGCAACCAGCGAACCGAGGTCAAGCGTGTACAGCTGCTTGTCCTTGATGGTTTCGGGGACATCGCCTCGGACGATCGCCTGGGCGAGGCCTTCGACGACGGCGGTCTTACCAACGCCGGGCTCACCGATCAGGACCGGGTTGTTCTTGGTACGGCGGGAGAGGACCTGCATGACGCGTTCCATCTCCTGCTCGCGGCCGATCACGGGATCGAGCTTGTTCTCGCGGGCAGCCTGGGTCAGGTTGCGTCCGAACTGGTCAAGCACCACCGAACCGGCGGGGGTACCTTCCGGCTGGCCCTGGCCGGAACCGCTGCCGGCGGTTTCCTTGCCCTGGTAGCCGGAGAGCAGCTGGATGACCTGCTGGCGGACCCTGTTGAGGTCTGCGCCCAGCTTCACCAGCACCTGTGCGGCCACGCCTTCGCCTTCGCGAATGAGGCCGAGCAGGATGTGCTCAGTACCGATGTAGTTGTGGCCGAGCTGCAGTGCTTCGCGGAGCGAGAGCTCAAGCACCTTCTTGGCACGCGGCGTGAAGGGGATGTGACCGGATGGGGCCTGCTGGCCCTGACCGATGATCTCCTGCACCTGCTCGCGAACACCATCGAGCGAAATGCTCAGGGACTCGAGCGCTTTGGCTGCGACGCCTTCACCCTCGTGGATCAGACCCAAGAGGATGTGCTCGGTACCGATGTAATTGTGGTTGAGCATCCTTGCCTCTTCTTGGGCAAGGACGACCACGCGACGGGCACGGTCCGTAAATCTCTCAAACATTTCGCCACACTCCTAGCTACGACGTACTTTGATGCTACGTGCCGGAGCAACACTTTTGGGGCGTGTTCGCCACAGGGGAAACATGACGGGGTTGCGGAATAAAACAGGCCCTTCCCCCTTGACCCGGGGCGTCCTGCGGTGGGATGCTGCCAAACCGCTTCCAGGTCCTGCCTGCTGCCAGGGCCGCAAGGTATTCATTAGCAGTATCAGGCATCGCGTTGCCAGCCGATTAGCCGCTCAAATCCCCGGTCACTCGGCCGGCTGGTGATTCACAGAATATTCCATGGTTCGGAGCGCCCGGCACTTGCACATACTGCCTCTTAAAACATCAATGCCCCGGCAGTAGCTGCCGGGGCGTTGAAGCGATGAATCAGGAATTGGCCTTTTGGTACGCTTCCTGAATTTCAGCCTGAATACGTCCGCGACTGTTCACCGTGTAACCGTTATCACGGGCCCACTGCCTGATCTGTGCGGAATCCTGGCTGCGTGCCGCTGTTGCACGCCCGCGGGTGGCGCGGCCGGACGACGTCTTCCTGGCCTTGGCCACGTACGGTTCCAGGGCCTTCCGAAGCGAAGCAGCGTTTGCGGTGGACAAGTCCATCTCGTAACTGACGCCATCAAGGCCGAAGCGGACAGTTTCATCCGCGGCCCCTTCATCCAGGTCATCGACGAGGATGATTTTTACTTTCTGTGCCATGAGTTGCCTCTCTTTTGGAGGGTTGGATAATCAGAAATTCCCCGGATTCCTTTGTTGATTATCGTTCACCGCAAGCACGCACGTCAAAGCACAAATGGATTCATCCATGAAGGGAACCCATTTAGCGGGCTATTTAGTGGCAGGGCCTTCGGATGCCGGGCCAATATTCTTCGAATTCGCTTCCGCCTGGGCGCGGGCTTCCGCCTGACGCTCCGATTTGTCCGCATTGAAGATTGACTTCATGGCAAACCAAAAGATCAACCCAACAACAACCGACGGCGCCAGGACTGCGATGTACTCCATGATCAGTGTCCTTCGGGCTTCAACAGGGGGAACAGGATGGTCTCGCGGATGCCGGCACCGGTGAACAGCATCACCAGGCGGTCAATACCGAGTCCGATGCCGCCCATGGGCGGGGCACCGTATTCGAGGGCGCGGAGGAAGTCCTCGTCCAGTTGCATGGCTTCGTCATCGCCTGCCGCCGAACGCCGTGACTGCTCCGTCAGCCGCTCACGCTGGATGACAGGGTCAATGAGTTCCGAGAATGCCGTTCCGCGTTCCATGCCGCCAATGATCAAGTCCCAGGCCTCGATGAGCCGGCCGTCTTCGCGGTGCGGGCGGGCCAGCGGCTGCGCGGAGGGCGGGTAGTCGTACACGAACGTGGGGTTCAGCAAGGTGGGTTCGACGATCTCGCCGAACAACTCAACCACGATCTTCTCGGCGTCCCATTTGGGGTCCACCTTGACCTCGTGCTTTGCTGCGATGGCAAGCAGCTCATCCACAGTGGTGTCCGGCGTAATTTCAACGCCCACTGCTTCGGAGAGACCCGGGTACACCGAAATCCAAGCCCATTCGCCGTCGAGGTTGATCTCACCGGCGTCGGTCTGGATGGTGCGCGTGCCAACGACGTCGGCGACGTTGAGGATGATTTCCTTCATGCGCTCGGCCATGACGAACTGGTCTGCCCAGGCCTCGTAGCATTCAAGCGTGGTGAATTCGGGGCTGTGGGTGGAGTCCACGCCTTCGTTGCGGAAGACGCGCCCCATGTCGTAGACGCGGTCAATGCCGCCAACGACGGCCCGCTTCAGGAACAGCTCGGTGGCAATGCGCAGGGTCATCTTCTGGTCGAACGCGTTCATGTGCGTTTCGAACGGACGGGCTGTGGCGCCGCCATGGACCAGCTGCAGGATGGGGGTCTCCACCTCCACATAGCCGTGACGGTCCAGCGTGTCCCGGACCGAGCGCGTGATGGCGGCCCTCTTGTAGACCATTTCGCGGGCTTCATCGCGCACCATGAGGTCCACGTAGCGTTGGCGAACGCGGGTTTCCTCGTTGAGTTCCGCGTGCAGGACCGGGAGCGGTCGCAGCGCCTTTGAGGCCATCGACCAGGAATCTGCCATCACGGAAAGTTCGCCGCGGCGTGAGGAAATGACCTCACCCTTGATGAAGACGTGGTCGCCCAGGTCAACCAGGGCCTTCCAGTCCGCAAGCGCTTCCTCGCCGACGTTGGCCAGGCTCAGCATCGCCTGCAGCCGGACGCCCTTGCCGTCCACGCCGCCTTCCTGGATCGTGGCGAAGCACAACTTGCCGGTGTTGCGGATGAACACGACACGACCGGTGACGCCCACGGTGTCGCCCGTGGTCTCGTCGGCCTGGAGGTGCGCATATTTTTCGCGGATTTCGCTGAGGGAGTGGGTTCGCTCAACCCCCACCGGATAGGCCTCCGTGCCGCGCTCGATCAGCTTGGCGCGCTTCTCCATGCGGATGCGCATTTGCTCGCTGGCATCGATGGGTTCTGCGGAGGTGTTCGGGGCTGGGGTGTTTGCGGAAGTCACAGTCCTTAAGTTTACCGTTGATTACGGCTCTTCACTTCCGGGCCCTGGGATCCGCCCAACGAATAGACTCAGGCTGTGGAGACATGGACGGTTGAAACGAACGACGGCGGTGGGCAGCTTGAGGTGCACACCTTCCGGCCAGCGTCGGCTGCGGCGATTCCGGGGTCGAAGGCACCTGCTGAACCAGCCGGCGTCGTACTTGTCCATGGCACTTTGGTGACCGATTCCCTTTACTGGCCGTTCGCGCGGACTCTCAGCGTGATGCTCGGGCGCCCTGTCCACGTTTACAACCGCCGTGGCCGCGGGCATTCCGCTCCACAGCCACCGGACTATTCGGTGGAGACGGAGATAGCGGACCTCCAGGCGGTCATGGAGAAGAGCGGTTCCGATGATGTTGTAGCGCACAGCTATGGCGGATTCGTGGCGCTGCAAGCCGCCCGGCGCTTCAGCATCCATCGCCTGGTGACCTACGACGCCGCAGTGTCCCTGTCCGGCAACCTCAGCAGCAGATGGCGGCCAGAGCTCGAGGAAGCAGTAACGGCCGGGCAGCTGGATCAAGCCTGGGCGCACCTGGTGCAGGGCCTTGGAACGGCCGGGCCCATCTCGTACCTGCCCATGGGGGCGCTGCGGACGCTCAGCGTATTGTCCGCGCGAACCCGCTTGGGGCTGGAAATGCGTACCCTGCTGCCCACTGCTGTTACCGAGATGCGCGCGGTACTGGACGCCGATGCGCACCTTGACGACTTCCTGAAGTTCTCTACCCCGACGCTCATGCTCAGCGGCGGCTGGAGCCCCGCGTACTTCGCCGAGACCGGGCGCATGCTCAGTGGCGCCGTGCCGGCGATCGAGTTCGCCATAGTCCCACTGCAATTCCACGAAGGTCCCCTGCGTCCGGGCCGTCGGCTCGCCGCCCGCGTCGCCCGGTTCCTGGCGGCAACCCATAATGTCGGTCAGCGCACTGTCGCGCCCTAGGATGTTTCGGTGAGGGAACAGAGCATCAGGACGCACGACGGCGGCGGACTCGCCTTGTACACGTACGGCGCGGAAGACGCGCCCGGTGAACGCCGGGTGATTGTTATCGGCGGAGCGTTCCTCACAGCCCTGATCTACCGGCCCTTTTCGATCGCCCTGGCCAAAGGACTCGGTCCTGGCTGGGCCGTGGACGTCTACGACCGACGCGGCCGGGGCAAGTCGACAGAGCAACCGCACGGCTACTCCATGGCCACCGAAATTGCCGATGTCCGCACCATCATGGACGCTACTGGCGCGCGCAATATCCTTGGCCACAGCCTGGGCGGATCCGTTGCCCTCAACGCTGCACAGGCCTTCGCCGGCACCCGTCACGAACCGGACAAACTGGCGGTCTATGACGCCGCCGTGAATATCGACGGGAGCATGGACACGGACTGGCTGGAAGGATTCGCTGATGCCGTCAACAAAGGCGAAGTAGGCCGGGCGCTGGCCCGGATGAAGCGTGGAATGAACCAGGGAACCGCCCTTGCGAAGGTTCCTGAGCCAGTCCTGGCGGGGTTGATGGCCATCGTCTCGCACACCAAAGTCAACCAGCTGTTCCGTGACCTCATGCCAACAGGCGTCGGCGAACTGAAGGCAGCGTTCGAAGCCGCCGACACACCCCGGGACTTCTCCGTGTTGCCATCCACGACTCACTTCATGGTGGGAAAGAAGAGTCCGAAGTTCTACAAGGTCGCTGCGTCACGCTTGAACAGGGCGGTGCCGGGCAGCACTTTGGAAGTCTCCCCGAAAGGATTCCACGGGTCCGTTCCGGCAGCCGTCAAGGAACTTGTGTCGGATATCTCCGAGTACTTCACGCGCTGACGGTTTTCCACATACGGACAGGCATAGTGCCTGCTTTCAGGTGGCTCGGTTAGGCTCAATTCATGACGCGCGACATCATCATGACCCCAGACGGCGGACACCTCGAAGTACTAACCACCGGTGGTGAGCTGACTTCGGCAGGATCCGGCGTGGTAGTTGTTCCGGCCTCCATGGTTACCGCTTCCGATTACACCCGGTTTGCCCAGAAATTGAGCGAAGCCCTGGGCAGGCCCGTGCACACGTTCAACCGTCGCGGACGCGGTGACTCGTCACCGCAAGCCGAAGACTACACATTGGAAGCCGACATCCGGGACCTGGAGGCGGTCATGAAACACACCTCCAGCACGGACGTCTTTGGACACAGCTTCGGTGGAGCCGTAGCACTCCACGCAGCGCGGACGCTTCCGGTGGAAAGGTTGGCTGTCTATGACCCGGCCGTTTCCGTCAACCACAGCGTCAAGGCCGAATGGGCACCGGAATATGAACGCGCAGCTGCGGCCGGGGACTACGATCGAGCCCTCGCCGTACTGATCAAGGGAGTGGAAACGGAAGGCGCTCTCGGGCGCATGCCCCTGTCCATGCTGACCCTGGCCAACAAGCTGACAGCAGGCACGCCCATGGGCAAACAGATGCGCGAGCTCATGACCAGCGGCGTGCGGGAAATCAAAGCCGTCATCGCTGCGGACATGCCAGCTGAGCCGTTCCTGGAACTCCCCTTGGAAACGCTGATCGTAGTGGGCGAAAAGAGCCCTGCCTACTTCGGTGTTGCCTGCGGCCAAATCCACGACGTCCTGTCAGGGTCGAGTTACACCATACTCGCCGGCTTCGGGCACGATGGCCCCAACAAAGCGCCGGACAAGCTGATCTCGGAGTTGTCGGAGTTCTTCTCCGGCTAACCCTCACCCCCTGGTGCCGGCTCGGACAACCTTCGCGGCTGGCGCTGGGGTGTTTGGTGGTTAAATGTGGGAGACCCCCCGACCCGTGTGGGTTGGGGGGTCTCGACCTTAATGGTTGTCCGGCGGTGTCCTACTCTCCCACACCCTCCCGGGTGCAGTACCATCGGCGCTGTGGGTCTTAGCTTCCGGGTTCGGAATGGGACCGGGCGTTTCCCCCACGCTATGACCGCCGTAACCTTGTTACCCGTCCCAACCCCCGTGTGTGGGGGTGGGTGGGAAGACTGTGGTTACAACTGTGGTGCTTGGTTGTTATTTAGTTGTTTGTTCCCGGGGTTGTTGTTCGGGAACCACATAGTGGACGCGTGCAGTGTGTTGTGTGTGGTGTAAGTTGTTGGCCTATTAGTACCGGTCAGCTTCACGAGTCTTTAGT
>NZ_JARVTB010000017.1:0-98708 GCF_030208885.1 Arthrobacter sp. fls2-241-R2A-172 | reverse complement strand
ACCTGAAGCGGCGGCGGTGGCCTGGGTTTCTACTGTCATGATGACTCCTTTGTCTCTGAACGTTTCAGCCATGCTTGCCCGGCCGCCGGTAAAAGCAGGCTCTTACGGGAAGGGTTACATCGCTGCTTATTGATCAAGGTAGAATTTGAGTTTTGTTTCACGGAAAGAATTATTGGACTCATATTGAAAGTTTTTCAATATGATTCTGTTAAACTTCGACCGTACGTTGCTCGAAAGCGGACGGATTCATGGCGAGCTTGTTGATGTAATGTCCGGCCTACTGCCGGCATCCGTATGGCATTAGGGCGGCTTCAGCTCTGTTGAGGGCTTGATCGAGTAAATCCCCGGTTAAACGACAACCTAAAAGCGTCGGGATCCGAGAGCACAATCAAATTTGTTCATTGCTGTCGTTCTGGTGAATGCGTCTTGGTCTTCCGGTGACTTTACGTTTGCCAATTCGAACGGCTTTTAGGTAGTAGCTGTCTTTTGCCGCTTTCGACGCCCGACGGACATTATTTCGTCGCGGAGGTTACTTTGCCAGGGTTGTACTTGGTCAACTAAACCAGGACATCAAACAGCATGAACGCTCGGTAAGGATGAAAAGGCTGCCTCGATAGACCGGTGTCTCGCCTGGACCATAGGAAGGGTTTCGGGATGGGTAACGATGTACAGCGAGCCACTGCGAATGGCGTCCACCACCATGTCACCGACGTCCTCGGGTTCAAGCCGCCGGAGGGGAGGAAGGCGCTTTTCATTGTTGCTTTCCGCCTCCGGGTCTTTGTTGCCGGGACGATTTACTGCGTTCTTGTTGATATCAGTATTGACTTGGGCGGGAACCAGTACAGATGCTCCAACGGCTGACCCCTCTTCGGCCAGCTCGCCCGCCAGCACTTCAGTGAGTGCCAAGACGGCGAATTTGGAGGGCGCATAGGCACCCATCCAAGGGCCCGTAATGATCCCCGCCATAGACGACACGTTGACTAGGTGACCGCCATCCAAGTTTGCCTTCAGTAAAGGAAGGAAAATTTTGGTTCCTAAAATTACGCCGAAGAGGTTAACCTCCAACACCCACCGGAAGTCTTCAATAGTCAACTCATCGATAGGAGCCATTGGCCCGACCCCCGCATTGTTAATCAGGATGTCCACCCGCCCACAGGTGTCTATGACATAATCCGCAAGAGCGCGAATGGAAGCTTCGTCAGTCACATCGGCACGGAACCAGAATGCTCCGATTTCTTCTGCCGATTCAACTAGCGGCCCTTCATCGGGGCCAGCGATCACCACCTGGCAACCAGCAGCGACAAGTCGTCGGGCCACGCCCTTGCCGATCCCCGAAGCACCGCCCGTTACTACTGCGACCCGACCAGTCAGGTTCTCCAACCCGCTCATGTTTCTCTCCTTATCAATACGAACTAGTTATGGTCCTACTTTGTGTAATTGTCTTTAGAAGGCCGAGACCTCTTGTTTTCGAGTGGGTTGGATACCCAATTGCGTCCCAATGACATCGGCGATTACGGCACGCCAGTCGGCTGAAAACGTCTAATGGGCGACGACGTTGGCGGTTATGAGACCGCGCTCCAGAAGCTGGTCAGATAGGAACTTCGCAACGATGTCCTGCATCTCGGTTGCCTGCGGGATGACCGCCGTAAGTGGGAAAACTGCGTGCATCTGCCCTGGAATACGGTGCGTCACAACCGGTACGCCGGAAGCTTCCATAGCGCGCCCGTAGTCTTCCGCCTCGTCGCGCGTGGGGTCACATTCGACGGTGATAATGATCGCCGGAGCAAGTCCTGCGAATGATTCTGCGCGCCCTGGGGCCGCATAGGCCGTTATTTCGGCCCCCGAAAGATAGGCCGCCCATATGGCATCACCCGCAGCAACTGTGAGGAACGGCCCATCGAAGAACTCATTCTTGGAAGCGGTCTGTGCCTCGGGGTCAATGGCAGGGTTGACGAGCACCTGGCCAAGCAGGTCGATGCCAGCGTCCCGTGCACGGAGTGCGGCAACGGCGGCGAGGGTAGCGCCGGCGCTTTCGCCCATGACCATGATCCGTTCCGGATTGCCCCGGAACGCACCGATATTTTCGACAGTCCATTGCAGTGCCGCGAACGTGTCGTCAGTAGCGGCAGGGAACGGGTGCTCGGGAGCTAGACGGTACGCAGCAGAGACGACGATGGCCCCAAGCTTGTCGGCCAGCTGTCGACAAGGAGCGTCCGCGACTTCAACAGACCCAGCCACCCACCCCCCACCGTGGTAAAACACCACCACAGGGAACGGACCATCGCCATCAGGAATATAGATCCGCGCATTCGGATCCTCTACTTCAATGACTTGGAGGTCAGGGCCGGGAACCTGCATTTTCGTCATAGCACCGACCAATGCACGCATCTCTTCCGGCGTGCAATTTTCGAGCGGTTTTACCCCCTGGTTCAACATGCCAGCCAGAACCGCCACAGCCGACGGGTGCAGGCGAACGAGCGGAGGGATCCTCAACGGTGCGCCACCGTCTAATGCGAAACCGGCGAATGTCCGGTCCTGGACCTGATTGAGGATCGCCCGATACATCGGTGTCCCGCCCGCAAAGTAGTAGGCCGCCCGTGCCTTACCTGGAATATTGTCGCCGTTGAACCACGAGTTGGTCGCCTTAGGCACAAGTGTCATGTTGAGCATCCCTGTAACCAGCGCATCCCAGGTCTGCTCTGCTTCCGCGGATGCCTCGATGGTCTTCGCCCCGGATTTTAGAGTGTGGGATATAGCCTTGGTAGCAAAATCGACATGATCCTCGATCGCCAGAGGGCTGTTGTACTGCGCTGCGGCGCTTTGGGGTCCGTTAATCATGAAGAGGTTTGGGAAGCCAGCTGTGCTAATACCGAGATAGGTGGCGGGACTTCCCCCCCACTTATCCTCAAGGCGAATCCCTTCCCGCCCGATCAATCCGAGGTTCAGCTGGGGGCGCGTAAATACGTCAAATCCGGTGGCGAGGATGATCAGATCAAACTCGTAGTGGGCAGCAGTGGTAGCGATCCCTTTGGGCGTGATTTCCTCAATGGGCGCCGAACGCAAATCGACAAGATCCACGTGCGGGAGATTAAAGGCTTCGTAATAGCCCGTTTCAAAAGGGGGCCGTTTCGTAGCGTACGGGTGGTCATCCGGGCACAGCAGTTCCGCCGTGGCCGGGTCGTTGACCCTCTCCCGTATGCGACCCCGGATGTAGTCGGCAATGGTGTCGTTGGCACGTTCATCGAAATACAGATCGGTGAATGTTGAGGCAAGCATGCGGAATCCGCCTTCAGCCCAGTTCTTGTCATAGACGGCTTTGCGTTCTTCCTCGGATACCTCGAGGGCCGATTGACGGGCCGGTTCGTAAGGAACGCCCAGAAGGCTCTGCCGCGAACCTGCGCGGAGCTCTGCGTGATTTTTTGCGTTCCATTCCTGCCGCTCCGGTTCAAGTTTTTCGTTGCCAAGGGGGGCAGCGAAATTGGCCGTCCTCTGGAAGACTGTCAGGTGCGCGGCCTGGCGTGCGACTTCCTGAATGACTTGGATGCCAGTCGAGCCTGTACCCACAACCGCAACGCGCTTGCCTGCCAAGTTGACCTCATGATGAGGCCAGCTGCTCGTGAAGTACAGTTCACCCTCGAAGCTGTCCGCGCCTGCAAACTCGGGCTCTTTGGGCACTGAAAGCCCACCGACGCCCGAAATGACGAACCGTGCGGTGCATGTGGAGCCGTCTTCGGCCGCGACTTGCCAACGCGAATTATCCTCGTCCCAGATTGTTGATGTGATCCGGGTTCCAAAGCGGAAGCTACGGCGGACGTCTAGCTTGTCCGCTACCCATTCTAGGTACGCGAGGATTTCGGGCTGGGACGCGAACTTCTCCGTCCACTTCCACTCACGCTGCAGCTCTTCAGAGAACGAATAAGAATAATGCACGGACTCGAAATCACAGCGTGCTCCCGGGTACCGGTTCCACCACCAGGTGCCTCCGACGCCGCCGGCAGCTTCGAACCCCTGAACGTCCAGCCCCAACTCATCGCGCAATTTGTGGACACTGTATAGTCCTGAAAATCCGGCTCCGATCACCACAACGTCGTGATGTTTGGTCATTTGCTAAATCCTCTCTGTCGTCGGCTGGGAGGTGCTCACACGAATACCTGGTGAGACGAGGGGCAAGACCCTCGAATGTGATCCCCGCCATGGACTACATTGACTGAGGGAACGCACGACGTCTTCGGACGTTTGACTGACAAGAACAGAAACAATTGACCATTTGGCGAATCGGAACGTGTCATTTCCATCAATGCCCAGAATCTGGCCGTGTTAAAAGGGGACGGCACCGTGGTGGTGCTCGTGGCGACGGGATAGCAACGCAACAGGGGAGGCTTTAGTAAGTACATGGCCGCAGGCGTATACCCGAGCTCTGCCGCCTCGGCGCCGTTGAACTCGCGAAAGCGACAGGAAGCATCAGATGGCCCCACTGAGTCATGCCCTGACACTGGTTCCCGTCGGGTTCCCCAATTAATTAACTGGCTCATCACATTTGAGGGTGTAGTTGTCGTATGAATCCGACGGTCTCGAGTAGCGATAAGCGATGTAGTTGGCAAGGCTTCGTAGGCCGACGACGGAGCCCCGGAGGTTTTGGAGCAAGCCATTGAGCGCTTCGGTGGGCCAATTACTGGTGCATAGATTCAGCGGCCGTAGCCGGGGCGACCCCGAAGCAATTAAGGTTCGATGCCAAAGCTTTTTGGGCCCACTACCCGATCCTCCACGTATCCATCTTGGACGTTCCCAGCAATAACTGGAACAGGAAAACCATCAGATAGGTTAGGTACGGACTTGCTGAGCACGTAAGGTGACGTGCCGCATGGCGGAACGCCGACTCCCAGCCCCGCGCGGATTGGCCTAGCTTGATAATGACGCCCATGCAGGGTTCTGCCCCCACCATTCCCGAACGCCGGGACGACCATTTTTGGAGCCTCAATTATGACCACACAGCTGCAAGTTCCGAGCTACACTACTGACGCATTTTTCGGACTGGAGGACAAATGGCTCGAGACCGCTGACGGCGAGCTTACCCACTATCACGAACTCGGCGAGGGTACTCCCATCCTTTTTCTTCACGGGTCCGGCACCGGAGTCACGGCAGCTGCTAACTGGTGGCTCAACCTTCCGCAGCTCGCGGAACAAGGGCGGTGCATCGCAATTGACTCCATCGGCTACGGCCAGTCCGTGGTTGCTGAAGGAACGCAGTATGGCATCCGGGAATGGGTGCGCCATGCCGTCCGCGTCCTTGATGCACTCGGCATCGAAAAGGCGTGGATCGTGGGCAACTCGCTGGGTGGGTGGCTGGCCCTTCAATTCGCCATCGATTTCCCCGAGCGCCTGTTGGGCGTCGTCTCGATGGGTACCGGCGGCGCCAAGCTGACGGGCGCTCTGGCTGGCCACTCCAAGCCAGACCTTTCGGAAACCGGCATCCGCAAGACCTTGGAATTGTTCGTTGTGGACACGTCTCTGGTCACCGATGAACTCGTCTCATTGCGCTACCAAGCGGCCATGAACGACACGGCCTCAGACCGCTTGGCGGAGGTGGTTGCCGCACGCGACCGCGATCGAGAGGAGCTGCCGCTCGACTTCGATGTGCTCTCCAGGCTGGAGATTCCTGTCCTGCTCATTCATGGTGTTCAGGACGTTGTCATTCCTGTTTCGCGTACCTGGGAGCTGCTGAATGTCATCCCCACCGCCGACGCGCACATCTTCAGCCGGTGCGGGCACTGGTCACAGGTCGAACGTGCCGAAGAATTCAACACGATCATCAAGCAGTATTTGGCCGCCCGCGGTGTAACCCCCTAAGCAGAAAACCTCTGATGAGCTGTGGCCGTCTCCCGGAGGAGGCGGCCACACGTCATTAGGTGGCATATGCGCCGACACGGGAAGGGCCGGGCTGCTAAACACTCATAGCCCTACTGGGCGGTTGTAAATTGTGGCACCTCGGGGGCAGTCGTTGTTAGGTGAAAGACAGCTCGACCACCCAGGCTCCGGAATCCGTGGTCCACGTCCCCAGGGAACCGGCCGAAGTCGCCCGTGCTAAGTACCAGCATCTCGTTCTCCGGCCCTGTCTCCAACCGCCCTTCGATGACATACACCTGGAACAGCGTTCCCGGGCTTCGGGCCGGAACAAGCTTTGCGCGATGGCTTCGTTCAACTGTGACGACCTGCGTGTGGACGTAGCCGGTTCCGTAGATCCTGTCGAGGCTTCTCTCTTCGCCCAACGCGGTCCGCACCCAGGCGGCGTCACTGGCGCGGGAGACAGTTGTCTTGGTTCCCCACTCGGTCACCAATTTACGGAAGCTAAGACCCAACGCTTCGCCAATGGCCTCCAGTGTCCCTACTGTGGGGTTTCCTTCGCCCTGTTCGATCTTGGATAACGTCTGCTTCGAAAGGGAAGCCTTCCGGGCCAGATCCCCAAGGGTGAGGTTCCGCTCTGCACGGAAGCGACGGATGTTGCGGGAAACAAGATCATTGATAGCCACATCACTATTGTCACTTATAAATGACGAAAAGTCATGTTTGACATACCCTGGGGGGAGTTGCACACTGGAATTGCCGGCTATAGAGGGACGGGCCCAATTCAAGGGGTTCTGCTCCCGGGACGGGCCGCCCCAGCGTTGGAGGAAACTATGGCATCCAGTGTTGCTGCCACAGCTCGTGATGATCGTGCCGCCGTAGATAAGGCCATGGCCCTATTGAGCGTGTTTGGGAATGATGCACTAACCGGCGTCGGTGTCAGTGAGCTTGCACGCCGGTCGGACATGTCCAAGTCGACAGCATTCCGGGTGCTGGCCATGCTGCAGCGCAGCGGTGCCGTCGAGAGGGCCGGAAACGCCTACCGGCTCGGCAAACTCATCCATGCTCTCGGAGCCAGCAATGAGACCGCTGCCCACGGCCGGATCCGGGATGCACTGACACCCTACTTGGCAGATCTTTACGAGATGAGTCGCCAAACTGTCCACCTCGCGGTGCTTGTAGGCACGGACGTGGTCTATCTGAACAAGCTCTATGGTCACCTTCAGGTCCGGAGTCCCTCACGCATCGGCGGCCGGGCTCCCGCGTATTGCACAGCAGTGGGGAAGGTTCTGCTGTCTCATAACCCGGACGCTACAGAACAGGTCCTGGGGTCGGAAATGGCAGCGTGGACTCCTGCGACGATCACTGATCCGGATGCCTTCCGGGCCGAACTCGCCACAATCAGGAAGGCTAATCTGGCGTTCGACCGCGAGGAAATTCTCACAGGGCTCAACTGTATTGCAGCACCCATCATGGGGTCCGATGGCCGGCCCGTGGCCGCGATGTCGGTTTCGGGACCGGCCGGAAAGTTTGCCCCGGAATCACAGGCTAGTGCACTGCGGAAGGTCTGCTACGCCGCGGGCCGTGCTGTCGCCGCAGCAAATGCACAGCGTCAGCACCAGCTCCGCTTGGTCCGGGGCGCCTAGGTGTACTGTCCCGGTACGTTGGTGACACGGGGTGGGAATTGACATAGTGAAGAGAGGACCTCCGGGTGTTGTGTGGAGCCTCGAGAGAAACACAGATACCAGGAGGCCCTCGTGTCCCACTTCAACGCGATCCTTGCCCCTGCCGGGCGGTTGAAGCTCGCTCAATGTTTGGCCCGGTGGTTCAAGCGTAACGTCGAGCTCGGAGCTGCTGAGATGCATTACCTGCCCAGCCGGCAGTTGAGATGCTCACACTGCAGTGCCCTACGGACAGAACAACCGGTCGATGGGCTGCGAACCCCCAGGCGCTTGGGGCCGGCAAAAATTGCATACCACCTGCACTTGAACATCTCCACAGTCCATCGCATC
Organism: Arthrobacter sp. fls2-241-R2A-172; assembly: GCF_030208885.1. NCBI lineage: Bacteria > Bacillati > Actinomycetota > Actinomycetes > Micrococcales > Micrococcaceae > Arthrobacter > Arthrobacter sp. fls2-241-R2A-172. Next base: position 90,855 of record NZ_JARVTB010000017.1, on the reverse strand, counting down.
CTCCACTGCTACCACTGCCCGCGGCTGCGCTTCACGATCCTGCAACCGTGGCAAGGGTCCGGCAGGAACGAGTCCGCCGCTATGGATCGGCCTGGCCCGGTGAAGTGATCCACGTTGAGGTGAAGAAACGGGGCAGGACCCCGTACGGTGGAGGCCACCGCAGCCTGGGAAGAGTAGCCGGGGATGCGAACAAACGAGCGCGGAATCTGGTTGAAGGCGCCCGCAGGAACCGGGGGCTGCTTCGGGGTTTCACGTCTATTCACCATGCTGTCGATGACCACTCCCGCTACGTCTACTCAGAGATCCTGCCTGACGAGACCAAAGAAACCGCCGCCGCCTTCATGCGCAACGCGATCGCCGCGTTCTCTGCCAACGGGGTTGAAGATCCAGCGTTCTACCAGGACTTCATCGAGCACTAAAATCAGGCCGGGCCTCACGCTGCACTCAAAGGAGCCTCACCCGCCAGCCGCGCCACAAGCAACCGGGGTAGTACCCCTAAGGGCCACTGACCAGGGACGTGTCTACGAGGTGGGAATATCGTCCAGATGCCGGGAACTTTCCAAGACCGCGTCCGGCTCGGCAGCGAGCAACGATACGGAACCGTCCGGAAGATCAACGTCCAGAACGTACCGGAAGCCGGCCCTTTCACCGCGGGCAATTCCGGGAACATCCCCCGCCCTAACCGCCAGGACCAGGCGCCGGCAGGCGGGATCACTCGCCATGACTTGCTCGGAAACCAGCTGAAGGGCTGCGGCGCTTGTCTCTGCGTCAGGTATGAGGAGCCGGTCCCGCGCTCCTGCAGGGTATGCTGCCCCGATTGGATGTGCGACAGTAAAGACCACGCGCACCTCGCCCGCCAGCTTATTGTACTTTGTCACCTGGTAGGTGGATTCACGGCCCGCGGGCGCGTCGGTCCGGACGCACTGCCAGGACGACGGCAGTGGCTCGGGCCACTTCAGCATGTCGACTTCGTCTGTGGACATTTCCGTTTACCCTTCGTCCTTGACGAGCTGCCTGATGCTGTGTCTGTCCAGCTTGCCCGAGCCGTTGCGGGGGACGGACCCGGTGAGGACCAGCCGCTTCGGGAGCTTGTAGCGGGCGAGGTAGTTGCTGGTGAACTCCCGCACTTCTTCTACGGTGGGCACAAGGCCATCCTTGCAACTCATCACTGCAACTACACACTCGCCCCATTGGGAATCGTCGACTCCGACGACTGCCACGTCCAGGACGCCGGGGTATTCCATCAAGGCACGCTCCACCTCGGCGGGATAGACGTTCTCGCCGCCGGTGATGATCATGTCCTTAAGCCGGTCGACGATGAAGAAGTACCCTTCCTCGTCGACGTATCCAATGTCACCCGTGCGGAACCAGCCCTGGTGAAAGGCTGACGCTGTAGCTTCAGGGTTGTTCCAGTACCCGGGCGTAACGTTGGGGCCCCGAACCCACAATTCTCCCGTCTCACCCGGGTCACTGACGTCCTGAAGGGAAAAGGGATCAACGATACGAACATCGGAGTATGGCATGGGGATACCGCATGAACCGGCCTTGCGGTATGTCAATTCGGCAGGCAGATAAGTGGCGAAGGGGGATGTTTCCGTCAGGCCCCAAGCCTGCTGCACAGCTACGCCCTTTGACTCGTACTGTTTCAGTAGAACAGGCGGAACAGGGGCGCCCGCGCATATCAGTGCACGCAGGCTGGAGATGTCGTGCAGCTCGAATTCGTCCGTCTGGTGCATCGCCGAGAGTTGGGCAGGCACCAAGAAGGCCTGTGAGATGCCGTACGCCTCGATGTCTTTGAGTGTCCGTCTCGGGTCGAAGGTCCGGCGGACCACCGTTAGTCCGCCGCGGACCATCAGCCGAATGGTCAGAGCATTCAGAGCGCCGATGTGGAACAGCGGCGCAACCACCAGATTGGCATCCCCCCTCCGAGTGTCGACGAGTGAGTCTACGTTCACCGAGTTCCACCAGATGTTTCCGAAGGTCAGTTGGACGCCTTTAGGTTCACCAGTGGTGCCTGAAGTGAACATAAGGATGGCAAGGTCATCTTCATGCGCCGGGGCTGGGGTGACTGGTTCCACTGCCGCTCCAGAAGCCAACAAGGCACTCAGCGGAGTCCAATTGTTCGGGACCTCCCCGTGCAATGGGGCAGCGGCGTCGTTATCCACAAGAACAAGTTCGAGGGCGCTGCGGTCGATTCCGTCTGCTCGGTCGATGACTTCTTGGTGTGCGGGCTCAACGATGAGAAGTCGCGGGGTCGATTTGGCTATAAGACGTTCGACTTCGCGCGGTGCCAAACGGAAGTTGAAGGGCTCAAAAATGGCGCCCACCCACCAGGCCGCCATCATGGTTACCAAGAAGGTACTACTGTTCAGCCCGAGGTATGCGACGCGGTCACCGCGCCTGACGCCGCGGCCGACCAAGGCTCGGGCCTGTTCTTCGATCGAGGCGGCCAAAGCCGCATAATCGAAGCTCTCATCTTCGTATATCAGGGCAGTCTGACCAGGGAAATAGCGGGCCTGCCGGAGGACGCCGGTGACTGGATTGATGTCTACTTCGTTCGTCACAGGGTGTCTCCTCCTGCAGCCGTGGCTCCGAAGCCCCTGACGGCGATGCCACCGTCGGCCGGGATGATGGCGCCGGTGATGTTACTGGAATTAAGGCGTGACCCCAGCAGGACGTAGGATCCGGTGAAGTCACGGGGATCGACCGATGCGTCGTGCAACGGAATCAGGGGGTTGTTGCCGGTGACTTCTGAGCGGGCGAAAGAATCGGCGATGGAGCGCTCATTCAGGCCGATCGCCTCCGGCCCGCGGAGGTCAGTGTTCATTCCCCCTACAGCTACGCCGTTGACCCTGACTTTTGGCGCCAGCTCGTATGCGAGTTGTGTCACCAAGCCACGGCAGGCGAACTTGGACGCGGTGTAGATGGGACCGCCACCAGCTGAGTGGAAGGACGCGTTAGACAAGGTCATCACAATCGATCCGCGGGACTTGACCAGTTCGCGCCAGGCCGCTTCGACGGTCAGAAGATAGCCTTTGACGTTGATGGCGAACAGTTCATCGAATGCCTCGGACACTTCTGTGCCGCTGAGCCTCGTAATGGATCTGTTGTAGTCCCAGATGCCTGCGTTAGGAACCAGGACGTCAAGCTTGCCAAAATTATCGACGGTTTCCTGCACCGCCAAATGAAGTGAATCGGGATCTCGGACGTCGCCGGCTACTGGGAGAACCCTGTCTCCGGCGCCTGATTCTTCAGCTACGACTTTCAGCTTGTCATAATCCCGGCCGAACAGGGCAACAGACGCGCCTTCGGCCAGAAAACGTTCGGCCACGGCCCGGCCGATGCCGGATCCGCCGCCTGTAATAAGGGCGACGTCACCGTTGAGCCATCCCGCGGAGGCATTTCCGCTCATGTTTACCTCACTGTCATGTGGGGCAGCCAGCTAAGGGCTGCCCAGAATGGGTTGGTTAGAAGAATGTGGTGAGATTTTTCGCTTGGAGGACGTTGGCGTCAAAGAGTAATTCGCGTTGGGCCACGCGAAGGCTGCCGTCTGCTTTGACCCTGATGACGTCCGTGCGGCCGCCGGCGTAGATGTCCGTTTCCGTCTGGAGCCGGTTGCGGTATACCAGGAACGCTGAACGGACGGTGAGCTGGTCCGGTCCGCTGTGACGGACGGTCACGTTGGACACGAGGTGTCGTGTCCGGGAGGGCGGGTCCTCGGCCCAGGCCATGCCGGAGTCGTATCGCCGGATGCGCCAGGCCAAGGAGTCCTTGGTTTCATCAAAATATGCGGCTTCCCCGCGGGCTCCAATGGACAGGGCAGCCTGACGGCGAAGCCGGTTTGTCCGCAATGGCGCCCAATATGTAAGGTCCTCATCGAAGATTTCCAGCCAGTCCGCAAACCGGCCGTCGTCGAGAAGTTCAGCCTCGTAGAAGTAAAACTGTTGAACGCGGTAGGCAATCTCGGCATCGGCCAGCCTGCCCTGGATTTCGTCTACGGCCGTGGCGGCAGCCGCGGCTACAACATGTTCTGTCATGGTTCCTGTCTCGCTTCCTGCATTGGAGCGGGTGCTGCTACTTCGTGAGCTTTTTTAGGTCGACGGCAGGGTCAGCTAATTTCTGGGGGTCCACGAGAATCCTGCGGTCGATGAGGCGCCGTGCGGCCCGAACGGACATGCCTCCGTCGATGGCTGCGCAGCCGGCCAAATAGCCGTCGGGATCGAGCCGGAAGAACACGGAGGGCTTTCCATCCTTTTCCCTCACTACTGTGGTGCCCTCGCCTGTCATATTGCCGACGCCCTCGATGTGCACGCCGTGACGGTCGGACCAAAACCAGCTCGCGCCGTGCTTGGGCAGGTCCTGCCCCAGCAGCGCGGCAGCGGCCGTGGCGCCCGTGTTGAGGGCGTGCTCCCAATGCTCCGCACGGCGAAGCAACGTGCCATCCGAGCGGCGGATACGCGAACTGTCACCGACTGCGTAAACGTTCGGATGGGCGGTGCGCTGGGACTCGTCAACAATGACGCCATTGTCCGTCTCGAGCCCGGCTTCTTCGGCCAGCCCTGTTTCGGGAATGATGCCGATGCCGACCAGCACCGCGTCGGCATCGATCCTTTCGCCTGACTCCATGGCCACGTGGTGCCCGGCGCTGTCCCGCGTAATTGCGGTAGGGACCCCTGTTACGACACTTACACCGCGCTCCGGGTGCATGTCGTGCAGCAGTCGTGCCAATTCATGGCCGACCGCCGGGACGAGTGGCGGGTCCACGGGATCGATAAGGACAACTTCAACACCGAACGGCAGTGCGGAGGACGCAACTTCGGCGCCTATCAGGCCAGCCCCTATGATCGCCAGTCGGGCCCCGGGCTTCAGTACTGAGCGCAGGCGGTCGGCATCCTCGCGCGTCCTTAGTTCCAGCAGAGTCTCCAAGTCCCCGCCCGGTATGCCCAAGCGCCTGGCAGCGCCTCCGGTGGCAAGAACAACCCGGCTGCTGGTGATCTCGCTCCCGTCCTCCAGAACCACGGTCGCCTCATCCGGCCTCAGGGCCGCAGCGTGGCCTGTAACCACGTCCACCTGGTGCTCTGCAAACCAGTCCGCGTGCGCCAGCTGTATGTCCTGAGCGTCTCGGGAACCCAGCAAGTAGTCCTTGCTCAACGGTGGGCGGTCGTAAGGAAGCCCGGCGGGGTCGATAATGGTCAGATTGCCGGCAAACCCTCGCCCGCGAAGCTCCTTCGCCGCTGTGAAGCCTGACATGCCGCCTCCAACAATGGTCACGGATTCCACAGGGGCGCCCACGATATCTTGTGCCATCAGGCGTCCGCGCTGACGTTCGGGTAGAGCAGAACATTTCCGCCGTGGACCTCGATTCGGTGGGTCCGAGCGGCGATTGTTGCGGGCATGCACAGCGCAGCCCCGGTTTTGAGGCAAAACTTAGCGGAATGGACAGGGCATTCCACCTCAGTCCCCTCAATCCACCCGTCCGCAAGAGAAGCGGTTTCATGGGTGCAGTTATCGTTCAGGGCGTAGAAGTTGCCATCCTCGGCGTGGAAGACCGCGATGTCCTCCTCCGTGCCGTTTTGGGCTGCGGGAATTACCTTGGCTTCGCCCTCATCTATGTCATCGACGGCCCCGATGCTGATGGAATCGCTCACTGGGTATCTCCTGAAATGTTGTTCCGCGTTGTGTTTTCGTGCCATGCCGGTTCGTTCATCAAAGCGACCCAGTGGCGGTAGAACGCCCGGCCGGCCGCGTCCGAGTATAGTTCGCTGGTCTGGCCGGGGTAGGTTCCGTCTTCGCACTCGCTTCCAATGCCCATTTGGAAGTTCAGGGGGACCTTGTTGGTCACGAAGCCGCCGGCGATGGCCTGGATCTCGGACCAGTTTTCGCCATCATCGGCTTCGAAAATCCCGGACGGTCCGAAGGTTCGCAGGTTGTAGAGCCGTTGGGCGTCCTTGACATCGTCGGGCATGGACTTATCCACAAGGATCCAGGCCCATACCTCTATTTTGTTAGGGCCCTTGGGGTGCCAGACGCGGATGGAACCATTGACCGGAAGGTAAGAAAACGACGGGAAAACGGTGGCATGGCCGGTGGTCATTGGTCCTTCAACGGACGCGTCTCCCAGCCGCTCACGCAGGGCGGGATAGTCGTAGTACTCGTGAACTGCCTTGGCATCGAAGCGTGATTTGGGATGCGTGGGGAAGCCTGCACCATGACCGTTTGGGGAGAGGTACTGGCGCCCGGGCGTCTCCGCGATGTCCGGCTTGGGACCACGGCCGGTCGGGGACATGACCATAAGAGCGGATGCGTGGGACATGTTGACGTGGTACCAGTCGGTGGCGAACTGCTCCGCTGCGAGCTTCCAGTTGCCTTCCAATTCCCACTTCATGACGCCGCCGATGACTTCCGTGCCCTCGGGATCACGGTCCAGCATCGCGTCCATGTAGTAGCGCATGTCTCCGAGGGTCTCCTCCAGCGGTTCTGCGTTGGGGTCCCAGTTGCCGAAAACCAATCCTTTGTAGAAGGCCAGATTGGGAACCTCGATGAGGCCCCAGTCCTTCCGTTCAAAGTCTTCGGGGTAGGCCTTTTCATTCGGCACGGACTGCAGGGCGCCGGCCAGGTCAAAGGACCAGCCGTGGTACGAACAGGTAAACATCTTCGTTGCCCCCGCGTCGGCGCGGCAAAGACGCACGCCACGGTGCCGGCAGGCGTTCAAGTATGCCCGGATATTCCGGCTCTTATCCATGGTGACGATGACAGGGTCTTCCCCCATAAACGTCGTGAAAAAGTCCCCGGGCTTGCTGAACTGACTCGTGTGCGCCAGGAAAAGCCAGGTCCGGGCAAAAACCCGACGCAGTTCCTGCTGGTAAATGCCCGGGTGCGAGTAAATGGATCGGTCAATCAAGCCGCCCTCTCCATCGATCAGTGTGGAGACGTCCATGTTGGTCGTCATGGTCCCCGGACGAGCCATTTTGCCGATGGCGGGATTGGCGTTCGAGGGACAGGACTCCGTGGTGGTCATGCGGGGACCCTTCGTTCAATTAGGGGCGGCGAGGTTCTTGGATCAATAGGACACCGTTGCCGCAGGGCATATCTACCCGGCGTGCCGAACATCGGAACGGGCCGGACTGTCAATCATCGGAACTTTCTCGACATTTTCACCGGGACGAGTTGTTCCGCACCTCTGGTGCTCATCCCTGTTCACCCCCGTAACATCCAGGTGCTTGCCGTTGGCCGCGAGCGGGCCAGGGGCAACCCTTATTGCTGCAGAACACGTCAAGGAAAAACGGGGCTCCGTGGGTTCCATCGCAGCCAGGCGGTCCAGCCGGATCGATCGCCACCTTGGCCCTATGCCTCCTCGCCGGACCCGACACCGCTTTTCTTTGGTGAGGCGGGCACATCCGATGTTTGCTGTCCGCGGCCCTAGTGGTCATCGGGCTACAGACGCGCTACCGGGTTAGAATGCGGCCCCACCACGACACCACCGACCAGGCCCGGGCATCTAAGGGCATTTGTGTTCCGTCTACCGGCACCCGCCCTCACAGGACGGCCGCTGGCGTCGCTAGCCTGATTTCAAACCCTTCCCCAACTTTTAGGAGCGACCAGATGGCTCACCCCGCCTCCCTTGAGGAATTCACCGCGTTCGTCGACAAGTTCACTGCAAAGCGCGGATTCGATGACATTGCCACTACGTTGGGCATCGAGCCGCACGCTGTGACAGATTCCACCATCAGCATGTCCATGCCACTCCAAGACTCACTTGCCCAGGTCTCAGGCATGTTTTCCGCAGCAGCGCTCTTTGGCGCCGCGGACATCACCGGTACCTTGCTTGCCATGCAGAACTACGCCGGCAGCGGCCAGTTCCCGCTTGCCGTGCAGTCGAACATGAATTTCATGTCTAATTCCAAGGCATCCCCCGCGATCGCCACAGCCCGCATCCTGCGCGGCGGCAACACCGTAGCCGTAGCTGAAGTGTCGGTCAGTGACGCTGATGGCAAGCAGCTTCTGCACTCCACATTCACCTACGCCATCAAAGACCGCACGCTGGGCAACAAATAGCTACTCGTGATCTTCCGTCCCGCCCTGCGGAACGCTTGCCAGACGAACCACTAAGCGCAGGAGTGCAATGGGACTTAATCAATTCGGACGACTACACGCATCCAAAGGAGTTTCGTCATGACCCATGCCCTGGTGTGCATGTCACATACCCCTCTGCTCGAATACGCCAACCCGCCAGCGGACGTCAAAGCAGAAGTCGAATCAGCCTTCAACCAAGCGCGCGCTTTCGTAAAGGATTTCGACCCTGACCTCGTTGTTAACTTCGGCCCCGACCACTACAATGGATTTTTCTACGACCTAATGCCCCCGTTCTGCATCGGCTACGAAGCCCACGGAACGGGCGACTACGATTCCTTTTCAGGCAAACTGGTCGTCCCCACAGAGGTCGCTGAAGACCTCGCCCAATACGTTATCGACCAGGACGTCGATACGGCCATCTCCCGCCAGATGGAAGTCGACCACGGCGCAGTCCAACCCATGGAGATCCTGTACGACGGCGATGCTGCCGCTAAACCCCTGATTCCGATCTTTATCAACTCTGTCGCGCCGCCTTTCTCCAAGGTCCGCCGCGTGCGCCAGTTCGGCACCGCGGTCGGCGAGTACTTCAAAAACTCCGATAAGAAAATCCTGTTCATTGGTTCGGGTGGGCTTTCCCATGACCCGCCTGTTCCCCAGATCGCCACCGCCACCGCGGAACAGCGCCACCTCCTCACCAACGGCCGTCACCCCACTCCGGAAGCCCGCGCGGCGCGTCAGGAACGCACGATTGCCACAGCGAAAGCCTTCGCCCGTGGTGAAGCCGACATCATGGATCTGAACCCCGAATGGGACCGTGCGTTCCTTGACGTTTGCCGTTCCGGCGAAGTCTCCGGCTTCGACGCCTATGACCCGCATGAGATGAACCGCGTGGCAGGGCATTCCTCCCACGAAGTCCGCACCTGGGTAGCGGCCTACTCAGCCCTGCGGGCCTGCGGCGAATACGAGGTCACCTACGAGTTCTACAAACCCGTTAAGGAATACATCGCGGGCTTCGGCGTTACGACAGCGGTGCTGCGCTAATGACAAACCAATCCGCCCCCCTCAGCGATACGAACGCTCCTGCCACCGATCCGGTCCGGACCAGAAGGGAGCAGCTGGCCCACTTTGGGCAGGACCTGCTGGAAGCGACCGAATCCCTCACCCCGATAGCCCCCCTGCGAAACCGGCTGGAAGGAATGACACTGGCGGATGCCTATCACGTGCAAACCGTCCAGTTGGACCATCACACTGCAGGCGGACGCGTGCTGGCCGGCCGAAAGGTTGGGCTGACCTCCCTGGCCATGCAGAAACAGTTGGGTGTCGATTCGCCCGACTTTGGATTCTTCTTCGAGGACATGGTCTATGGCGATGGCGCGAACATTCCTGCATCCGCTTTTATTCAGCCCAAGGTGGAACCGGAATTCGGTTTCGTCCTCAAAGAAAAGCTACAGGGCCCCGGCGTTACCGTTGAGCAGGCTGCCGCTGCCATCGATGCCATCTACCCGGCCATCGAGATTATCGATTCACGCATCACCGATTGGGATATCAAGCTGGTGGACACCGTGGCAGACAACGCCTCCTGCGGCGCGATCGCTGTCGGTGCAAAACCGCTCGACCTTGATCCCTCGGCGCTGCTTGACACTCTGTGCTCGCTCGTGATCGACGGCGTTGTGACCGGCTCCGGAAACGGGGCGGACGTCATGGGTAACCCGGTTGCTCCGCTTGCCTGGCTGGCCAACGTCCTTGCCGACGAGGGCGTTGCCCTTGAAGCCGGTCAATTGATCCTCCCGGGCTCATTCACCAAGGCTGAGCCCGTCACTGCGGGCAGTACGGCCGTAGCGGACTTCGGACCACTCGGCTCACTGACCATTCACTTCACAGACTAAGGACCCCTATGGCAAAGAAAACAGCCGCCATTGTCGGCTCGGGAAACATTGGCACCGACCTGATGTTCAAAATTATGCGCCGCAGCAAGAACCTCGAGGTCAAGTACATGATCGGCGTCGACCCGGCCTCAGACGGGCTGGCCCGGGCCGATCGGCTGGGCATCACCACATCCGCAGAGGGTGTGGACTGGCTGCTGGCCCGGGACGAACTTCCTGACTTCGTCTTCGAGTGCACCTCAGCCAAAGCCCACGAAGCCAATGCCCCCAAATACAAAGCCGCGGGAATTCACGCGATCGATCTCACCCCTGCCGCCGTGGGACCGTACCTGTGCCCGATGGTGAACCTGGACTCGCTCGAAGATGTCCTGAACGTCAACATGATCACGTGCGCGGGCCAGGCGACCACACCGATCGTTGCCGCCGTGTCCTCCGTGGTCCCCGTCGAGTACGCAGAAATCGTTGCCTCCATTGCCTCCAAGTCGGCCGGTCCCGGAACTCGGGCAAACGTAGACGAGTTCACCGAAACCACCGCCAAGGCACTTCAGGAAGTTGGTGGCGCCAAGAAAGGCAAGGCCATCATCATCATCAACCCGGTCGAACCGCCCATGATCATGCGCAACACCATCTACGCCGCGATCCCGGCTGAAGCCGCCGAACCTGGGGAGCTGCAGGACAAGATCCGTGCAGCCATTGACAGTGCAGTCGCTGAAATCCAAGACTACGTTCCCGGCTACGCGCTTCGTGTTGAGCCGCAGTTCGACTCGGCGCGCGATGACTGGAACGGGAACGGCAGGGTGGGTGTCTGGGTTCAGGTCAAGGGTGCCGCTGACTACCTGCCCGAATACGCCGGCAACCTGGACATCATTACTGCTGCGGCCACCCGCACAGCTGACCTGCTGGCTGAGCGCATGGACGCAACCATTTCTTCAACACCTGTAGGAGCATAACCATGACCGTGACCCAGAACCTGAGCGTCCGGCTGACGGACACCACCCTTCGGGACGGCTCGCACGCGATGAGCCACAGATTCACCGAGCAGCACGTCCGTTCAGTGGTCCGTGCCCTTGATGACGCCAAAGTCGAAATCATCGAGGTTACGCACGGCGACGGCCTGGGCGGTTCTTCCTTCAACTACGGTTTCTCCCTCACACCGGAGCTGGACCTGGTGCGCACCGCCGTTGATGAAGCCCGGAATGCTAAAATCGCGGTGCTCATGCTCCCGGGCCTGGGCACCATCCACGACCTTAACCTCGCTCATGATGCCGGCGCTTCCGTTGCTCGCATCGCAACCCACAGCACCGAGGCTGACGTCTCTATACAGCACTTCCAGCACGCCCGCAAGCTGGGCATGGAAACCGTGGGCTTCTTGATGCTCTCCCACCGCACTACCCCGGAGAACCTGGCGAAGCAGGCCCGGATCATGGCTGATGCAGGCTGCCAGTGCGTCTACGTCGTGGACTCGGCCGGAGCCCTGATCCTTGAAGATGTCTCTGCCCGCGTCTCGGCACTTGTCGCCGAACTCGGAAACGACGCCCAGGTAGGCTTCCACGGCCACCAGAACCTCAGCTTCGGCGTTGCAAACTCCGTCTACGCCGCCCGCGCGGGAGCTAAACAGATCGACGGCACTTTGCTCGCCCTCGGTGCCGGCGCAGGAAACTCACCCACGGAAGTCCTCGCCGCAGCCTTCGAACGGCTCGATATCCACACCGGGGTAGACGTCCACGGCGTGATGTCTGCAGCCGAAGATGTGGTCAAGCCCATCATCATCCGCATGCCCATCATGGACCGCGCGTCCATCATGCAGGGCTATGCCGGCGTCTACTCATCCTTCCTCATCCACGCCGAACGCGCCGCGGAACGATACGGCGTCCCCGCCTGGCAAATCCTTGAAGAAATTGGCAAAGCCGGCTACGTCGGCGGCCAGGAAGACATGATCGTCGACGTCGCCGTACAGCTTGCATCCGGCGCCAGGGTCGCCTAGTCCCGTAAACGAGTGGCTGGCTCGATAGCAATTTTTTACGGGATGGTGTTGCCTCGGCCGCGGGCCCAAGCAGAGCGCTACCTCAGCGAACTGCGAACCGTCGTCGCTGAATTCGGCCTAGCGTTACTCGACTGACTGCATTTCAGCGACGAAGCGTCCAAGATGCTGACCAAAGATAATCCCAGACAGCGACCCACCCGCATCTTCGATCGCAATGCTGAGCTACAAAACGCTTGGACTCTGATCACGAGGCGGCGGTTCCCGGGGCTACTTCCACTCCCGTGGTTTGAACGCCGATAACCGTGATTCCGTAAAGCTACGGCCGAGGCCGGTAGGGGAGCGGGTCACTCCTGCTTGGCGTGGCGCAGGTTCTGGTAGACGGTTTCCCTGCTGATTCCATAGTTACGCGCAAGTAGGGCTTTCGGTACACCGCTGACGGCGCGCTGGAACAGTTCGGCGGCCCGTTCTGGTGTGAGGGTCTTTTTACGTCCTTTGTAGGCGCCGCGCTACTTGGCCAGGCGATACCTTCCCGCTGGCGTTCCCTGATGAGTGAGCGTTCGAATTCAGCGAAACACCAAGATTCTGGCGGACTCCGGCTGTTCGATGTCCCGTGCCTTGACTCGTTGCTGGATTTGATCGACGGTTCCTGCACCCCCGAGACTGACTTGCCCCAGGGCTTTGCCGGTGCCGATCACGTGTGCGTGACCGTCGACGAAACCGGGCACTACGAGCCGGTTCTCAAGGTCAATGATTTCGGCATTTGGGCGCAGCCGCTGTGCAGTGAAAGCGTCCCCCACGTAAAGGATCCGTTCGCCCTGGACAAGCAGGGCCTCCGCCCACCGCCGGGTGTCGGAGCTGAAGATGCGGGCGTTGATGTATAGCTGCGTGCTCACGCGGTGTGTTCCTTGCTGTTCGTTTGCTCGTTCCCCGCCTCGTCTAGGGCGTACCCCACGTCCAGCAGCAGTTTGTTGTCCCGCTCATGGCGTTGGTCGTTGTCAGGCTCTGGCCAGCTGGACAACTTCACAGTGACAGAGTCGGCACTCGGATCAACCCAGAGGTACTGCCCATGGATTCCGATACCGGTCACGATGCCGCGCTCGTGCCCTGTGCACCACCACTGTCTGGTATACGAACCGTGCGGATGGGTAGCAATAAAAGAGGCTCCGACCATCGCGTTCCGGTCTCCGCCTGCAAAGATCGCCTCGATCCAGTGCTTCGAAACGACCTTGCCGCCTGGCCCTTCGCCGTCCTCCAGCAACAACTGGCCCACACGGGCCAGGTCGCGTGCCGTACATGAAATCCCGCCGTTTGCGAAGCCGAAGCCCGAGGAATCGACGGTGATAGTGGCATCATGATCGGCATCGATCTTGGACCAGAGGTACTTCGATAGCGCTTCGGAGTAACGAAGCCCCGATACCCGTTCGATGATCCAGGCAAGGACGTCAGTGTTCGCTGAACAGTACTGGAACTTGCCCAGCTCACCGCCGCCCGTAAGCGTGGTCAAAAACGCGTATGTGTCATCCGGATCCTCTGCACGCGAACCGCGCCACCCGGAGGAGCGGTCGTGCGCCTGAACTTCGGAGGCTGGATCTTCGTAGTCTTCGTTGTAGATGATGCTGATGGACATGTCCAGCACATCCTGGACAGTTGGGCCGTCGAAGACGGAAGTGGAAAGTTCGGGAACATAGTCCACAACCTTGGCTGAAGGTTTTATGCTGCCCGCATCAATAAGCGCTCCAACAAGCAGGCCACACAAGGATTTGGACACGCTCATCAGCAAATGCCGGTCGTCAGGACCGAAGCCAGGACGGTAGTACTCGGCGATTACCTTCCCGCGTTGCAGGACAAGGAGAGCATCGGTGTAGGACTCTTCAAGGCGCTGCTGCAGATCGGGCATCACGGACGCCAGGTGGTTGAGTCGGACGGTTGGAGATTCGGGCGATGCCGGATGGCTGCGGGCGATCGTCGCCGTAGGGAGGATTTCGCCCAGATGGGAGAACGCCCACCTGTTGTTGGGAGCCTCCTGCCAGGTGTCCAGTGTTGGTTGGCCTGCCTGCGCCCCCGGGTAGCGGGCCGGGTGCGGTCCAGTGGCTGCGACGGCAACGGCATTGGTCACGCGGCCACCCCTTTCTGGACGGCACCTTCTGTGCACCGGCTAGCGAACGCCGAGCGCGTGCCCAGGACATATGTCACCGAGGTGACAACCAAGGAAACCGGCACCGAAAGGTCAACGTTGCCCATGGCCGTCGCCAAAGGACCGGTGTAGAGGCTGCTAGTCACAAACAATGAAGCTGCGGTGCCTCCGAGAACGACGGCAAATATGCCAGGAAGATTCCAGCCGCCCGTGTACCAGAACGGCGCCCCTGCTCGTTGGTCAAACAGTTCATGTCCGGCGTAGCGGTTACGGCGGAGGATGACATCAGTGGCAAAGATGGCCATGGTAGGCCCGGAAATCAGGACCAATAACTGCAGCATCAGGTTAACGGCTTCCAGCAGGCTCGTTGACATCACCAGGTAAATGGTTAGAGCGGTGCCAATTACACCCACGACCACCGCTGCCGGGATGCGTCGGATGGGGATTCCAATCGACTGAAATGCCATGCTCGCTGTGTAGGTGGTCATGCCATTGAGCGCGATGGTGTTAATAATGACGCCCACCACGAAAATCGGTCCGAGCCAGGACGGCAGCAGGGCCAGGAGCGCCGACTCGATACCCAGATCCATCGCTGCCGCGTCCACGCCAGTGGCCAGCAGGGCACCGACCGCTGTAAAGAACGTGGCCGGGAGAATTCCGCCCAGCGCGGTTGCCGCGATGATGTGGGATGGCTTGGTCGAGCGCGGCAAATAGCGTGCCATGTCAGGGCTGTTGGAAAACGAAAGGGGAGTGGAAGCAAGGATAGTGAAGCCAATGCTTATCGCTGCCCACAGCGGGATGCCCTGCAGTGGCTCGGATGGGGTGTAGCTCCAGTCGGCGTGAGGCAGAATGAAAGCAGTTGCCAGGAGGAAAATCACAAGCAGAATTACGGAGACCACGGCGTAGCTGCGGATGATCAGGCCATGGCCGAAAACCGCCACCAGGACGGTAACTGCAGCCACGATGATAGTGACGAGCACCGGTCCCAGGACTGGATCCGTGAAGCCAAGCTGTGTCAGGAGTTCTGCGCCCATGAATGACGATGCAAGCCAATTGAGCGCCAGGAAGACGGAAGAGAGAAACCAGCCGCAAAACGCGACAACAACCCTGTTTCCACGGATCCCATAGATCGCTCGGGTGATAACCGAACCGGAAGTCCCTGCTGCTGGGCCGCTGATGGCCACCAGGCCCGTGAGGATCCATGGAATGCCGCTGGCAACAATGACCAGGAAGGCCTGCCAAAGCTCCATTCCAAGCAGGATCATGGTCGCACCCATGGTGAAGCTCAGGAGACTGACGTTCGGCGCTGCCCAGACCGAGAAGAGGTCTCGGGCCCGTCCGCGGCGTTCAGCTGAGCCAATAAGTTCAATGCCCCGAGTCTCCGGCCGGTTCAATGCATCGTGGTGACTGACTAAATCAGTCCTAATGGGCTGGGACATGCTGTTCCTCTCAAGAAGTTGTGACACGACGATGCGGCCGCAATCATCAGCGCTGTTGGTCGTTTGACCAATGCGATATTGGTCACTTATCCAATAGACTGAATCCCATGATGTCAAGCTCCTCGGCCCAGCGCACTCGAAAGCTTCCAGAAGTACGCCGCGCGGAGATCGTCCACGAGGCCGCCTCCATTGCCTTATACGAGGGCCTCGAAGGGATCACTTTGCGTGCAGTAGCCGCCCGGCTGGGCGTACGACCCGGCCTGATCAGCCATTACTACCCCGTCGCAGAAGACTTGGTAATCGCCGCCTTCGTCGAAGCCGTGTCAGTAGAGCGGGAGGAACTTTTTCCCGAGCGGGGAGACCCGCTCTCCCGCATGGCGCACTTAATATCGCGTATCGAAAGCAATCAAGCCTTCGAGCTCTCACGCCTGTGGCTGAACGCTCGCCACCTCTGCCGATTCAGCCCCGCTTTGGCCGAGGCCCTGCAGGCTCAGGAATACCTGGACCGAATGCGGCTTACAACGCTCATCGAAGAGGGGGCCGCCGTTGGGAATTTCATAGTGGATGATCCCTTCGGTGCGAGCATCCGCATCCTTGTCGCTATCGACGGAGTTGGTGCTTATGCCAACAACCTAGGCGCCTTCGACTACGAAGCCTTTACCCGCTTTGTCACTGACGTCGCGGAGTGGTCACTGGGAGTCCCCGGAGGCGAGCTCCGCTCTACGGTGAATCGACAGCTGGAACGTCCGCAGTAGAGCACCGCGCACCGGGAGCGTGCCCGCGGACAGCCCATTTTGCAAATGCTTCGGAAGCGGGGTAGTGCTCGGCTTAGGTTCTCTCCAGGTATTGTTCCGCGATAGACCTTAGTGAATCCGGGCTCATCTCCGGTCCATGCCCTGGAAATACCGTTTCGACTTCCAGTTGTAACAGCCGCTCCATCGTTGCCCTGTAATCCGAGCGACTGGCGCCTCTGATGGTATCTAGCAGTGCTCCTTCGTAAACGGTATCGCCGGTAAAGAGCCATTTGCGGGTTGGGTCATAGAGGCAGATGCTGCCGGGCGAGTGGCCTGGGGTGGCCATAATTTCCAAGGGGAACTGCAAAGTGTTCAGGATGTCGCCATCTTGCAACAATTTGGTCGGTAAGGCTGGTTCGACTGAGTAGCTGTCGATGTCGTAGATAGGGTTGGGGAGTTTCCGTAGCATCGAGGCATCTTCCTCGGGACGGACTTCGATCCCGAGAATGTCGAGAGGACGCGTGTCCTCAGGGAAGTTGGGCCTGGCGCCGTTAGCGTTGTCGCTTCCGCGACATGGACGGCGATGTCCTCAAATTCGTGTGCCCCGCCGATGTGGTCCAAATGCGTGTGTGTAACGATGAGTTGTGGGTTTTGGTCAAACATTTCGGGTAATTGTGGCCGCAGGGGCGTTATACCGAGACCTGCGTCGATAACAACGTCGTGTTCATCCCCCTTAATCCACCAAATGTTTGATTGGAGCATGGGGTGAACGTGTGGCTCGGTGATCCGGCATCTACACCGAACTGCTCGTCGACATCATGCGTCCCGCTGAAATCGCCAATCTGGTTATTGACAAGCTCGACTTGGCCCTCATCGATCTTCTCCGCCAAGACGCCAGGGCTACCTACACGACCATGGCGGCAACGACGGGGGTGTCCACGGGAACCGCAAGGACAGGGGTCATGCGTATCCTCGCCAGGGGAATTGTCAGGATAGGGCTCAGTTTGCGCCCGGCATCCCAGGAGCGCGTGGTCAGGTTGGGTCTGGGCCTCAGGATTACCGGTCCGGCCACACGTCTCACGGAATCGTCGGAAAGGATTCCGGGATGCACCTTCCTGGCCTCAAGCATCGGCCAGCACGACGTCATTGCCACCGTTCACGGTGCTGACGGGAACTCGGTGCGCCGTGCGGCCGACCAGATCCGGGCCTTGCCTGAGGTTCGGAACGTGGAATCCTGGATCCATTTGAGAGTCCTCAAGGAGGAACATTGACTCTGCAGGCGGCAGCAAAGATGGACCGCGGCAGTGCCAATAGAGTGGACCCATGAGCCAGGCAGCACCCGCCCCAATAGCCCGTCGCAAGGACCCGGAGGACCGCAGGAGGGAGATCGTCAAGGCCGCGGCCGCCTTGGGACTGAAAGAGGGGCTGGGACGTGTGACAGCCCGGCGGGTCGCCGAACGCATTGGAGTGAGGTCCGGGCTCGTCATGCACTACTTCAGCACTGTCGACGCACTGATCACTGCGGCGTTCACGCAACTCGCAGAGGCGGAGCGCATTACATTGAACCGCGCAATGGAACAGCAACCAACCTGCACGGCGCAGGTTCTGACGGTCCTCCGCGCCTACACCGATTCGACCAGGGACGAGATGGGACTCCTCTGGTTGGACGCATGGAGGCAGGCGGCCGACCGGCCGATGCTGCGCCAGGCAGTGATCAACCAGATGGAGCGCGACGTCGAGACGCTCGAAGCGGCAATAACCGTAGGCGTTGACGCGGGAGAATTCAAAGTCGACGCCCCAGCGCGGGCAGCTATTCGCATCCTGGCATTGTTGGACGGCCAAGTGGCGGCCTCCGCCATCCGGACAGCTCTCTCAGAGTCCTCCCTTGACTACCCCGCGGTACAGGAAATGCTCTTCGCGACAGCCGAGCGCGAGCTGGGTGTCCGTCCGGGCACTTTTACTTCCTAAAGCAAGCAAAAGTGGACATCAGAGCCATCCGCTGCACACATCCTTCCGGTATCTAACTATGGTTCTTCACGGTCAGAGCCGGCACCTGCAATTGGGTACTTCATAGTACTTTCGTGAATACTATCGCTATTGACCTATGGGTCAATAGCTGGCTACTGTTCCTTTGACTCTTACAAGACTTGCAAGGGAGCAAGGGATGTCCGCACAAATTCAAGCAGTAGCGGCCGGCAACCGTGCAGGCCAGATCGAAACCCACGGAACGGACTACGTGCCAGAGGGCGAACGCCGCGGGTCACCGCGCTCACTCTTTGCTGTCTGGGCCGGATCAAACATCACGTACCTCTACTTTGTCCTTGGAGGCCTCATGGTCCTTCTGGGGCTTAATGTTTGGCAGGCGATACTGGTGATTCTCGCCGGGAACATCGCCTGGCTAGGGGTGGGCTATCTGTCCATCAGCGGACCGGCGTCCGGAAGTCCCAGCGAAGTCATCGCCCGGGCATTTTTCGGTGTTAATGGCAATAGGGTTGTCCAGTTTGTGGTGGGGTGGCTTGTCGGAGTGCTCTATGAGGCGATCAACCTATCGGTCGGCGCGATGGCCGGGTTCGCGCTGGTTGAGCAGTTCATGGGAGACGCACCAGTGCTGATCAAGATATTGATTGTTGTGGTGCTGGCGGCTATCACCTTCACTATCGGCGTCTTCGGCCACGCCACCATCCTCAAGCTTGGCCCCTGGTTCAGTTGGACCCTGCTCGCCGCTTTGGCGCTTTTGGCTTTCTTCGTCGTGAGCCGCGCCAACTTCAACTACGTCCCTGAAGCCGGTGTACTTTCGGGCGTGCCGCTGTGGGTCGTGGCTGCGGGGGGTTTTGCCATTATCGCCTCGGGACCGTTGTCCTGGCAGGTCGGCGCTGATTACTCGCGTTACTTGCCGGCAGCGACAAGTTCACGTGCCACGGCGCTGTGGACGGCCTTGGGGGGATTTATTCCGTCCTCGGGAATCGCGATCCTGGGTGTCCTGGCAGGCACCGTCATCGATATGAGCACCCCGGAAGTAGCGATGGCCCAAATTCTGCCTCCCTGGTTCTACTCGGTGTTCCTCCTCGTCATCGTCATAGGCTCCGTCGCCAACAACGCCCTCACCGCGTACAGCACAGGCTTGGCGCTGCTCGCCACCGGCGTCCCGTGGAAGCGATCGGTAACAGTCATTTTCGATGCAGTTGTTGCCGTCGGAACCACCCTTTACGCGGTGCTCGTAGTGAACTTCCTCGACGCGGTTTCCGGGATGCTCGAAGCAACGCTGGCCCTCTTGGCCCCGGCCATGGCAATCTACGCAGTGGATACATTCCTGCGCCGGAACCGATATGACGGACCAGCCCTGCAGGACACAAGCTCACGCAGCAAATACTGGTTCCATGGCGGTTTCAACCTTGGCGGGTGTGGCGCGCTGCTTATTGGCAGTTTCGGTACCTTTCTTTGCCTCAGCACTACCTTCTACACCGGACCGATCACCAACGCGCTGGGCGGAATGAACATCTCCATCTTTGTCGGAGCTATTCTTGGCGGTGGCATTTACGCAGCTGTTGAAGGCCCTCAGGCCCGCCGGGTATTGCACGAACGACAGAACCTCGTGACCGATCCCAATGGCGAACAGGTGGTCCTGTGAGCTGGAACCTGGAAGTCGCCCAAGCCTGGTATCGCACCGAGCACGTATCGGAGACGATCACCCGTATCGATGAACCCCACGTCCATGAACTCCTTCAAGCCAACATCTGGCACGTCCGGGGCCGGGATCGCGACCTTGTCATAGACGCAGGCCTCGGGGTTGCATCTCTGCAGCAAGCCCTTCCTGAACTCTTCGCCAACAACCCCATCCTCGTAGTAAGCCACGCCCACCTTGACCATGCCGGGGCCGCCCACGAATTCAAGGACCGCCGCGCTCACCCAGCAGAATCTATGGGCCAGGGAATCGTCGGTTCACTTCGCGGCCCGGTACTTGCCAAACAATTGGGACTGGACTGGCCAGACGCCGACGAATACCTGCTCGCCGCGCTGCCATTCGACGGGTACGATCCCGACAGCTACGCCATCAAGCCCGCCCCGATCACTCACCCTCTCACGGAGGGTGACCTCATCGACCTCGGGGATCGGCAGTTTCGGGTCCTTCATCTGCCCGGCCACACCCCAGGCAGCATTTGCCTCTTCGATGAAGCCAGCGGAGTTCTCTTCAGCGGTGATGTCCTGTACGACGACATCTTGCTCGATGAACTCCACGAATCGAATATCGAGGATTACATTAGCAGCATGATCCGCCTCAACTCCCTGCCCGTGCACGTTGTGCATCCCGGACATGGGGCAAGCTTCGGCGCCGTTAGAATGCGGGAACTCATTCATATCTATCTTCAAGACAGGGCACCACACCTGAGCATCCATCACCCTTAATAGCGGGGGTATGTTTCTTTCTCCATCGGATAGGGCAGTTCTCTATATGAACGTCAGTCAAGTATCTGGCGATACTCCCCAGCGTCTTGACGGCCGGACCAGATCCCATCCGGAAATTCCCCCACTTCAGATCGGTAGAAAGCCATTGATTGCGACCCATCGATTAACCCGGGAAGGGCAGCTGAGCCTAGCTTGTAGTCCAAGGACAAATCCAACCCCGGTTGAGTGCCACTTTCTCGTGTGAGAAGGATGTTAGTACCTATGACAGTTCTTGCCCCACTTCATACGTCATTAGACAGAGTTGAGGTAGAAGTTCAGAACTCATCCCAGCTGGACGATGCTCTCAATGGAGCAGTGGAGAACATCAAAGACGCGGCCATTGCTCAGCCCGTTGGAATCCTCGTGACGCGCACCCGCCCTGGTATATACACCGTGCAAATCCACCAAGCAGTCCCGTTCGGGCTCATTCGCCAACAGCACCAACCGCCGGGAGAGGGTCCTGATGCATAGATCGGCAAAGCGACAACTTGAACCGCTCACCTATGAAGACTGGGTTGACCTAGAGAACGGTGATCGTGTCGCTCTCAGGCGACCGGGCCGCCCTACTGAGCTGGCGACAGTAAACGGAATAGCGGACGACGCCCGCTTCTTCTGGATGCGGCCCGATGGACAGGAGCGACGGCTAATATTTGAAGGAGACGAAATAGAAGTATTTAGGCTCAACGCCTAAGCCTTGATCAAATTGTTGATCGGGAGCATTGGCGGCGGTCTAAACAGAGAATGCTCTTCCCCTTAGGGAAAGTGGAGCTTTTCTAGATCCTGCTGTCCGTTTTCAATATAGATATCGGCGTCGACGTGGGAACTGACAAGTTGGATGAGAGGAATCTGTCGGATTTTTCTCATTCAAATCGCCATTTCCGCAAATTGGCGAAGTGATTGCAGCATGCCTGGCTTCAGACCTTCTCCAGTCACCGAAAGGGCAAGATCGGGATGACAGGTTGGGTGAGAAACGTGTCCGGTGTCAGTGGATTTCGCAGTGCTGACATCGGAAAATGCCAGTCGCCTTGCGACGATCGGGCACTTTGATTGTCCCTGGATCTGTCATTTCCCTATACACGTAGAGTACGTCCTGGGTGGTTGAATTTGCTCCGAGGCTAAGCGCGTCCAGCAAAGTCCGCTGCCATATTCGTTGACACAAGAACCTCAAATCCGTAGAAACCGAAAGCAAATAACCAGAGATCAGAAAGCAAATTCTTTTGCCGCATCAAAGGCCAGGCCAATCTCCTCAAACCACTCATACGCCTTGCACCGGAACGGCGACGATCCGGTTTCGCCAAATTGCACCATCGCCAGAGCTCGCGGCGGCGAGTTCACACTGTCCGGAACCCCAGAAAACGGCACCACTGACACGATCAGCTTCCCAGCTGGCTCACCCAACACCCCGACGACTAAAACCCGAATCTGACGCCGCGGGCTGCCAAGCCGGCGGCCCGCGGCTGTCGGCGCCAGAACCCCGCAGCGACGCCTCACATCCGAGGAGGCGTCCCGATGTCGCATACCGTTCTGAAGGCGGACCTGTGGCGTGTGGGCGGAACCGGTAATAGCGGGGGTGGTTAGCGTTGCCGGTCCAGAGCCAGGACGGATCCAGATTGGGTTCCTGCCGCCGTCGGAGGTTGTTGAATAGGGCGATGAAGGGCAGCAGCAACAGTCGCAGTACATCGCCGGCGATGAGCAGGACGACGAGCAACACGATGACAGGCAAGAACAGGATGAACGCCGCTCCCGTAGCCGCAATGTATTCAGTCGCGTAGCTGAGGATGGTTCCTGTTTCGATGACGGGTTCCTCCCCCAGTCCATTTCGGGGCGCGCACCGATAACCGATGTTATGTCGTGTTGACGGAAACGTCCGCACAAAAGAGCCCGCGATTTTGGTGCGGCAAAGGCCAATTCCCCCGTCATCAACCAGACCGCGCCGCCTCGTCAGGGGCAGCCCGTCGGCACGAGCAGGACGGCCAGGACATGACCGGATAAACTCTCGGCGGATTGCCGCTTCAAACCCTCAAGCCAACGCGTTGTTAGTTCCGTTCAGGGGCGGTAGGTGCGCTAGCATGTGGGTATTCACCAAATTCACCCCTTTGCCTGAATTCACCAAATTCACCTAGATTCACCTGATCCTGGAGAGAGCTAAGTGCCCACGCCCGAGAACCCCTTCAGGCCCACCGCCGGGGCCACCCCTCCGGAAGTCATCGGCCGTTCCGGGCTTCTTGACGAGTTCGAATATGGCCTGGAGCTAGGTTCGGGTGCGCCGGGTTTGCTGTCCATCTTCACTGGCGCCCGGGGTATCGGGAAGACGGTCATGCTGGGGGCGGCCCACGACGTCGCACGCGAACACGGGTGGGCTGTCATTGCTGAGACTGCCACCGGCACGTTCATGGGTCGCATCGGGGAAAAGATGCGCCGGCTGACCCAGGAACTGGCCGACAACCCTGAATCCCGCCGTCGGATCACCGGGGTGTCAATCGCAGGTTTCAGCGTCACCTCCCAGCTGACGCCCGAACGCCAGGTCGACTGGCGAGAACTGGGAGAAGCCCTTCTCACCCTCCTTGATGAACGCGGAACGGGTCTGCTGATCACGGTTGATGAGATCCACGCCGCAGACCGCGCCGAGCTCGCCCAACTGGCCGCCAACGTACAACACTTCATCCAGGACCGGCTGCCCATCGCGTTGATCTTCGCGGGACTGCCCTCAGCAGTATCGGACCTACTCAACGAAGGTGTTGCGACATTCCTTCGCAGGGCCGACAAAATCGACCTGCACGCCGCGGCCATCCTCGACGTCGAGAAGTCCTACACCGACACGTTCGCCGCTGCAGACATCAACATCGCACCTGGACTGGTCCGTGCGGCAGCAGCAGCCACAGGCGGATACCCCTTCCTGATCCAACTCATCGGCTACTTCCTCTGGCGAGAAGCCGAGAAGAACAATGGACAGCTCTCAGCCGATGCGGTCGACAGAGCCATAACTGCCGGCATCCGACGCAACGAACGCGTCGTCATTGAAGCAGCCTTGGCGGCCGCCTCGGCCAAGGACCGGGAGTTCCTCCATGCCATGTCCATCGATGACGGCCCTTCAACGGCGGCCAACATCATAGAGCGCACAGGATCCCGACCAACCCTCGTTGCGAAATACAGGAACCGCCTCCTCGACGCAGGGCTCATTGAATCAACCGGACACGGCAGAGTTGACTACGCCATTCCCGGCCTCCGAGAGTACCTTCGCAAGAACCCCGACACCTAACGCCACAGTAAACCTCTTTCGGCGATGCGGGACTGCCCACACCCGACTCCCCCGGGACGTGACGCTGAGCCGCATAACGGACGTTCCGTCAGCCTACGAGTTTTACTGCTTTGTCCGGGCATCGGAACTCCGGCCAAGAGCGGTAGGCCGGAGTTCCTTATCCAAACGCTACATCCCGTTTTTGAAGTTCGCTAGGAGTGACCTCGCTAACTGACGCAAGGGCCAGCGAGGCAGAAGGAGTTCGGGGTCAGCTGCCGCTGCCGAGGCAGATGGTAATTCCCGTCCCGTGCCCGGTCGCAGAACCGATCTCCGGCCGGCCACCGGCGGCGGCCACCACCCGTGCACAGGTCGCCAAGCCTAGCCCGGTTCCTGGCGGGTCGCCTTTCCGGTGCAGGCGGACCAGGGGATCCAGAACGCGCTTCCGATCCGGCTCACGGATTCCTTTCCCGTTGTCAATCACTCGCAGGACTACACCCTCGTCAGACCGTTCACCTGTGACGCGGATGGCCGGGGGGACGCCGGGCCGGGCATACGCTACCGCGTTATGTATCAGGTTCTGGAGCAGCACTCTCATTTGGACGGGATCGGCGTTGAAGCTTAGTTCGTCGCAGTCCACCGAAGCTCTGCTTGCCTCAAGGCTCGCGTCAAGGTCTTTGACGACGTCGTCAACCAGGGCGCAGAGGGAGAGCCGGCCGGGCCGGACATCTCCGCCGATGGTGGCGTAGGCGAGGACGTCTTCGACCATGTCTAGCATCCTCTGCCCGGAACCGGTCACTACATCCAGGTACCGGGTTATCGCCACATCAGGAGTTTCCAGGGCTGCCGTCTGGCTGAGTTCAACGTAACCGAGGATGGAGGTTAGGGGGTTGCGCAGGTCGTGGCTGATACGGCCGGCGAACTCGGCAAGCAGGGTGTTGCTCCGCTGCGCCTCGGTCAGCGCTGGCAAGTTCTTTCGCCCGGTGCTCCAACGCGAGGGCCTCAACAACTTCTGCTGCAAGGATCTCCAGACCCTGGCGTTACCGGTCGCTGAGCGTGCCGGTTTCTCTTGCTCCTGCGCAGAGGGTACCGAGGACAAACCCATCGTGGCTGACCAGCGGCACGGGCGCGTAGAACCTGATCGCACCGCGGCGTCCATCGACAAACGGATTAGTGCTATACCGGGGATCGAGCGACGCATCCTCCACCACAGTGGAGGTCCCGTCCAAGAAACCAACGGCGCACATCGAATCCTCGCGGCTATACAGATAAGGTTCCAACCCGGCGCTGGCCACCTGGTACTGCAGGTCTTCCGTGATGATGTTAATCGCGGTCACCGGCTGACCGCACACTGTACGGGCTAACTCCACCAGATTCTGCAGCCGCTCCGAGGGCACCGGAACAGTTACCTCACGTCCCGGTACGGCAACCGGCAAACCCCTCTGGGCCAGCACCCGATCCCTAGCAAGCTCACCCGCTGTCACGACCGCCTCATCCGCAGCGAGGAATTGTTATCCGTCATGCACACAGCGCTAACTACTGGTATCTGGGCTTCCTTCATCCAGCCATCCTGTCAGAAGAAGGACACACCTCCTCGTCACAAAGCCGTCGCGTCCTGCAGCCCCTTCCACACGCCTCCAATTGCCGACTACAAGGGGAGTGTCCGTTTAACGGTGGATTCGGGTGTTGGCATTATGTGATTCTGCCTTCGAAGGTGATGGCGAAGGCGTTCAGTGCCGGTTTCCACCTTGCTATCCATCGTGCTCTGCTTCGGCCCGTAGGGTCCAGTGCCCTGGTGGCCAAATAGAGGCATTTAAGAGCGGCGGGGATGGTCGGGAAGTGTCCGCGTGCCCGGACCGCTCGGCGGTATCGTGCGTTGAGTGATTCGATGGCGTTGGTGCTGCAGATGACTTTCCTAATTTCAACGTCATAGTCCAGGAAGGGAACGAACTCGCTCCAAGCATTGAGCCAGAGCCGGGTGATGGCCGGGTATTGCCGGCCCCATTTGCCGGTGAACTCCTCGAGTCGTTCCTTGGCCGCAGCCTCTGATGGTGCCGTGTAGACCGGGCGAAGGTCTCTGGCCATTTCGGTCCAACTCTTCCGGGAGGCATACCGGAAGGTGTTCCGAACCAGATGCACGATGCAGGTTTGCACCACGGCCTGGGGCCAGACGGTGTTGATTGCATCCGGCAGGCCTTTGAGCCCGTCGCAGACGGTGATGCAAACATCTTCCACGCCTCGGTTTTTGATCTCGGTAAGTACCGCAAGCCAGAACTTAGCTCCCTCACCTCCATCGCCGGCCCACAATCCCAGGACGTCCCGTTCACCGTTGGTAGTGACGCCTATGGCCACGTAGATGGGCCGGTTGCCGACCTGCCCATCACGGACTTTGACGTGGATCGCGTCGATGAACATCGCCGGGAGCACCCGGTCCAGAGGACGGTTCTGCCACTCGGTCATTTCCCCGACGACCTTCTCTGTGATTCGGGAGATGGTGTCCTTGGAGACTTTCGCGCCGAACACGTCGGCGAAGTGCGCCGCAATCTCCCCGGTCGTGAGCCCTTTCGCGCTCAAGGACAGAACGATTTCATCGACACCGGTCAGCCGACGCTGGCGCTTCTTCACCGTTTGGGGATCAAATGTGGACCCGGTGTCCCGGGGCACATCGATCTCCACCGGGCCAATCTCGGTGAGCACTGTCTTCGAACGGGTACCGTTACGGGAATTGCCACTCCCACGCCCGGCCACGTCATGCTTTCCGTACCCCAAATGCTCGTCCATTTCCGCTTCCAGCGCGGTCTCCAGGACGTTCTTGGTCAGCTTGTTCAACAGCCCTCCCGGGCCAACAAGTTCCAACCCCTGTTCCTTGGCTTGGGACAGGAGCTGCCGCGCCAACTCTTGCTGATCCACATCAGTCGCCATGGGATCCATGGTGTCGCTCATGATCAGTCCTCCCCGCCAGGCAAGCCCGGCGTGTCAGGCCAACCCCGGATCCACCGTTATTCCGACAGTCCCACTACAAGCATGCCGCGGCGGAGCAGATAGGCGTCCGCTAGACCGTGCTTTGGGCTTGGGTGGCGGGCTGGCTACTGAATGCTTGTTTTGCGCAGGTACTCGCGCAAGCCGGGGATGGCGAAGTCGACTTTGCCGTAAGCGGGGGCTTCGATGAGTCCCGCTGCGATGAGACGGGCGCGGTAGTTGGCGACGACGTTGCTCTTGGCGTTGAGTCGTTTTCCTATGTCGCCGGCGATGACGGGGCCCTCGTCTTCAGCCATGGCGCGGAGGAAGTCTTTGTCTTTGTCTGATGCGGTGGAGAGCGCTGCTTCGATGACTGTCGCCTCGTGGCGGCGGGTAGCGGCGTCGATGGCTTGGCTGACGTTCGTCTTTTCAAGTGCCCTGTTGTTGATTTCGGCTTGTCGCCAGAGTTGGTAGCCGATGAGCTGGATCAGGAAAGGGTACCCTCCGGTCGCCTTCGCCGCGTACCGGACCAGGTCATCGGGGACCCTGATGCCGGCGTCATGGAAGGTGCTGGCATAAGAGCGTTCAACTTCGGTGATCGTGGCGGCGTGCAGGTCGATGCGCTCAGCCCGGCGCAAGAAAGTTGCCACTCCCTCGTTGAGCAAGTCCGAGACCGCGGCCGGCAGCCCGGCGAAGATCAGTCCTATCGGAAGCCCCTCGCGGATGAAATGCTGGACGTCGGCAGCGAGCTGGGACAGCTCTGTGCGATCGGCGGAATGAATCTCGTCAACGGTGAACAGCAGCCCGGTCTTTTTCTCCGCGAGAAGGTTGAGCAGTTGGTTTCCCAGCCGCCTCCAATCAACCTGACGCTCCGGCGGCAACTGGGTGGTGAGGGTAAAACCTGCCACGCCAAGGGCCGTGATCTTTCGCCCCGACGGGCCGGATCCGAGTTCGTCCAAGTGCAGCCGCATGGTCTCGCCGATCCGGCCAACGAACCCGGAGGTCGCGGTTTCAGCAACCACAACCCACCCTTGTTGTGTTGCCTTGTCTTGGGCCACGCTGAGCAAGGCAGTCTTGCCGATGCCCCGCGCCCCGGTGATGATGGTCAACAGCCCGGGTGCCCCGGATCCAATCTGCAATCCATATTCAAATTCATCGAGCGTTCCTTGACGTCCGATGAGTTCAGGGGGAGTGGCGCCGGCTGTTGGGCGGAACGGGTTCATCATCGCCATCTGTGAGTCCTTGTGAGTCTTGTGAGTCCTTGTGAGTCTAACTCCTCCAAAGCCGTTGTCGGCAGCCTCGCTCGGCATCAGATGGTTCATGCTCAGGGACCTTCGTCGTTTCCGCACCTTGAGGAGACAACTTCGCGGAGCCTGGACCTACCGCCGACAGCTGTCCTCAAGGGCTGCCCTCATGACCCTGCCTTCACCGATGTACGTGGCGAGCCAAGTGCCGCGGAGGTTGCCGAGGGTGACGCCAGTACGGCCGCGACCGCAAAGGACTGGTCTGTCTCGGTAGCGGAGACCCAGGCACGTCGGTGACTTCCGACAAAACGCTCGCACCACCTCATTAGCCAGTTTCCCCGAGCCACTGTCGCGGAACGGAATTTGCCTCTGGTGACGTTATGGACGGAGCCGTGTGGGTAGGTCTAGTTTGACATCAGTGGTGGTAGCCCGCGGCAACCACTCACCCGGGGTTGGCTCACTCCTTGCAGCCGGAACGCTGTGGCTTGGGCCCTTGTGCGATGGAGGATGGTCATGGTTGATCGTATAGCCCAGATTTGGGGAACCCGAACGCCGTTCGGCCGGGGTGAGCGGTGGCCGGTGCGGGTAGACCAGGTTCTGGCCCAGGGAGTCGCGGAATCGGATGTGCAGGTATGGGTCCAGTCCGCGTGTGTGCTGTGTAGCAACGGGTGCGGCATCGACATCGGCGTCAGGGACGGGGTGATGGTCGGGGTCCGCGGCCGCGCCGCGGACATCGTCAATCACGGCCGGCTAGGACCCAAAGGGCTTTTCGCGAGCTGGCAGGGAGTGCAGAACAAGGACCGGCTGACCCGTCCTCTGGTGCGGGAGAACGGCGAACTGGTCGAGACCGACTGGGACACGGCCATGGAACGCATCGTCTCACGAAGCCGGAGCCTTCTGGACACGAAGGGCCCGTTGTCGCACGGGTTTTACACCAGTGGACAGTTGTTCCTTGAGGAGTATTACGCCCAGGCGATCGTGGGAAAGGCCGGTATCGGCACTCCGCACATGGACGGGAACACGCGTCTGTGTACGGCGACGGCGGCAGCGGCGATGAAGGAGTCGTTTGGCTCCGATGGCCAGCCCGGCAGCTACGTGGATATTGACGAGTGCGATGCGATGTTCTTGTTCGGGCACAACATGGCCGAAACCCAAACGGTTCTTTGGTCGCGGGTGCTGGACCGGATCGCCGGTCCGGACCGGCCCAGGATCGTGTGCGTTGACCCGCGGGAGACCGAGGTTGCCCGGCACGCAGAAGTACATTTGCCGGTCCGGCCCGGGACCAATCTGGCCCTGATGCACGGCCTGGTCCGCGAGTTGTTCGTCAATGGCTGGATTGATCAGGACTACATTGACCGCCACACGATGAATGTTGATGAGCTGAGGTCCACGGTCGAGCCGTGGACCCCGGAAGCGGTGGCGGACACCTGCGGCGTGGAAGCTGAGGATGTGCGTCGCGCCGCGGAAATCTTCGGAACCTCGGAGCGGGTTCTCTCAACGGTGTTGCAAGGGTTTTATCAGTCGTCCCAGGCGACGGCGGCATCATGCGCAGTCAACAACCTGCACCTGCTCCGCGGCATGATCGGCAAACCAGGATGCGGCATCCTGCAGATGAACGGGCAACCGACAGCCCAGAACAACCGAGAATGCGGTGCCGACGGCGATTTGTCCGGCTTCCGGAACTGGGAAAACCCTGACCACGTCCAGGAACTCGCGGAGCTGTGGAACGTGGACCCGGCGATCATCCCGCATTGGGCCCCGCCCACCCATGCGATGCAGATCTTCCGATACGTCGAACAGGGATCCATCGAATTCCTCTGGATCTCTGCCACGAACCCCGCCGTGTCGATGCCACAACTACCCCGAATCCGCGACATTCTGGCCAGTGACTCCCTGTTCCTGGTAGTGCAGGACCTGTACCTGACAGAGACGGCCCAGTTCGCCGACGTCGTCCTGCCCGCCGCGGCGTGGGGAGAGAAAACCGGCACGTTCACCAACGTGAACCGCACCGTCCACCTGTCTGAAAAGGCCGTTGAACCGCCCGGGGAAGCCCGCAGCGACCTTCGCACCTTCCTGGACTACTCCGCGCGGATGGGCTTCCAACAACTCGACGGATCACCCCTGCTGGACTGGAACCAACCCGAGGACGCATTCAACGCGTGGAAGGAATGCACCCGCGGGCGACCCTGTGATTACACGGGCCTCACCTACGACAAGCTCCGCGGCGGCAGCGGCGTGCCCTGGCCATGCAACGAGAACCACCCCGACGGTACGGTGCGCCTCTACCATGACGGCGTGTTCCCCACAGACCCCGAGTATTGCGAAACCTACGGCCACGACCTGCTCACCGGGGCAACGGTAGGCCCCGAAGCCTACAAAGCAATGAACCCGGCAGGACGGGCCATTTTCAAAACCGCCCCCTACCATCCCGCCCATGAAACACCGGATGAGGAATTCCCCCTCTTATACACGACCGGGCGCACCGTCTATCACTTCCACACCCGCACCAAGACCGGCAGGTCCCCCCAACTCAACCACGCAGCACGAGATGCATGGGTCGAAATGTCAGTGAAGGACGCCGAAAGCTACGGGGTGACCGAAGGCAACATCGTGCGCGTGGAATCCCGGCGAGGACACATCACCGCACCGGTACGGGTCAGCGATATCCGCGACGGCACCATTTTCGCCCCCTTCCACTACGGGTACTGGGACCAAGACGGTGCACAAGGCACCAGTCCCCGGGCAGCGAACGAACTCACCCTCACCGAATGGGACCCGGTCTCCAAACAACCCGTTCTGAAGAACGCAGCAGTCCGGGTCACGAAAATCGCCGAAGGTACCGGCCCGTCACCGGCACCCACCACGACAGCCTCCCGCCCCGCCACACGCGGAAAGGCACGCAGACACCTGCTCCCCACAGCCGGCGGACCGGCAGCACAATCCACCGAAAGGATCGCCCCTGCCGCGGCGCCCGCAGTAGCCACTAAGGAGGAACAGCCATGAAACTCCCGGTCTATCTCGGCCTGCTGTACAAAGCCGAAGGCACCCTCGCCCAATCATTCCGTCAGGTCTCTGAAGGGCACGGGCATGAACCCGACGTTCAATTCCTCTGCCAGGCCCTCGCGGACCAATGCGATCAACACCAACAAGCGCTTCAACCCATCATCGAACGGTACGGGGAAGTCGACGATGAGGACGAGCCCGAAAGGCTCCACGCTGACGGTCTACAGAACTCCCGGTCAGGCCCGGTAGGTCTCCTACGGGACCTGCAGGACCTCTACCTCCTCGCAAGTCTGGTCGATATCACCTGGACAATGATCAAGCAAGCAGCCCAAGGGCTAAGGGACAAAGAACTTCTCGGTATCGTCAACGACTGCGACGGCCAAACCAGTACCCAGCTCAAATGGCTGCAAACACGGATGAAACAAGCAGCCCCGCAAGCCCTCATCGCAGCAAAATAAAGTCCTTGATCGCCGTGGACCCTCGTGCAGGTCATCAATCGCTAGCGGCCATGGAGGCTTACATCCCCGGAACTATACCGGACACGGTCGGTTCCTTGCCTGCACCCAACAGGACTCTGACGATCGGCAGGAGACCTTATGTCGAAGCAATCGATCCACGCCCGGCTGACAGAATCGGGCGGGCGTCCAGGTCCAGCCCTGTACGCAGCGATACTGTCACTGGTTGTTCTCTCAGCCAGCGGCGCCGTCGGGCTGGCTTTGCATAGCCCGTGGCTGTTCCCCAGCCTGGGTCCAACGGTAATGTTGTTCTTCGAATCCCCGCAGGAGGATTCCTCCCGGCCATCCAACGCACTCATAGGGCACGGAGTCGGGCTTCTGGCCGGCACCGCGTGCCTCTACGGCTTCGGGTTGCAGGACGACCCATCGGTTCCCGCCGCTGGCCTGACCCCACCACACCTCCTGGCCGGGGCCCTCTCGGTGGCCTTGACCACCCTGGTATTGACGTGGGTCCGCAAGCCCCATCCACCGGCTGGCGCAACAACCCTTATCGTCAGCCTCGGCATACTGACGAACCCCGCACAGCTGGTCTCCATGGCCGCAGCAATCATCTTCATCACCATCCTCGGCTGGGGCCTGAACACACTCCTGGGAACGAAACCGGCGCCCATCCCAGGGCAGGAATAGCCCGGACACCTTCGATGCCGCATCTACAAGGCTGCGTTCCAGTCCCCTTGGCACTCTTTTGTGTGCCACCCTCAAGGGTTCGCTCTTAGGGCAAGCTCACGACAATGAGAATTCAACTCGGCCGGCAGGTGGGTGCCCTTGCTCCACGTGCGCCTGCCGATAACGAACCTTATGTAAAGTAAAGTAGTGATTGTTGCATCTGATGCACGATCACGCCTCCTCCACCCACCGCCGGCTCCTCTTGAAGCAAAGGGGTGACCGGGCCTGGGAAGCGTGGCGCCGGGTTTCCGCCGTCTCGCGCTTGACGCGATAATCCCAACGGCATTCCCAGGAGGTACCGTTTTGGTACCATTGGGCCATGGCAATGAATCTGCGCGTCCCTGAAGAGCTTGACCGCAAGCTGGAAAGGTTGGCCGCCGAGGAACACACCTCCAAGTCCGCGCTCCTGCTCCAAGGCGCAGAGCTGGTCCTGCAGCGCCATACCCGCCGACGTGAAATCAGCGAAGGCCTTGATTTCGTCATGAGCCACGACGCTGAACTGCTGACCCGGCTTGAGGATGCGTGACAGCATACCTGGACATAGAAGACGCCCTTCAAGTCGTTGACAGGTACGGCTTCCACATCCGCGACGTCGGCCTGCTGGCCTCGGCGCTGGCCAGGCCGGCCACAACCGTCATGGGCGCGGAAGCTTATCCAGATCTTGCCTTGAAGGCCGCTGCGCTGCTTGAATCCGTCGCCAGGTTCCATCCACTTATCGACGGAAACAAACGGACTGCGTGGACGCTCATGGTGCTGCTGCTGTGGGTCAACGGCTACAGGCACGACTTCACCACAGACAAGGGCTTCGAACTTGTCGTTGGTGTCGCCGCAGGCACCATCGAACTGCGGGAGTCTGCCGCCGAGATTTCCCGGCATCTGGTGCCACGCTGATCTTGCCTCGATTCGCCACGCGGGATCGGCCAGCGCCACACCAAGTGGTGTGAAGACGTTCCTTCGGTTGCGGAAGCCTTGGAAGCCTGAACAGCCGGGCGTAGCCTGTCCTCGTGGTCAGCATCAGCACACGCATCCGCTGGGATTGGTCGATCGCATACTCGGTGCGTTGGCGTGAACTCGGGACGCGGCGCCAACGCCGCCTGACCGTGCGGACCGAGATTGAGGCCAACCGTCTGACTGAGCATCTCCAAAAGTACGGCCGGCCTCCGGACCCAGAGTTACTTAAGGCCCGGCCCGGAACCCCTACTGTTGCAGAGGTTGTCCAGGAACACATCGATCTCCTGGTTCGACCCTCCCCCGGGACGGTTGCAACTTACCAGCGGATACTCGATCTGCACATCCGCAACGCCATAGGCCCCATAGCAATCCACGATTTTGGCTACCGCGACATTATGCAGTGGATCAAGAGCCTCACAGCAGAGGGCGTCGCCCCAAAGAGTGTCCACAACATGCACGGGCTGTTATCAGCGGCCATGAAAACCGCCGAACTACTCCAGTACATACCCCGCAACCCATGCCGCGGCATACAGCTGCCCACCCTTGAACGCGCAGAAGACGAGGCAAATTTCCTCACCCCAGCAGAATTCCGATTGCTCCTCGACGGCATGGACGAGCGCTACAAAACTTTTGTGCAGTTCCTCGTCATGACAGGCACCAGATTTGGCGAAGCAACCGCCATCCAAGTCGCCGATATCGATCTGGCCTCCCGTGTGCAGACAGCGAGAATCAACAAGGCATGGAGACGCGATGCCCAGTCAAGCTATTACATAGGCCCCACCAAGACCGGGGCGGGCAAACGCACGATTGGGATCAACAAGACCCTCGCAAACCTACTTCACCCCCTGATGCTCGGCAGGGCTGACAATGATCTACTTTTCACCGCCACCCAAAGCACACGCATCGCCCACAAACCGTTCTGGCAACATCACTGGGTCCCAGCCGTCCAAACCGCCCAGAGCAACGGACTAACCAAGTCACCACGAATCCACGACCTGCGACACACCCACGCCTCCTGGCTCATCCAAGACGGAGCAATGCCCCTGTTCTCAATCTCGCGCCGGCTTGGCCATGCCTCCGTGCGAACAACCGAACAGGTCTACGGGCACCTCATGCCACAAGCCCTTCAGGACGGCGCAGACGCCACCGAGCGCTCAATTCAAGGAATCATCTTTCGCAATGACAGTTGAAGGTCCGGGTGAAATGGCTAGGCAAAAACGTCCCTGCGAAGTCCCTCGTACAGATGGACACTCCCTCACGTGAACAGTCCTCCCAACGAACCTTGGGCCTCGCTCCCCCGTCGGCAGCGCAACCTCCGCATAACAAACGGTCCCGCTCGTTTGCTGGTGGCGGTAACTAAGCGAAGCATACTGCGCGGGTCCGACATTGAAATTAGGTCGTTTTCCACGCTTTCCGTCAGTCGAGCGAAGCTTTCCATTTGGGTTTGGGCTCCTCCACGAAGTCCAGGAAGTCCACAAAGTCCACAACGTTCTCATGAGCGCGGACTGCATTGAGCCGTTCTGCTTCTCCCTTTGACGACTTCCGTGTCGGCGTACCAACACATCAAGTCGATCCGTTCGGACAGTAACTTGTCTGGGAAATCCAAACATCGCCGAAATCGGTCCCTCTACAGATCATCCAAGTCATCTTGGGTGATTTCACCCGTCATGACCTTGATGACTTCATTCTCAAGTTCCGCGTAGCCGTCCTCGCCCAACGCGTTCATCAACAGGACTGCTTGGCGCTCAAGATCGGGGTCTCCGAGCTGGCGTGCCTTTGCAATGACCATTGGGACAGCGTTGCGTGACAGATCCCAGACTGGGAGACCTGCTTGAGACTTCTTGGCCAGGAGCAATTTTGTTGTCTCGAAGGCTCCACGGGGATCAAGTTTCGCTGAACTCGCGATCTGTTTACTAATCATGAAGCGTTCCTTTGCCAGTTCCGGACTCAATTCCAAGGCTTCCTTCAGTCGAGGTAGCCACCACATTGCCTCGTACTGGTTGCTCCGAACGAACCAGTGAAACTCATTCAGTTCCAAGCTGTCTTCCGGATTGGCCCGGACGTGTTCCACCCGTGAATCCCAAATTGCGGCCAGGCGATCCCTGATTCTTTCGTCTAGAGAATCAACGTCTGTCATCGACCAAGCGATGCGCCCCAATGCCTGTCCTCGCAACTTGGGCGTCACGCGGGTGAAAAAGGCTTCAGCTACCGGATTTTCCAGGGTTTGGTGCCCGAGGATCACGGCAGAGATGACCCACTCCCCCACTCGCTGCAAAGGGTCCGTTCCCGACTTCCACCCAGCGGCCAGAGGTACTTGTGTTCGTATGGCTCCGATCATGGAATGCTCTAGGAGGGTGTATAGCTTTTGGTGATATCCATGGACTGATAGTGCTGTTGTTAAGGCGATTTGCTGGTTGCGTGTCAGTCCATCAGCGGTTCCGAACAAGTCTGAAGATCTCGTTTGGATCCAGTCGGGTGCTGCCAAGAGCAAACGTCCAAGCCCTTCACCTAAAATAGCCCGCGAGGCGCCGTGGACATCGTGCACCGCAAGGGTTTTCTCGAAAGCAGTCAAGGCGCCTCGAAACCACGGAACGTCTTCGCCATGCGCTATCAGATTCAGCAGACCGTGAACCCTAATCGGCCATCGGAAGTTAAGGGACAACGTTAGCGCGTCCGTCTCGCCCTCATACGATTCGTATTCAGCCCAAGCTGTCGCATCCTCCGCTTCACTCATCAGGAGTGAAGCGAACTTTTGAAGCGCAGCTTCTGGGACGGCTGGCGCCTCCTTCTTCTTAACGAGCTCCTCGAGAAGCCGCACAGCAGACTTCTTAGCGCCTCGGAAGTCACTATCGTCATCAAAATCGTTGCCTTCTTGTGGAAACTTGGACGCGTCTTCGTGAGTGAGCACCTGCTCGATCAGGTTGGCGACTGACACCCAATCGAGTTGTAGGCCTGCTTTTAGGGCTGCTTCCCATCCTCGGAGAATCGCCCGAACGTAGGTGGGCCGGAGTCTCTCGGCCAATCCACCAACACCATCTAGTAAACGTGGGGCCATCGTGAGTAGCGCCGACAGCTCACTGCCCTGGCCCTCGTGAGAGGGTGCGGGACCCGATGCATTGGACGCATGCCAAGTTGCCAAATGAGCCACCAGCTCTTCCGCATCCATAACTGACATCTCGTCTTGTGAGAGGGGACTGTTGGGCCCACTCCAAACTGTTGCGCTGTCCGCCTCCGCTAGCGGGGATTCGATAGCGCCCCATTGATCATCAAGTTCTACCAGTAGAGGCAACAGCTCTATGGGGAGAGCATCACGGCCAATTGCAGAGAGCCAACGATGCTTCCAGGTCGCGATGAGATCCTGTATGCGACCCTCAATTTGCTCGGGCGATTCGCCTGTGTAGAAACCCGCTATCCGGGCGCGTATTTCCTCAAATTTCATTTGCGGCCCCGTCTCAATGAAGGCCACAAGAGGTGCAAGTGCAGAAGGAGAATGCTTGGCCGCTTCCCGCGCTAACTCACCGAATTCGATTCGACAGGTGTCGTCCCTGAATTCGTCGGCGGCGAGGAACTCCCTCGCTGTATCCAGATGGTTTGGATCAACGCCGTTATCGGACTCAGCAGCAATTTTTAGTGCCTCCGTGACAGCGTACAGCGTTATTCTGCGGGTTAGGAGCATAGGTGACTTGGACAGCATCAATTTCGTTGCGTTTGGGTCTGTATCCATGGCCGTGACTGCAGCGTCGCGAATTTGGTCAACGAGCGCATGTTCCACGGAGGACAACCGATCCGTGCTTCTACGAATCGACGGCCGTGAGATGTGCGTCATCTCGAAGTCTTCAGTTAGCCGGCCTGCGGCATGTTCGTATTCCTCAAGCCACGGTACTGCGATTTTGAGCGCATCGTCGCCGAGAGCTTCGAAGATGGTGGGCAGGCACTCCTCGTACCAGTACTCATCAAGGGCAACCTCCGGTCTATGACTCCCCTCAGCTCTTCGGGGGCGGAATAAGAGGTTGGCTACTGCGATCCCTGCCTTGCGTTGACCGCCTTTGAGCAGGTTGGCCGCAAAGCCCACCATTTCATGGGGATTCGAACGCAAGCCAATTCCTGCGTCCTTCCACCCCATGATCAGAGGCTTAAGCCTCGCCGCTTCAGAAGCTCGGATGGAAGCCCCAATCCTAAATGCTGACGCGTACACCCAGGCGTTAGTGCTTCCACTGAGCTTTAGCAAGACATCTACAACATCAGATGGAACAGCAGGCGCCACCCGTGTCAGGTAATCAATCTCCGGCCAATAGCGGTCGCGGACGAGTCCCTCACCTGTTATTTCTTGCTCTGGTGGGTCGGTGAACATACCCTCGTTCGCCAGGGGCACAACCCAGTGAGGGTTATTGAGCCCCTCGAAGAAAGCTCGCCGCAGAGAAAACGTAGGGATTCGACGTAGAACTTCTTTTAGTTGGGCAGGGGTTGGCTGCCGGAACTCCGATAGCACACCCCGCCCGTCAATCACTTCATTAATTTCCCCGAGAAGATCTTCCAAGGCATGGAGGTTTTCAAAGAACAAGCCCGCCCGAACCTCAATAACGTCCTCCACGACTACAAGATGGCCTACCAGCTCCTGGTCCGGCGGAAGGGCCGCGCTCCGGCCGCCATTTCTGTCGAGATGAGTCCATCTAAGAAAAAACTCATGAGCCCTGGCCCACTGCTCAATGATTGGGTGGCTTGCAGACGGAGAGCCGGTCAATAGGGCCGCAGCATTCTGTCGATTTCTGCTCTGCTCCCTCGCGACGGTACTGATGACATCAGACAGTGCGTGGGCAAGCGCCTTTGGTACCGGCACCAAGTCTTGGTCTAATTCCAAATTGATTCCAGATTCCTGCGACAACAACAAGGGAAGCTTCTGCAGGAGAGCTTGCGATGAAGGATTGGGCCGGGGGATCAAATCCTCCGATAAAACTGAAGGTAGACCATTCATCAACTCGCGCATGCAGTGGCAGATGACAGAGATCCGGGCGTTCTCGCCTGCGTCCGCCGGTGGCGCGGCCAGAACGTCCACCGCCGTTCGGTACATACCCGCCAATGTCGGGCTTCGATCCTTTAGGAAGTCAAACACGCGTTGTCGGCGGTCGTCGAACATCTCTCATCTCCGGAATAGGCCTGTACCTCGAGAGCCAAATCTAATGGCAACCGCGCAGGCACTCGTAAGCCACACCATGATGATGAGGGATTAGAGTGGCCCAAAATCTGAAGTTAATAGCAAACTCACAGCCCCGGCTGGCGCGCCATGAGAACAGTTTCACCGACAGCGCGTCCCACTTCCGTGCGCAGGCGGCCACGGCGGAACTATCTCCTAAGGCTCGGCAGCTTCAGACCAGGACATCCTGCCGAGTGCTGCAGAACACGTTTGAGCGCTCTGTTTCGGGATTGGAGGTGCATCACCCGAAGTCCCGTGTGACTTTCGGTCTGCGATCAGGCGTGTCATAGTCGCGCCGCAAATAACAAACTTGTAATTCAAATACTAGGATCCCCATTGGATGCGGACACAGCATCCAGCGCGGGCAGCGATGGACGCTATCCGATATCGAAATGGGGATCCTTCTTTTGTCCAACCACATACCGCCCGGAACAGGTTCATTGCGGCTGCCCAAGTCCACCATCATCGTGGGCATCCTTGCCCTGGTCTTCGCCGTCAGTGGGGCGTTCTCATCCGGCTTCGGCGGCGTCTTGATTGTGCTGGCGCTCTTTGGCCTGGCGACAGGACTGTATGTCGTAGCCACCGGCCGCCGTTCCTGGGCGATGCTACGCGGCGGCCGCAAGGCCGGTGCCTTCCTTCTCGCAGCCGCTCTCGTTCTCATGTTCGTCGGCGCAGCCATCACGCCACCGAAACCGAAAGAACCACTCGAAGCCTCACAAACCGCTGCGGAAGCGCAGAAACTCGTCGCAACCAGCGCGAGCCCCACAGCCACGCCCACTCCAACTCCATCGGACACGGGCGCGCCACTGGACCCTGAGACCACAACCGAGCTCGCGAAGACAGCCACTTACACGGCACCCCGTTCACAGCCCGCTTACGCGACCAAAGCACTGGACCTGCTGGCAACCCTTCCCATCAAAGGCAGGGCACCGAAGACCGGCTACGACCGCGACCAGTTCGGCCAGGCATGGGCTGATGTGGACCGGAACGGATGCGATACCCGTAACGACGCCCTCAAACGCGACCTAACACAGGTCACGTTCACGAACAGCGTCCACTGCAAGGTCCAATCCGGTTCCCTCGCCGACCCGTACACCGCGAAGAGCATCAGCTTCGTTCGCGGATCAACCACCAGCACGGCCGTTCAAATCGACCACATCGTTGCCCTCAGCGATGCCTGGCAAAAAGGCGCCCAGCAGCTGACACTCGAACAGCGCACCGCCTTCGCAAACGACCCGCTGAACCTGCAGGCCACCGACGGTCCGACCAACACCCAGAAGGGTGACGGGGACGCAGCGACATGGTTGCCGCCCAACAAGAGCTTCCGCTGCGACTACGTGGCCCGGCAGATCTCCGTCAAGGCCACCTACAACCTGTGGGTCACCCAGGCCGAACACGACGCCATGGCAAACGTGCTGGGCGACTGCAAGGACCAGCCCGCACCCACAAACGAGAAAGCCCCAGCAACCCCTGCCCCCGTTGCCTCAACACCAGCAGCCGTTGAACCTGCCCCGGCCCAGGCGGCGGTCCCGACGCCGGCAGATCCCGCGCCGGCGCAAGCTGTCGTTCCCGCACCCGTCGCGCCAGCACCCGTCGTTCCTGCACCCGTGGCGCCAGCACCCGTCGCTCCCGCGCCGGCAGCACCCGCAGCACCCGCGCCGGCCCCGGGTGGAGGGGCCACGGCCCTGTGCAACGACGGGACGCTTTCCTACTCAGCGACCCACCGCGGCACCTGCTCGCACCACGGCGGCGTGGCCGTCTGGTACAAGTAGCGCCGACGCGCACCCGGGACGGCGTTCAACTGCCGTTCATCGTCCTCGGAAATCGATCTGCAGTTCACGCTGCCGTTCGACAGGGCACGTCCCAGCGAAAGTAGCGCTTGTCTGAAAACGGGACGTCAAGGTGGCGGGCGCCCAATAGGGGTGTCCGCCACCGCATCCGAAAGATGTGGGGCGACATACAGGGGCTCCATGTTCGATGGAACGCTTTGATACATTTCAGGTAGTCAGAAAGGGTCGCCTATGGGCTTCATTACCCGCCGCCTCGTCCCGCGTAAGGTTCGCAGAGCAGTTCACCCCGTTAGAACTGCCAAGCGTGCCGTCTACCGCGCCACGGTTCCGCGTAGCGTTCGCCGTACCGTGAGTACAGCGCGCAAGGTGGCTCATCCCGTCAGCGCTGCCGGTTACGCGGCCGAGAAGGCTATTTTTGGATCCCACCGACGTCCATCACGCACCGGTACCTCCGCTGTCTACGGCACCTGCGGCGTTCGACACCGCAGTCCCCGAACTGCGGCCAACTGCCGTAAATGCCGTCAGATTCCCCCGACGTTCAGCCGTTCCTCCACGCCCGCGAAGGGCTCGGGCAAGTCATCCCCACGAACCGGTGTCATGGCTGCAATGGTCGTCTTCGCGTTGATCGGTTTTTTGAGCGGTGGCGGAGGCGCCATCCTCGGGGTGTTTCTCGTTATCGCGGTCCTTGTTTGGGCACTCGCTGCTATCGCTTTCAGGGACGACTAAGCCACTGACGTCACCGTCACCGCTGGACCGTATCACCCATCGGCTGCCGTGACCGATCGAATAAGGGGCGAAGCTCCGGTCAAATAGCGGTTGATCGAAGGTTCGCCCCTTATTCTGTCGGGCTCAGCTGGGGTTTCGCTGGAAAGCAGACCATCCGTTTCCGTAGGCGTGGAATCACCGAGCGCTTCCGCCGCGTGACGCTGACTGCCTGATCCTTTCGGGCGGCCATGGAAATGGCCCGTATTCTGCTGCGCCGGAATGGGTCTGTTGGGTCAGCGGCTGGGGCCGTTCTTGCTTCGTTCTGCACCTGACGCGGCGCCGCGGCCGGTCTTGCGTGCTTTCGCTGCCTTGCTAGTGGTGACGGCGGCGTTGGGGTGTGTTCCTTCGCTGCGGGCCGCTGCGAGGCGGCCCCGGATTTGGGGTT
This sequence comes from Arthrobacter sp. fls2-241-R2A-172, assembly GCF_030208885.1. Lineage (NCBI taxonomy): Bacteria > Bacillati > Actinomycetota > Actinomycetes > Micrococcales > Micrococcaceae > Arthrobacter > Arthrobacter sp. fls2-241-R2A-172. The sequence goes on along the minus strand of NZ_JARVTB010000017.1, from coordinate 49,462 downwards.
CGGTGGCGCCGGTGTTGGTGAGGAATTCGGCGAATTTCTGGTGGTGTTCGGATGAGCCGTAGCCGGCAGCCGATGCGGTCTCTGCTTTGTGGGCTTGGTCTTTCAGGCGGTTGCTGTCGCCGGTGCCGGTGACGCGGTTCTCGATGTCCCGGCCGAGTCGTTCGATGCGGTCGAAGAGTTCCTTTTCGGCGCGTTCGTAGCGCTGTTCCTGGGTGGACCATTTGTCGCCGTTGAACCCGCCCTCAGCCAGCAGTCTGGCTTCGTGCAGGTTTTTAGCGGCGTCCACGAAGGCGGGGTCCTTGAAGTGTTCATCGCCTGCACCGTTGACGTTGGCGGTGGTTTCTCTACGGAGCTGATCGATGTCGGGTCCGTTGACGCCGTCCTTGCCGATGAGGAACATCCGCTCCTTGATTTCGGAGTCGGCTACCTCACGTGCCTTGGGTGTTTTCGCGTTGTGGGCAAGCTGGAGTGCTTTGGTCAGTTCGGGGTTGGCCAGGTACTCCACCGGCACCTGGTGGCGCTCCATCTCTGGGGCGAGTTTCGCCGCTTGTGCACGGAGTTCTTCGGCACGCGCGGCCGCGATGAGTTGCGTCGCTTTCTCATGCTCAGCATCGGCTTTTTTCTCTTCGTCCTGTCCGCGCTCTTGCTCGGCCGGGGCCTGCTCGGACGCCGCCGTTTGGATGCCGGATTCGAGCTCTGCACCGGCCACGTCACTGGTATCGATGCCGTATCGGTTGAGGACTTCCTGCCGGATCTTTTCCGAAGCGGACAACGCGGTGGGATCGTAGTCTTTCCATCCCTCGGCGACGGCATGTGCCGTGGCGATGTCGGAGGGTTGGGCGTTGTCCCACCACTGGTCCTTGTCCACCTGTGACAGGACCGCGTGGGCGGTGCCGCGTTCGGCTGCAAACCGTGCGGCTGCTTCGTGCGCTGCCTGCACGTCACGGTGTTCCTGTTGCCGCTGCTCTTCCTGCCGTCGACGGGCGAGGGTCTCGGCGATGCGGGAGGCAATCATCAGAGACTGGCGCAGTCCGCCGTCCAGCAAGTCATCCATTCCGTCTGATTCACTCATTGGTGTTCCCCTTGCACTAGTGGTGTGATTCTTATCGGTCGAGTCCCGGGCCGGTGTCGCTGCGGCTGGGTTGATATGTCTTTGCCGGAGTGGCGGTGGGTGTGCTCGGCACCGCGGATCCTGGCCGGATGGGAACCATGCCTCGGCGTGCGATATCAATTGCACGCGGCGGCACCGCTGCCTCTGTCGTTTGCTGCTGTCCCGCTTCCGCTGTGGCGGCTGTGGGCATGGTTCCAGTGAACGGTGCGAGCTGGTTCTCCACAACGGAACGGATGCGCTGGGCTTCCCGGGTCCGGCCGGAGTGCTGATGCATTTCGTACACCGCGAAGACGGTGTTGATCAGTTGCACCATGAGAGCTGTCTGCGCGGCTGTTTTGTTCTTGCTCGATGCTGCCATGAACAACATCGCGGTCCCGGCGATGGATGGCAGTGCGATCGGCTTGCTGTGCTCCCTGGGTGCACGGAGCTGGGCGCTGCGGGACAGTTCCGCAGCCGTAGCTGCCAGCGGTCCGGGCGTGGGTTCGAGACGGTGTGACCATGCAGCAAAGGCACCGGAAACTTCTCGTGCTGCCTTGGCCCAGGTGGCGTGATCGTCACGCGGAATGGACCGCAATTGCTCCGCCAGGGCTGTTGCGTTGCGGGTGTACTCCACCCATACCTGTGGTGAGGGGGTAGCTTTCTCAGGGCCGGTTCTGGAGACGGTGCGCTTGTTGCGCGCAGCGGCGTTCCACTCAGCTGCAGCTTCGGTGGCAAGGTGCGGAGAATCCATCCACGCTTCACGCAAAGCCCCAAGCTTCAAGTCTGAGGCGAGCGTGCCGCCACCGAACCAGATGGGACGCTCCCCGGCCTTGGGTCGTTCGGCCACCGAGTAGCCAACAATGACGTCGGTGGTGTTCTTCGCGTAGCGAGGACGAAGCAACATGCCGGTGTCACGGGCCCGTCGAACAAACTCACCTTCCGTTGCGGATGCGCTGGCGCTGGCGCGGACTTTTCGTGCCAGCGATGAGCGGTGCATTTCCCGTTCGTCCCGCACGGCCGTGGCCTTCTCGGCACGGTCGTAACCACGGGTGGCATACACGCTGGAGAGTTGTTCCAGGCCGTACTTAACTTCCAGTTCACGGCAGGTCTGCTGAGCCTTCTTGTAATCCCCGTGAGTGGATGCCTTGGTGCCATCTTCACGAACGAGTGAGACGGCGATGTGGATGTGGTGGTTACCGTTTTCGCTGGTGCCGTGGTTTACGGCTGCCCAGCGGCATTGGGCCTTTCCGCTGGCCGCGGTGAAGCCCATCGCATCCACAAAGTCATTGGCGATGTCGCCCCACTGCTGGTCGGTCAGCGCGCCCTCTTCGGCGCGCAGACTCAGCGAGCAATGCCAGACACTGGCGTCCTTGTATCCAACGTGTACGCGTTCCTTCTTGGCCGCGTCCCAGGCGAAGTCCTTGATCTGAACCGATACCCCATAAGCCTTGCGCGGCTGATCCAGATGCTTCGCGATAGCCAGGGCATCATCGCGGTCCAGTATCCCGTCGTCGTACCACGCCATGATCGCTGCGTCACCGGCCACCAAGTGAGGGTCGGTGTGGGCATTCTTGGTTTTGTCCGAGTCGGTCGATGCCAGATAAACCATGAGCCCGCCCATGCGCGAACCACGTGTGATGTTCGGAATCATCCTTACATCAGCCCCTCAATGGCACGATCAATCCTCATGGCCACGGAACGAAGATGCTTCAACCCTTCCCGGGCCTCAACAGGAAACTCGCCCGTGGCATTCGCTTGCCGTGCAAGCTGGTTGATGTTGTTCGAAGAACGCGCCAACAGGTTGTGCAACTGCATCAGTTCGGCAATGACGGCACGGCGCTCAGTCGGTGAGTCGGTGCGCTCTGCCAGGGCCGCCGAAACCAGCAGGTTTGGAACGGTCACTTTCTCCCGTTCGGCCCTCGCAACAAGCGCGGCCTCTTCTTCAACGGTGACCCACACGTCACGGCGCTTCTTCGTTCCTGCCGGAGTGTTGGCGCGACGACGGCGGGACAAATTGGGACGGTGAATGTTTTCCTCTTCCGACATCCCAATCCCTCCCTTCAAAGGCTCAGCGCAGCGACCCCGAACCGGGGACCACACTGACAAGTGTGCCGTACTCGACCGCCAGTGTCGAGGACGACAAGCCACTTACACCCGTGTAAGTGTATAGCTTGCTCCGCGTGCTCTGGTTTCTAGGTTTTTGTCGCCTTCCGTGTCTCTTTCGCAAAACGTCCGTCCGTGTGTCGGTGCCGCGGGCTAGACTGGCCGCATGGACATCAACGACATTACCGCTAGAGCGGCCGCGAAAATTGACGCTGCCAGGGACGCTAAGGTCAACGCCGTGAAGAACGCGGCGGCCAGCAGCGTCGAGCTCCAAGAAGCTAAGCAGCTGGTAGCTGCAGCCGAGCAAAAGTACGCCAAGGACTACCAAGCCGCGCTGCGTGCTGACTGGACCGAATCCGACCTTCGCGGCTTCGGTCTGGACACACCCGGCCGCAAGGCCGGCGGACGTCCTCGCGGTAAACGTCCCGCGCGCGAGAACGCCACAGCCCATGCATCTTCAGACGAGTAGCCCCTCGTCCACATGGGCACGGCAAAAGCTACAACCTTCGGGCTTTTCCCGCACCCATGTGGACGACAGGACCCACCTGACCGCCTGCACACAACCACCATGTCACCATTGGGACATGCCGCACCAGGGCGAGCGGTGGTCGTGCACAGCCTCCTTCCCAGGTGGGCCAGTAGCGGCGACGTTTCCCATGGTTCAAGACCGCCGCACCCGGTGCACCGGTCGTTGGTGGTTGGGTTCCTTTCAGCCTTGACGACATCGGCGGATTGCGTTCGGTTCAGGCCGGCGGGAACAGGAACCTGGAACTCCCGGAGGCATCTCAAGCGGCAAGGGGTTCCACACCAGGGTGTTGGAAGATTCTTCCAAGGATCCACCGCCCTCTCACACCCGCGACTACAGCTGGAAGACAGTCAGGGCCCGTACCTTTTGGTACGGGCCCTGACTGCGTGTTCATCAATTCTCAGTGTTGCTTCCCAGGGTCCTCGGTGAGGTGGGGAAACCTACCCTCCCAGAGTTTCCGGCACCTTACCGGGAGCATCAGCTGGGGCCAGATTCTGCAGAGAAGTCCGCCGTTGAGAAGGTTCGCCTGGTCTTTCCGGGTTCCCACGCGCAGCACCGCCTGGTACGCCTTGATGACATCCTCTGGCTGACTCAGATCACACACCGTCACTGGTCCCCAGTACACGTGAAGCGGCAAAGTCAGCAGCCCATCCGCCGGCCCCTGAAGATCATTGAAACTATCAGGGATCTCGTACGGCACGACGTCCTGAATAAGGACCCGTTCCACCGGCTCAGGCACGGCAGGGTCGGGCTCGGGCCGGATCATTTACCGGTCCTCCCGCGCGGCCGTTTCGGCACGGGTCCGCCGCCCAGGACGGAGTTCGCCCGCTTCCACTCCCGGCCACTTCCGGCCCTCGTTGTACTTGCGTTGCAGCCGCCGCAGCTCCCGGCGCGCAGCTGCTTCAACGAAATCCGAAATGGACACGTACCCTTCCAACGGACCGACAGCCTGGACCGCTGCCCTGATCTGCTTCAGGTCCTCTTCAGTGAAGTAGGGACCCTTCTTCTCACCTGACTTCATGGCTCAGCCCACCCTTAACGTGCATCTCTCCGGAAGCCATTCCAGCGCTGGGCCAACCTCTTCGTGATCTTCACCCCGACCCAAACCAAACCGGCGAACACTAACGCTCCAACCCCCGACGTAATGAGCCCCGGGACAGGATGGCCTCCAGCAAAGACAACCATTCCCCCAATCACCATCATGATGGAAGGCAGCGCCAAACCCAGCGCACACAATAGCGCTGTGATTCCTACGAGGGTCCCTACCCACCATCTGGTCGTATCTTCTTGCTCGTTCATCACAGTCCAGTTCTTCATCATCGGGTTCGTCCTACCGTTTCCCGGCAGCCGAGTAGCAGCGGTTATGTCGCTTCGTGACGTCGGGGCCATCCTAACGGCCGGCTCCGACACCATAGGTTCTAGAACGGGGGTTCGGAGTCTGGTCCGTTGCCCCAGGAGCCGGCGTTGGCTTGGGTGTTCGCTGCCGCCCATGGATCATCCCGCTGGGCGGGCTGGCTGGCGTTGCCCTGGTTACCGGACCCGCCCCCGTTTCCCCCACCGTGGTTGGTGCGTTGGGTGCGGTTGACCTTCGCGTTCGCGTACCGAAGGGACGGGCCAATCTCGTCCACCTCGAGTTCGATCACGGTCCGCTTCTCGCCCTCCTTGGTCTCGTACGAACGCGACTTCAACCTGCCCGAAACGATGACACGGGTGCCTTTGGTCAGCGACTCTGCGACGTTCTCCGCGGCTTCCCTCCACACGCTGGCCCGGAGGAACAGGGTCTCCCCGTCCTTCCACTCGTTGGACTGACGATCAAAGGTCCGGGGCGTTGAGGCGATGGTGAAATTCGCGACGGCTGATCCCGAAGGGGTGAAGCGAAGCTCTGGATCAGACGTCAGGTTTCCGATCACTGTGATGGTGGTTTCCCCGGCCATAATGGTTCCTTTTCCTCGTGTGCTGCGGGTGTTCTCGGTGTCTGTGCTGGTTTCGTTCTGAGGTTCGTTCCCACCCGGTTCGTCGTGGGTGAGTTCGTTGGGTTGGGACTGGTCTGCGGTGTGTTCGTCCCATAGGCCGCGCTCCCCTATCGGGGCCCTGTTGATGGCCGCCAGGTAACGGTCATCCGCCGTTGAGGGGCGGTCGATGAAGAACGGCTCGTAGGGGTCCGGGGCGTCGACGTGGATCTCCCCGGACGGGTTGGCGATGCGTCCGAACTCGTCCAGGTCCACGTACGTCCGGGGGCTGATCGTGAGCCCGTCCACCGGGTGCGGTTCCCTCACCGGATGCTCACCTCTTCGGGCGCAGTGCCGCGGAGAAGTTCGGCGGTGCGGATGTTGGCCCGGGTGCTGAGTTGCTCGACCATGAGGTTCCGGTTTTTGACCTCGTACCGTGAGGGAAAGTCACTGTCAGTGTCGGTGTCGTAGAAGACGGTGCCGGACTCGTAGAAACGTTCCTCGGCCAGGGTGGCCGGTGCGTCCAGGAACGCGAGCCCGTAGGCCACGGCCTGCAGTTCCGGGTCGGCGTGCAGTTCGGCCGGGACGCGGAGCCCGTCCAGGATGGCGGTGATGGTGCCGGCGGTGATCGGTGCGGTGGTCATGATGCCTCCTAGGCGTTTGTCTTGTTCATGGCGGCTTGGACGAGCTTGTCCCGGCGCAGCCCGGACCAGTGGTCCTGGTCATCGGAGTTGTTCACCACGACCGGTGCCTGGGAGTAGCCCAGCTCTGCGGTGATGTATTCCAGCGCTGCCGGCACCTCGGTAATGTCCACGAGAGTGTAGGTGATGCCCTTGGAGTCGAAGTACTCCTTGGTGCGCTCACAGTTGGGGCACTGGGGCTTGGTGTAGACCGTGTAATCGGTGGGTGAAGTAGTCATTTTCAGTCCTGCGTTTCGTATCAGTTTCAGTGAGGTTCGTCTGAGTGACTTGCTACTACTATTCTAACGTTTATCCACTCGAATAAAAAGGTTTTTGCCGCTTATTCTAGGGGTTTTTTGGATCTCTTTAGTATAAAACTGTGCATGTTTGAGAGGTGGGTTTGGTGTTCCACGAAGAAGCCCGGCGGCACTCCCCCGGCTTCTTTAAAAGCTGCCCTGGGCGGTGGCGATGGTGCCTTCGTGGGTTGGTTGGATGTGCCCCATGGTGTGGTCCCGGCTGAAAAGACCTGTCCCGAATCGGCGGTGGGCCGGCGGCGGGTGTCTTCTCCCATGGGAAAGGGTCCCGGTTTTGATGGTTAAACAATGCAGGACCGGCGCGGGCCGGTCCTGCATTGTTCCCTCGGCAAAAAGGAAATCTGTTGGTCAGTCTACAAGACTGAGGGCTTCAGTGTCAGAGCGTGTTTCGGGAGTGTGTTGCACGGGACCTGCGTAGGAGGAGGTATGTGGTCAGGGCAATGACCGCTCCGATCGCTGCGCCGGTGATCAGGCCGGCCACGCTGCCCGTTGTGTTCAGCAGGATCAGGGGCAGGGAGATGGCGGTGATGAAACCGAAATGGAACGCAATGGTGCCGGCATCGATGTCCTCCATTTTCGAGTGGGCAATTCCCCATTGGATGAAGAGGTAGACCACACCGATAGTCGCGAAGATCAACGCGCCAATCATCACTTGGTCCAGGATTGGTGGCAGGCCAGGGAAGATCTCAGTGAGCGTGACGCCTGGGGTTGTCTGTGTAGTCATGGTGACTCCTGTCTGTGCTGCCATGGGATGAGCCTAGCGGTGTACTCGGACAAAATTCTTCGGTGGTCAGTCGCGGGGGTAGCCGGGGAGTCGGCGACGCGCGGCTTTTGGTGGTGTTTACCTGGTGGCGTTTGATGGCGGTCCGCCGCTGGTGATTGGCTGCTGTGGTTCGTCCTGGGCGGCGGACCGCCCGACGTTTGGGGAGGTTCCGGGCCCTGTTCGTGGTGAGTGGCCGCGGGCCTTGCCGGGCGGTGGGGGTTCCGCCCGGCAAGGAGTTCTCAGGCCGCTTCGGTGCTTTCCGCTGCGGAGTCTTCCGCGGCTGGTTTGCTGCTGTCGATGATGATCTGCTCAACCTCGGACGGGGTGTATCCCCATGTGACGAGCTGGTTCAGGTAGTCCACGTGGCTTTGGAACGGGTTCCGCCACGAGTCCTTGGCGATGGTCTTTTCATATCCGGCGCAAACCAATGCGATCAGGGAGAACTCGGGACGGGCCGTGGACTTGGCCACGTGGTCCTTCAGCGGGTTCCACGCCCATGACTTTTCTCCGTCGGTTTTGGCGCTGACCATTTCGGCGGCAACTTCTCCGTCGTAACTCCGGGCGACGTCGGTATGGTGCGTGATCGCATGGACAGTGAAGTACTGCCAGCCCTTCGGTGCCTGCTTCTTCGCCAGCAGGGATTTCACGAATTCCCGGCGCACTGTCGTGGCCGATTCCATGGCCTTGTTGTTGGCGATCAGGGTTTTCCGTTCGGCCTTCTGTTCCTCGGTCATCGGCCCCTTGTTGGCCGATGACGAGTGGTAGGTGTACCGCTCGGTGAAGCCTTGTTCCTTCCACCCAACAATCACCGGGACGGTGGAGAACTCGCCACGGTAGTCCTGAAGGATGTAGACGGCGTTCGCGTCGTCCTCGGTGGCCGGTTCCCCATCCGCCCGCTTCAGGGACGTGACAGCGGCGGTGTCGTTATCGTCGTAGCCGGGCCTTTCAACAATGGTTTTCCCGGTTGCTGCGACTTCCGCGGTGTACGCGGCGAGGGCGGCGACGCGTTCGCGTTCGTCCCTCAGTTGCTGGGCAACATGGAACAGCTGGTCGGGTTCGTCCGCAATGACTGATTCCAGCTCTGCGGTCGCTTCCTCGTCCCCTTCGAACTCGGCCATGATGAGGGCTTCCTCGATGGTGTACCCCTTGCCCAGGGCGGCGGTTCCAGCATCGGATGCCTTGGCTTTCAACGCGCCCTCAACGGCGGCCTTTTTCCGTCCGGTCTTCTTCGCAATCGCTGCCGCCGAGACGCCCAGAAGGGACAGCTGGTGGTAGGCGTCGGCTTCATCAGCATCTGTCATCGCCGCGCGCTGGACGTTCTCCACGACCTGCGAGACGATCCGCTCGGCGTCCTGCGCGGAGGCGGTGATCATCACCGGGATCAGGGGGCACTGGGCTTCGACGGCACCAAGGGTGCGGCGCTGGCCCATCCGGACAGATACGGTGCCGTCCTCGTTGCGGTGGGCGATGACCGGTTCAATGACTCCGTGTTCTTTGATGCTGGCGATGAATTCCGTGGTCAGGGCTGCGTCTTTGCGGACGTTGATGTCCACGATCAGGGTGGTGGGGTCGAGCATTTCCAGTGTGGGTGCTGCGTTCATGGTGTTGTTCCTTCTTGTCCGAGAAGTTGAGTGGGTGGGGCGACCTTTGGTGACCGGCCAGCTCCCCGTCCCTCCCGATGCTTCTATGTCTTGTCAAGCGGTAGGAGAGGGCTTCGGGAAGTGGCCAACCAGCTTGCCTCTCCCGCCGTTGTTTTGGCTGCTGGCGAAGCTTGCGAGCTGTTCCCGTGGAAGCCTGTCTACCCTTGGGCAAGGGCCGAAAAATCTTGCGCGGTCCGAGCTAGCGAGGATCCCGGCTGAAGAATTTTCGGCCCGCAGGCCCCGGAGTTCACGGAGGGGCTAGACGGGCTGGAACGGGAACGTAAAATCCCTTGGGACAGCAGCCAAAACGGTAATACTGGAACAGTCCTTGAGCCGGCGTGACCCAGCCAAAAACTGACGTACCAGGCGGCACTGTCTTTCCGACGATCTGTCCGCCGGCTCAAGGTCCGTTAAAAGGGGTGTCGAGCCAGGCGGACATGACCTCATAGGAGCCTGATACGACCAGTCCCATTACCGTTTTGTCTGCCCACCTGGCCCGCGCCCCGATCAGTATTGAACTCGACTGAGGGGCAATTTCCATCTTGGCAAGCGAACCAACAAAAGTCATCGCGGGTATCGACACCCACGCCGACACACACCACGTAGCCGTGATCAACGAACACGGCAAACCCCTTGCAGACAGGGGAGGGAAAGAGCAAACGCGAAATCATGCGCTGCCTCAAACGCTACGCAGCCAGAGAAATCTACCGTCAGATCACCAATCCCCGGCCCGCACCCGACAACTCCGACCTCCGCCGCAGGCGGACAGACCTCGGCATGACCTTAACGACCGTCGCCGGCGAACTTGGTCAATGGGTTTCCATCATTTCGCGTCTGGAACGCGGACATATCCGCAACGATGCCCTGGCCGGCGCCTACCGGAAATGGCTCATCGACCAGGCCGAAATGCCACGCCGCACACCTCCGACGACAGCTGCAGCAAGGACAAATGCGTTACCGGGCGCCGTTAGCTGAGACTCAAGGCTTGACGCTTTACTCAAACCAGACTTACTCTAAAACCACAAAGTTATATAACGACAAGGTTATGGTTTTGATGGTTGATGAATTGAGTGCAGTGTTCGCGGCGTTGGCCGATCCGACTCGGCGGGCTATTCTGCAGCGGCTCGCTGACGGTGACGCGCAGGTGTCCGACCTCGCGGCGCCTTTCAGGATCAGCCAACCGGCGATTTCGAGGCATTTGAAGGTATTGGAAAATGCTGGCCTGATCTCCCGGAACCGGGTAGCGACTGCCCGGTTCAGTCATCTGGAGCCCGACCGGCTTAAGGAAGCGAGCGAGTACATGGAGCGGTACAAGAAGTTTTGGGGTGAGTCCTTCGACAAACTCGACGGCGCGCTGGCCTCGTTTCAGCGCGACACCCCACCTACGGGAAAGGGCCGAGATGTCTGAGGGGCGCCAGCAGGAAGTCACAGAACACGATGTTTTCATTTCCCGCTCTTTCGCCGCCCCCAGGGACACGGTCTGGCGGTTCTGGACCGAACCCCAACTCCTCGCCTCATGGTTCGGGCCTGAAGGAGTTCACGTACCCGTGGACAGCATCATCGTGGAGCTCGTGGAGCAGGGCCGGTGGGAGTTGACCATGGTCGACAACGCTACCGGGGCCGGCCACCCCATCCGGGGGCGCATCACCGCCTTTCAGGCACCGGAATCCCTCGAGATTCAACTGACAGCGCTGACCGAGGCTGGGCCCGTGGACGACGTCGTGCTGCGGCTTCAGTTCCACGATCACGGCGACCGGACGCGCATGACCCTCCATCAAGGCCCGTTCACCGACGAGATCCGGGACATGACCCACGCCGGATGGATACTGTCCTTCACCAAACTCGACACCCTCCTCGAAAGGCCCACAGCATGAAAACCAGCGCCGCCCAAAGCCAGGTCACCCAGATCACCTCAGCGGACGGAACCCCCATCTCCGTCGAACACATCGGCTCCGGCCCCTCCCTGGTCCTGGTTGACGGCGCCTTCTGCGGCCGGTCCTTCGGCCCGGCGCGGGCCCTGGCCACCACGCTGGCCGACTCCTTCACCGTGTACTTCTACGACCGTCGCGGCCGCGGCGACAGCGGTGATACACGGCCCTACTCCGTGGAACGCGAAATCGAAGACCTAGCCGCCGTCATCACCCATGCGGGCGGAGACCCCTACGTCTATGGCATCTCCTCCGGTGCGGCCCTCGCCCTCGAAGCAGCAGCGGCGGGTATCCCGATGCGCAAGCTCGCCACCTACGAGGCCCCCTACACGGGAATCGGGAACGTCGACGGAACGCCCGTCGACCACGCCGGGCACCTGAACTCACTGCTCGCCCAAAACAAGCGCGGCGCGATTGTCTCCTACTTCTTGGTCAAGATGATCGGCGTCCCTGCATTTGTGCCCCTCATGCTGCGGCTCATGCCAAAGATCTGGAAGAGCCAAAAGGACGCCGCCAACACCCTCCCCAATGAAATTGCCGTTACCAACAACTTCACCGCACCCACCGGCCGGTTCGCCAAAATCACGGTGCCGACCCTTGTCATGGTCGGTGGAAAAGCCGCCCCGGTCCTGACCTCAGCTCAAGCAACAACAGCCGCCGCGATCCCCCAGGCCCTTCACCGCACCCTCGAGGGCCAAACACACCAAGTTTCAGACGCAGCAATGGCAGCCGAACTCCGCGGGTTCTTCACCAACTGACCCGTTGACCACTCTCACCAAATTCATTTCGCCCACAGACCGGAATAGACCATGCCCAAAATCAGCTATCAGACCGAACATCAGGGATCCCAACGACGCCCGCCCGCCTCCTCTGCCACGCGGGTATTGCTGGCCTGTGGCATCACCGCCGGCCCCCTATACCTTCTGGTCAGCTATGCCCAGGCGTTTCTTCGCCCGGGCTTCGACGCGGCACATAACGACCTCAGCGTCCTAGCCAACGGCGACCTAGGCTGGATACAAACCACAAACCTGATCCTCACCGGCGCCCTAACCCTCCTGACCGCCGTCGGATTCCGTCGCGCACTCAACCCCGGACGAGGAGCCACCTGGGGGCCGGTTCTCGTCGGAATCTACGGTGCCGGATTAGTGGGTGCGGGGATTTTCACCGCCGATCCCATGAACGGATTCCCTCAAGGCGCACCTCCCGGACCCCCTACCTCCGGGTCCCTCCACGGGTTTCTTCACTTCGTTACCGCAGGGATTGGCTTTGCCGCCTTCATCGCTGCCTGCTGCGTTATGGCCCGCCGGTTCTACACATCCGAAAACCGGAGGCTCGGAGCATTCTCCCTTGCTACCGGAATCCTCTTTCTCGCCGCCTTCGTCGGCATTGCCAGCGGGTCAACGTCAGCCGTCATCGTTCTTAGCTTCACAGCAGCCGTAGTCCTCGCTTGGACCTGGCTGGCAATAACGGCCGCCCACCTACGACGCAGCCAACCCCTGCCTCCCACCGTCCGCACCAGCTGAGCGAGCCAACCACTAAAAAGCACGATCAACAGCAATTTGACGACTATAGGAGCATCGTCGTAGACAGCACAAGGTGGTGACGGGCAGGAGCTCTGCGACGGACCGGCGGCACCCAAACAGCCGGCCACGAAGTGGACGTCCTTTAGTGCTCGCCCGGCGAGCACCCTCCCCTGGTTCCCACGGGGGATCCAACGTCTGGAACAGCGCGGGGCTTGCCGCATGCGACCGGTGATCGGGGCGGTCCTGATGCGGCAATGGCGGTCCGCCGCCGGTGACCACCCACAGCCGCCGACCACCCGCGGCGGACCGCCCGCCCACCAAAGGCGAACGGCCCACTCTGGGTGTTCTAGTCGCCGATCATGTCGTGGATAGCGCGTTCGAGTGTTTCGTGCTCGCGCTCCAGTTTCTTGCGGTCAACGTCGTCCTCGGTACTTTCAGCCTTTTCGAGCAGGACCTCCCATCGGTCCATCGCGTCCAGGAGCTCGGGGGTGATCACCTCATCGGCCACGCCGCCGTACAGGCCGAAGTGATGGAAAGCGTCGGTCATGCCGGGGTACCCGGCCCGTTCGGCGGTAACGGCCGTCTTTTCACGTTCGATTGACGCGACCTGGGCTTCGTAGTCGAAGTCGCCGTCCTCGTTCCTAAAGTTCGTCATCGCCTCTGTCCTCCATGAAAGGGGTGGCCGGGACGTTTTCGGGGTCCCGGCCACCGTTTCGGCTAGCTGGCGAGCAGGTCTGCCAGTTCGTGGGCCTCGGTCACCAGCACCGCGCCGCCGTCCCTGATAAGGCGGTGGCAACCGGCGGAATTCGCGCTGTGCACGCTGCCGGGAATGGCGGCGACGTGACGAGCGATGGTCTCGGCTTGGTGTGCGGTGTGCAGGGCGCCGGAACGCCACCGGGCCTCCACAACGCAGGTAACCCCGGCGAGGCCGGCAATGATTCTGCCCCTGGCCAGGAAACGAAGGCGTGTCGGGGCGGAGTTTGGTGGCTGTTCGGAGACGACCAGCCCGTTCGCGCGGATCGCGGCCGCGAGGTCTGCGTTCCCTGCCGGGTAGTCCCGGTCGAGGCCACCAGCGGCGACGGCGATTGTCGCCGGGCCCTCACCGGTAAAGCCCGAGAGCGCGGCCCGGTGCGCGTGGGCGTCGATCCCGTAGGCCAGACCGGAAATGATGCAGATGCCCCGCTGGGCCAGATGGTGGGCGACGTCGCCGGTCACGGCGGCGCCGTAGCTGGTGGAGTCCCGGGAACCGGTCACTGCTACGCACTGCTGCGGGGCCGGGATCCCCTTGGCGATGTTTCCCCGGTACCAAAGCCCGTACGGGGCATCGGGCAGGTCGTCGAGACCGGCAGGCCAGTGCGCGTCCCCGGGGATCAGGAAGCCGCCCCCGAGGCGCTCAATGGTGGCCAGATCCCGCTCGGGGTCGACGTCGGGCAGTCGAGGTGCCCAACGCTGCAGCGCTGTGGCCAAGTCGGTGTCGGTGATGTGCCGGAACGTGTGGGCAGGTTGGTCCCCCGTGACCATGCGCAGGGCAGCAGAGGCGCCGAGGGTGCCAACGAGGGCACGGCCGGTGGCGTCTTGCGGGTCGAACAGGCGGGTCAATGCTGCGCGTGCGATGCGGTCGTTCATGTTCTGAGTCCTTTGCTGAGGATCCGGTGGGTGGGGCGCTCGTGGTGAGTGGCCAGCTCCCCTTCCCCGCCGTTGTTTTGGCTGCTGGCGAAGCTTGCGGAGCTGTGCCCGACGGAGGCCTGTCTACCCTTGGGCAAGGTGCGGGAAATTCCCGGAGGAAATCAGCGACGCAGGAGCGCCGCAGGGACATTTCCTGCACCGCGGGCCCCGGAGCTTGCGGAGGGGCTAGACGGGCCGGAGCGGGCACGTACAATCCGAAGGACAGCAGCCAAAACAAGAAAAGGGCTTTTGCAGCCCGAGCGGAGCGAGGTCCATTACACAGCGCCCGGCGCTGTGAGCCTCCGAGGTTCGCCGGCCACTGCCTCGCAAAGTTGGGCGCATTTCGGGTCTTTGAATGTTTGCTGTTAGGTGGCCGTCCTGGTAGGCCCTAGATGTCGCTCTGCTGGCCGTTAAGTGCTCGTGATCGCCGGTAGAAGGTCGCTCGGGACATGCCAAGATCGCGGGCTACCTGCGCTGCCGGCTCGCCACTCTGGACAAGGCGGACAGCGCTTCTCATCTGGCTATCGGTAACCCGGCGAGGTCGGCCGCCGAGGGCCTTGCCCGCTTCTCTTCGTTTGATGATGGAATCCGTGATGCGTTCGCGCTTTATTTCGTGTTCCATCTGGGCCAGGGCGGCCATGATCGTGAACAACATTGAACCCATCGGTGTTGCGGTGTCGACGTTGCCTCCGCCCAGGTTCAGGACCCGGAGGCCGGCGCCCTTGCTGCGGAGCTCCTCTGCGAAGGCGAGCATGTTTTGAGTGGATCGACCGAGCCGATCCAAAGTCGTGATGACGAGGGTATCGCCCTCGAGAAGGGCATCGAGTGCCTGATCGAGCTGCGGTCGTGAGGCTCGTGCTCCGGAGACACCGTGGTCGGTGTAGAGGTCATCGCGTCGAACTCCTGCAGCCAGTAGATCCACCTGCTGCCGATCTGTGGATTGCTGCCGTGTCGAGACTCGTGCGTATCCAATGAGTTTCGACATTCATCCCTCCGAGGTGTCCCGTAACTAATGCCTAGTATGCCGATGCTCGCCGAAGGTTTCGAGACATAGTTATGAGAATTGTCGGGGCGCGGGAAAGTTGCGCAGTTGCGCGAAAATCAAGACCCACCAAGACTGCTCGCGCACTTCGGGACGAGGCGTCTCGTATCCCAAGGGATACGAGACGCCTTCCTGCACGCTGCTTGCTCAGGCACCCAATTATGCTTTACCAAGTCATCGAGTAGCAAAATCTGGGCTCAGCGTCGAGGGTGCGGAGGCGCGGTTGTGGATCGGATGACGAGTTCCGGCTTCAACACCAGTCTTTGGTCGGTCGGAGTTTCGCCGTTGACCCGGCTGATTGCCCTTTGAATGGCCAGTTGTGCCATACGTGGGGTGTCCTGCCTTATCGTTGTCAGGCTCATGTGGGCAAGCCGTGCGAATTGGCTGTCGTCGTATCCGACGACCGAGACGTCGTCCGGGACAGATACCCCGCGCCGGAGGAGCATGTCGATGAACCCGGTTGCGGTCCTGTCGTTGACTGCGAAGACTGCGCTCGGCAAGCCTCGATCCGAGTTGAGGAGTTCGAGTGCGGCCTCGGCACCGCTTTCCTCTTCGGAGGTGGTGTCGTGGGTTACCACGTCGGGCTTGAGTCCGTACGAGTTCATGGCGGCCCGATAGCTCTGTTCCTTGTCGGCGGAGTCTCCGGAGACTCCGCCGACAAGGGTGATGCGTGTATGACCCAGATCTACGAGATGTTCAACAGCAAGGCGCACACCGTTGACCGCGTCGCTCGTGATCGAGTCCACACCTGCGACACTGCTCGGTCGGCCAAGCATGATCACGGGTGTTGACCTCAGCACTCTTTCAATGTCCTCGTTGCGTAGCTGCCCGCCTAGGACGATCACCGCCTCGCTGCGGTATCCGAGAAGAGCCTCGAGCGCCTTCCGTTCATCGCGCTGAGGTGCCATCGCGCTCATCACGATGTCATACCCGGCCTCCTCAGCCAGCGGGTACATGCTTTCGAGAAGGTCTACGTGAAAGGGGTTGCGGGGACGCAGGAGAAGCCCGAGGAGGCGCGTGCTGGTGCTCGCTAGATTCCGAGCGGCCTGGTTAGGCCGGTAGCCCAGTTCTTCCGCTACTTGGAGAATACGGGCGCGGGTAGCCTCGCCTGCTCCTGGCGCACCTCTGAAGACAGTGGAAACGAGCGCGCGTGAGACACCCGCACGGACAGCAATGTCAGCCATCGTTGGTTCCCTCTTACCGCGGGGCACCACTTTCGCATTGATCGACACTGATCCGTCCTCCTTTTGGGCTACCTCGGTAACTCCCACAGTATAGCCAGGAAGAGATGACGACGTGCATCAGTAGCGCGCTCTATAAATGATTTTGATCACAATTTTTTCTTGACACGTCACGGCATGAATCTACATAATGAAGTGGTTATATCGCGCTCTATAAAACTTGACTCCAATGAGGGAGAGACAGAAGCATGGAACCTACTGCAGCTCGCAAGGAAGCGGGCACTCGAACCATCAGTCGTCGCCACGCACTTCAAATAGCACTCGGGGCCGCCATTCCTGCGTTCGGCACTCTTGCCGGTTGCTCCTCAGGTGGTGGCGGCGCTCTCGGGGGCGGGGGCGGCGGTGGCAAGGTCACGGAACTGGTCATCCCCACCCATCGCTCGCCCTGGTTGAATGCTTACAAGGAAATCGCGGCCAGCTACGAAGCGGAATCGGGGATCAGGATTAATCTGCGTGAGTTCCCTTACGACGGACTGCGGACACAGATGGTCAATGCAATGCAGTCCAACAGTGGGGCCTTCGACATCTTCCAGATCGATGAACCGTGGACTGCCCAGTTCTTCACTCAGATGTGGGTAACACCGCTAAAGAAGATTGATTCTTCCTTCACCCCCGACGACCAGATCATCAGTTACTCCAATCTGGTTCGTTGGGACGCCACCTCCAAGACTTCCTCAGCTAATGGTGATGTCATGGGTCTTCCTCTGAACGGTAACGTGCACATCTTGATGTACCGGAAGGACCTGTATGACCAGCTTGGCCTGAAGGTGCCGGCGACTTGGGAGGATGCTTACGCCAATGGGCGGAAGGCGCAACAGGCCGGCGTGGTCAAGTACGGACATGCCGCTCGCGGCCAGGCCAGTTCCGGCGGGCAGTCCATAACGTATGATTTCATGCCCGTCTTCTACAGCTATGGCGGATCGTGGTTTAGGGACGAGGGCAAAGACTGGACGCCCACAGTCAACACTGATTCGGCTGTCGCTGCCGTGGAAATGTACCGCCGTTTGCTGCAGCTGGGCCCTGCCCAGCCCCAAACGCTGGGTCAGGCGGAAGTCGTGTCCTCGATGCAGAGCGGGGATTTGCTCCAGGTGCACAGTGTAGTCGCTTCGGCACCCCAGATGGAAGATGCGAAGGCTTCTCGCGTTGCGGGAAAGATGGGATACGCAGTCGTGCCGGCCGGGCCCGCAGGCGCCCCGGCCCCGACATCAGGAACATGGGTCCTGTCAGTACCCTCGGGGCTGTCGGCTGAACGTTCCAAGGCCGCTTCCGATTTCATCAAGTGGATGCTTTCAGTGGACACGCAGAGAAAGTTCACCCTCGGTACAGGTATCCCGACGCGGAAAGATGTGTACACCGCTTCCGAGGTTCCTGCAGCAATGCGCAGCTACTTGGATCCGGTGGCTGATTCCTTCCCCAATGCACGCCCCGCAGTCCGGTACGAGTTCGCCTCTCCCATGCTCGAAGTGGTGGAAAAGTCGCTCAGTGCCATTGTTTCCAACGACGATCCGGTTAAGCCTGCACTGGACAAGCTCAACCAGGAGATAACCGATGTGGTTCGTAAGGCCGGGTATCTGAAATGAGTTCTTCCCTCGCTCAGGTCGGGAACGTCGAGGCGGCAGCCACCGGCTATGTCCATGTCCGTCAGCCTGCCAAAAAGCAGCGGCTATCGCGGTTTGCCCTGCTCGCGGCGCTGCCCTTCGCCCTGTTCATGGGAGTCTTTGGCGTTCTGCCCCTGTTCCATCTCCTCCGGATGTCCCTCTCTGACGTTTCGGTACAGCAAGGCAATTTCACTTGGTCCTTCACGGGACTGGAGAACTACCTTTACATTGGCAACGATCCCACCGCAATGCAGTCCGTGGTGGCCAGCACAATCTTCGTACTGGGCGCGGTCCCTTTGACCATCATTTTCGGTGTCGGCCTGGCCGTGCTGGTGGACCGCGCAGTGCTTTTGACAGGTATCGCCCGTAATATGGTGCTGTGGCCGGCAGTGGTCACCCCAGTCGCCATCAGCCTCATGTGGCTTCTGATTCTGAGCCCCAGCATCGGTGCTTTGAACAAGGTTCTGCGCACCATCGGCATTCCCGAACAGGGGTGGCTGGGCGAAGCCGCCGGCGCAATGGCCTCGGTGATCCTGGTCGACGTCTGGCACTGGACACCCCTGGTGTTCCTTCTCGCCTACACCGCGATCCGCGGGATCGATACCGAAATCATGGAAGCCGCTGAAGTTGACGGTGCCAGCTACTGGCAGCGCTTCAGCCGTGTCATGCTCCCGATGATCTGGCCAGCTATCGCTGCAGCCACAATCATTCGCCTACTCATGTCCGTCAAAGCCTTCGACGAAATGTTCCTCCTGACCCATGGCGGTCCGGGTACGTCGACGACTTTGGTGAGCCTGCACATCCGCAACGTCTTCTTCGACAGACTCGAACTCGGCTACGGCGCAGCGTTTAGCGTCTCCGTCGTTCTGCTCATCGTCATCATCGCAGGCATCGCTGCCGGTATCCGCTCACTAATGTCGCGTCGGAACGCCATCCGTCTTGGCGCGAATTTCCAAACGCAAGGTTACATGAAATGACCACTCTGGCCCCCGTCCGCACCGAAGCAGCACCGCGCAAGTCGAGACTTACTTTTCGTGGCCGCAAGATCTACCCGCTGACAGAGGTACTCCTCGGCCTATCAGTCCTGATCGGGCTCATTCCCATCGCATGGATGATCGTCCTTGCTTTCCAGGACGGCCGCGACATCATCAACCGCACTTGGTCGTTCTCCTTCACCATGGACAATTTCGCCCAGCTTTTCCGCCCGGGAGAGCCCTTCGTCGCCCAACTCGTCAACAGCGTGCTCATAGTCGCTGGAACTGTTGTCCTTTGCCTCGTGGTAGGCGCGCTGGCCGGCTACGCCCTCTCCCAGCTGGCACTTCCCCGCTGGCTCACGCTCACAATGCTGGCACTCTCAGCGTTCCTGAGCATCATCCCTCCCATGACCCTTGTTCCTGGCCTGTACATCACCCTTTCCGGCCTACAGCTGCTAGGCTCTGTCGCGGGTTTGATCATGCTCAACGTTGTCTTCCAGTTGCCCTTCGCCACCCTTCTGCTGAAGGTGTACTTCGACGGCGTGCCCATGTCGCTGCGCGAGGCGGCGCTGGTGGACGGCGCCAGCGAGTCCAGGACCTTCTTCTCGGTGATGCTTCCCTTGGTACGTCCCGGCATGGCAGCTGTCGCGGTGTTCACCGGAATCATGGCTTGGAATGAATTCCTGTTCGGACTCGTCATGACCTCTGGCGGCCGGACCTCCCCGCTGACGGTCGGCATCGCCTCCATCGTCCAGCCCTACGAAGTGGCCTGGGGGCCCATGGCCGCCATCGGCTCTCTCGCCGCAGTGCCGATCATCATCATGGCCGTCATCGCTAACCGGCAGATCGTTGCCAGCCTTACCGCCGGAGCCGTCAAGGGCTAAAGCTGGGCCCCTTCCCTTACTAATTGGAACCACGAATTTAAGGACCAAAATTGAGCGATCAGAACTCAACCCGACCAAACGTCCTCGTTGTCCTCGCTGACGACATGGGCTATTCAGACTTGGGCTGCTACGGCGGGGAAATCAACACTCCCAACTTGGACGCACTCGCTGAGGGTGGGGTGCGGATGACCAACTTCTACAACACGCCCCGCTGCAGCCCCTCCCGGGCCTCCCTGCTGACAGGGCTGCACCCGCACCAAGCCGGTATCGGCATCCTCGCTATTGATGACAGCACCAGCGGCGGCTACAAGGGAACACTCAACGACAAGTGCATTACCATGGCCGAAGCGCTCAAAGAGGCCGGCTATGCTACAGCGGCGCGCGGCAAATGGCACCTCTCCAATGACGTGCACAACCCCAACGAGGCTTGGCCTCTGAACCGCGGATTCGATTCCTTCTATGGCACCCTCACCGGGTGCGGTTCGTACTTCCAGCCCGGGACTCTTACCCGCGACAACACCAATGTCGACGATGAGGCGCTCGATAAGGACTTCTACTACACCGACCGTATCACCGATGAAGCCGTCCGTTTCCTCAACGAACATCACCAGACTGCTCCGGAACGCCCATTCTTCCTTTACGTCCCCTACACCGCTCCGCACTGGCCCCTTCATGCCCGCGAAGAGGACATCGCCAAGTACGACGGCGTTTACGACGAGGGCTGGGATGTCCTGCGGGAACGCCGGATGCAGCGTTTGCTCGAACTGGGAATTCTGTCCGAGAACGCGGAATTGAGCGAACGTGATCCGGTCGTCAGCAGCTGGGAAGACGAAACGGAAAAGGAATGGCAGGCGCGCCGCATGCAGGTCTACGCCGCACAAATTGAAGTGATGGACCGTGGGATTGGCTGCCTCATGGATACGCTCAAGGCCAACGGCGAGTACGAAAACACCATCATCATCTTCCTCTCGGACAATGGCGCCGCGGCCGAGCCGGTCCCATTGATCGACCTTGAACGTTTCCGTAAGAGGGCCGACATCCTCAAACACCACACCAAGGACGGCCGCCGAGTCGTCATCGGCAATGATTCAGGTGTAATGCCCGGCGCGGATGACACCTACTCCAGCTACGGGCGGTCCTGGGCAAACCTGTCCAACACCCCATTCCGGCTCTTCAAGGTCTGGACTCACGAGGGTGGG
Source organism: Arthrobacter sp. fls2-241-R2A-172 (assembly GCF_030208885.1). NCBI lineage: Bacteria > Bacillati > Actinomycetota > Actinomycetes > Micrococcales > Micrococcaceae > Arthrobacter > Arthrobacter sp. fls2-241-R2A-172. The sequence continues at coordinate 28,343 of NZ_JARVTB010000017.1, read as the reverse complement.
ATCTCCTCACCGTTTATCTTCCACTGGCCCAACGGCCAACTTGCCGAAGGCAGCATCCGCCACGGCGCTCATCAGCTGGTTGACGTCATGCCCACCATCTTGGAAGCAGCCAATGCACAGTACCCTGCAAAGCGCAACGGAGTCGCCATTTATCCGCTGACTGGGCAGAGCATGCTTTCGGATCTCCGGGGCGAAGACGGCAAGGCTCAGACCCTCTACTGGGAACACTGCGGAAACGCAGCCATCCAACGCGGGGAATGGAAGCTAGTGCGGCAGCACGGTTGGCCATGGGAGCTGTACAACATCAGTGAAGACCGCAGTGAGACCAACGACCTTGCGGACCAAAACGCCATTCTTGTCAAGGACCTCGAAGAGGACTGGTCGCTGTGGGCCGACTCCGTCGGCGTCATCCCGTTCGACAAAACGCTTGAGATCTACCACAAGCGTGGTCTGGGCTGGACCGACGCAATCGGCTGACGACTAAGGACGGCGGCCTGGTGCTGGGTGGCTTTCAGAAGTACACACTCCGGCCCGGGCCCGCCACCAGTAGTCCGTGCCACCTTCTGGCCGGGAAGAGGCAAAGACGGCATCCAACGAGAGGAGCCTGCACGTGGAAGTCCGCATACAGAAAGACTCGCCGATACCGCTGTACTACCAGATAGCGGAATCCTTCGAAGCTGAGCTGACCCGCAATCCGCCCGAAGAAGGACACAAGCTAATGACCGACAAGGGACTGGCCCGCCAGCTTCAGGTAGGGCGGGTAACGGTGCGTCACGCTATGCAGATCCTCGTTGACAAGCAGGTTATTACGCGCAGGCGAGGAGCGGGAACCTTCCTGGTCACCCAGGAGAAGGAAACGACCGAGTCTGCACAAACTGAGAAGATCGGTGAGGAATGAACCTGTTGCACACAACATCAGAGGCTGGGAACGTGGCGGTCGGCAATGGCAAGAGCTGCTGCACTCCCTCGCGCAAAAGCGGAAAGGATCCCAGGGGCACCACACGTCCTAGCCCCGTCGCTCTTTCCGCCCATCAAACCCATGACGACGTGTTGATCCCTGAAGGCGTCTTCCAGATGGGAGACGCGTTTGGGGACGGCTACCCCGAAGACGGCGAAACACCGGTACACGAGGTCTACCTGAATGCCTTCCGTGTAGACAAAACGGCAATAACGAACAGCCAATTTGCAGCATTCATCCATTCAACCGGATACAGAACCGAGGCAGAGCAGTATGGGTCTTCGGCCGTGTTCCACCTACTCTCCACCGCCACCGGAGAAGAAATTCTAGGCGCAGCGTCCGGCGCACCCTGGTGGCTGAACATCCGTGGCGCTGACTGGGCACACCCCACTGGACCGGCATCGGACTGGCAGGACATACCCAACCACCCGGCAGTCCACGTCTCCCACACCGATGCCCTGGCCTATTGCCGCTGGGCCGGGCGGCGCCTGCCCACAGAAGCCGAATGGGAGTTCGCAGCCCGCGGCGGCCTTGAAGGCATGCGCTATGCCTGGGGCAACGACCTCACCCCCGATAGTGAGCATCGCTGCAACATCTGGCAAGGAACATTCCCCCTAACCAACACACTCGATGACGGCCATCTCGGTCCAGCGCCAGTGCGATCTTTTCCTCCCAACGGTTATGGGCTTTACGAGATGGCGGGCAACGTGTGGGAGTGGTGCAACGACTGGTTCCTGCCCAAGTACTACCGCAACGCCCCAAGGAACAACCCGCAAGGACCCACGATCGGGGCCGGCCGCGTCATGCGCGGTGGTTCCTACCTCTGCCACGACTCCTACTGCAACCGCTACAGAGTCTCCGCGCGCACCTCCAATACTCCCGACTCGTCCTCCGGCAACTGCGGTTTCCGGACCGTCGCCATCGACTAGACGTGGAAGGACAGCGATGTGACAAAAGAAGCTAAAACTAGCGGAACCCGCAGCAACCTAGCTGCTAGGATCCTGCTCGGCGGAGAAGAACCGGATCCCCGGTTTACCCTCGCCAACGAACGAACCTTTCTGGCTTGGATCCGCACATCACTTGCGCTGCTGGCCGGTGGGGTCGCTGTGGAAGCCTTCATGGACCTTCCTCAGCTCGAGTGATACGGCAACGTTCCACCGTCGGCGCGCGCGCCCGGAGCGGCGCAGTTAACCGCTTTCGCCTACAGCGCACACGCCGCACGGTGCTCCCCGCGCCCCGTAGAGTTAAGTGCATTATGGATGACCCTCCTTCACATATGCCCAGGCCCCTTAACCTTCTGACCGGATCACCGGCCACCATGGGAGAGGGGCGCCCGAATGTATGAATGGATCATGCTCGGCATCGGCCTTGTCCTCACGGTCGGCACCGGATTCTTCGTCGCTTCCGAGTTCGCGCTGGTCAATCTCGACCGCAATGACCTCGAAGCCCGCCAGGCGCGCGGTGAGAGGCGCCTGGGGCCCACCATCAAGGCCCTCAAGATCACCTCAACGCACCTTTCCGGCGCGCAATTGGGCATCACGCTGACCACCCTGCTCACCGGATACACCTTTGAACCGGCCATCAGCTCCATGCTCCGCGGCCCGCTGATGTCAGTTGGACTGCCCGAAGCTGTAGTGCCCGGTATCGGCGCGGTGGCCGGCATTTTCCTGGCCACCATCTTCTCCATGGTCATCGGTGAGCTGGTCCCGAAAAACTTCGCCCTCGCCCTTCCGCTGGCCACGGCCAAAGTCGTCGTACCCTTCCAAACCCTGTTCACCACAGTGTTCAAGCCGGTGATCCTGCTGTTCAACAACACGGCAAACGGCATCATCCGCTCCTTTAGCATCGAACCCAAAGAAGAGCTCTCCGGTGCCCGCAGCGCCGAAGAACTCAGTTCCCTGGTCCGCCGCTCCGCCTTGGAAGGTTCCCTGGACCTTGACCACGCCGTCCTGCTGCACCGCACCCTGCGTTTCTCGGAGCACACCGCAGCTGACGTTATGACACCCCGGGTCCGGATGGCCGCAGTGAACGTCGACCACTCCGCCGAAGACATCCTGGCCCTCGCCACGGCCACCGGTTACTCCCGGTTCCCCGTGATCGGCGACGACCGCGATGACGTCCTGGGTGTACTGCACGTAAAGCAAGCCTTCGCTGTTCCCCTCGATGATCGCGGGACCGTCACCGCGCAGGCTCTCATGATCGATCCGTTGCGGGTCCCCGAATCCATGTGCGTCGATACTTTGCTGGGCCTGCTCCGCAAACAAGGCCTGCAGGTCGCCATCGTCTCGGACGAATACGGAGGAACGGCCGGAATCGTCACGCTTGAGGATCTGGTGGAAGAAATCGTTGGCGAACTGGAAGACGAGCACGACCGGGCGCGCGTGGGCGTGGTCAGGACCGGCCGCTCCATCACCTTTGATGCCTCCCTGCGGCCCGATGAACTTCTCGACCGGACCGGAATCGTGGTCCCTGACGGTGAGGAATACGACACTATGGCCGGCTTCATCACCGACCAGTTGGACCGCCTCCCCGAACTTGGCGACGAGGTCATCATCAACGGCGGAAGTTTGCGTGTGGAACGCGTCGTGGGCACTCACGTGGAACGGCTCCGCTTCACCCCTGGCGACAGCGGGGAAGCGCCAATGAGCGCCCACGACAGAATTGTTGAGAACCTCACGCAGGAGCTGACCCATGAGTGAATACCTTCCCGGCATCATCTGGCTCATCGTGCTGCTGGTTGTCAATGCGTTCTTCGTAGGCGCCGAATTCGCCGTCATCTCAGCCCGAAGGTCCCAGATTGAACCCAAGGCCGAGGCTGGGAGCAAAGCCGCGAAAACCACCCTCTGGGCGATGGAGCACGCCACCCTCATGCTCGCCACAAGCCAGTTGGGCATCACCGTCTGCTCGCTGGTGATCCTGAATGTCTCCGAACCGGCTATCCATCACCTGCTTGAAATCCCCTTGGGACTGACCTCGCTCTCCGGGGAAGCCATCGGCATCATCGCCTTTGTCGCGGCGCTGCTGCTGGTGACTTTCCTGCACGTGGTCATCGGTGAAATGGTCCCGAAGAACATCTCCTTCTCCGTTCCTACCCGCGCCGCGCTGATCCTTGCACCTCCCCTGGTGGTGGTCTCCAGAATCGTCAAGCCTGTCATCTGGACCCTAAACGGGATCGCGAACTCCATCCTGCGCCTGTTCAAAGTCCAACCGAAGGACGAAGCAACCAGCGCCTACACCCTGGATGAAGTGGCCAACATCGTGGAGCAGTCCACCAGGGATGGGATGCTCAGCGACACCACCGGCGCCCTCACTGCGGCCTTCGAGTTCACCGCCAAGAAAGTGGCGGATGTCGAAGTTCCCATCGGCGATATGGTGCTGCTGCCCGCATCGGCCACCCCGGCCGACATCCAATCAGCCGTCGCCGAGCACGGCTATTCCCGCTACATCCTCACCAATGACGACGGCGACCCATCCGGTTACCTGCACCTCAAAGACGTCATGGACCTGACTTCCGCGGAGAAATTCACCACCCAGGTGCCCTCGAAGCGCATCCGACGACTCGCATCCGTCTTCAGCGGCAGCGACCTCGAAGACGCGCTGGCGACCATGCGCCGTACAGGTTCCCACGTAGCACGGGTCTTCGACGCCGAAGGCAACACCACCGGCGTGCTCTTTCTCGAGGACATCATCGAAGAACTCGTCGGCGAAGTCCAGGACGCCACCAGCGCCTGACCCCACGGCGTCGTGCTGTCGAAGGCCGGCCCCCGCTAACAGAGCCAAGACCCCGCCCGGAACGCTCCCCGGGCGGGGTCTTCGGTTAACGAGCCATCGACGCCGGATGCGCCGATGCAGCACGCGGAACAATGTCAGAGGCCGCCCCTAGAGTCCTGGGGAGAAGAACCATCAGCATCGCTATCGGAGCCACCTTGCCTCGCATCATCGCCCACCCTGAATCGGTCTCTAAAGCCCCGAATAGCGCCAAATTGAATAACCCTGGTTACCGATATAAGCCCGCGGTGATGCGCCGGATGCAGGAGATCGCGCACGTGGATGTGAACTGCTTTTACGCCTCGGCTGAGCGCGCGTTCAACCCTTCCCTGGAGGGCAAGCCGGTCATCGTCCTGTCCAACAATGACGGCCGCGCTGTCACCCGCTCTCCTGAAGCGAAGCGACTGGGCATTGCCATGGGGGATCCGTGGTTCAAGCTCCGGCCCCGGGCCAAGGAATGGGGTCTGGTGGCTTTGTCGAGCAACTACGAACTGTACGGGACATTTCGGCCCGGGTGATGGAGCTGCTGGGCCGCTACTCGGCGTGGGTGGAGGTGTACTCCATTGATGAGGCGTTCCTGGGCGTCAAGGGCGAACCGGACGAGCTGCTGGCCCTTGGCCGGGAAATGAAGGCCGCGTGCCGGCGGCACGTCGGCGTGCCGGTCTGCGTCGGGATCGCACCAACGAAGACCCTGGCCAAGCTGTGCAATAAGTGCGGTGGACCTTCGTGAGCGCCCCGGCGCCTCGGCGCTGCACGCGGATCTGGAACGCACCTTCACAGATGCGGCGGCCTAAAATATGGGCGTGAACGTAACCCTGACCGTAGAGGCCGCCGACGGAAAGCTAAGCCACGTCGACGCCGAAAGCGACACGTACGAGGAAGCCAAAGCAGCAGCCGAAGCGCTGATTCCGGAAGGCTCGAAAGCCATCGCCATCCGCACGAACTAACACCTCCCTACAGGCCAGCAAGCCTTTTGGCTGGGTTAGTGTTTGGTGTCCTTGGCCGGTGACTCATTCTTGGATCCCGAGTCGCTGTCGCCGAACTTGCCGTCCTTGTTCTGGATGCGGACTTCGCCGTGGCCACGGCCTGTGTTTTCCACGATTTCCTTGGCCCTTTTCTCGGCGGCCTTTTTCGTGGGTTCATGGGCAGAGACTCGTTTCGCGTCTTCTTTCTTGACGTCCCAGCCGCCCCGGTCGCTGTTGGGGACCACGTACCGGTCGTTGTCGTTGCCTTTGGCCATTTCGATCCACTCCTTCAATGAGGTGAATTGATGTTGCGCCCAGCCTAATAGCCAGTGCAGAAACTTCCCCACATACCAGTGCCGGCTTGTCGGCAATCGTGACGCGAAAACTGAAAATTCTTTTTGAGGGGCTCTCTGTCTGTCACTCCGCCGGTTGGATCAGCTCGGGTCCGTTGTTGCGGACGCTGTTCACCCTGGTGCTGACGATCCGCGGTGTCAGGGTCGGTTCCGGCAGGGAATCGAGCAGGTGTTGGACCTCGGCTTTGTCGGTCAGGTCCGGGTCGAGCCATTCCGCGAACCGGTCTTTCGGGATGATGACCGGGGAACGATCATGGACGTGGCCCAGCGCGTCCTGGGTGACTGTGGTCAGGACCGTGCACGTCAGCAGCCACCGTTCAGGATCGTCCTCCGGCAGCTCAGGGTCGGGCCAGAACTCGTACAGGCCAGCGAAGCCCAACAACGGTTCCTTCTCGGAGAACAGATAGTTCGGGATCTTCTTGCCATCCTCGGCCTTCTGCCACTCGTAATAGCCCTCAGCCGGCTTATCCGGTGTTGCGGGTGCCGGTCCTGACATTTCCGCAGGTCAGTTCATTGAGGACGCGTCTTAAACGACCTGTAGGCGACATGCTTCAGGCGCCGCCCTGCGAACGACGCTTGCTGCCCGGCTGCTCACGGTCACTCCTTATCGTTCGGGCCGGCGGGACCTCTGGGAGAAGAAGAACCCGGCGGCAACGATCAGGATCACGGCTGCGGCGAGGGCCGCGACTATGGGTCCGTTGCTGTCTTCGGGGCGGACGCTGTCTGCTGCGGCTTGCTGGGTGGCCGTCGTCGCTGGTGTGGCCGTCGTCGCTGGTGTGGCCGATGCCGATGTCTGCCCCGGTTGGGCTGTTGCGGTGGGCGTGGGGGTGGGGTCCTGGACTGTGAAGGAGTAGCTTCCTTCGATCGGGTGCCCGTCGGAGGACACTGCCCGCCAGAGCACCGTATAGGGGCCGTTCGCGCCCTTGGTAATGGTGGTGGAGAGCGTGGCTCCGGAGATGGTGACCTTGCCGTCGCTGATCGTTGCCCCGGTACTGTCGGTGACCTTGATGACGGACGTCTTCAGGCTCGCGGCGTCGGTCGGCGGCTCGGACAAGGTCAGGGCCACGGCGGTCGGGGCGGTCGCGACAGTGGTGTCCTTCTCCGGTGTGGTGGAGGTCAGGGAGTCGTGGGCCTGAGCGGGCGCTGCGGAAAGAGCCGCGAACATGGTTGTTGCTACCAAGGCAAGGGCGAGGCGGCCCCTGCGGTGCTGGATGGTGGTCTTGGTGGGGTTGTGCACTGTAGCTCCAGTAGCTTGTGGTGGTCTATTTGGCGGCGTCGTCGAGGAGTTGGCGGAACTGCTCCTCGGTGTTGAGAGTGAGCTTTTTGCCGTCGAGGAAGAATGTCGGGGTTCCGGTGACGCCAAGGGCGGTGCCGTCGTCGACGTCTTTGCGGATCCGTTCTTTGGTTTTCTCGTCCGCAACGTCCGTATCGTACCGGGTCATGTCCAGGCTGAGTTCCTGGGCGTAGCTGCGGAACAGGGCGGCTTGAGAGTCCTGCTTTTCGCCCCACTCTGCTTGGGTTTCGAACATCTTGGCTACCATCTGCTCGTACTTTCCCTGCTGGGCTGCGGCTTCGACGGCGAGGGCCGCGGTGCCGGAGTTCCGGTGCCCGGGGAGCGGGAAGTAGCGGTGCACGAACGTAATCCGGTCCCCGTACTCCTTCTTGAGTTCTTCCACCAGCGGGTATGCGGCCCGGCAGGATTCACACTCGAAGTCCAGGAACTCCACGAGCTGTGCCTTCTCCGTCGCCGGAGTGGTGATGCGGTGGCTGTCCTCGCGGACCAGCTGTCCCCCATCCACCGGTGCCGACGCGGGCCCAGGTGTTGGTTTGGTGGCGGTGAACACGGCGTACCAGATCACCCCTGCGGCAACGACGACACCGATCAGGATCCATATGACGGTGCGGATTTTCCTTCCCGTGTCGGGGGCGGGCGGCTGGGGTTTGGGTGGTGCTTGTGTCATCAGTGGTGGATGCTTTCCTGGTCGCGGTGGGCGGCGGGTTCGATCTGGAAGGTGGAGTGTTCGATGCTGACGTCGAAGTGCTCGGCCACGCAGGACTGCAAGTCAGCGAGGATGGTGGCCGAATGCCCGTCGCGCATGCATTTGTCCTGAACGGTAACGTGCGCCGACAGGACTGGAGTTCCCGAAGCGACCAGAGAGGCGTGCAGGTCATGGACGTCGATCACGTGGGGCAGGGCAAGGATGTGCTCGCGGACTTTCGCCAAATCCAGACCTGGCGGTGCGTTTTCCATCAGGACGTTCACGGTATCCCTGAGCAGTTTCAGCGTGCGGGGAATGATCAGGGCGCCGATCAGCAAGGACACCACGGCGTCCGCCTGGGTCCAGCCCGTCAGGGCGATCACGATGGCCGCGACGATGACCGCCACTGATCCCAGTGCGTCATTGAGCACCTCAAGGAACGCGGCCTTCATATTGAAGTTGTGGTTCCGGCCCGAGGCGAGCACGAGCAGCCCGACGGCGTTGCCGGCAAGGCCAATGACGCCAAACCACAGCATCGTGGACCCGCCGACTTCCGGGGGCTCCAGGAGCCTGCGAATGCCTTCGACGATGACGAAACCGCCAACGCCCAGCAGGAGGGCTGCCTGGCCTGCCGCGGCGATGATCTCAGCGCGCTTGTAACCCCATGTGCGTTTCAACGTCGCGGGTTTCAAGGCCAGGGACGCAGCTATCAGTGCGATCAGCAGCCCGGCCGAGTCGGTGAACATGTGCCCGGCATCAGCCAGCAGCGCCAAGCTCCCCGTCAGCACCGCACCGACGATCTCGGCAACCATCACCATGAACGTGATCGCGAAAACAACGACGAGTTTGCCGCGTTGGCTAACAGCGTCCGAGCCCCCGTGGGAGTGGTCGTGTCCGCTCATGCCGATACCTCCTGGAAGTGAGTGAATGGGCAGGGCCTGCTCACTCGCGGGGGGCCCATCCGTGACTGCGGACCGCTCATGCTCCTGAGCCGAACTCACGCACGGCAGTGCGCAGCAGCTCGGTGGAGGGCAGGCCAGCCATGCTGCCTTCCGAGCGATAAACGCGGCAGGTCAGGGCAGGCGCGGATTCGGCGGGAAACAAGTCCCGTCCGTCCGCTATGAATGACGGCGACCCATGGAAACGGAGCGCTTCAGCGTCCTCATCGGTCCATACTTCGCGGACCTTTACGTCCCGGGTGTCTTTCCCTTCGGCGGCGAGGACTTGAAGGTACAACTCCAGGGCCGGACCGCTGTTTAGGCAGCCCTGGATAATGCGTAGTTCGTAGTTCACGGCTCAGTCGTTCCTGGGGTTCAGCGAGAGGCTGAGAGGCCTCGGCTCGGGAGTGGAACCACAGCCTTCACAGCAGCTGGAATTCTTGCTTTCCTCAGCGTTCCTGTTCAGTGGTAATGGTGCGTCCGAAGCAGCTTCACCGCTGTCCTGGCTCGCCCCTTCCTTCGTTCCCGGTGCAGAGCAGCACTCGTCCGCCGCAGCGCCGTGGGCTTCCGTGCCCGCTCGGGGGACGGTGCAGCACACGTCCCCGCGCCAGGCGTTGACGCCCTCACGGACCGCGATCGCTGCGATGACCAGCGCAGCGCCTGCGTCTGCCCACCACCAACCCAAGGTGCTGTTCAGGACCAGGCCTAACAGCAGCACCGCTGACAGGTAGGTGCACAGCAGCGTCTGCTTGGAATCGGCCACCGCCGTTTTGGAGCCGAGCTCCCGGCCTGCCCGCCGCTGGGCCCAAGAGAGCACCGGCATGATGGCCAAGCTCAACGCGGCAATCACGATGCCGGGTGTCGAATGCTGGGCTTCTCCGGCACCGGTCAATGAGCGGACAGCGTCCACGGCCACGAACGCGGCCAACGCGAAGAAGGAGATAGCGATGATCCGCAACGTCAGGTGCTCCCGTCGCTCCGGGTCCTTCGCGGAGAATTGCCAGGACAACGCAAGAGCCGAGGTCACCTCAATGACCGAATCCAGTCCGAAGCCGATCAGCGCTGAGGAGTCAGCGACTCCTCCAGCCCACAGCGCCACAACTGCCTCGATTACGTTATAGGTGATGGTCGCCGCGGCGAAGAGCCTAATCCTGCGGCTGAGGACCGCGCGGCGATCCGAGGTCGGTGCATTCACGAGGGCCGTCATGCGAAGCACTCTCCGTCCGGGGCGCAGCAGGCAGGGTCCACTGCCAGGACCACACCGAGCAGGTCCTTGATCGCATGCCCCAGACGTGCGTCAGCCAGTTCGTAGCGTGTCCGCCGCCCATCCGGGACCGCGACCACAAGCCCACAGCCGCGCAGGCAGGTCAGGTGGTTGGACATACTCTGCCGGGACACCCCGATCGAATCCGCCAAATCGGACGGGTAAGACGGGGCCTCCGCGAGGGCCAGTAGAACCTGGGCCCTGGTCGGGTCCGAGACCGCATAACCGAACCGGGCCAGTACCGGGGCGTGGGTGAGAGTTTCCATGATCCCAAAGTACAGCGCAGGATGTATTCACGCAATTATGTACCACCCAGTTTTACCGCAACCTCTGGCAAGGCGCCGGTCCCTACCGCGGCCATGTCTGTTCTCCGGAAGTCAGGACGGGATCCTGCCGTCGCAGCTGCAGGATTTGGCCGTGAGCTACGGCGAGAGCGGCTTCGAGTTCGGCGATCCTTTTCCGGCTCGTTGATCGTTCATTGGTGAGTTTGGCAGTGAGGGTCCTGACGATGCTGCTTGTGTCGGGATTGGCGGGCTCGTTCTGTCCTGCGGCGCACGTCGGCGCGGTGGCGGGCTTCGTCTTGTCGCGGAGGTCCATGATGCGTTCACGCAGCTCAGTGGTGCGGTAGAGGAAGTCTTTGGAGACCCCCGCCTCTGCTGCCACGGTCTGGAACGTGATCTGGTGTCCGGTCTTCAGGAGCCTTCGCAGCCCCTTTTCAGCTCGGGCGAGTGCTGCTTCGCGTTTGTCCTGCGCAGCCCGCCGGAGGTTCTCGGTGTTACCCCCGGCCATCTAGCCTGAGACCTGACGGGGAGCGCGTTGAACGTCGGAGTCCGTCCTTGCCGTTGTGCCAGCTGCTGCCACCGGGGCTGTGCCGCGCGCGGGGTCTTTTATGGCGTCGACAATACTTTCCAGGGCTCGCTGTTCGCGGCGACGGAGTGTCAGCCAGACATGGTTTTCGCTCATCGGCTCACCGGTTCGCTGTCGGTGGACTTCCTGACGTTTGTCGACGAGGGCGTCCAGCGCAACCAGCTCGCCCTCGTGGACGCCGAGGAATCGTTCGTCGGTGACGAACAGGTCGCAGGTGAGGCAAGCGTTGCCTTTGCCGCAGGTCTGCGCTGGCGGGAGCGTGCACCATCCGTTGGGAAGGACGCGGTCGGTGCGGGCGTCAAGAGCCAACAGCTCGTAGAGATCGTCGGAAGACATGCGCGGCTGACCGCCCACCGCGGTGAGCTTCCTGTACTTGATGAATTCTGCCTTGGCCGTCGCGTCCAAGGTTTGGGCGTAGTGCATGGTCATCTCGGGGGTGGTGTGGCCAAGGTATCGCTGAACGACATGAAGGGGGACGCCGGCGTTCAGGAGGTTCGTTGCCTTGGTGTGCCTGAAGTTGTGCGTTCTGGCCAGTTTGAGTGGTTGATCGTTTTCGTCGCGGATGTCGGCGAGGTCGACCAGTTTGCGCAGCTGCGTGCGGAAAACATGGCTGCTGTAGGGGCGTTGACCGTGCAGGTTGTTATGGCTCCGGATGAACAGGTACCGGGGCGGCTCTGTTATTTGGTTGCGGTGAAGGTGGTCTTTGAGCCAGCGCTGTTGTTCGGCGATGATCTCCATCGCCTCCGAATCAATAAAGATCGTTTCGGGTGCTCCGTCGATCTTGGTCTGCTGGTATCGCAACTTTGCGACCCTCTCCGAGCCTGGGTCTTCCGCTCCAGGAACCGGTATCAAGGGATTGACGTCGATCATGCAGATTTCGCTCGCGCGGCGACCTGTCGCGATGAGCAAAAGGAGGATCCGCATCGCTTGGGGATCTCCCAGACCTCCGTCCGTCCTTGAGGTCCCCAGTAATGGTGCGTGCTGGGCGATTTGGGACATCGTGTGCTCGGAATACAGCCGGGTTTCGTCCAGCGGCTCTTTCTTCGACTTCCGCGGGAGGTCACCTGGTCGTATGAGGCGGAGATAGTCCGGGGATAGAGTTGCCCAGCGGGCATCGATTCCGTTCTGTGCCGCGTCACTGCCCTGATCGACCATGAACTCATACATGCCCCGAACCGCCGCCACTATGGAGGAAACGCCAGAGAGCTCGCGTCGGCTGCCGCTTCGGGTTTTGAAGGCGCTCTCCGAAAGGAAGTCGAGCATCAGGGCCCGCCGTTCCCGGACGTCCCGGGCCAGCAGCGGAGTGTCGACACCTCGATGGGTGAGGAACCTGCCGAAAACTTTGATCCCGTTGTGTCTCTGCAGTACCGTTCCCCACGCGATGTCACCTCGTTCCAGTTCGGTCTTGACGAAGAACATCCCGCCCTGCCTCAGCCAGTCTGGTGCGACTTCGTGCCAATGGATGGCGGTTGTCTTGGGTGGGACGTTCCGTCCCCGTGGGATCCGGGCGTCCAATTCCAAGGACCAGACTTCCCGTTTCCACCAAGGGCCGTCGTCGTAGGCAAACCACAACAACTTCGAGGCACGGTCCAGCGGCCCGGTAATGGTTCGCCACGTTGAGGGGTTGGGCAGCGCCCGGGTTCTTTTCGCCCAGGAACGGCTGAGTTCTTTCCGCCATTGGGATGGCGTGCGGTCCATCAGGCTTTCCCCCTCCTGTCCCTCTGCTTTCAGCCGACGGAAAGTCTCTGCCAGTTCCCTGACGAGCAGTCCCAGCGGCGCGCAGGGAACACGGCCGCCACCTTGAACGATGCGCCAGATGACGTACTGCATTTCCCGCTGCATTGCCGGTGGGAGCCCGTCGAGATGAATGTTGCCGATCTTGGAGTGGTAGTAAGCGAAGGAGGGCAGATACTGCGCCGGGATCGTGGTCCGGGTGTAGTGGAGCAATCGCATCTCCGGTGGAACCTGGTCGCCCAGCGTTTGGTTGGCCTCGATAGTGAATGGGTTCCGGCCATTGAGGCTCAGCGCCTCAAGGGTTCTCGCGTCAGCGGATTTCATCCTGGACCCTCCATCGATTCGTTAGTCTTCGCCAGTCGGCGAGGGAACGGAGTTCCTCGTCATCGGTGACCCAGGCATACAGATCCAGGGTTGTCTGGACGTCAGCGTGTCCGAGTCGCCGGCTCACCACGTGGAGCGGGGCGCCGGCCAAGAGCATCGCCGTGGCGTGGGTGTGGCGGAACCAATGGGGCGTCCAATCAGGTGGCACAGCAGAGCCCAGGTCCCGGCGAATGCGCCCGACGCGTTTGTAGATGGTTTCCGCCCGCAGGGGCTGGAACTCATGCCCTGCTCGGAGGTTGACGAACACATATGCCTCATCCATGGATGGCACAGCGAAGTCCATGCCGGCTTCGCACAGCTGCCAGACGTATTCGGCGTAGAGCCTGTCCAGGCCATCGGAGATATGGACCTTGCGGTATCGCGAGCCTTTGACCCGTAACCCGTACGGGTGGTCATCGCGAGGTGCGACCTCAAGATAGGGGTTTTCCCCGCGGCCGGCATGCCAGTCCTGATGCTTTAAAGACAGGGCCTCGCCCAGCCGGAGCCCGGTCTCCTCTAACAAGGTGAAAAGCAAGAGGTCCCGGACAGACCCGTTCCACTCCCCTTCTTTCGGATCGAACCGACCGCAGTGATCCTTGATCGCGTCGATCTGTCGAACCGTCAAGATAGGAGCGCTGGACCGCCGCCTCGGCACGCTGACCGACGCACTGCGGCGCAGGCCACGGCTTGTATGCCCCAGAAACGGCATATAAGGACTCCGGGAGGGGCGGTCGGAGTAGATGATCGCCCCGAAGTCGTACCCGCGCCACTGATGAAAGGCATAGAAGGAGCGCACCCCCTGGATTCTCAGGGCAGCTGTTGAGGGAGCGATCTTAGAAGCCTTGTCGGCCACATTGAGGGAAACCACGTCTGGGGGAATCCCGGTACGAATCCATGCCAGAAAGGCTGACATGTCCTCGAGTTTCACTTGGGCCCAGGTTCGGCCGCGAGCTTCAAGGAAGTCCCACCACAAGCTGAGCGATCGTGAGTAGGACTTAATGGTGTTGGGTGAATGGCCGGTCTGTCTCAAGTGCTCGAAGTAGAGCTCTATCTCTGGAATCGGAAGGAAATCGCCTCCGAGAACTGTCCACGTGGTTTCTGCACCATCGACTTGAACTCGCTGAACTCTCGCCATTGGTCAGCTCCCCTCCTCCATCAGCCTCGCGTGCGGAAGCCAACTGAAGTGGGATTGGAAGTGAACGATGAACGGAATCCCGGGATCTGCCCGGTGAAGACGAATACCGGATAGCGCTGTCTTCGACAGTTAAAACGCGCCATCAGTTCCTGTCGAAGACGTTAAAGAACAGTCGGAAGCTGTACCAGATAAGCCGGCACGATGGCTCTGCGTTTGACCGCAGCCGACCGGAACGAGGGCTTCTCCAGGATTGATTCGCTTCTGGCATTGATGAGCTTGGAACCGATCTTCGCATCCTTCGCCCAAGACGGCACCAGACCCCATTTTGCAATCAGCAGCCGCCGGTCAAGGGTGCCCTCATCCAGGCGCTCAGCCACGATCGGCACGTTCTGAGTAGGTGCAACATTCCAGCTCGGCCCCGGAGGGCTGCCCTCCACCTCCTTGGCCTCGAAATGGCTCAGAAGATCGCTCGTTGCCTTGGACATCACGTATCTGCCGCACATATGCCTATTCTGCCTACAAAAACCGGCACATCGGAGTCCCGGTGCCCCAAGGTGGGCACTCTGTGACACCACGACTCTGGGGGATGTAGCGCCGAGCCAGCTACCGGTTTCGGATTAGGGCCGGACAGCGGCGCCTCGGTACCGCTCATTTTCGGCCCTGCCCTTGGAACCGAGGGCCTTCCAGGCCGACGTGAGGAACTTTAGGCGTTACATGGGACCGCGGAATCCAGGAATCCCGCTTACCGACCCAGACGCACGAGTAGTTGGTACTGATCTTTCAACCCTTACCGATTGCCAGTTACTTACCCTGAAGTGCACGCAGAGTTGTCGGGGAGAATCGGCTTGTTCAAGAAGCTTGGGTGCCGCTTCCCGAACGACGATCGAACTAGTCCCTGAGGATGAGCGCATTTAGTTCCGCGGATCGATGATTTGACTCCCATGACCGCATAAGTTCGAGAGAATGAAGACTTTGATTGCCCGCGAGCAGCGGCTCCCTCTAGCAATGTTCGCTTTGCTTGGCGCGATGGTCCTTATCGTCCCGTTCCCGGGGAGCCTTAGTGTTGTGTGGACCCGATTCCTATCGTCCTCGTCAAACATCCCTGGCGTTGAGCTTCTTTCGGAAGGGTTGCTCCTTCTGTTGGCTGCTGCAACGGTCACAGCGATGGCCTTCACGTGGCGGCCCTACCCAGATCGGCGGTTGGCTATGGCCCCTGAGCGGTCGGTGTGGCCCTAGCCTACCTGGTCTCCGAGAATATCAAGCTTCTCATCGCTCAACCGCGGCCATGCCAGCTTTGGTCCCTCCAGGAGAGTGCCCGTCGCACGGGGACTGGTCTCTTCCCTCAAATCACGCCGCCCTGGCCTTGGGCGCCGTGTGGGTCATCGCTCTTGCGACTCGCCGTGCCGGAATTACCTGGCTTGCATTCGGTGCTGCTGCACTTGTGGCGCTGGGACGGGTCCTGCAGGGCGTCCACTACATCCATGATGTCGCCTTTGGAGGGGTCTTGGGTTTAACGATTCCCGCGGCCCTCTCATTCGTGGTCCTGACGCTGCGGGAACGTGCACACACCCAGAACGCACAAAACTAACCTGACCCTGGCCGCCTGTGCCGTTCACGATGCCTTGGCCGCCCTCATGGAAAGGCTAAGAAATTGCCCGACGCCGAGCTCCTACAGCACTGAATCCGTCTCTCGTATCCAAACCGGTCTTCGCCGCATCGCCCCAGGGGCGCTCTTCTACGTATTGGCCCTTGCTGGTCAGGCGCCTGTTTCGTAGTGGGGTTCGGCGACCGGCTTGGACTCGGCGGAGCGACGTTCGCGCAGGTAGACGCAGGCCCCGACAATGACTGCGACAGCCAAGAATTCGCTTTGCCAGTTTTGGAACGATTCGAACCAGAACTCCTCAACCTGAGTCACCCCTGTGGTTCTTATCAAAGGATCCATTGATGAGATGGTCACAGAGAGTCGGCAGGTTGCAGGACTCCCCCGGCCATCGTGCATTTAGTGCATTTCATCGTACGGCTCCTACATATGTCATGGCGGCCAAATACACGAATCTTGGATGAGGGTGGGATGCTGACAGGCCCGATCATGCCGCTCTCGCTCAGCCGGCCATCGGTGGTGGTCCCCGACAAGCTCGAGCCCGCCCTCATGCTCCTCGAGAAGGGAATACCCATGCGGGAGATCACGGCAAAGACTGGACTGGCCCGTACGACCTTGCATCGGCACCTGCCGCCCCGTGAGGACTGGCTGAGGGCCGAATCTGCAGCTACCCCTTGGGAACAGGGCAGCGTTTGGGAGTCCCTCCGTTGCGTGAGTTTCATAGCTCAAAATCTATTTAGGAGACGCCCTCTAGGGACTTGGACCATAGGTCAGATGCCGACAAGCCTTGAGCAGCCGTAGTCCTCAGAACTCGCAGGTTCAACTTACTGGTCTGCTGGCCTCCTTCGTAGTGGCGCGCAGCGGACAGCAGCTGGCTCGAAAAATTATCACGGCCGTAAACCCGAGGGTCACTGTTGAATGCGGGGTCAATGACCGTCACATTCCTGAAGGGAGCGGCGTTGATCCAACGGGTTAGAGCTACGTTGATATGCGCGTCGCGAAACGAATAGCCCACTACCAACAGCCGATCCGCCCGGGCCAGCATGTTCTCGAACTCTCGCAGCATTGAAAGAAAGGGGCCGTCCGCCCGCAACTTTCCGCGTGCGCCGAAAACCACTCCCGGCAGGGACCTGAGATCCTTAGATTCAGATTCGCCGACGCTTATGACCTTGGTTTCGTAGAGGCCGCCGAGCCCTCTTTCTTCATGTATCTGCCAGTCGATTGACCCGTGAATCTTGAGCAGACGCACTTCTGCATCGTCATCCCAGTGCCAGTCGCTTCCGCCGCTCCAACCCGCGATGCCCGTATCGAGTCGAACGCCTCGTCGCTCGCATAGAAGCTCAACTGACTGGTCGTAGTTAAGGGTGGCGATTTCGACGGGGCCCTGGGTCATCTGGAGCAGTGGGTGGAGGTAATCCACATCTTTATCCGTGACGCTTACGAGCTCGGTCAGCGCCGTCAGAAGTTCCTCCTGCAGACGGGTGTATAGCTCATCCGTGGCGGCAGAATTACTACCCGTCAGCGCTTCCACCGCCTTCTTGATCATCTCGCCAGGCCCATTAAAGGCTCGCTTTTCCAAGATGCCCGCTCGAAAATCATCGTCGAAAAATGCTGGCATCGAATCGCCACCCTGTCGGACGCCCGCGAGGGAGGGAGACCATTGAACGAACGGTGCGATCTCCAGGGATTCGCGTTCCGCCAGCATTTGGACTGCCGAAAACAGGTCTTCCACATCAATGCCAGCGTAGACACTAGCTCCGTTGGCCGTGCGATGAGCAATCATCGCGCCAATCGCGTAATTCACCGCATGCGTTATTCCGTAGTACCGATTTCGCGGTGTGTCTACGGCATCCACGATCTTCTGCGTCATCGCCGTTGAACCAGGTACCCCAGCATCCATACTTGCACCCGCACCGAGCAACGCTAGAGTCTTCATCTGGTTCCCGAGGTCTGCCATGTCTGAAGTGTAGCGATTGCGAGCATAGACCTGAGTATTTGGGGAAATGAGTGATTAGCGGAAGATCCACGCGCACAGATCACACACTATCGCTCGGATGGTGGTCGATCAGGATGACGGCCGACAGCCTTGACTCGAAAATTGAAGACCGCCAGCAGAACTTTTCACGGCATCTAGAGCTCAACATCAGGGATGTGATCGAGAAGGTCCTCACTGACTCGTCACTCTATGACCACCGTAGTAGTTTGCCCGGTTATGCCGACCCGGATCTGGTCACGGATGCCAAGAAAGAATCCCGTCTAACTCCTACTGGTAGACGTTCAATGGTTGCTGAATACCTATGGCTTGTCACTCCGGCGCACTATATCCGGGCTGTCCCGCGGGGGATCCGTTTACGATCTACTCAAACCCAAAGGACCGCGGGGATCCTGAACGCTCTCGAAATGATCGCTCAAGAATGTCATATCCTGCCCGTAACCTTCACTCATGACGAAGATGAAGAAGACGTGCCCACTTTGCCACGGTCGAGCAGGACAACCTGAACCCGGATGGTGGATGTGTGACGACTGCGGAGGTTTATGGCCAGTCGGCAAAAGCCCTGTAGCAATGTTGCGAGCCGCCAGGACTCGGGAAGTGGGACCTTCAAGGCCGAGAACCAAACTTCGACCGTCGTAAGTTGGGGTGTCCACGTCGAGGGCGATCACGTGACTCAACAGCGCAGTCTGGGGAATTTCGAAGTCCATTATTAAGAGCCTGGCCTTTAGTCAGAAACGCTCCCAACGTCTTATGACCACTGTTAATACCGGACATGGTTGTGACCTAGCCCGGAGGCCCTGCTTTCAGATATCGGGGACACTGATTCTGGAGAGGTCACGCCATGGACTACTCCCCCCCGTGCCTCTTCTGGTTGAAAGGTCACGCTAGCGGGGATTCCCCTTAGTCGCCTGTCACAGGACTCCTGTCCGATGTCCGAGGTGAGCGGATCGACGTATGAGAGTGGCGTCAGGAATAATTATGTCCAGACAGATTTAATTGCGGCGCAGCCTCTCCCGTAAGGCTTCGTCCAGTAAGTCTGTAATGGTGATGCCGTATCTCATCGAGTAGGCATCCAATTCATCGCGAAGGCCAATCTCAATCTTTGACGAGAAGGGTTCCATGCGGCGCTTACTCCTCGGTCTTCCTGGACCCGGACGCCTCGGTTCGAGGCCAGTTGTGGCGGCCGGTTCCTCTTCGACTTGTGCGTTCGCAGCGGTGGCCTGGGTAACCTCCCCCGGTTCCACAGTTACAGTTCGCTTCTCCGCGGATGTCAGAACGTCCACAACGTCGGCGGCTGGTGCTTTGCGGATTGATGATTTGCGATCCAAAGCCATGATTAATTCACCCCGTCCAGATAGCGTGCATGCGCAACAAATTTTTCGGTCATGATCGCCGCTCCCCGTCCGGCTAGCTTCGTGAGTGGCGAGCGTGTACTGACGGAGTCCTGCATCGCCGTTCGGAGAGGAAGATAAGGCTCTCTTACGTCAGTGCCGTAGGTATCCTCAAGCTCTCCTATTTGGAAGGAGTGTTCGGAAGTGAGGGGTGAACTCGTCTTATTGATGATGATGCCCAGGAATTCCAGCTGAGGATTCAAGTGCGGAAGTGACCTGACCTTCTTCACTGTGTCGAGGAACTCCGTCACGCCCTTCACAGAGAACGCTGCTGGTTCAGTGACGGCAAGTACACGATCCGCCCAAATGAGTCCGTTCAACGTCAGTCGCCCGAGGGCCGGTGGAAGATCTATGAGGATATGGTCGTATTGTTGAAGCTCGTCCGCCCCATATGCTGCAGTCTTGAGCCGCATCTCGGGCGTCAAGAGAGCTTCCGACTCAAGTCGTGCCAGGGACTCAGAACTTGGAATCAGATCAATACCCGGCCATGTAGTTTGGGTGATGGCTTGCCCGAGTGTCCCAGCTTCTCCCCCGTACAGCACATCGAACACGTCAAACTCTCCAGCCCCTTCAAGTGCTTCCGTGACGTTCGATTGAGGGTCGAGATCGATTACCAGCACGCGCTTTCCAATTAGACGCAGGCCTGTAGCTAGGCCCAGTGTCACTGACGTCTTGCCCACACCGCCCTTGCGGTTACCTATAGCCGTAACTCTCATACTGGCCCTCCAAAGCTTGCCGGGTATTGATGAAGATCAGTCAATACATCGTTCATTCAATCATTCGATCCAGACATCAATCTATCAAGCAATCAATACATCTCGCAATCCATCAATACATCTATCAATCCATCAATACATCTATCAATCTTTCTGTCATGACATAATTATTTATTAGCAGACTATCGCTTCGCCCAACGTGGCATGGGGTGAGAGACCCTATGAATAGCCAGCTAGTCCTATTGCGGCCGCAGCTTCCCGGGCTGAGGCAGAGGTGCACAGGGCCCGGTGTGATCTATCAATCTTTCTGTCATGACATAATTATTTATTAGCAGACTATCGCTTCGCCCAACGGGACATGGCGTGAGAGACCCTGGGCAGTTGCCATCCGACTCCTTGGGCAAACGACCAGTTAGCCCCATTGCGGCCGCAGCTTCCCGGGCTGAGGCAGAGGTGCACAGGGCCCGGTGTGATCTATCAATCTTTCTGTCATGACATAATTATTTAACGGTAGTTGCATCAACTACTCCTGAGTTTCTAAGGGGCTCTAGGCCGAGGCGTTAGTTGCGGCGCTTGCGGGCGAACAAGTAGCAGCGCCGGTTATCCGCGGCAAGCTGTAGCGCCTGAACCCGTAAAATGGGGGATCGTCAACAAAACCTGACAGATAGGACGCCGCATGGAATGGGATCTGGGAGACGGATTCCACTGCGGACGACTTGGAGTCCTTTTAAACGATGGTCGGCTGGGATCCAGCCACCAACATGACGGGACGATCAGCGTCCAAGGAATCACTGGCCGACACAAACGAGACCCGCACAGGCCGGGCTACGAACTGGTGGCGGAAAGCGCAGCCGCAGGTTGGCAAGGTAGCTGCGAATGCGGCTGGACTGGTAGAAAGTGGCAACGTGTCCTTGGCGCGGGCAGTACCGACATGGCGAGATACCGAGCAAAAGCACTGATCGGATCACCAGCTATACCGCCCCTATCGGTAGAAGAAGCCATCATGAGCGAATGGCAGAAACACGTACAGACCTGGGCACTGCAGATGGCGGCTCGCAGTTATGACCGGGCAGCCGCCCGTCTCAACGAGGCGGTCGACGCCGCACGAGACTGTGGTCTGACATGGGCCGATATAGGCGCAGAAACTGGAATGTCACGCCAAGCAGCACATCAACGATGGAACCGATCGAAGTAATCCTCCTCAGATAGAGTACACGACCTTTACAAACAAACGGCGTTGTCTCCATTTGAAAACGGTCTCGTCGTACCGAAGCTGTGATCCTCCCGCTCAGGGTCACATCGCTCTGGTGAACGCCATATCAGCAAGGGTCCATTCGTCAGGTGGTCCTTCATAGGCTTCCCAAGGGTAATCTTCGGTGGGGGATAGGAGTTCCGCTATCGTATTCACATTTTTTGAAAGCCACTCCCGCCAGATGACCCGCTCGATGCGGTACCTCTGAAGCTGGCCGACCACAGACTCGAGAACTCCAAAGTACTCAGCAAGTTCGTGGAGGGACGTCGAAGCGATGACTGTCCAAGATCTTCCACCATTCCTTGACACCATGTTCCAGGCTGCCAAGGTCTCCAGACTTTCGCTCACCGCCGTCCTGGACAGTTTTGTCTGACCCACCAACTCCGTGGTGGTCAAACCGGGAGTGCGCTCCAGTGCTTCATAAACAAATGCTGCAGGCAGGCCCAGTTCCCTGAAGACAGGTCTGAGCGCATGCATCTTCCCCTTTCGCCAGGACAAAGCTTCGGCACCTGGCCGAAGGCCTTCAGGAATTGTCAACATGTATAAGTCGCCCTTGGTCCCTCGGCCGCGCTCCACCAAGGTCACTAGAGGATCCTTTTCAGAACGCAGAGCCCGCAGGTGGGAGCCCACGGTTGTGTGGTCAAGACCTGTCGCAACTGCGATTGAACGATCACCGAACTCAACGAAACGAGAAGCAGACATGTGAGCGGCTGCTCCGAGAGCTCTTAGAACCATCCGCCTAGCCAGACCAGTGCGGGAGCTAGCGTAAGTGGACTCCCTTAGTCGCAGCGCGTTTTCCCAAGTCCGCAGATAGCGGTGCTCGCTGGCGGCATCTAGGTTAGACGCAGTTCCTAGTGGGGGCTGTGTATTTGGCTGGCTTGTGGGGGATTTACGTACATTGTTATTCCCTTCACTGTTGGTCTGGTTTTTTCGTAGGTAGGTGATCGCGTTTTTCCAGTCCCGCTTCAGAGCGGGAAGTCTGTGGCTGGAGGGGTAGCGGGCATAGAAAGACGCGAGCCCGGGCCAGACACCCTGAAGGACCCGCCGTTCTACATCGATGAGTTGTATGCCAGCAGCGGCCGCAGCGGTCAGGACAGCCTGGCGTGCCTCTGAATCTGATGCGTACCGGTTGGCGTCGTATAGGCCCGATAGCGCCATCTGCTGCATGGGCCTGGACATCCGACCTGCCATTTGTGGTAATTCATACGCTTCGTTGTCTGCCGACAGTGGCTGCGCGAGTCTCAGCCTTCGTACGCCGGCGAGTTCGTCCTTTAGGTCTGCGCGAATTGTTGCCCATACTTGTTCCTTGTTTGGGCGTCTCGCAATGTCGTAGGCCGTGCTGAGGCTCATGGCGAGTTCCTGGTAGCCGCCACGCTTGTGCGGTGACCCTGGGGTCCTCATGCAACCGTGAAGCATGTTCTGGTGCGGAGTCTTGTCCAATGTGCGGTACCGGGTGCCTAATGCCTCGACAACATCTCGTGCTTCAGAAAAGGCAATCCGTTTTTCCAGTGGGATGTATACGTGCCGTCCGCCATTTGGCGAGCGATCTTCAATCCACCGAGCCCCACAGCTGTGCAGCCACGTTTGAAGTGATTTCACATCGGCTTCGACCCAGTCGATGCCTGCAATCGACGAGTCGAAGTCAAGGAAGATAGCCGAGCAACTGCCGTCTTTGCCGAAGATCCGGACGGCCGCAGGAAAAGTGGGGAGGGTCTCAGTCAGAGCGCGTTCATGCTTCTGGGGATAAGTCTTTCCCCCGTCCCGGGAGAGGCGGACGCGGGGTTGACCTGCGAGAAGAGGTGTCAACGCAGCCCACGCCTGAGCGGCGTTGGAGGTCTGGGATGGCTCCTGAGACACGCCAGTAGCGTCGGCTGCTGGCAGCACGGGAGCGTGCTGTTGTACGATGATTTTGTTCCTGTTCAGGGAATGACGAAGGGCCGATCCTGCCAGATCGGTTTTGTTGCACAAATGAAGGCCTGTCAAGGACTTCCATACGATTTACGATCTGTCTGCCGGCAAGCTATCCGGATCGTGAATCTTCAGCTTCGAAGGCCCGCTTATGGCGGGCCTTCCTTGTATCTATGAGGCCATACGGATCGGGAGTTCATCCTGCTGAGTGAACTGACCAAGCAAGGCCAAATCTTCGCGCAAGGATCGGTCGACTGCAGAGGCAACATAGTCGGTGACAGTCATGCCTTTTGCGGCGGCGATCATGTGAACGTCCTCCGCGGTCTTGGCCGGCGTGCGGAAGCCAATGTATTTGCGGAGGCCCTTGCTGGGGCGACCGCCTCCACGATTGATTACTGCGCTCATTTGTCAGGTCCTTTGAATCTCGCACAACCAGGGGTTGTAGCTGGTTCATCGTTGGTGCCACGTGCAGTCGATCGGATTTCTGTTTACAGCTATCGACTGAATCGAACCTAGCACCGCGCAGAGTCCCATCTGGGGATTTGTTTACAGAAAACGGCTCCGCGTGTCGCCCTCTAGGATCCTGCCGAGTCTCGGTGCGGATGCTCCCTGCATATCCGCTGGACGCTACGGATGGCCTGGCAGCAGCATTGGCGGAGTCGGTAGGTGCGGGTCCGGCACTCACCATATCTTCCAGATCACCCTTCTGCATGACAAGCGCCGCCTCCGTATTGCTGGTATATGTGGACAGGGCCTGAGGGCCCGCCGTGACATGATCTTGCATACGGTAAGTAGTCTAATCACACATGCGTGAAACATGTGTGAGCTTGTTGTAGTGGAGTACTTAATGCGAAGAAGTTGGGACCGAAACAGCAACCTGGAGTGCCCACATCGAACGCCCAGCACCGCCGTTCATCATCTTCAGTTGCCAGAGATGGTTTCTTTTGATGACCTCCTGGCCGCCGTGGAACACGCGCACGGCAAGCCCATCAAGATCAGCCTGGTTCCTAGCGATACCTTGCCGGGGTTATCCGGCCTGTGGCTAGAGACAGATATGAAGTCCCACATTCTTGTTCCAGAGAGTCATCCAAAGCTGCTTCGCATGCACGTCATCTGCCACGAGTTCGGACACATTCCCTTGAGGCATCAAGGCTGTGAAGGGCTCGTATCGCCAATGCCCTCGGTCTTCAAACATCTCGGGGGGCAAAGGGGTATAAAGCGCATGCTGGCCCGTTCCCCGCGATGGAACGAACTTGAGAAGGCCGCGGAAGAAGTGGCGTACTTGCTTTCAAGCTTTGTCATGCAAGGGGCCCCAACTCCAGCCAGCAACTTTGAGAAAGTCTTTGGATGAGCCTTCTACAACTGCTCCCCTCCCTTGTCTTGTGGGCCGTAGTGCTGACTAGGATCGTAGGGCTGCGTTTCGGATGGAAGCCTGGAATCCTCACGGCCATGATCTTGGTCGCGACTGGCACCACTCTCAACATCGACGCTGTCTACACCAGCGTGGATTACTGGCTGGGCAACAGGAACGTTTTGAACCTCGTCGTGCATGTCGTTCTGGGGCTCGGCATGACGGAACTAAGCCGTCTGGTTGTTGCAGCCACAGGGGCATCTCGCACACGATGGCGCCTCTTGGTGCTGGCCGGGGTGGTAATGGCGGGCGCCCAGGCTGCCCTGCTCCTGGCCGCTCACACGCCCGGCTCCGCTACAAACTTCACTGATGTTTTTGCTGCGGATCCGTCCATCGCCTGGTACCAGGGCCTGTTTTTCGCCTGGATCGGATTGATCACCGCTTACACAGGAGTCGAGTGCCTGCGTCGCACTCGTGTCGGGGAATCAGAATCGTTCCGGATCGGCTTCGACATAATTGCGGCGTCGTGTTTCGTCGGAGTCATGGCCGTGGCCATCAAACTACTTCTAGTTGCCCAAGAAGCGACAAAGTCAGTCGCTCATCAGCCGGAGGTGCTCTACGTCGGCTATAGATCTCTGATCGCCCTCACTCTCGTGGGCTTCTCTATCGGCTTTGCACTTCCGGCCTATCAGCGTGCCCGGCAGCAGACGACCGCCCGTGTAAGACGGCGTGACGCCATTGAAAGGCTCCAGCCAATTGTCACTAGGCTCCTAAAGACTGACGCAGGACAGCGAGCAAGGGAAGCCGCAGCACTCAGTCTGCACCCGCGTTCCACCAAGGAACAGTTGTACCGGTGGATCATCTTCGTTGACGACATAAGGGTTGAAAATCCCGACCTTCTATCCGCTGATGAAAGCAAGTTTCTAGACGATATTGAGGCATCAATTGCAGAACCAGGTCCGATCAATGTACCGGCCCCTGTGGGCAACTAGTTTCTCAAAAATTTTCACTCCTGCCCCGGTCCTGCTGGTGGTCGTCATACTGGCAGGCATAAAGGGCGGCATTGGCATCCTCGGGGTTCTGCTCCTTGCAGTGGGAATCATCGCGATCCCGGGGCTCGCGTACAAAAGATTCGCTTCCCTGGCACAGATATTGGGCTGGCCGACGAACCTGCGGACGAAGATCGTAGCTCTACTGACCATTGCCGGAGCTGGTGCGTGCATCCTGCTCGACGCTCCCCAGCCCATTCCGGCCACAGTCATCGGACTAGTAGCGGGCAACGCGTGCCTCGATCTCGCGCGACGACGGCTGAACGCATCAGCGCACGTTTCAGTTCTGACCTTCAGCGTCCTATGGGCAACGGACGTTTTCGGTCCACCATTTGCGTGGCTCTTGGTACTATCACCGATGATGCTGTTCAGTCGAACCGCCCTTCGTGAGCATACGTGGGGCGAGGCTCTGGTCGGTGCGCTTATAGGACTCGTCACCTTCGGATGTTTTACCGGAGCGAACAATTGGAGCTGGATCAGTTGAGCGATTTTGATCTCTCGCCGCATCGGGCGGCCGGCATCCAGCGTGCGGAAACGCTCGCTCGGAAGATCAATCTCCTCCTGGACGTTATCGTTTCGGATACAGGGAAACCTTTCGATTACCCCGCCATTCGCGACGGGGCCCAGAAGGCTGGATATTACCTCTCGCGTACTCGATGGTCTCTCCTGAAATCGGGAAAGGAACAGGTAGTCCCCGAGGAAGCACTCCGCGCCATAGCTGCGGTTTTCGACGTGGACCCGGAGTACCTTCTCCAGGAGGGCGGCAAGCTCCCTGAGCGAGTGGAAGCAGAGCTGGAGCTCATTCGCAGTATGAGGCGAGCCGAGGTTAGGAACTTCGCAGCCAGAGCGCTTGGCCCAGTCGATCCAGAAGCCTTGAAGGCTATCGCGAAAATCCTGGACGAAGGCGTTTAGGCGCCACGCCCCAACAGCAGTTGGTCTGTCCTCATTGCGCTGCTATCGTCTTAGCAGTACTCACACATGTGTGACACGCGCGTGAAGATAGGGCGATGGATGGATATAGACCTGCATCTACGAACCATGCGGTTCGGACCTAAACGTCATGCCAGACAAGAGTGCTGTCCGCCTGACACTGGGGGCAGGCGGGCGTCATGGCTCCTGGGCACGGACATACCCCGCCATCAAGCTCAAGAGGTGGTCCGCGCGGGACTGGTCGAGAGTATAGGTCAGCGCCCTGGTAGATCGCTCTTCACGTGGGAGGTTCACAAGAACGACTCCCGTCGCTTCGAGCTTATTGAGGCTCTGGACCAGGAGTGGCTGCTTGATGCCCGTAGCCTGCTCCAGTTGATAACGCATTAGAGGCCCCGAGACGCGAAGGTGTCTCATGATCTGCATGCGCACTGGGGTCCCATATGCGATCGCAGCTGCATCAAGATCGTCGGACCAGGCTGGATCTGCTGGGCGCACGGTCTTAGGCATGGAACCCATTGTGCCGAACCTTTCTTCAAGTGGACAATTTCCTATCGTGATTTACCATTTAAAGTACTAAATTATATATCTTAAGTTTGTAACGTAGGGATAGGTCACGTGCGAAGCCGGCCTGGACTAATGGCTGGGTGACTTTGAACTTGGCAGGCCATAGAGAGGAACACAATTGCAGAAGCTGTCGCTGCTCTACACGCAGGAGTCGCAGGATGATGAGCGCCGACAGCCGGCCAGCCGACGTCCAGCCGTCCGTCGCCTGGATGTGAAGCATCCTGATGCTTCTTTGAAGTACGACCTCAGGAAGCAATCGATCAGGTCCGATTCCATTACAGAGTCGGTTCTTGTGGCCGGCGGTCACTCATGAACGAGGGGAAACAGCTTGGATCGGTATCGTTCCTAGCTGTTCCCGTCCTGCTTCTAAGTCTCCTGATGGCTTCATTACTGCTGCTAACCCCCACTAAGCCGGCTGCAGCTGACTGTGAACCTGTCTCCGTTGTCGTGGACGGCAACACGAAAGTCGAGGGGTATTCCGCGGAACAGTTGAAGAACGCCGCCGCTGTCATGGGGGCCGGTAAAGCGCTGAACCTCTCCGTGAAGGGCCAGACGATCAGCATCATGGTGGCCCTGGGGGAGTCAGGTCTTCGTGTCCTGGACTACGGCGACGGTCCCGGCCCGGACTCCCGTGGGTTGTTCCAGCAGCGGGACAACGGCGCGTGGGGCTCCTACACGGACCGTATGGACCCGACCATCAGTGCAACGAACTTCATCAAGACGCTCCAGGCCGTGCCGGGCTGGGAGCTGCTGGAACCGACCATCGCCGGGAACAAGGTCCAGCGCAACGCCGACCCCTACCACTACCAGAAGTACTGGCCCGAAGCGGTCAAGATCGTCCAGGCGCTCTCGGACGGCAAGTTCTCGGTCGAAGGCGGCGACTGCGGGATCCTGGGGAAGTCCGGGGCCGGGGATGACTATCCGTGGAAGGACTCTCCGACCTGGTTGCAGGTCGGGGCAGGCTCCGCTGCTGCCTCGCCTTTGGGCATGTTCTACCGAGAATGCGTGGACTTCGCCTTGTGGCGGGTCAACCAGCAGATGGGTTCGACCAATGCACCGTTCAAGTTCCTCAACGGCAATTTCCGCCCGGACGGGCAGGGCCTCGGCTCGGCTCTAACGTGGAAGGCCGGCTGGGACGCCAAGGGCTGGCCCTCCGGCAAAACACCCCGCGTTGGTGCAGTGGTTTGGTACGCCCCGGGCACCGGGGGATCGGACCCGCAATACGGCCATGTCGCCGTGGTCAAGGAAGTTAAGGACGACGGGAC
>NZ_JARVTB010000019.1:0-1451 GCF_030208885.1 Arthrobacter sp. fls2-241-R2A-172 | reverse complement strand
TTAACAAGGGGGAGCCCCGACCACGACGGTCGGGGCTCCCCCCATTTAACAACCCAGTTCCGCCTACCTTGGTTTGGGCCGGGTTCACAGCAAGCCTCGGGCTCGTTTTATGGGTCAGCTTTAGAGCGCAAGAACACGAGTTTCACTGGAGCATTATGGAAGACGCGAAGTTCCCGTTTGGCTCTGAATCGGCTCTGCAGCACGCGATGGAACAGAACCTGGCTGAACATGCCAGCCACTTGCACCGAAACCTCATCGGAGCCTCCGTTTCAAGAACTGCCGATCTCTTGATCGCCGATAGCGGTCTGGCCGACGACACCTTCAACATCGTCGCAGCAGCCCGATTCGCCCGGCACGCAGTGCAAACCCGAACCGCAGAGACGGTCCGGGCCCTGGGATC
The DNA here is from genome assembly GCF_030208885.1 of Arthrobacter sp. fls2-241-R2A-172. Taxonomy (NCBI): domain Bacteria; kingdom Bacillati; phylum Actinomycetota; class Actinomycetes; order Micrococcales; family Micrococcaceae; genus Arthrobacter; species Arthrobacter sp. fls2-241-R2A-172. The sequence continues at coordinate 1,051 of NZ_JARVTB010000019.1, read as the reverse complement.
CACCGGCCGCCCTTTCTCCTGGTGGGTAGGCCCTGCCTCTATTCCGGACAATCTTGCCGAATTCCTTGGGGCCGCCGGGCTCGAGGCGTCAGAGACAGAGACAGGCATGTGGAAGGACCTGCGCGGGGATCTCCCTGAATCACGAGTGGGAGATCTGGCAATCCACGGTATTGCAGGCCTCTGAGGACGGGGAGCCGGTGTACCGCCGTCTCGGGTTCATGGCCTGTGGCCAATTCACCGAATACGCCATCGGCCCTTAGATCGTCCCTGCCAGGTAACACACGTGTGGAGGCCTTTGGACGTCAAGCTTCCCCAATGTCTCCCCGTGCCAGCGCGAAGGGCAAGCGGTCGAAGACGATGTGGATCTCAACGATATGGCCATTCCGGACTCGATGGAGCTCCGCGCCTTGTGCCCTCGGCACGGTGTCATTGCAGGTTTTCCCTTCTTTGATGGCTACGTCATGTTCACTGCTACAGGATTGTTGGGTCCGTTGATGATGCCGACGGACGAGTTTTTACCGGATTGCGACGACCGTTCGTTGAACCTTCTGCGGAGTCAATGCTCCCCGGGCCACGGAAGCGGCAGAGCAGGACATCGCCCGCAAGTTCGCCGACGCCTTCTCCCGGGACGAGATCGACTCCCTCTCGAGCTCCTAACTGATCAGTGCCGGCCCGCCATGCCGCCGGCCAGCGAATGCTACGTCACTCGTACCGCCGTCGGGAGTTTCCTTCGTGCGGGTGTGGAGGGGCGCCGCGGCGGCAGCTACGCGCTGTCTGCGGCCGGAGCGGGAGGCAGGCCAGCGCTTGCTTGCTATCTGGAGGGCCGGGGCCCTGGGGCTGTTGGTTGTCGAACCGACGGGGATGGCAGCAGGATCGCTTCGATCGTGCGCATCCTGGACGACGGATTGCACCGGCACTTGGAGATGCCCTCCTATCTGGAATGAAGGAGCATTGAGCCCGGCTCACGTCTTCATCCGGGTGGTGTTCGACGGCGGGTTGGTGGGGGTTTGGTGGGTGGTTGGGGTGGGGTGTGGGGGTGGATTTGCGTTGG
>NZ_JARVTB010000016.1:0-126824 GCF_030208885.1 Arthrobacter sp. fls2-241-R2A-172 | reverse complement strand
CAGGCGTGAACCCCGTCACAACACCCACCCACCCCACCACCCAACGCCAAACACCGAACCCAACCCACCGCCGTCGAACACCCCCAACCAGCCGAACATGAAAGAGCGTCAACACCAAACAGGCGGAACATGAAAGAGCGTCAACACCAAACAGGCGGAACATGAGAGAGCGTCAGAAAGCCACGGGGCTTAAACACAAAAAGGCCGGCAACCACAACGGTTGCCGGCCCTTTTCGAGCTGGATTGCTGACTGGATTTAGGCCGAAACCTCAATCGTGGCCAGGTTCTTTTTCCCACGCCGCAGCAGCAGGTACCGGCCATGAAGCAGTTGGTCCTGGCCGATGACGGCGTCGGGATCCGAAACCTTGGCGTTGTTCACGTAGGCACCGCCTTCGCCCACGGTCCGACGGGCTGCGGACTTGCTGTCCGAGAGACCCGAGGCAACCAAGAGGTCGATGATCCCCAAACCGTCAGCGCCGATGGTTGCCGAGGGAAGCTCCGCAGTGGCGGCTTCCAGGGTGCGTTCGTCCAGAACCGTGAGGTCGCCGTTGCCAAAAAGTGCAGCCGAAGCGGCAATCACTTTCTCGGTCGCGTCTACACCGTGCACCAGCGAGGTGACTTCGTAGGCGAGCTTCTTCTGGCCTTCCCGGGCAAAGGGACGTTCCGCCACAGACTCCCCCAGCGCCTCAATCTCTGCACGCGAAAGGAACGTGAACACCTTGAGCCGGTCCACGACGTCGGCATCCGCAGTGTTCAGCCAGAACTGGTAGAACGTGTACGGGCTGCACATTTCGGGATCGAGCCAGATGGCATTGCCCTCGCTCTTGCCGAACTTGGTGCCGTCCGAATTGGTGATGAGCGGCGTGCCCAGGGCATGCACGCTCTTGCCCTCCACCTTGCGGATGAGTTCCGTGCCGCTGGTGAGATTGCCCCACTGGTCCGAGCCGCCGGTCTGCAGGGCACAGCCGTAGTCGCGGAACAGCTGCAGGTAGTCCATGCCCTGCAGGATCTGGTAACTGAATTCGGTGTAGCTGATGCCCTCGTCCGAGTTCAGTCGTGAGGCGACAGCGTCCTTGCGGAGCATGGTGCCCACACGGAAGTGCTTTCCAATTTCACGCAGGAAATCGATGGCGCTCAGCGGGGCGGTCCAATCAAGGTTATTGACCATCCGGGCCGGGTTTTCGCCCTCGAAGCTCAGGAAACGGCGGACCTGGCCCTGAAGGTAGCCGACCCACTCTGCAACGGTGTCCTTGGTGTTCAAGGTGCGTTCCGCCGTCGGGCGGGGGTCACCGATCAGGCCGGTGGATCCGCCCACCAGGCCGAGCGGCTTGTGTCCGGCCAACTGAAGGCGACGCATCACCAGCAACTGCACGAGGTTGCCAAGGTGCAGTGACGGTGCGGTGGGGTCGAAGCCACAGTAATACGTGATCGGGTCCCCGGCGAGCAGCTTTTCCAGTTCCGTTTCATCAGTGGAAACGTGGACAAGGCCGCGCCATTTGAGCTCCTGCCAGACGTTGGCAAAGGCGGGATCGTTGTGCTGGGACTCGAGGTTGTTTACATGTGACACGAGATCTAAGTTAGCAGGATTGAAGCCCGTGAATTTCCTAGCGCTCGATGCCGGCTGGTACCGGAGCAGCGGCGATGAGGCGCAGGCGCTGCGTGGCACGGGTCATGGCTACGTAGAGGTCCCCCACCTTGCCGTGTTCATGGTTCAGCATGGCAGCCGGTTCCAGGACTACAACACCGTCGAATTCCAGGCCCTTTGCTTCCTTGGGGCTGATCACGACGATGTCCTGCTCGTAGCTTCCGGCACCCGTGCCGATACGCGTTCCATAGACCTTCCGCAGTGCAGCGGTGGCCTGGGGAAGCAGGGGCCCGTCGGCTATGACTGCCAGCAGACCGCCGTCGAGCGCTTCCACTTCCTCCGGCAGGACCTCAACCAGGCGCGGGACGATTCCGTCGGCCTCGACGTGATCGACAATGGGCGACCATTTGCCTTCGCGGACAGCCTTGGGGGCCGAGACCACAAGGCCCGCCCGATTAGCCATCCGGACGGCAGCCTCGGCAATCTGCGACGGCGTGCGGTAGTTGACCGTGAGTTCCTCAAGCCTCCAGCGGTCACCGAACGACGGCGCCAGGGCACTTTGCCACGAATTGGCGCCGGCCGCGGCGCTCGTCTGGGCGATGTCACCCACAATGGTGAACGACTTCAGGGGGCAGCGCCGCACCAGGAGGCGCCACTGCATCGGTGAGAGTTCCTGGGCTTCGTCAACCACGATGTGGCCAAATGCCCATGAACGGTCGCTGGTGGCACGCTCGGCTGCCGTGAGGCGGCCCTCGCGCTCCTGGTTCTGCTCGGCAAGCTCCTCTGCGGTCACCAGGACGTCCACGCCCATGGCTTCCATGTTGGCAAGGGTCTGCTTGGCGTTGGCAAGGTCGCGGGCACGATCTGCTTCCTGCTGGGCCAATCCCCTGCCGGCGGCTGGGTCCAATTCACCCAACAACTCGGCCGCTTCGTCCAGCAAAGGAACATCCGCTTCGGTCCACGGGGCGTCAACGGGCCGCTGCAGGAGTGCGCGCTGCTCCGGCGTAAGGTTCGGCGTGCAGGCCTCAAGGATGGCGGGCTTGCTGAACAGTTCGGAGATGAGTTTCTCCGGGGTCATCGGCATCCAGCAAAGATTCAAGGCGATACGGACGTCGCGTGCGGAGCGGACGTCTTCGGCGAGGTAGGCGCGGTCAGCATTGTTGCCGATGTTCGATTCTTCAACGAGGTCAGTCAACTGCTCAGTGAGCTCGCGAAGGAGGATCTTGACGAATGTGAGCCTGGCTTCGTTGTGCGGCTTGCCCGTTGCCCGCGCCTTTTCCCGGGCACGCCGTACCTGGCGGACCGTCAAGGTGAGTTTCCGCGAATCAACTTCCAGGATGCGGTCTTCGGCGGGGGTCCGCTGCCGGTTGGCAACAGCGTTGGCAACAACTTTGGCCATGTCCAGCTTGCCCTTGAGGGCAGCAACGTCCGCGTCATCCTCGGGAACGGCGTTGATGCCCGGCATCAGGCGACCCAGGCTGGCCATGACCACGCCGGTTTCACCCAGCGAGGGCAGCACGCGTTCGATGTAGTGCATGAACGACGACGACGGCCCGACCAGGAGGACACCGGCGCTCTTGAGGCGATCCCGATGCGTATACAGCAGGTAGGCAGCACGGTGCAGGGCGACGGCAGTCTTACCGGTACCCGGTCCGCCCTGAACCACAAGCGCTCCGGAAATGGAGGAACGGATGATCCTGTCCTGCTCCGACTGGATGGTACCTACGATGTCGGACATGCGGCCCGTGCGCTTTGAGTTCAGCGCCGCCAGGAGGGCACCCTCGCCCTGAAGGGACTCGTCGTCGGCCAGCAGACCGGCGTCCAGGACGTCGTCTTCGATCGCCTTGACGTCCCGGCCCTGCAGGATCAGGTGCCGACGACGGCGCACACCTTGGCGATCGAAGGCGGTCGCCTGGTAGAAGTGGCCTGCCTCGGGAGCACGCCAGTCAACCATGAGCCGTTGAAGGTCGGCAGTGGACAGGCCGATGCGACCGATGTACTGGGCTTCCCCGGAGTCCAGATCCAGCCGGCCGAACACCAGGCGGTCGTCGACGGCGTCGAGCTGGGCCAGGCGGTCTTCGTACAGTGCCGCGAAGGCGTCACGTTCGGAAACGTTCTGCATGGTTCCCACTGCGCCGGTCTTGCGCACTTGCGCCAGCTGCTCGCGCTTTTCTGCGCGCAGCTCATCGAGCCGGGCGTACAGCCCAGCCACATATTCCTGCTCGTGGACCAAATCAGCGTCGTGCATCGAACCGTAACCCCTATCGCAAAAGACAGACCTGCCATTCTACAGCGATTTCGGTAAACGTGTGGGGTTGAAGTCACCTGGCGGATGACGTCAGGTAGCAGGCGTGCGGTTACGAGCCTTTGCTGCCTTGTAACGCGAGACCGTGGGATCATCCTCGATCCAGAAACGCCACGGATAGTCAGTGCTTCCTCCCGGCCCGGCAACCCCCACTCGCGGGCCGCTCGCCACCGCTGCCGCCGGGGTCCTGGGCAACCAGAGGCTGAACGGTTCCGCGAGCGCGTCACGTCCGGTGTCCGCCGTCGTAAGTCCCAACGCCGAAGCGAGCCTGGCAGGTCCGCTGGCCAAGTCTTTGTGAGCTTTGGACGCCGGCCTCCGGAGGGCTGCCAGCCCTTGTCCTTCCACGATTTCGCCTGCCCGCAGGAGCAGCGCGGAAGCAGCGCCGTCGGGACCGCAGACTATGTTGGCGCAGTAATGCATGCCGTAGGTGAAGTAGACGTACAGGAACCCGGCGGGGCCGAACATGGGTGCGTTCCGTGGCGTGGGGCCGCCAAAGGTGTGGGATCCGGGATCTGGGTGTTCCGAATCCCGAGGGCCCATGTACGCCTCCACCTCCGTAAGCCTGACCGAAACAGGACCGGCTTCGGAGTGGTGCGTCAGGACGGCGCCGAGGATCAGCGGAGCGATGGCACGCGGATCTCCCGCGAGGAATTCGCGGACCTCGGCTGGCTCGAGAATGTAGTTCTCCACGGACTGGCTCATGCCCAGACCCTAGCAAAGTCGCCCGAACGGCCATGTCCGATTTCCGCTAGCAGTGGTCCAGTTCCGCTGGCAGGATGGAGCCATGGACTTCTGGCAGCGCTACAGGGCAATTGACGCCCGCGACATCCGGTTCGACGGTCAATTCTTTACTGCTGTCAGCTCCACCGGCATCTATTGCCGACCGTCGTGCCCCGCCCGGACGCCGAAGGCCGAAAACGTCACGTTCTATGAGACCTCGGCTGCAGCGCACGAGGCCGGCTACCGCGCGTGCAAACGCTGCCTCCCTGAAGCCGTCCCCGGAACACCTGCGTGGAACATCCGCTCGGACATCGCCGGCCGGGCAATGCGGTTGATCAACGACGGCGTCATCACGCGCGAGGGCGTGGACGGCCTTGCCCACCGTCTGGGCTACTCGGCACGGCAACTCAACCGCATCCTCAGCCAGGAACTGGGCGCCGGTCCTCTCTCCCTGGCTCGGGCAAGCAGGGCCCAGACAGCCAGGACGCTGCTGGTCTCCACTGACATGCGGCTCGCGGATGTGGCCTTTGCGTCCGGGTTCAACAGCGTGCGGCAATTCAACGACACGATCGGCGAAGTATTCGCGATGGCCCCGACGGCGTTGCGCGCCACCGGCGCAAAGTCCGTGCACCGCTGGCGTGCTGGGACGTCGCCGGGCGGAGCTCCCGCGGCACTGACGCTGAACCTGCCCTACAGGGAACCGTTCGATCCCGGGATTTTCGACTTTCTGGCCGTTCGTGCCATTCCAGGCATCGAGTATGCCAGCACCTCCGAGGACGGAACCAGGACCTACGGACGTACCCTGCGCCTCCCTCGGAGTACCGCGTCGTTCTCGGTTTCCTACAAGCCGTCCTCACCCGCCAAGCCGTTGCAGCTCAACGCCAGCGCTGTAGACCTCCATGACCTCCCCACCCTGCTGAGCCGTGTCCGGAGGCTGTTCGACCTGGACTCTGATCCGCGGGCGATCGATGATGCCCTCGCAGCGGACCCGCGACTCGCGGCCAGCGTCACAACGATTCCCGGTATCCGGATGCCTGGAGCTGTCGACCCGGAGGAACTCCTGGTGAGGGCAATGATCGGTCAACAGATCACTGTGGCTGCCGCCCGCACCGCGCTGACCCAGCTCTCCGCGGCCGGCTCAACCATCGAAGGGGCCGGGCCAGGACTGGAGAGGCTGTTTCCGACGACGGCGGAACTCGCCGACAAGGGTCGGGTACTGCTTCGCGGGCCCCAGCGCCGGATCGACTCGATCATGGCCGCCAGTGAAGCCATGGCTACGGGGAAACTCGATTTTGGGTACGGCGACGACTTTGAAAGCCTTGAACGCAGATTGCTCCCGCTCCCCGGCGTGGGGCCATGGACGGTTGGGTATGTTGCCATGCGTGTGCTGGGCGCCCCGGATGTCTTCCTTGCCAACGACGCCGCGGTGCGGAACGGATTGAAAGTCCTGCCGACTCGCTCGGGGCTCAGCACCGATTTCAGCGAAGTCAGCCCGTGGCGCTCCTACGCGACCATGCATCTGTGGCGGGCCGCGGCCAAGCGCCCTGTTTCAGCCGCCGGAAGTGAGAGAGCGTCAGCGGTTAGCGGGCGGGATGTGAGAGAGCGTCCGGCCCAAGCATCCGGGATGTGAGAGAGCGCCCGGCCCAAACGTCCGGGAAGTGAGAGAGCGTCAGCGGTTAGCGGGTGGCTGGCTGGGCCGCGGGCCAGGGCAGGAGCTCGGGCAGCTCTACACCGTCAGCGGCTGCGGTAGCGCGCAGACTTCCGAGGCTGGGTTCGCGGCCGGCGAGCCACGCGGCGATGTCCGTCAGCATTCCGGTGATGGCGATGGACGTACTGCCACCGCCGATGCTGATTTGGGGAAGGCCCGTGGGTTGGAGTACCAGTTTGTACTCTCCCGGAACACGGGCCGCCAGGAACCCGATGAGGTGTTCGCAGAACGGCCGGCTCCACGTCTCTGGTCCGAAGCCCACGCCCAGGTCCGACGCATGGATGGTCAGTTCGCGCCACAGTGCCTGGCCGCCGTCGAACACTGTCCCGTCACGGTAGGTGATGGGAGCTTGCCAATCGTCGGGTTCCAAGGCATCGAACGACGCAACCGCGGACTCCACGGCCTTGGTGACGGACTCCGTGTGCTGGGCCAGGCTGTGTCCCGCCGCAAGTTCGATCGCCTTGTTACGGCCATCCATGCCGCCGTCGTACAGTTCGATCTTCTCGCCGCGCCGTGCGTAGTCGAGTTGGCGGGCCATCGCGTTGGCGATTCCGGTGATGTGCGCCAGCACGTGGCCGCGGGTCCAACCGGGGAGTTGGGATGGGCCAGCGACGGAGGCGTCGTCCAGTTTGGCGAGGAGGCGGGTGACGGTGCCGGCGGCTTTGTGAAGCTCTGCGGGCAACGCCCCAGGGGTGATCTGAGTCATAGCGCCATGCTAACGCACGCTTAAACACCTGTGGGACAGCACATGATGTGCCATCCCACAGAAGTGTTCAGTGTCTAGCCTGCGTAAGAACGGGCTGCCACCAGTTCCGCTTCCAGGGCCGCCAATTGGCGTTCGACGGCGGCTGGTGCCGTGCCGCCCTGGGAGTTGCGGCTGTTGAGCGAGCCTTCGGTGCTGAGCACGCTGCGAACCTCGGGAGTAAGGTGCTCTGAGATCGCCGCGTATTCCTCGTCCGTCAGGTCCCACAGCTCCACGCCACGGCTTTCGGCCTGCTTGACGGCAGCACCGGAGAGCTCGTGGGCTTCACGGAAGGGCACGCCCTGGCGGACCAGCCACTCTGCGATGTCCGTGGCCAGCGCAAAGCCCTGGGGAGCCAAGGATTCCATCCGCTCAGTGTTGAACTTCAGGGTCGCGATCATGCCGGACACGGCCGGGAGCAGCAGCTCCAGGGTGTCGGCAGCGTCGAACACAGGCTCCTTGTCCTCCTGAAGGTCACGGTTGTATGCAAGAGGCAAGCCCTTGAGCGTCGCCAGCAACCCGGTCAGGTTGCCAATGAGGCGGCCGGCCTTGCCACGTGCGAGCTCGGCAACGTCCGGGTTCTTCTTCTGCGGCATGATCGATGACCCGGTGGAGTACGAGTCGTGCAGCGTGACGAAGGAGAACTCCTTGGTAGCCCAGAAGATGACTTCCTCGGAGATCCGGGACAGGTCCACGCCGATCATGGAGCAGACCCAGGCGAACTCGGCGAAGACGTCGCGGGAAGCGGTGCCGTCGATCGAGTTGTGCACGGCCGAGAAGAACCCCAGGTCCGCGGCAACAGCCTCAGGGTCCAGGCCCAGCGAAGAACCCGCCAACGCACCCGAACCGTACGGCGAAACACCGGCCCGCTTGTCCCAGTCCTGGAGGCGCTGCACATCGCGCAGCAAAGCCCAGGCGTGGGCCAGCAAGTGATGGCTCAGAAGGACCGGCTGGGCGTGCTGCAGGTGCGTGCGGCCAGGCATGGCGACACCGTGGTGGGCCTTGGCCTGCTCAACCAGTGCGTCAACCGTGGCCAGCACTCCCTGGGCAATAATGCGCGCGTGGTCCCGAAGGAACATGCGGCCAAGGGTAGCCACCTGGTCGTTCCGCGAACGGCCGGCGCGAAGCTTGCCGCCCAACTGGGTGCCGGCACGCTCGATCAGCCCACGCTCCAGTGAACCGTGCACGTCCTCGTCGCTCTCAGCGGGAAGGTAGGCGCCACTGGCGACGTCCTCGTCCAGCTGGGTGAGGGCGGCGAGCATGCCTTCAAGCTCAGCGTCATCCAGCAGTCCGGCCTTGGCGAGCACGCGTGCGTGCGCCTTGGAACCGGCGATATCGTAGCGGGCCAGCCGCCAGTCAAAGTGCGTGGACTTGCTCAGTGCGGCCAGCGCATCCGCGGGGCCGCCGGCGAACCGGCCACCCCACAGTGCGCCTTCGTTTGTTGCCGACGTCATTACTCGCCCGCAACCCGCAGGTCGCGGCCGGAAGCAACCTTGGAGGACATGCCCCACAGCTCGATGAAGCCGCGTGCCATGGACTGGTCGAAGGTGTCGCCGGTGTCGTAGGTGGCGAGGTCGAAGTCGTACAGGGAAGTCTCGGAGCGGCGACCGTTGACGATGGCCTGGCCGCCGTGGAGGACCATGCGGATGTCGCCGGAAACGTATTTCTGGGTGTCCTCGATGAACGCATCCAGGGAGCGCTTCAGCGGGGAGAACCACTGTCCGTCGTAGACCAACTCGGCCCAGCGCTGGCCAACGGTGGCCTTGAAGCGGGCCTGCTCGCGCTCGATGGTGATGTCTTCAAGGTGCTTGTGCGCGGTGATCAGCGCCATGGCACCCGGTGCTTCATAGATCTCGCGGGACTTGATGCCCACCAAGCGGTCCTCAACCACGTCGATCCGGCCGACGCCCTGGGCGCCTGCACGGCGGTTCAGTTCCTGGATTGCCTGCAGCGGGGTGACCTTCACGCCGTCGATCGCTACCGGCACGCCGGCCTGGAAGGAAATGGTGACCTCGTCCGGTGCCGGCGGGAATTCCGGGGTGGCGGTGTAGTCGTAGATGTCCTTGGTGGGTGCGTTCCAGATGTCCTCGAGGTAACCGGTCTCGACGGCGCGTCCCCAGACGTTCTGGTCGATCGAGTACGGGTTCTTCTTGGTGGTCTCGATCGGCAGTCCCTTTTCCTCGGCGAAGGCGATGGCCTTGTCGCGGGTCAGGGCGAGGTCGCGAACCGGTGCGATGCACTTCAGGTCCGGGCCAAGGGTCTGGATGCCCACTTCGAAGCGGACCTGGTCGTTGCCCTTGCCGGTGCAGCCGTGGGCAACGGTGGTGGCGCCGAACTCGCGGGCAGCCTTCACGAGGTGCTTGACGATGACCGGACGCGAGATCGCCGAAACCAGCGGGTAGTGACCCTGGTAGAGGGCGTTCGCCTTCAGCGTGGGCATGGCGTACTCGTTGGCGAACTCGTCGCGGGCATCAGCGACGTAAGCCTCGACGGCGCCGCAACCGAGGGCGCGCTGGCGGATGGTCTCCAGGGACTCGCCGCCCTGTCCAACGTCGACGGCCACAGCGATGACCTCGGCGCCGGTGGCTTCACCGATCCAGCCAATGGCTACGGACGTATCAAGGCCACCGGAGTAGGCCAGAACAATGCGCTCAGTCACGAGAGTGCTCCTTTGTTGTTGCTTGGTTCATTCGAATCAATGCTGTGTGAATTAGATGCTGCTGAATCAATACTGTGTAAAGCAGTTAGTTGCCCGGGCCGGCTTCTTCGGCCATCCGCAGGAACCTGGCTGCCAGTTCTGCCCCGCCGTCGGGGTCCCGTGCGACCAGCAGCAAAGTGTCATCGCCTGCGATCGTACCCAATACGGACGGCATCACGGAGTGGTCGACGGCGAGTGCCAGGAAGTTCGCCGCGCCCGGAGGCGTGCGCAGGACGACGATGTTGCCGGACGCTTCCGCCGTCACCAGCAGTTCCCCGCAGAGCCTGGAGAGCCGTGCGTCCAGGATTTCCTGGGTCACCCCGCTCTTGGCATTGCGGTCGCCGCCTTCGCCCGGCACGGCGTAGACCAATGCGCCATCCTTTCCACGCACCCGCACGGCACCTAGTTCCACAAGGTCGCGGGACAGAGTGGCCTGGGTGACCTGGACGCCGTCGTCCGCCAACAGAGCTGCAAGCTCTGCCTGGGAACGCACGGACTCACCCGTCAGGATCGCGGTGATTCGCGCCTGGCGGGCAGTCTTGGTGGCTGGGCTTGCGCCCGGCACGGACGGATTGGTGGACACTAGAACGTGCTCTCCCCGGTGCCTTCAACCGGCGAAAGACCCTCGACGAAGGCAAGCCCCGAGCGGTGCATCAGCCACGCCATGAGTGCCTTCTGGGCGTGCAGGCGGTTCTCGGCCTCGTCCCACACGATCGACTGCGGGCCATCGATGACGCCGGCTGAAATCTCGTAGCCGCGGTAAGCAGGAAGGCAGTGAAGAACGACGGCGTCCGGAGCGGCTTGCGCCATTGCAGCTTCATCCACGGAGTAGTCGCGGAACAGCTGCAACCGGGCTTCCTTTTCGGCTTCCTGGCCCATGGAAACCCACGTGTCCGTCGCCACGACGTCGGCGCCGTTGAGTGCTTTGGCGGCGTCACTGGTGATCAGGACGGAACCACCGGTCTCCGCGGCGCGCTCCTCGGCTGCTGCCACGATTTCCGGAGCCGGCAGGTAGCCTTCGGGGCCGGAGATGCGGACGTGCATACCGGCGGTCACGCCGGCCAGCAGGTAGGAGTTGGCCATGTTGTTGGCCGCGTCCCCCAGGTAGGCCATGCTCAGTCCGGCCAGTTCGCCCTTGTGCTCCTTGACGGCCAGGAGGTCGGCCAGGAGCTGGCACGGGTGGTAGTCGTCGCAGAGTGCGTTGATGACGGGCACGCTTGAGTTCTCCGCCATTGCCACCAGGCCGGAATGGGCGCCAGTGCGCCACACGATGGTTGAGACCATGCGCTCCAGGACCTTCGCGGTGTCTTCCACGGATTCCTTGTGGCCAATCTGCGCTTCACCCGGGTTGATGATCAGGGCGTTGCCGCCCATGTCCGCAATGCCGGTGGCGAAGGAGACGCGCGTGCGGGTGGAGGTCTTGTCAAAGATCACGGCAACGGTCTTGCGGCCGTTGCCCTCCGCGGCGAAGGGCTGCACGCTGTACGGCGCTGCCTTCATCCTGACGGCGAGGTCCAGGACCTCGGCCTGCTCGGCAGGGCTCAGGTCCGTGTCCTTGAGGAAGTGGCGGGTGGTTAACGTGCTCACTGTGCGTCCTTAGCGGGTTGGGCGGTAGCCGTGGCGATCAAGGCGGGCAAAGCTGACAGGAATCGGTCGGCCTGCCCGGTGGTCAGGATCAGCGGAGGTGCGAGGCGGATGGTCCGCGGTCCCGGACTGTTGATGATGAAGCCGGCATCCAAAGCTGCCGTCACCATAGCGGGTGCGATGTCGGCGTTCACATCGAAGCCGATCAGCAGGCCCTCGCCGCGGACATCGGTGACCGCTTCCACCGCCGCCAAGCCCTGACGCAGGTACTCCCCCACAGCCTGGACGTTTTCCAGGACACCCTGGCTTTCGATCGCGTGCAGCGTGGCAAGCGCGGCGGCCGTGGCCACCGGGTTCCCACCGAAAGTGGTGCCGTGCTGTCCGGCGGTGAGCAGGGCCGACGTCGCACTTCCGAAAGTGATCAAGGCACCCACCGGGAAGCCGCCACCGAGGCCCTTGGCGAGCGTGACGGCGTCGGGCACGATGCCCGCATCCTCGCTGGCCAGCCACTTGCCGGTGCGGCCGATGCCGGTCTGGACCTCATCCAGGATGAGCAACGCCCCTGCGGCCGCGGTGGCCTCGCGGGCCGCCTGCAGGTAGTCGGGGCTGAGGGGCCGGACGCCCGCTTCGCCCTGGATGGGTTCCAGGAAAACGGCTGCGGTGGAATCGTCGACGGCGGCACGCAACGCCTCGATGTCATCGAACGGAATGTGGACCACGCCACCGGGCAGTGGTTCGAACGGGGCGCGGTACGCTTCCTTGGCCGTGAGCGCCAAAGCGCCCATGGTGCGTCCGTGGAAAGCACCTTCGAGTGCGATGATCTTGGTGCGCTTGCCGTCGGAGTTGTTCCGGCGGGCGAGCTTGAACGCGGCCTCGTTGGCCTCCGTGCCGGAGTTCGCGAAGAACACCTTGGAACCCGCGGGAGCGTTGGAGATCGCCAGGAGCTTCTCGGCGAGCGCGATCTGCGTTGGGCTTGTAAAAAAGTTGGACACATGGCCAAGAGTGGCGAGCTGGCTTGAAATGACCGACGTGACGAACGGGTGGGCGTGGCCCAGCGCGTTGACGGCGATGCCGCCGAGGAGGTCAAGGTATTCCTTGCCGTCAGCGTCCCATACCAAGCAACCGGAGCCGCGCACCAGGACACGCTGCGGGGTGCCGAAGACGCCCATGAGCGAGGACGAGTAACGGGCAAGCCAGTCAGCTCCCGAGCTCTGGGTAACGAGGGTGGTTGCGGCAGCCTCCGCAGCGATGGGGGCCCCGCCCGCTTCGCGGTGCCCGACCACACCCGGCCCCCCATCGCTGCTGCGGCTTTCGGCGGAATGGCTCAGTTCGGTACTCATGCGTTCACTTCCTCGTCGGGGACAACCTGGGTGCCGATACCCGCTGTCGTGAAGGTTTCCAGCAACATCGAGTGGGCCAGGCGGCCGTCCACGATGTGGGCGCGTTGCACGCCTTCGTCGATTGCTTTGAGGCAGGCGGCCATTTTAGGGATCATTCCGGACTCCAGGCGAGGCAGCATGTCACGGAGCTCGGTGGCGGTCAGCGAGGAGATCAGCGAGGACTTGTCCGGCCAGTTGGCGTAGAGGCCCTCGACGTCGGTCAGGATGACGAGCTTGGTGGCGCCCAGTGCGGAAGCAACGGCTGCGGCGGCGGTGTCCGCGTTGACGTTGAGCACCTGGCCGGTGGTGGAGCCGGTACCGTCTCCCGTGTCCAGGATTTCGGGAGCGACGGTCGAAATCACGGGGATGCGACCGGCGTCGAGGATGTCCTTGATACCTGCGGGATCAACGCCGACAACCTCGCCCACCAGGCCGAGGTCCACTTCCTCACCGTCAACAACAGTGCCGGTGCGCACGGCGCGCAAAAGGCCGCCGTCCTCGCCGGACATGCCCACGGCGTACGGTCCGTGGGAGTTGATGAGGCCGACGAGTTCGCGGCCTACCTGGCCGGTGAGGACCATGCGGACTACGTCCATGGCCTCGGGCGTGGTGACCCGGAGGCCTCCCTTGAACTCGGATTCAATGCCGAGCCGGCTGAGCATGGAGTTGATTTGGGGGCCGCCGCCGTGAACCACCACGGGGTGGATGCCCACGTGGTGGAGGAACACGATGTCCTCAGCGAAGGCACGGCGCAGCTCGTCATTGACCATGGCGTTTCCGCCATACTTGATCACCATGGTGGTCCCGGCGAAGCGTTGGATCCACGGCAACGCCTCGATCAGTGTCCCGGCCTTGTCCTGGGCGTCGCTCATTGACGTGGTCTCCCGAGTGTGCGCAGTCATCGTTTTCCGCTCAGCTTGAGTAGGCGCTGTTCTCATGCACGTAATCGTGCGTGAGGTCATTGGTCCAGATTGTCGCCTCGGCGTCGCCGGCCTGCAGGTCGATTTCGACCAGCACTTCGCGCGGCTCAAGGTCCACCAGGTTGCGGTCCTCGCCGATGCTGCCGTTGCGGCAGATCTGGACGCCGTTCATGGCGACGTTGAGTTGATCGGCTTCGAACACGGCGTCCGTTGTTCCCACAGCGGAGAGGACACGGCCCCAGTTGGGGTCCTTGCCAAAGATGGCGGCCTTGAAAAGGTTGGACCGGGCAACGGACCGGCTGACGGTTTCGGCGTCCCGTTCGCTGGCAGCGTTGAAGGTGCGGATGGCGATGTCGTGGCTGGCGCCCTCGGCGTCGCCGATGAGCTTGCGGGCCAGTTCGGCGCAGACCCGAGTCACGGCTTCGCTCAACTGCTCGGTGGAAGGCAGGGCTTCGGAGGCCCCGGATGCCAGCAGCACCACAGTGTCGTTCGTGGACATACAGCCGTCCGAGTCGGCACGGTCAAAGGTGACGCGCGTTGCGTCGCGGAGGACGACGTCGAGCTCGTCAGCAGGCACCTCGGCGTCCGTAGTCAGGACCACCAGCATGGTGGCCAAGCCTGGTGCCAACATGCCGGCACCCTTGGCAATGCCACCCACGGTGAACTGCTTGCCTTCAGCATCGGTTCCCGTGAAAACCGCTTCCTTGGAAACGCTGTCCGTGGTCATGATGGCCGTGGCCGCAGCGGGACCGCCGTCCTCGCTGAGCTCCTTGGCGGCCGCTTCGACGCCCGGGAGGATTTTGTCCATGGGCAGTTGCTCGCCGATCAGGCCAGTAGAGCAAACCACGACGTCGGAAGCTGAGACTCCCAGCACGTCAGCCACTTTCTCCGCGGTTGCGTGGGTGTTCTGGAAACCCTGCGGTCCGGTGCAGGCGTTGGCACCCCCGGAGTTCAGAACGACGGCGTCCACACGGCCGTCGCTGACCACCTGGCGGGACCAGTGCACGGGAGCGGCCGCTACGCGGTTGGAGGTGAACACAGCAGCGGCTGCCTTCGACGGTCCGTCGTTGACGACCAGGGCGAGGTCCGGGTTGCCTGATGCCTTGATGCCGGCTGTGACGCCAGCGGCGCGGAATCCCTTGGGGGCGGTAATGGTCACGGTGCTACTCCCTGCAGGTTCAGGCCGGCGGTTTCATCCAGGCCGAGGGCAATGTTCATGGACTGCACGGCGCCGCCGGCGGTCCCCTTGGTGAGATTGTCGATAGCGCAGGTCACGATCACGCGGCCTGTGTGCTGGTCAAACGCCAGTTGCATGACGGCATGGTTGGAACCCTGCACCGATTTGGTGGTGGGCCACTGGCCCTCTGGCAGCAGGTGGACGAACGGCTCGTCGTCGTAGGCATCTGCCCATGCCTGCCGGAGTTCGGCGTACGTCACGCCGTGCCCGGCCTTTGCTGTCGCCGTCGTAAGGATGCCCCTGCTCATCGGGGCGAGGGTGGGCGTGAAGGACACCGTGACCGGCTCGCCCGCGGCATTGGACAGGCCCTGTTCGATTTCCGGCGTGTGGCGATGACCGCCGCCCACGCCATACGGGCTCATGGAACCCATGACTTCACTGCCAATGAGGTTGACTTTGGCTGCCTTGCCGGCGCCCGAGGTGCCTGAGGCGGCGACAATGACGACGTCGTCCGTCAGGAGGAGATTTTTGGCAAACCCGGGCGTCAAGGCGAGCAGGGCCGACGTCGGGTAGCAGCCCGGGACTGCGATGCGGGTGGCGCCCTTGAGCGCCTCACGCTGCCCCGGCAGTTCCGGCAGGCCGTAAGGCCAGGTGCCCGCGTGGTCCGAGCCGTAGAACTTTTCCCACGCCGCGGCGTCCTGGAGGCGGTGGTCCGCGCCGGCGTCGATCACTACGGTGCCTTCGGGCAACTGGGCTGCGATCTCTGCGGAAGCGCCATGGGGAAGGGCCAGGAACACCACATCGTGGCCGGACAGGTTTTCCACCGTGGTGTCTTCAAGGATCCGGCTGGCCAAACCATGGAGATGCGGCTGCAACTCCCCTAGTCTGGAACCGGCGTTGCTGTGCGCCGTGATCGCACCGATGGTGACGTTCGGATGGCCCGCGAGCAAGCGCAGCACTTCTCCCCCGGCGTAGCCGCTGGCACCGGAGACGGCAACAGAAATAGTCATGACTCCACTATACAGCAAGAATATTCATGCTGTCCGATATTTATGCATGCCTAATGTGAGCTGGCACATTTGTTAGGACATTGCGCGTATGCTTAGTGGAGGGTGATCCAGACCGTGCAGTCCGAACGTCGGCTGCAGCGTTGCCCGTTAGTGATACGGGGCATATAAATGGCACCCACGTCCACCGCTGAGCGCCCCAAAGCACGCGCAATTCAGCCAAATCCCGTCGTTCAGAGCTACTCAGAGCTCCTCAAGAGCGTCAAGTCCGCAGGACTCCTCGAGCGCCGCAGCGGCTTCTATATCTGGGTTTTCGTAGCCCTGATACTGCTCATGGCCGGCACCTGGCTCGGCTTCGCCCTCATTGGCGAATCCTGGTACCAGCTCCTCATTGCCGCGGCCGTCGGCATTCTCTGCACGCAGTTGAGCTTCCTGGCCCACGAAGCCGGACACAAGCAGATCTTTGCCTCACGCCGCGCCAACGATTGGTCGGCGCGTCTCCTGGCCACTGGCGTTGCGGGCATCAGCTACTCATGGTGGGAACAGAAACACGGCGCCCACCACAATCACCCCAACGTCATTTCCAAGGACCCCGACATCCGGAACAACGCATTGGTGTTCTACGAGGACGCCGCGGCCGAGCGCAAGGGCCGCCTGGCATTCCTCACGCGCCGGCAAGGCTGGTTCTTCTTCCCGCTGTTGACCTTGCTTGGCCTGAGCCTGCAGTTCGATTCCATCCGCTTTGTCTTCGGCAAGCAGAAGGTCCGGCACCGCTGGGTGGAAACCCCCATCCTCGTGGCACGCCTGACGGCGTTGCCGGTGCTGGCTTTCACCTTCCTGCCCATCGGAATGGCGTTCGCTTTCCTCGGCGTCCAGATCATGGTTTACGGCTTCTACATGGGCGCATCCTTCGCCCCCAACCATAAGGGCATGCCCGTGCTTCCCAAGGACAGCCGCGTGGACTTCCTTAACCGCCAGATCCTGACCTCCCGCAACATCTCCGGCGGTCGCTTCATGGACTTCCTCTTGGGCGGACTCAACCGGCAGGTAGAGCACCACTTGTTCCCGGACATGGCACGTCCGCACCTTCACAAGGCCGCCGGCATCGTGAAGGAATTCTGCGCCAAGCACTCGATCCCCTACACCGAAACCACGCTCATGCAGTCGTACGGGATCGTGGTCAGCTACCTCAACGAGGTGGGCCTCGCAGCAGGCCGCGGCTTCGACTGTCCCGTGGCTTCGACGCACGGACGCCGCTAGCCGTTCGACATGGGAGGCCCCAACCTCCCTAGGATGGATTCTGAAACCGGGCACCGGAAGGACCGCCCCGGAGTGAGGAGCCACCATGACGCACGCCATTGTCGCAAAGCAGCCCGGAGGACCTGAAGTCCTCGAATACGCCTCCGTGGAAGCACCAGCCCCCGGTCCCGGCCAGTTGCTGATCAAGGTCGCAGCTGCCGGGGTGAACTTCATCGAAACCTATCAGCGCAACGGAACCTACAAGGTTGACTACCCCTTCACCCCCGGCGCAGAAGCCGCCGGCACGGTGGAGGCGGTGGGTGAGGGCGTGGAGGACATTGCCGTTGGCGACCGTATTGCCACGGCTGAAGGGTCCCGCACCTACGCCGACTACACTCTCGTGGATGCAGCGAAAGCGCTTCCGGTTCCGGACGGCGTCGACGACCACACTGCAGCTGCCCTTCCGCTGCAAGGGATCACAGCGCATTACCTGATGAACTCCTCCTTCCGGGTGGAGCCGGGACACACCGTCCTGCTGCACGCGGGGGCCGGAGGCGTTGGCCTCCTGCTGACCCAGCTGTTGAAGGCCCGCGGGGCACGCGTGCTTACCACCGTCTCCTCCGACGAAAAGGCCGAGCTGTCCAGGCTGGCCGGAGCTGACGAGGTCCTCCGCTACGACGGTTTCGCCCACAAGGTCCGTGAACTGACCGACGGCGAAGGCGTCAACGTGGTGTACGACGGGGTCGGTAAAGACACCTTTGACGAATCCCTCAAAAGCCTGCGCATCCGGGGAGCCATGGTGCTCTTTGGTGCCGCTTCCGGGCCGGTGCCGCCATTCGATCCCCAGCGCCTGAACGCCGGAGGCTCCTTGACCTTGACCAGGCCAACCATGGCCCACTTCGTGCAGAATACACACGAGCGCCGGTGGCGCTCGGCCGAAATTTTCGACGCCGCCGCCAACGGAACGCTCTCGGTCAGGGTCGGCGCAACCTACCCCTTGGCCGAAGCTGCCCAGGCCCACCGTGACCTGGAAGGCCGCCGGACCACCGGCAAAGTCCTGCTTCTGCCGTAACTCCAAAGCCCGGCTCCCGAACAACTGGCGACCTACAGGCAAACAGTGGTGCAAGAAAATGTGACGAACAGGAAACGTCAGACACCTTTTGTTCACCTTTCTGCGCAAAGCTAGGCCTGTGAGCACAGAACATCCCGTGGGGGCCGGGCCGGCACCCGCCCTGACCACCTACCGCCCCCAGTTTCCGGGCGGCACCGCTGCGCCAGCCGAGCGCACGCTGGTGGACATCCTGGAAGAGACCACAGCGTCCTTCCCCGAGGCTTCGGCTTTGGATGACGGGCAAAAATCACTCAGCTACACCGAACTCCTCAGGGCGGTCAGGGCCTTCGCCGCACGATTGAACGCTGCGGGCCTGGGTCGTGGTGACAAGATCGGCATCCGCATCCCTTCCGGCACCAACGAGTTGTATATCGCCATCCTGGGAATCCTCATGGCCGGCGCCGCGTACGTTCCGGTTGATGCCGACGATCCCGAGGAACGGGCACGCCTCGTGTTCGGGGAAGCCAAGGTTGCCGCGGTGGTAGGGGCGGGACTTGATATCCGAGCCGCCGGTGCCGCACGCGAGCCTGTATCGGAGCCTTCAAAACCGGGGCTGGATGACGACTCCTGGATCATCTTCACCTCGGGATCCACTGGTACGCCCAAGGGTGTTGCAGTTAAACATCGATCTTCCGCCGCCTTTGTTGACGCTGAAGCACAGATTTTCCTTCAAGCCGATCCCATCGGTCCCCAGGACAGAGTGCTGGCGGGCCTGTCGGTAGCCTTCGATGCTTCCTGCGAAGAGATGTGGCTCGCCTGGCGCCACGGTGCCTGCCTCGTCCCGGCTCCGCGGGCGTTGGTGCGGACCGGCATGGACCTGGGTCCCTGGCTGATCAACCACGGCATCACCGTGGTTTCCACGGTGCCCACCCTTGCTGCGTTGTGGCCGGCAGAGTCCCTCGAAAACGTCCGCCTCCTCATCTTCGGCGGCGAGGCATGCCCGCCGGAGCTGGCCGAACGGCTCGCCGTCGATGGCCGCGAAGTATGGAACACTTACGGACCCACCGAGGCCACCGTCGTCGCCTGCGCCGCACCGTTGGGCCGACCCGGCCCGGTTCGGATCGGGCTGCCGTTGGACGGCTGGGACCTCGCCGTCGTCGATTCTGATGGTGTCCCGGTCGCGGAAGGCGGGATCGGTGAACTGATCATCGGCGGCGTCGGGCTGGCACGCTATCTCGATCCCGCCAAGGATGCCGAGAAGTATGCACCCATGGCCACGCTGGCTTGGGACCGTGCCTACCGTTCCGGGGACCTCGTCCGCTTCGAACCGGAGGGCCTGATCTTCATGGGTCGCGCCGACGAACAGGTCAAGCTGGGTGGACGGCGCATCGAACTGGGCGAGGTGGACGCGGCGCTGCAGGCACTCCCGGGAGTTGCCGGCGCCGCCGCCGCAGTTCAGACCACTGCTGCCGGCAACCAGATCCTGGTGGGCTATCTCGCCCCCGTTGACGGCCACCAGCTAAATCTGGAGCAGGCCCGCCGCCTGCTGGGCGAAAGCCTTCCGGCAGCATTGATCCCCCTGCTCACCGTGGTGGATTCGCTGCCCACCAAGACCAGCGGAAAGGTGGACCGGCATGCCCTCCCCTGGCCGCTTGCGGGGACCAGCGCTGCTGAGGCCAACAACGCGCCCCTGAACCTACCCGACGACGCCCGTTGGGTGGTGGACCAGTGGGAGTCGGTGCTGGGCAGTCCCGTGAGCTCCCTCGACGCGGATTTCTTCGCCTACGGCGGCGGGTCTCTGGCCGCAGCCCAGCTCGTCTCTGCCCTCCGGGTCCGGTACCCCACCATCACTGTCGCTGACATCTACGCGACCCCGCGTGTCGGAGCCCTGATCGATGCCGCCCGGCAATCACTGCCCGACGGCGGTACGGCAGGTCCGCCTGTCGAGCGCACCGTGCGTCCCACAGCCTTGAAGTCGCAGATCTTCCAGGTCCTCATGGGCGTGCCCCTTCACATCCTGGTGGGAATGCGTTGGCTCACCTACCTGATGGCCGCGAACAGGTTACTGGCAGACTTTGCCGGATTCGCCGCAGCTCCTGTGGTGTCCTGGTGGTGGATCGCGGCATCCTGGCTGGTCTTCGTCAGCCCGCTGGGCCGTATGACCATTTCGGTAATAGCGGCACGCGTGCTGCTCGGCAAGATCGAGCCTGGCACCTACCCCAGGTCCGGCAATACCCACCTTCGGTTGTGGCTCGCCGAACAAATACAAGACCTCTCCGGGGCCATCGGCCTCGCCAGCGCCCCATTTGTCCCCTACTACGCGCGCGCCCTGGGTGCCAGGATCGGCCGGGATGTGCACCTGCATTCCCTGCCGCCTGTCACAGGTTTGCTGTCATTGGGCAGCGGCGCCAACATCGAGCCGGAAGTCGATCTTTCCGGATGGTGGGTGGATGGCGACTCGGTGCACATCGGCCAGATACACGTGGGAGCCGGTGCCGTCGTCGGTGCACGAAGCACCCTCATGCCCGGCGCCACCATTGGTGCGGGCGCACACGTCGACGCCGGATCCGCAGTGCTGGGCAAAGTGAAGGCCGGGCACTTCGTGGCTGGATCCCCGGCCGAACGACGCGGCAAGGCAAAGCACGACTGGCCTGAGTCGTCGGGCCATCCTTCCGCTGTGGACCGGCTATGGTTCACAGCCTTTGCCAGCGCTTCGGCGCTTCTGGCCCTGATCCCGTACATCTCCGCCTTCGCTGCTGCGATGGTCTTTATGGCGTTCATCCAAGGCCACGATTCGTTGGAGACCGCACTCCCCCAGATAGCCCTGGCACTCCCACTGGCGGCGTTGGCGTGGTTCTTCGGGAACCTGGTCCTCATCCTCGTTGTTGCCCGGCTCCTTGGCCTCGGACTCAAAGAGGGGTATTACCGTGTCCGCAGCCGGATCGGCTGGCAGGTGTGGGCCACGGAACGTCTGCTGGACATGGCACGTGACCTCCTCTTCCCCGTCTATGCCAGCCTGTTCACGCCTGTTTGGCTGCGCTTGCTCGGAGCCAAGGTGGGCAAGAACGTGGAAGCCTCCACGGTGCTGCTGGTGCCCAGGATGACGACCATCGGCGACGGCGCGTTCCTGGCTGACGACACCATGGTGGCGTCCTACGAACTGGGCGGTGGTTGGATGAAAATCGCTCCGGCCAAGATCGGAAAACGGTCATTCCTCGGTAACTCCGGCATGACGGCCGCCGGGCGGAATGTACCAAAGAATTCCCTCGTGGCCGTCCTGTCGGCCACCCCTGCCAAGGCGAAGTCGGGCACGTCGTGGCTGGGCAGTCCCCCGGTCAGGTTGCGCCGCACCGCCGTCGACGCCGACCAGACACGGACATTCCAGCCGCCCCTTAAGCTCAAAATCGCGCGTGCACTGTGGGAATTGTGCCGTTTGGTTCCTGTCATCCTGACTGTTGCCATCGCCGTCGGCGTCATGCTGGTCTTCGATTGGCTGGCCCGTGGATGGGGCTACTGGATCGCGGCGATCCTCGGCGGCGTCGTGATGTTGGCAGCCGGAGGCGTCGCAGCACTCAGCGCCATCGTCGCCAAGTGGGTCCTGGTGGGAACCATTCGCGCCGGCGAGCACCCCCTGTGGAGTTCGTTTATTTGGCGCAACGAGGTTGTGGATACGTTTATCGAAATGGTCAGTGCGCCGTGGTTCGCCAGGTCCGCTGCGGGCACGCCCGCCCTGGTGTGGTGGCTGCGCGGGCTCGGCGCCACGATCGGCCGCGGTACCTGGTGTGAAAGCTACTGGCTCCCCGAAGCCGACCTCGTGACACTTGGCGAGAACTCCACCGTCAACCGCGGCTGCGTGGTCCAGACACATCTGTTCCACGACCGCGTCATGAGCCTGGACACCGTGACGCTCGGGAACGGAGCCACCATGGGCCCCCACGGCGTCATCCTCCCTGCGGCCAGCATCGGCGACGGTGGAACCGTAGGTCCGGCGTCGTTGGTCATGCGTGGCGAAACTGTCCCTGCCGGGACGTACTGGATGGGCAACCCGGTGAGCCCATGGGTGGGTCCGTCTGCACAAGCGCCCCGTCTCAAGTAGATTGGGCAGATCATGACCGCACCCATCACCACCCCCATGACCGAAGCCGACCCCTACACCCTGGACCACGGCAGCACCAGCTACCGTGTGGACCGGTATGAGTTGGACCTCGACGTCAGGCTGGGCAGCAACAAGCTGATCGGCAAGGCGGTCCTGCGGTGCACGGCATTGGAACAGACAGCGCAGATAGTCCTGGACCTGGTGGGATTGCGGGCCACCAAGGTCCAGCTGGACGGCAAGAAACTCCAGAAATTCAGCCACAGGGCCCAGCACCTGGTCCTGGCCGCCCCGTCCGCGCTCAGGCCCGGCCAACAGTTCTCACTCGAGATCCGCTACGACGGCAATCCGCAACCCCGCCGTGGATTGTGGGGAGATGTTGGCTGGGAGGAATTGAACGACGGCGTACTGGTGGCCGGCCAGCCGAACGGCGCAGCATCCTGGTTCCCCTGCAACGACCACCCCCGCTACAAGTCGAGCTTCCTCATCTCGGTGACCACCGATGACAACTACCGTCCGGTATGCAATGGGCGGCTCGTATCGCACTCCCGGAAGTCCAGCAGGGAAACCTGGGTCTACGAGCAGTCCGAGCCGATGGCGACGTACCTGGCTACCGTGCAGATCGGCCGCTACACCAAGGTTCCCTTGCAGGCCGACGATACCCACCACCGGGTGCCCCAGTTCGTTGCCGTTACCCCCGAAATGGCAGCCGACGCCCTGCGGGGTCTGGAACGCCAGCCGGACATGATGCGGACTTTCGAGGATTGCTTCGGACCGTACCCATTCGCCGATTACACGTCCGTGGTCACCGAAGACGAGCTGGAAATCCCCTTGGAAGCCCAAACGGTCTCCATTTTCGGTCGCAACCATATGCGCGACGCCTGGGAATCCCAGCGGCTGATCGCCCACGAACTTTCCCACCAGTGGTTCGGGAACTCCCTCACCGTCGACAGCTGGAAAGACATCTGGCTGCACGAAGGCTTCGCTTGTTATGCCGAGTGGTTGTGGTCCGAGGAATCCGGGACCATGACTGTTGCAGCGCGGGCTACAGGGGCATGGAAGAGGCTCGACGCCGGGCCGCAGGACCTGCTGGTTGGCGACCCCGGCCCGGAGCTGATGTTCGATGACCGGGTCTACAAACGTGGGGCCTTGGCGGTTCACGCCATACGAATGGCGGCCGGCGACGAGGCGTTCTTCGGTTTCCTCCATCATTGGACAGCCAAGAACCGGCACGGGTCAGTGTCCACGGAAGCCTTCATCGTAGCCGCGAACGCATTCATTCCGGGATTGGATGCCGCTGCCGTTCTCCGTCCGTGGCTGTACGAGGCAGCACTTCCCGCGCTGCCGTCACCGCGTTAGCCGATCGCCAAGGCGGCCACCAGTCCGTCCGGCAGCGCCCGGCCGCCGACAATGTCCAGGTCCTGCACACCGCGGCGCTCCAGCACATCCAACTCTGCCGGGTTGTGCCGCAGGCCTTCCCCAGTCATCTTCAGCCAAGCCTCTTTGCGCGCCCACAGCCGCGCGCGCTGACTATCTCGCTCCTGATCCGGGATGGTGGACAGGAAGCTTTTCTCGGTTGCGGTCAGCGCGACGTCGTCGAAGCCTTCGAAGGTTGCTTTGCCAGTCGATTCAAGATCCACTCCCAGCCGTAGTTCTTCGGGAGCATGGGCGACGCCGGCCAGCAGCACCCAGCCCGACGCCCGGGACGCGCTGAGCGCGATAGGTGCGGGGCCGCCGTCGAGCAGGAACCCGGGACGGCCGTGGTCCTGGCCTTGGCCGCACTGCGGGCAGTGATAGTTCGCCACGAGCTGCTGGGGTTCCACGTTGAGGAGCGTTGCAGCGAACAGCTGCAGCGAAATCCGGGCCGCAACGAATTCGTCCCGGTCCTTGGCGCTGGCAAACCTGGAGGCCCGACTCTTTGCCGGTTGTCCCGGGTCCGGTGGGTGCTCATCACAGGCCAGCTGGTCCTCGAGCCGGCGCATCTCGAAGACAAGGTTGTCGATCATACCTTTTCCCCGCCCCTGATTGATTCCAGAAACAAGGGAAGCAACGGGTTGGTGCTCCCGCGAAGCCAGGCAATGCCAATGTCCCAGCTCGCGGACTCCAGATCGATCTTTACCAACTGCACGCCGTCGGGGATGATGGCCGAGGCGCTGGCGGGGACCACAGCAGGGCCCGCTCCGGCGGCTACGAGGGCCACGACCGTCAGGAGATCGGACGTTTCGTACACCGTGGTGGGGCTGCACCCCAAATCCATAAACAACTCGCTCGTTTGAGCGGCCAATCCCGGCCCGCGGGCGGGGACAAGGCGGACCAGGCCCTGGTCCTGGAGCCAAGCCCGCAGACCCTTTCGATCGGTCCCCGGAGCAGGCTCACCGGCAGGGATGGCGAGCGCCAGCTGATCCCGCCGGATCACCCGGGCGGCAATGTCCTGCGGCGCAGGCATGCGCACAAACCCCACGCTGAGCGTGCCGTCACGGAGTGCGTCGAACTGCCTGGAGGAGGACATATCTTCGAGCTTGATGTCGATTCCGGGGTGCCGCGCACGGAAAGCCGCGACAGTCTGGGGCGCTACGTCGATTGTCGACATCCCGAATCCGACATTGAGCACGCCTTCAGCCCCCGCTGCCACCCGCTCCATGCGGCGGGCCAAGGCATCCGCCCTGCGCACCAGGTCGACCGCGTCGACGAGCAACGCCTCGCCGCCAGGCGTCAGCGCTGCACCGTGGCGCCCCCGGGTGAACAGCGTGGTCCCTGCCTGCCGTTCCAGGACCTGGATCTGCTTGGTCAGGGCGGGCTGGGTTGTGGACAGCGCCTTGGCAGCAGCCCCGAAATTTTGGTTCACGGCAACCGCGATAAACGACCGCAAAAGGCGTAGTTCCATTTCATAACACTATCGACAGGACCAGTGCCGCTCACATACTGCGATGCGGCACGCAGACACCCAACAAATCCATTCCAAAACAGAATGGATAAGGCCGAAGTTTTCATTAGACAGAATGGGTCATCGCAAGAAGCATGGGAGGGACAAACCCAAGGAGAACCCATGCCCGATAATTCACGGCCAACACTTCGCGCCTCGGCCGTTCAGTTCGAAGCAATCCCGGACCGTCCGGACCTCAACCTCGAGACCATTCGCCGGCTCGCCACCGCTGCAGCCATGGACGGATCGCAGCTGGTCGTGTTCCCGGAAATGTGCTTGCTCGGCTACTGGCACCTCCGACGACACACGCCCCAACGCTTGCACCAACTTGCCGAAACGGAGGGCGGCCCCAGCATCCTCGCCGTCCAGAACCTCGCCCAAGAGCTGGGCGTAGGCATCGGCGTCGGATATCTCGAGGCAGACAGCGACGGAAGACTCTACAACTCATACGCGGTATGCCTCCCCGACGGAGCACGGCACACCCACCGGAAGATCCATGCCTTTGAACACGAGGCGATCGACAGCGGATCCCGGTTCACGGTCTTTGACACCCCCTGGGGCGTCAAAGCCGGAATCCTGATCTGCTGGGACAACAACCTGGTCGAAAACGTCCGGGCGACAGCACTACTGGGCGCGACAGTGCTCCTGGCCCCTCATCAAACCGGTGGCACCAACTCCCGGAGTCCCAGGGGAATGAAGCCCATTCCCAGCACCTTGTGGGAAAACCGTGCAGCAGATCCTGCAGCCATTGAAGCGGCCTTCCGTGGACCCCACGGGCGCGGGTGGCTCATGCGCTGGCTGCCTTCCCGCGCCCACGACAACGGCCTTTTCATCATCTTCAGCAACGGTGTCGGCCCTGATGATGACGAGATCCGCACGGGTAACGCCATGATCATCGACCCCTATGGGGCAATCATCGCAGAAACCTGGAGTGCAGGCGAAGCAATCGTTACGTCCGAGCTGGACCTCGGCCTGGTGCCTCTCTCAACCGGCCGGCGGTGGATACGGGGGCGCCGGCCGGAACTCTACGCCTCCCTCAGCCAGCCACAGGGCAATGAGCTCGACGCCCGAGCCGCGCGCTTCTCGCCCCACCCGGTCGAGCTCCCGTAGCTTCTCACTTCACCGAGGTCAGGTAATTCGCCAGGGTGGGCGTGATGCGGGTACCGGAGTTGGTGCTGCCACCGTTGGTGTGGATGGCGACAATGGTGTTGGAGCTGTTGTATACGGGTGCTCCACTCTGGCCGCCGAAGGTGTCCATCTTGTAGTAGACCTTTTCGGTTGCGGAACTGTCGATGGTGCCCGTCATGGACCACATGGTTCCAAATGCCTTGTCGCCCGGGTAGCCGCGAACTGTTGCGGTGGTCCCGTTCAGGCTGGCCGTCGTACCGGTGTAATTGAGCCACCCGGTGGTGTTGCCAATGGTGCAGTCGAGTTTAATGACGCCCCAGTCGGCGTTGGTGTTGGCTGAGTCGATCCAACGCTGGTCCGTGAGGAGTTGGGTAGCACCGCAGGTACCGTAAGGATCCGTCGATCCATTCCGGCCAGGGGCCACTTTGACGCCCCAGGAGTAATCCGCCGTGGAACCCGTGCCGCCCGTGTGGACACAGTGCCCGGCCGTCAGCACGGTGTCGTCGGAGATGAGGGAACCGGAACAGATGTATCCGCCATTGAATTCAATCTGCACGATGGAGCGGTTGGGTGCAGCCGTGGTGTTGGTGATACGGACCCGGCCATCAGCGCCGATGACTGAATCCGTGGAGGCGCCCCCATTCTTGGTGGGTGCGGCGAGGGAATAACGGTCGGCCAACGGGGACGCGGCGGAGCCGGACGTCTGGGATTTATCCACGGTGTGGGACACGGGCTGGACCTCGGCGGACGCTGGTTGCGGCGTCGGCTCTGACGCCATGGCAGATCCTCCAAGCGAGGACGTCAAAGCCATTACCGCAGCCCCGACAAGCACAGCAACGTTCTGCTTTTTCATGGGTACCTTTCAAGGGACGGCCCTTGGAGAGCCGTGCGAGGGATGTGATACACATGTTTCACATGTGCATGACAAAACTGTCATACATGTGTGAATAGTCTGTCAAGATGCTGGGAGTGGAATCTCAATAAAACGAAAATCCCCGGAACCGAGGAGGTTCCGGGGATTTAGCGTGCAAATGCGGGATCAGCGCTGGACAGCACCGAAGCGTTCAGCGGCGACTGCGACAGCCGAGGCCCGTGCTTCTGACGCTTCGTCGGCAGTCAGTGTGCGGTCGTTGGCACGGAAACGCAGTCCGAAGGCCAGCGACTTCTTCCCCTCTTCGATGCCCGGACCCACGTAAACGTCGAACAAGGCGACATCCTCGAGGAGTTCACCTGCGCCTTCGCGCAGGGCAGCCAAAACCTGGTCAGCGGGTACATCCTGCGGAACCACCAGCGCAACGTCCTGCGTCGCAACAGGGAACCCGGAGATGTGCTTGGCAACAATCACGTCCGCAGCGGCTTCAAACAATGCCTCGACGTTGACTTCGAGAGCCACAGATCGCGCAGGCATGTCGTGTGCTGCCAGGAGCTTCGGGTGGAGCTCTCCCGCGTAACCGACAACATCGCCGTTACGCAGGGAAAGCTCAGCGGCACGCCCCGGGTGGAACGCCTGGTGGCTACCCTGGCTGACAACCAGTTCAACACCAAGAACGTCGGAAATGAGGCGGGCAACGTCCAAGGCGTCCGCCCAATCCCAGGCGCGGGGCTGGTGCGTCGCGGCAGCCGGCGAGTCGTGGCCGGTCAGGACGGCGGCGACGTGCAGCGGCTGGTGCGGGACGCCGTCGTACAACGCATCAAGCACCTCATCTGAAGGTTTGACGCCCAACGGCGGGATGGACTCCGTGCCAAGCTTGTCCCCCGGGAGGAAGACCGAACCTGCCTCGTACAGTGCCAGGTCGCGGAAACCGCGTGAGTGGTTGCGGCGTGCTACCTCAATGAGGCCGGGCAGGATGGATGTACGGAGGTAGCCGTTCTCCTCGCTGATCGGGTTTGCCAGCTTCAGCGCCGGACGTTCCGCGCCTTCCTCCGCAACACCGAAGGTGTCGTTGGCGGCTTTGGAAACGAACGGGTATGACAGCACCTCGGTGAGCCCTGCATCAGCCAAAGCCTGGACAACACGACGCTTCTGCTGCTGGCTGCGGGTCAAGCCACGGCCCGGAGGCGCTACCGGGAGGGTGGAGGGGATGTTGTCGTAGCCGATCAGCCGTGCGATTTCCTCAGAGAGGTCCTCCTTGGTTTCGAGGTCATTGCGCCAACTCGGAGCAGTCACCCGGTAGCCGGCGGCAGTCTTCTCCACCACGCCGCCCAGATCCTCGAGTGAAGTTGTGATCTGCTCGTCGGTGAAGTCGATACCGATCCGGGCAGCAGCGAACTCAGCAGGCAGCTCGATGGTCACAGGGTCAGGAGCGGTTCCGACGTCGGTCCCTGCCTCGTCTGCCGTACCGCCGGCCAGCTCTACCAAAAGGTCCACGACGCGCTGGGCGGCAATGTTGGCCACGTGCCAGTCCACCCCGCGCTCGAAGCGCTTGGACGCTTCGGACGGCAGCTTGTGGCGGCGACGCGACCGGGCAATTGATACCTCGTCGAAGTGAGCGGCTTCAACCAGGATGTTAGTGGTCGAGTCCGACACCTCAGTGTGGGCGCCACCCATCACGCCGGCAATGCCAATGGCGCCGGAGTCATTAGTGATCAGCAGGTCCTCGACGTCGAGCGTGCGCTCCTTGTCATCGAGGGTGGTGATCTTCTCCCCCGCAACAGCCCTGCGGACCACGATGTCGCCTGTGAGCTTATCGAGGTCGTAGCAGTGGTTGGGCTGGCCGAGTTCCAACATCACGTAGTTGGAAATATCCACCGGCAAGGAGATGCTGCGGACCCCGGCAAGGCGCAGGCGGGAAGACATCCACGGCGGGGTGGGACGCGACGGGTCCACACCACGGACTGTCCTGGCCACGAAGCGATCGCAGCCCGGCTTGCCGTAGATCGGAGCGTCATCGTTGAGCTTGACGCCATAGCCGCCCTGAAGTGTCTCCGGAGCAGTGACCTTGGATGCGGGATCCACGAACGAGGTTCCGGTGGCGTGCGCGTACTCGCGGGCAACACCACGGATGGAGAACGCATAACCGCGGTCCGGGGTGACGTTGATTTCCGCTGCCTGGTCATAAAGGCCCAGCAGCTCCATGGCGTCCGTACCGATTTCGGGATCCAAGCCAATGCTGGACAGCACCAGGATGCCATCGTGGTCATCGCCAATGCCCAGTTCACGGACGGAAGCGATCATGCCGGCAGAGAGGTGGCCGTAGGTCTTGCGCGCGGAAATCTGGAAGTTCCCGGGCAGGACAGCACCTGGCAGGGTGACAACCACTTTGTCGCCCTCAACAAAGTTGTGCGCACCGCAGATGATGCCCTGCACGCCGGAAGGATCAATGCCCTTGCCGGTGAGGGTCTGCTCCTGTCCTTCGGGAACGACGCGGACCTGGCACCAGTTGATGGTCTTGCCGTTGGATTGCGGTTCCTTGACCAGGCTCAGGACCTTGCCTACGACGATCGGGCCGCTGAGTTCGTCCGTGGGACGGTGGACTGCTTCTTCTTCAAAGCCGACCTTGACCAGGTCAGCCATGACGTCTTCGGCCGTTGCATCGGCCGGGACCTGCGCGAATTCACGCAGCCAGGAAAGTGGGATACGCACTGTTAGATCTCCATCCCGAAGTGCTCGCTGAAACGTACGTCGCCTTCGATCATGTCGCGCATATCGCCGACCTCGTTGCGGAACATGAGCGTGCGCTCAATGCCCATACCGAAGGCAAAACCTGAATAGATGTCCGGATCGATGCCGGCCGCCCGGAGGACGTTGGGATTGACCATGCCGCAGCCACCCCATTCGATCCAACGTGGGCCGCCCTTTGCTCCGGGGTGCCAGATGTCCAACTCCGCGGACGGTTCCGTGAACGGGAAATAGTTGGGGCGCAGGCGGATGGACGCTTCGTCGCCGAACATCTGCCGGGCGAAGTGCTCCAACGTGCCGCGAAGGTCCGCCATGCTGAGGTCCTTGTCGATCGCCAGGCCCTCGAACTGGTGGAAGACAGGAGTGTGGGTAGCATCGAGTTCATCGGTGCGGAATACCTTGCCGGGGCACAGCACGTAGATGGGCACCTCGCGTTCCAGCATGGAGCGGACCTGCACCGGCGAGGTGTGGGTACGCATGAGCAGGTGCGCCTCGGGGGGTTCCACGAAGAACGTGTCCTGCATTTCGCGGGCGGGGTGGTCCGGCTTGAAGTTCAGGGCATCGAAGTTGAACCATTCCGACTCGACCTCGGGGCCTTCGGCGATTTCCCAACCCATGCCCACGAAGATGTCCGACACGCGATCCTGAAGCGTGGACAACGGGTGGCGTGCACCGGCACGGCGACGTCGCGGAGCGGCAGTGACATCCACAGTTTCCTCGACGAGGATCCGGGCATCGTTCTCTGCCTCCAACACCTCGGTCCGGGCTGCGAGCGCCTGATTGACCCGGCCGCGGGAGGACCCCATGAGCTTGCCTGCAGCAGCTTTGTGTTCCTTGGCCAAGCCGCCAATTTCACGGTTGGCTAGGCTCAGGGGCGACTTCTCGCCGGTGTGGGCGAGGCGGACAGCCTTGAGTTCTTCGAGGGAGGAAGCTGCCGCGATGGCTGCGAGCGCGTCCTCGACGGCGGCGGTGATGGCGGCTTCATCCAGCGGATTCGGGCTGGCAGCGCCTGGCAAAGTGTCAGTCATCTACTGTTCTTAGCTACGAGTAGGGAGCGGCCGGCAATGCTGGCCTGGAAAACGAAAAAGGGCAGTGCTCGCCGCGGACGGCTGGCACTAACGTCCAGTCTAGTTGAACGTCATGGACCTGATTTAACGCCTGTCTCCCGTCCGGCCTCCGCAGGACCCACGGGTCTAGCATGGCTTCATGACCCCCGCGCAGCGCCTGAGGCAGATCGCAAATGTCATCAACCTGTCCACGCCGTTGGGACTTGGGGTGGCGGTGGCGTCGCGCTCCCGCCTGTCGCACGGTCCCCGCGGCCTGGTGATCGCTGCCGGGTACCGCTGGAAATTGCCCCATGCGGGAGCGTTCACCGTGGGGAATGTGATTCTTTACCGGGCACCCCACGGCCTGGCAGGCAGCAACGCCACCCTCCTGGGGCACGAGGAGCGGCACAGCACCCAGTATGCGTATTGCCTTGGCCTGCCCTTTTTCGCCTTCTACGGGATCGCCGCCGGGTGGTCACTGCTGCGCAGCGGAGACCCGGCGTCGATGAACTTCTTTGAGCGCCAGGCCGGCCTCGCCGCCGGCGGCTACGTTGACAACCACAAGCGTCGGCAGGGCGGACCAGCCGACCAACGAATCGAGGCTTGAGAATGAAGCGAACCATCACCGTCACCGGCACCGGCAGCGCCAAGGCCGCCCCCGACCTGGTCACGCTGACTCTCGGCGTGGAGACCCGCCGGGAGACTGCGGGAAAGGCATATCACGACGCCGGAAAGGCGGCTTCCGCTGTCGCTTCGGCTTTGCATGAAGCCGGCGTGGCCGGCGTTGACGTGCGAACGAGTGGCTTGAACCTCCGTGCCGACGTCGCATGGGTGGAAGGGCAGGGCCAAAAGGTGACCGCCTACGTCGCATCCACCACATTGCAGGTGGGCATCCGCACCCAGGCAGATGCCCCGGCTGCCATCGCTGCCGCAGTTGCCGCGGGTGGGGACGACATCAGAATCAACGGTATCGAGCAAGGCTTCGCGGATACTGCTCCCATCAACGCAGAGGCACAGGAGGCGGCGTGGCGGGACGCCTTGGCCAGGGCGGAGCAGTACGCCGGCCTGGCAGGCGCGCGGCTTGGAGCCGTTCGATCCATTTCCCAACAACCAGTTCCCGGCTCCCCCATTCCCCTGGGCGGGCTGGTCAGGGCCTCCTTTTCCACGGAAGCGCTCCCGGTGGAGGCCGGCGAATCGTCAGTCTCCGCTTCTGTCACGGTGGAGTGGGAACTCCTTTAATGGATTGCTCCTGCGGGCAGCTGTATGTCCGTTGTGGTTCCAAGCGCCGTGCGGACAACCGAAGTAACGCCTTCGGCCATCACTTCAAGGGGCATGGACGGAGTGGCAGCGACCGGTGGCAATTGCTCCGGAAGGTAGGGGACGTGGATGAAGCCCCCGCGGACCCCGGGCCTGGTCGCCAGTGCGTGCATGAGCGCATAGAAGACGTGGTTGCAGACGTACGTGCCGGCTGATTGTGAGACTTCGCCCTTGATGCCGGCGATCTGGAGGTTCCGGAGTGCTGCTTTGATCGGCAGGCTGGAGAAGTAGGCAGCTGGTCCGCCCTTGACAACTTCCTGGTCTATGGGCCGTTGGCCGGCGTTGTCCGGAATCCTGGCGTCATCGCAATTGATGGCGACACGTTCCAGCGATACGCGCTCACGCCCGCCTGCCAGGCCCACGCAAACCACCACGTCAGGAACCAGGCGATCCATGGCCGCGTTCAGGGCGTCCGCCGACCCGCCAAAAACGCAAGGCAGTTCGAGTGCTTCCACCTCGTGGCCCTCGTTCCGGAGGATGTCCCTGGCACGTTGCACGGCGAGCCACGACGGATTGACCGTGTCCTCGCCGAAGGGTTCGAAGCCAGTCAGGAGAATCATGGGCCAACCCTAGCAACCCCGCCATCCGCGTCTATGGCCTGCGCGCGGAAGCCTTGACATTTATTCGAACATACCTTCGAATAGAGACCATGAGATGGGACGCACAAGCACTTTCACCGGCACGTGGGTTGGCGTCCGATAACAGCGGCAACATCCCTTCCGGGCCTGCCCCGGCCATGGAGGCCCTGCTGCCGCTTGCCGGGCTTGTGCGTTCCGTCTCGACACCCGAATTCTCCGGAGTCACCTTCCATGAGGTCACCGCAAAGTCAGTGCTCAACAAGGTGCCTTCCGGTTCGGCCATGCCCTTTGAGTGGACGGTGAATCCCTATCGCGGCTGCAGCCACGCCTGCGTCTACTGCTTTGCCCGCAAGAGCCACACCTACCTGGAATTCGACGCCGGCCGGGACTTCGATTCGCAGGTGGTGGTTAAGATCAACGCTGCGGAGGTCCTGCGCAAGGAGTTGGCCAAGCCCTCCTGGCAGCGACACCAGGTTGCCCTCGGCACCAACACGGACCCCTACCAGAGGGCGGAAGGCCGGTATGCGCTCATGCCGGGAATCATCCGGGCGCTGGCGGACTCCGGAACACCCTTCTCCATCCTGACCAAAGGCACATTGCTGGCCCGGGACCTCCCCCTGCTCAAGCATGCGGCAACCCAGGTTACCGTGGACCTCGGCATCTCGCTTGCCATGACCAACGAAGACCTCGCAGAGCTCATTGAGCCCGGGACCCCCTCCCCCCGTGCGCGGTTGAAGCTCATAGCCCGACTCCGTGATGCCGGCCTGGGATGCGGGGTCATGGCAATGCCCATTCTGCCGTGGCTCACGGATTCCGATGCAGCCCTCGATGCCTTGTTCACCGAACTGGCCAAGGCGGGTGCCACGGGAGTCAGCGCGGGGGCCCTGTACCTCAAACCCGGGACCAGGGAATGGTATATGAATTGGCTCGCCGCCCAGCATCCGGAATTGGTGGGCAAATACCGGCGACTGTACGGCCAGGGTTCCTATGCATCGAAGGAATACCGGAGCTGGTTGGCAGGCAGGATCAGTTTCTTCAAGGCCAAGCACGGCTTCACTGGAAGCTCCGGTTTCAGCCACCGCAATGCCCGCCCCACCGATGGTTCAGGAGCCCCTTCGGAGGCCAAAGCTGCCGCACCCTTGCCGGGACAAGAGCCGCTGTTCTGAGGCGCCCTGCGGGGCTGTGAACAGGTCGCTTACTCGTCGGCAGCCACCCGATCAAGCAGGGCCTGGACAATCGGCAGGTCCGCCGGAATCCATGCAAGTCCGAGAACGTCGTCAAGGCCCTCCAACGACATCCAGCGCAGTTCGTCGTGATCTTCCAGTGGGCGGGGCTCCCCTGCGGTCAGCTCCGCGAACCATACCCGCATGGATGCACGTTCGTTGAGGGTCCACCCGGCGCTCTTTCCGGATTCAAGCTCCTGGCCCAAACGAACCTCAACCCCCAGCTCTTCGGCGAGTTCCCGGTGCAGTGCGGCCTCTGCCGTTTCGCCCGTTTCCACCTTGCCACCGGGGAACTCCCACATCCCTGCGAACTGGGGAGGGGCTGTGCGGCGTGCAGCGAGAAGACGGGTGGGTGCTTCCAGGGAGTCCACGACAGCGGCGCCAACAACGTTAATGAGTCCAGTCACCGGAACAGTCTATGGCCGTTGCGTCCATGGGCATCGTCACATGCTGACGACACCTCGCCCGAGCGCGACTAAACTTGTTATCGGATTTTCTCCGCGTTTCCCGGCCGATCAGGCACCCCTCAAGAAGCAGGCTTATGACTACCACCGTGTCCCCGTCCGCCACAGCGAAAGCTACCAAGCGCCACCTTGGCATGGCCATCCTGGCCCTGGCAATGGGCGGGTTTGCCATCGGTACCACCGAGTTCGCCATGATGGGCCTCCTGAAGGAAATCGAGGAAGGGCTGCATGTCAGCACCCCTGAGGCAGGCAGCCTCATCTCCGCCTACGCTCTGGGCGTCGTCATCGGCGCGCCGATCTTTGCAGCCTTCGGCGCAAAACTTCCCAAGAAGCACCTTGCCTTAGGCCTCATGCTTTTCCTGTCCGTGGCAAACCTGACCTCCTTTATCGCCCCGGACTACGGTTTCATGCTGCTCTCCCGTTTCGCCTCCGGGCTCCCCCACGGCGCGTTCTTCGGAGTGGCAGCTGTTATCGCGGCGGGCCTGGTGGCTCCCACCAAGCGCGGCTGGGCGATCTCCATGGTGATGGCCGGGCTGACGGTGTCCAACGTCATCGGCGTGCCGTTAGCCACCTGGGTGGGACAAACTTTCGGTTGGCGGCTGCTGTTCATCATTGTCGGCGCCATCGGACTTCTCACCGTTGTCATGGTGTGGAAGTTCGTCCCGTTCGAAGCCGCCCACCCGGACGCCAGCATCCGGCGTGAGCTGGGAGCCCTCAAACGCCTTCAGGTGTGGCTGGCGCTGTTGATCGGCATCATCGGCTTCGGCGGCTTCTTTGCCGTCTACACTTACATCGCCCACACGATGACGTCCGTGGCCGGTATACCCGAGAGCCTTATCCCCGCCGTCGTGGCTCTTTATGGCCTCGGCATGGTGGCCGGCAACATCATTGGCGGACGAATCGCGGACAAGTCCGTCATGGGGACCATCTACTGGGTCATGCCCGGAATCGCCGTGGCCCTGGTGGTTTACGCTATCGCGGCGCACTGGGCATGGGCAGCCTTCATCATGGCCTTCGTCGTTGGCGGCGTGGGATCCATGCTGACCCCCGCCCTGCAGACACGCCTCCTGGATGCCGCTCCGGGCGCAGCTTCCCTTGCCTCCTCCTTGAACCACTCGGCCCTGAACATTGCCAACGCACTGGGCGCTTTCCTCGGGGGCACAGTCATCGCGTGGGGTTGGGGTTATGTCGCTCCGGCACTCGTGGGTGCGGTCCTGGCCATCCTGGGCCTCGGCGTTGCAGTTGTGAGCGGCCTGCTGGAACGCAGGAAGCCGCTGGCAAGCTGACAGCCGCTGGCCGGCGCGTACAGCGCGCAGCCAGCCAACGAAGGACCCCTAAACGACGAATGGCTCCGCCGGTGCGGAGCCATTCGTCGTTTAAGCTCTAGGCCTGCTGCGCCTGAACCCGCTCGATGTCCGGTTCGAGGTAGATGACCCGAGCGATCGGAACGGCCGCGCGGATCCGCTGCTCGGCGTCGTCGATGCCCTTGGCGATCTCCTGGCCAGTCTCGGAGGCACCCATGGAAATCTTGGCGGCCACCAGCAACTCCTCCGGCCCCAGGTGCATGGTCTTGAGGTGGATGATGTGGGTTCCGCCCACCTCCAGGGCTTCGGTGATCCGCTGCACGTCCTCCTTGGTTGCAGACTCGCCCAAAAGAAGGGACTTGGTCTCCATGGCCAGCACGATGGCGATGGCTACCAGCAGCAAACCAATCATGGCTGTGCCGAAGGCGTCCCAGATACCGTCACCGGTAACCAGGGTCATGCTGACGCCAAAGAGGGCGAACACCAAGCCGAGCAGGGCACCGAAGTCCTCCAGGAGGATCACAGGCAGTTCAGGCTGTTTGGCGTTTCGGACGAACTTCACCCAGGTCTGCTTGCCGCGGATGTGGTTCGACTCGATGATGGCGGTCCGGAAGGAGAACCCCTCGGCGATGATGGCACCTACGAGGACGGCCAGCGGAACCCACCAGAAGTCGCCTTCGATGCCGTGCGGGTGCTGGAACTTCTCAAAAGCCTCGTAGAGGGCAAACAGGCCACCGACACTGAAGAGAACGATCGAGACGATGAAGGCGTAGATGTATCGCTCACGTCCGTAGCCGAACGGGTGTTCCGGGCTCGCAGCACGTTTGGCACGCTTGCCGCCCACCAGGAGCAGGAGCTGGTTGCCGGAGTCGGCAACGGAGTGTATTGCCTCCGCGAGCATTGACGATGACGCCGTCAGGAAGAACGCAATGAACTTCAATACAGCGATAGTCAGATTGGCGGCGAGAGCCGCCACGATCGCTTTGGTACCGCCACCTGCAGCCACGAAAGCTTCACCTCTTCGGGTTCGGGAAATGTTTGGAAAGGGTCAAGAAGAATCGTCATTGCCTGCCCCTGCAAGCATTACCGTACCCGGCGACGGGCTAATTATGCATTCCCCACCCTGACGCCCTGCTGGGAGCGTGCGCTGGCGTAAAGGCAGACGGTGGCCGCCGTACCAAGATTGAGGCTCTCCGCGGCCCCATAGACGGGCACAGCGACGCGATGATCAGCAAGGGCCAGTTCCGCGTCGGACAAGCCCTGGGCTTCGTTCCCGAACAACCACGCCGTCGGCCCCTCAAGGGCATACTCGGACGCTACGGTATCGTTGCC
The DNA here is from genome assembly GCF_030208885.1 of Arthrobacter sp. fls2-241-R2A-172. Taxonomy (NCBI): domain Bacteria; kingdom Bacillati; phylum Actinomycetota; class Actinomycetes; order Micrococcales; family Micrococcaceae; genus Arthrobacter; species Arthrobacter sp. fls2-241-R2A-172. Next base: position 89,682 of record NZ_JARVTB010000016.1, on the reverse strand, counting down.
GAGCCTCCGCGCCGCGTTTTCGTCCTGGAGTTTATCCAGGTTGACGGTCCCATAGCCGTCCGCGGCCAGGACACCGATGCCCAACTCGCGGCACCGTGCGACCAGCTCCTCAACGTCCACCCCCAGAACCACGGGCAGATGGAACAACGAACCTGCGGTGGAACGCACTGCTTTGGGATTGTAGATGTCCACACTGGATTCGGTCAGGACCACGGCGTCCGCGCCGGCAGCATCAGCGGCACGCAGGACCGTACCGGCATTTCCGGGGTCACGTACCTGGCACATCACGGCAATGAGGCGGGGACCGGCGTCGAGAACTGACTCCAGGCTGACGTCGAGAAAACTGCAGACGGCCACAATCCCCTGCGGGTTGACGGTGTCCGCCATCGCTGCCAGGACTTCATCACTGGCGAGCCGGAGCTGGGTGCCCTGTGCGAGGTCGGCAAGTTCGGGAAGCCGCTCCAGGCACGCTTCACTGGCGAAAACTTCATGCACGACGGCGGCGCCACCTGCCGCTGTCCGGTCACGGTGCAGGCTTAGCGCCTCCCGTACGGCCTGCGGCCCCTCAGCCAGGAAGCGCCCGCGCTTTAAACGCGCCGGGCGCCCGGCAAGCTTGGCGACATCCCTCACCCGATCAGCTCGGGGGTTGGTCATCGAAAAATCTTGCGGGCGCCCGGTTTCGTTCATATAAGAACTTTAGTGGCTGTTGCGACTAGTTCTTGATCTGCTGGCGGGCTTCGCCGCCGGCCGGCTCAAAGCCAGCAGCCTTTGCAGCCTCAACCGTGGAGAACCAGTATTCGGCAGCAGTGGTGTTGTACCAGGTGGAACCCGGCACGTGGTACTTCTTGGACTCGGCGTTGCCCTTGATGGCGTAGCCTTCCGGAGCTTCGTCGCCATCAGCAGCAACTGCGCCGTCGATGGCCGGCTTCTCGGAGACAACAGCCTTGACAGCCGTGGCCGTAGCGGCAGCCGGAGCAACCTTTGCAGCCTTGGGGGCAGCTTCGGCCTTTGCAGCCGGAGCAGACGTGTCAGCCGGCAGGGCAGCCTTGGCAACGTTCACCAGTGCAGCGAAAGCGTTGGCGTCGGAAACGGCCAGTTCGGCCAGCATGCGGCGGTCAACCTCAACCTCAGCGGCCTTCAGGCCCTGGATCAGACGGTTGTAGGTGAGGCCGTTGGCGCGGGATGCAGCGTTGATGCGCTGGATCCAGAGGCGACGGAAGTCACCCTTCTTCTTGCGGCGGTCACCGTAGCTGTACACAAACGAGTGCAGCAGCTGCTCTTTTGCCTTACGGTACAAGCGCGAACGCTGACCGCGGTAACCCTTGGCGCGTTCGAGGACAACCCGGCGCTTCTTGTGGGCGTTTACCGCCCGCTTCACACGTGCCACGTGCGTACTCCTTCAGAAATCTTTATCCCAAGCTGCTACTGCCGGAAGTCCGGCGGGCCTGAGAAGGCTTTTGGTGTAGTCGGTTCCTGCCGGTTGGCGGGACCCAGAGAACTTGGAACTTAGACGCCGAGCATCTTCTTGATGACCTTGGCATCGCCCTTAAAGACGATCTTGTCGCCGGCAAGGCGACGGGTCAACGTGGAGGACTTGTGCTCCAGGTAGTGGCGGCGGTTGGCCTGCTGACGCTTCAGCTTGCCGGTACCGGTCAGCTTGAAGCGCTTCTTAGCACCGCTGTGGGTCTTCATCTTCGGCATGGGAACCGATCTCCTTACGTATCCACGGACGAGTCCGCGATTCTTTCGCGCAGCCGGCCTACAGGGGCCAGCGTGCTGGTTGCTTGCCGATGGAGGACAGGCCTCCGCGGCGTTGAACTAGTTGGTCTTGCGTGCAGCAGGCTTCGGCGTGGCCTTGGGGGCCGCTGGCCGAGCTGCCGGCTTGGGAGCTGCCGGCTTGGCGACAGGCTTCGGAGCCGCAGGAACTGCCGGCTTCGGAGCTGCTGCGGGTACAGCCGGCTTCGGAGCTGCCGGAGCAGGTGCCGATTCCGTCTTGGCCGGTGCGGCCTTGGCTGCCGGGGCCTTCTCGGCCACAGCTTCCTTGGCTGCCGGAGCCTTTTCGGCCACGGCTTCCTTGGCTGCCGGCGCGGGAGCTTCCTGGGCTACGGGAGCTTCCTCAACAACGGGAGCTTCTTCAACAACCGCGGGCTCGCTGACTGCCGCGGCTTCTTCAGCTGCGGGAGCCTCGACCTCGGGAGCTTCAACAGTTTCCTGCGTGGGCTCTGCTTCGCTTACCTGGAAGCCCTCGGGCAGAAGGTCAGCCAGGCTCTGCGTGAGCGGCGCCTGCTCCCCCGTGGTGTCCACGCGGCCTGCAGCCTTGGCCTCGTTCTGGGCCTTGGCTTCTGCACGCTGCGTAGCCCGGCGGGCTTCAGCCTTGGCTTCTGCCTTGTTCTTCAGCGGTCCGATCACCATGACCATGTTGCGGCCATCGATGCGCGGGCTGGACTCAATGATGCCAACCTCGGCAACATCTTCCGCGAAGCGCTGCAGCAGGCGGATGCCCATTTCGGGACGCTGCTGCTCACGGCCACGGAACTGGATCATGGCCTTGACCTTGTCGCCAGCGCCGAGGAAGCGAAGTGCGTGTCCGCGCTTGGTCTCGTAGTCGTGCTTGTCGATCTTGAGTCGGAAGCGGATTTCCTTCAGAACCGTGTTGGTCTGGTTCTTGCGCGCTTCACGTGCCTTGACGGCGGCCTCGTACTTGTACTTGCCGAAGTCCATCAGCTTGCAAACAGGGGGCTTGGCCTGCGGCGCAACTTCAACGAGATCGAGATCGGATTCGGCAGCAAGACGCAGGGCGTCCTCAATGCGGACAATTCCTACCTGTTCGCCGGCAGGGCCGACCAACCGCACCTCGGGGACGCGGATACGCTCATTGATTCTTGGCTCGCTAATGTTAAAGCTCCTGTGGTTGTGGTGATGTCACCGGCAAATAGAGAAGGCCCCCAATTGCTGGCGCAATCGAAGGCCTCGAAGATCGGGGGCACTTCCCCTAAGGGAAGTACACACTTCAGGGTTCACACCCTCAAAGTGTCCGACCAGGTACCCGGCAACCTCTTGTCCTTTTACGGAATCCTGTCCCCTGGGGGAAACGGCTGACGCGGGTGGGAGAGATCTCCGCTTGCTAACTGAAAGACAATTCTACAGAAACATCCCGCCAAGCGCACATTGCGGGCGGCGGGATCGTTTGACTGCAAATAACGACTTCCAGTCGGTCTGTGACAAGCTTACCAGTATGAGCACTGAAGACAGCAATTCCCGCAACTCCTTTGGCGAAGACGCCGCCCCGGCCGCTGACGCCGGCGTCTCCCAGCAGATCCGCGACATCGCGGAAGTACCTGCAGTGGAGGTCATCACCACCGGCGCCGTCCACCTGATGAGTGCGGCGGCCGTAAAAGTCGGCCTCGCCGACGACCCCAATGCCGAGGACCTCAAGGACCTGGATGAGGCCCGCAAACTGATCACGGCCCTCGCCGGACTGGTATCCGCCGCCGCCCCGGAAATCGGCTCCCAGCACGCAGGACCCTTGCGCGACGGCCTTCGCTCGCTGCAACTGGCCTTCCGAGAGGCTTCACTCATCCCCGACGCCCCGGGCAAGGGCCCGGGCGAGAAGTTCACCGGACCGGTGAACTAGCCCCAACAGCCTCAAGAACCGACGACGGCGACCCCACCACATCCGGTGGGGTCGCCGTCGTCGTTTGAATCCTTATACGCGGGCGGATCTCCGACGCATCGACATCAGGGCCAGGCCGGCAAGGCACAGGACGACTCCCGCAGCACCGATGGCCGCGAAACCGGCCGACGGGCCGACGTTATCGATGAAGATGCCTGCCAGCGGTGCGCCGAGGGCAACACCGGCGGTAAGCGCAGAACCGTACCAGCCCATGGCCTCGCCACGGCGTTCCTCATCCACGAGGTCGGCCACCTTCTCCGACGATGCCGACAACACAGGAGCGCAGAGCAGTCCCGGAAGAATCGACAGGAAGGCGAGGGTCCACGTGTCGTGGGCGAAACCCATCGGAATGGTCAACGCGGCCATGCCCAACAGCAACAGCATCGGCGAAATCTGCCGCTTCATGGACCCGTAGATGAGCCCACCAACAACGGACGCTGCGCACCAGAAGAAGAACACGATGCCGATCTGGTTCTGGTGGCCACCCCTTTCCAGCAGGCCCACGATGCTCACATCCGAACCGCTAAGGACCATGCCCGATCCGGCCGCCACCGCAAAGAGCGCTGCAACCGAAACCGTAAACCAGCTGAAGTTCCGCGCCACCTTGCTGCGGATCGCCGCCGTACGGGACGTGGCGGGCGCCATCTCCGAGGCAGCCTCCTGGACGTGGGCCGGAGCCGACGCCACCATGGCAGCCTCGGCGGCTGCCAGGTCTGCTGCAGCCCGGTCGGCAGTCTCTTTCGGCGTACAGGCGACATCGCTGCGTGTTGGCGGGTTGAACCACATGAGGAAAAGCCCCGCGACCGAAACCGAGATGCCCACGGCGGTCAGGCCCACCGCCGAAAATCCGGCCGTGGCCACGACGGCGCCAACGGCCGGGCCGATCATGAAGACCAGTTCCGTCGCGATGGAATCCAAGGCAAAGGCCGAACGGCGCTGCTCACCGTCCACCATGACACCCAACGACTGGCGGACCACGCTGAAAATGGGCAGCGTGAAGAGGCCACCAACAAAAACCAAAGGCAGCAGCCACTCATAGGACACGTGCGGAACGATCGTCCAGATGACCGTTTCGGAAACAACGGAAGGAATCAGAGCCCGCCGCAGACCCACGGTATCCACGCGGCGACCACGCCAGGGTGCGCCCACGGCAATGCCGATCGTCATGACAGCGGCAGCAGCACCCGCCGCGGCATATCCCTGCCCCAGGGTCAGGACAATGTGCAACGTCAGGAGCACGCCGGCCGCCGAATGCGGGATACGGGCAATCATGCCCACCACCAACAGGCGCCGGACTGGGCGGATGGACAGCATCTCTTTGTAGAGAGCGAAATTCACTGGCAAATCCTCTTGTTCCCCCGGGGCAGCCCGGAGGGACCGGTACTGCCGTTAGTGCCGCCCAGGCTCCTGTGCTGCACGCTGCAATTTCACTTCAATGGAGTCAACACTTTCGGCAAAGGTTTCCATCCGCGCCCACGCTTCATGCAAGCCACCAACAAGCGCCTGGACGTCCGCGGCACCGAGTCCGTCCTCGAGGTAGAGCACCACCTGGAGTTCCGGGCCAGGACCTCCGCCGGCAACCGTGCTGCCATCCGCCGTCAGCGTGGACACACCGCCGCCGGGCCGTGTCTCAAGTCGGCGCACGGCCGGAAATTCCAGGGCCGCTGAAGCGAGAGCAGACTCCAGTTGATCATCAAGGTATGACGGCGTCCAGTCCCGCTGCTGGGCCAAAGCCCACATAGCCGGCCGCCGCACAACGAACGTGTACTCGGAACCGGGATCCAGCACCAACAGTTGGGCATCTTCCGAAACTGCGGACAGGGCCGCCCGCGCCGCATAGACAGCCACCGGACGGGCTTCAGAATGCCACGCCTCCAAAGCCGCCGCAGACGTGAAGACGGGCATCGCTGTTCTACCATCAGGGGCCTTGAGTGTGATCAATGCCATATCGGCCTGCTTGTCCGCATGCAGGCCGTCGACGCCGTCCGCTTCCTCGGCGAGTTGCGCGACAACCGGGACAAAGACCCTGGCAGTGGCAAGAGCTTCCACGACGCCGGCCTCAGTCCCGGTACCAGCGATGAGTGCAGCGATGGCCGAGGCGTAGCCGGGATCAGCCGTACCGTCGTCGTCCTCGAAGTTGTGGATCCTGGCGTCGTCCCCGCTGAGGCTCCGACCAGCCCACGGGCGTCCCGCCGAATCAGTTGCTCCCCCGGCACCCTTCAAAGCGGCGGCGATGTGTCCTGGGAGCTGACGCCCTCCGTGGCCTTGTTCTTCGTGCTGGTGTCCAGCCTCGTGCGGCATCAGCGTCGACCGGCGACGTCCAGGGCCTCAGGCAACGTAAAGGCACCGGCATACAGGGCTTTGCCCACGATTGCGCCTTCGACGCCCAGCGGCACGAGTTCCCGCAGGACCCGGAGATCTTCGAGGCTTGAGATGCCGCCCGAGGCCACCACAGGCTTGCCCGTCTTCTCGACCATCTGGCGCAGCAACTCCACATTGGGACCCTGCAGCGTTCCGTCCTTGGTGACATCGGTGACCACGTAACGGGCGCACCCGGCGTCCTCGAGGCGTGCAAGGACCTCCCAGAGGTCGCCGCCTTCCTTGGTCCAGCCACGACCAGCCAGGGTGGTGCCGCGGACATCAAGTCCGACGGCGATTTGGTCGCCGAAGCGCTCAATGGCCCGACGGGTCCAGTCCGGGTTCTCCAGCGCGGCGGTGCCGAGGTTTACCCGTGCCACGCCCAGTTCCAGCGCCCGCTCCAACGACTCGTCATCCCGCAGGCCGCCGGACAACTCCACTTTGACGTTGAGCTGCGAGACGACCTCACTGATGAGCGCGGCGTTGTTCCCCCGGCCGAAGGCTGCGTCCAGGTCCACCATGTGCACCCACTCGGCGCCTGCGTCCTGCCAGTTCAAGGCAGCTTCGAGCGGTGTTCCATAGCTGGTTTCCGAACCCGCTTCACCCTGCAGGAGGCGAACCGCCTGGCCATCGACGATATCGACGGCGGGAAGGAGTTCCAGAACGGACTGGGTGGAGGTGGTCATGAGTGTCCTTGAAATCGTGGGGGCGCGGATTAGTTACCGGGCAGCGTCAGGAGGTAGGCGGCCAGCAGGGACATCCCTGCCAGCACGTAGAAAGAAACTGAAACCCAAGTGGGCTTCTTTTGCTGATGGAAGGAAATTCCGCCCCCCACCAGCACGCCGGCGAGGCCCATGAGGACAACCGACCACATCTAGGCGGCACCGCTTTCAGGGGTTTCCGCTGTTGACGCAGGCCTGCGCAGGCCATCCACCCAGTTGCGGAGGAGCCGGGCTCCGGCGTCACCGGACTTTTCGGGGTGGAATTGGGTAGCGCAGAGGGGCCCGTTCTCCACGGCGGCGATGAAGCGCGCGCCGTGCTCGGACCACGTCACCATGGGAGGCGCCATGCGAGGCTGGACGACGTCGAAGTTCCATTCCTGGACGCCGTAGGAGTGCACGAAGTAGAAGCGCTCCTGCTCGACTCCGGCGAAGAGCTTGGAGCCCTCCGGGACGTCCACGGTGTTCCACCCCATGTGCGGCACAACGGCTGCGGGGAGCAACTCCACCTTGCCGGGCCATTCGGCCATGCCTTCGGACTCCGTACCGTGTTCGACACCTGCCTCGAAGAGGACCTGCAGTCCAACGCAGATAGCGAGCACGGGCCTGCCACCGGCCACCCGGCGGCCGATCATGCGGATGGCGTCGACGGCCTTGAGTTCCTTCATGACAGTCTCGTAAGCACCGACGCCGGGAACAACCAGGCCGTCGGCGTTGAGAACGTCCTCGGGCTTGGCACTCAACAACACGTGGGCACCGGCACGTTCCAGCGCGCGGACCGCCGAACGGACGTTGCCGGAGCCGTAGTCCAGCACCGTTACGGTGGGCTTGCCTTCCGGTGAGGACGGCTTGATGACGGCCACGGTGTCGGTAACCGCACCGTCCTTGAGGACCTGGCTGCTCATAGCGCTCCCTTTGTTGAGGGGATTCCCTCGACCCTCGGGTCTGATTCAACTGCGGCACGAAGGGCCCGTGCGAACGCCTTGAACTGGGCTTCCACGATGTGGTGCGGGTCGCGCCCCGCGAGCACCCGCATGTGCAGGCAGATACCCGCGTGCAGGGTAATGGCTTCAAAAACGTGACGGGTCAGCGAGCCCGTGAAGTGTCCGCCAATGAGGTGGTATTCCTGGCCCGCAGGCTCACCGCCATGCACCAGGTAGGGCCGTCCCGAAACATCAACCACCGCGTGGGCGAGGGCTTCGTCCAAGGGAACGGTTGCCTCACCGAAGCGACGGATCCCGGCCTTGTTTCCCAGGGCAGTCCGCAGGACCTCGCCGAAGGTAATGGCTACATCCTCCACGGTGTGGTGGGCGTCGATGTGGGTATCACCCGTGGCCTTGACAGTCATGTCAATCAGGGAGTGCTTGCACAATGCCGTCAACATGTGGTCATAGAAGGGAACCGAGGTGCTGATGTCCGAGACACCGGAGCCGTCCAGGTTGATCTCCACCAAAACGGAGGATTCGCTGGTGGTGCGCTCCATGCGCGCGGTGCGGGCAGCGGACGGCGTGGCGCCGGTTTCGCTCATTGGGACGTCCTTCTACACAAAAGTTGGATGGGGTCTATTGACAAGTTTAGGCGGGCCGTGATGCTTGGCTGTCCAAAAGGCCTTCCAAGGCAACAAGGAAGGCCGTGGTTTCCGGCTCAGTCCCGGCGGTCACCCGCAAGTGGCCCGGAATTCCTACGTCACGGATCAGCACTCCGGCATCGAGCAAGCCCTGCCAAATGGTCTGCGGGTCCTCGAGGCCGCCAAAGAAGACGTAATTGGAGTCCGATGCGGCAGGCTTGAGGCCCATCCGCAGCAACTCGGTGACAATGCGGTCGCGCTGGACTTTGATGTCCTCGACATCGGCCATCAGCGCTTCCCTGTGGCTCAGCGCCGCGAGGGCGGTTGCCTGCGTAATGGCCGAGAGGTGGTACGGAAGCCGGACCAGCCTGATCGCATCCGTAACCTCCGGCGCGGCGGCCATGTAACCCAGGCGCGCGCCGGCCAAGGCAAAGGCTTTGCTCATGGTCCGCGAGACGATCAGCCGTTCCCGTCCTGGCAGCAGAGTCAGGGCGCTGGGCGTGTTGTCGTGCGCAAACTCGTGGTAGGCCTCGTCAACGATTACGATCGCCTGGCTCGCTTCGCCGGCTTCGTAGACCGCCTCAACGACGTCCAGCCCGAGCCCCGTCCCGGTGGGGTTGTTGGGAGAACACAGGAAAACGATGTTGGCGCCGGTCTCCCGGACCTGGTCAGCGGCCGATTGCGCGTCCAGTCCGTAGTCGTCGGCCCGGACTCCCCGGACATATTCCGTGTCCGTGCCGCTGGCGAGAAGCGGGTACATGGAATACGTGGGAGGAAAACCCAACGCCTTGCGACCAGGACCACCAAATGCCTGGAGTATCTGCTGGAGGACCTCGTTCGATCCATTGGCCGCCCAGATGTTGTCACGGGAAAGACCATGACCCAAGTACTCGGCCAGCGATTCGCGGAGCTCAGTGAACTCGCGGTCGGGGTAGCGGTTCAAACCAGTGGCAGCAGCGGCGACGGCCTCCGTAATGGCGGCCTGCACATCGGCCGGGACGCCATGGGTGTTCTCGTTGACGTTCAGCAAAATGGGGACATCAAGCTGCGGTGCGCCGTAGGGGCTCAGTCCACGCAGGTTGGTCCGGAGGGGAAGTCGGTCAAGTCGCTCAAGCTGCTCACTCACCCAGTCAGTTTAAGGGGCCGCTGCGACCGCCAACTAACTGTGACGCCGGGCCACTCCCGTTTCGCGCGGGGTCCGGCACTTAGTTGGCGGGCACGAAGAGCTGCTGACCGGGCTGGATACGGCCGCCACGAAGGTCATTGAGCTGGATGATTTCCGAGATGACATCGCGGGGATCCCGCTCAGGAGCTGCCGCGCCTGCAATACCCCACAGGGACTGGCCCGGCTGGACAGTGACTGTAACGGCGACTGGAGGTCGAAGCTGAGACTGCGAGTCGGAGGCCTTTGCGGGCGCGGTGATGAAACCGGCAAGGCTCAGCAGCGCAGCCACCAGCAACATAGCGGGGATGCCGAAGAACACAATCCGCCCCCGACGGGTCAGGCGCAGGCGAGCGGGAGCCTGGGTGGTGCGGAAATCAGCGAACGTAGTGATTGCGGACATGAGCTGAGCCCTTCTGAGCTATTGCCAATGAGCCGGATGCCCGGCGCCTGGCTGCCAATTCTTGGTGTTCTCCTGTGCCGGCCCTTGCTTGTTCGAACACTTTCTTCGAACAACGGGGCTCAGCGTCAGGTTTATAGAACACATATTCGAACCTTGCTATGACATTTTTAGCACTTATCAACGAACGGTGTCGAGACTCGCTAGAACAAATGTTTGATAAACGCCGGTGGCTGCCCTACGTTTGAGTGAAGAAACAGCACTGTTTCAGTGGAACAGGAGGGTCTGACATTTTTGCGGGCCCGACATCCCCGGACACACACCGGGGACGGAATGGAAAGGCATTGGCGAACATGGCAGCGAAAGCCACGGGCGGCGCGGTACCCCTGCGGAGCCAACAGCCTCAAAAGAGCCCCAAGAGCCTGACCGTCCGTCAGAAGAAGATCCTGGAGACCATCCAGAGGTCCGTGAATGACAACGGATACCCGCCCAGCATGCGTGAGATCGGTGACACCGTCGGCCTTGCCAGCCTCTCCAGCGTCACCCACCAGCTGTCCCAATTGGAAAAGCTCGGGTACCTCCGCCGCGATCCAAAGCGTCCCCGGGCCATGGAAGTCCTGATGCCCTTGACCCTGGACGGCGGTCCTATCCCCGGCGTCGAAGCACCCACGGCGCTTCGCAGCACGGGCGGACTCGCTGTGACGGAACTGGCCAGCGCCAGCGATACAGCGATGGTTCCGCTGGTGGGCCGCATCGCCGCCGGTGGTCCCATCCTGGCCGACCAGACCGTGGAGGACGTACTCCCCCTCCCGCGGCAACTCGTAGGGCATGGCGAGCTGTTCATGCTCAAGGTCGCCGGAGATTCCATGATTGACGCGGCCATCTGCGACGGGGACTGGGTAGTGGTGCGACGCCAGAACGACGCCATCAACGGAGACATCGTCGCCGCACTCCTGGACGACGAAGCAACCGTGAAAACCTTCCGGCAGCGCGACGGACATACGTGGCTGCTCCCCCAGAACACCCAGTACGAGCCCATCCTTGGCGACCAAGCCACCATCATGGGCAAAGTCGTCTCTGTGCTGCGCTCCCTCTAGCCCTCACGCGGGTCCTGAGGAGCCCCTAGGAGGCCTTTTCCGACCCCAGGCGCTCCAGGACACCTCGGACTACTTTGCGGTCGGTTGTGGCCCAGAATGGCGGCAGGGCAGCCCGAAGGAACCCGCCGTAGCGTTCTGTGGAGAGCCTGGAGTCCAGTACAGCCACCACACCCTTGTCACCGGTTGATCGGATCAGGCGTCCAGCTCCCTGGGCCAACCGAATGGCCGCGTGGGTGGCCGACACGGCCATGAATCCGTTTCCGCCGGACTGCGCGACCGCCCGTGAACGGGCGGTCATCAGGGGGTCGTCCGGACGTGGGAAGGGAATTCGGTCTATGACCACCAGCCGGCAGGAGCCGCCCGGAACGTCCACCCCCTGCCACAGGGACATGGTGCCGAACAGGCAGGTGTCCGGCTCGTCCGCGAACTGCTTGACCAGCGCAGCCATGGTGGACTCACCCTGGCAAAGGATGTCGACGTCAAGGCGGAGCCGCATGGCATCGGCCGCTTCCTCGGCCGCCCTCCGTGAGGAGAACAGGCAGAGCGCTCCCCCACCCGAGGCCCTGATCAGGTCTTCCAACTCGTCAAGGGCTTCCGGCGATGTACCCCGACCAGGCTTGGGCAGGTGCTTGGCCACATAGAGCACACCCTGCTTGGGGTAGTCGAAAGGCGACCCCACATCGATGCCCGTCCAGCTCGGGGCGCCGTCACCGATCAGGCCCAAGCCACCGGCGGCCGGTTCAAAAGCCGCGCCTATGGCCAGCGTGGCGGAGGTGAGGACCACCGTGTGGCCGGCAAAAAGGCCTTCACGCAAACGGCCTGCGACGCTCAACGGCGCAATGTTAATGAGGGCGGGTGCTGTTTCATCAGGCTGGGAGTAGCCCTGCTGGGGGTCGAAGTTGCTGTTTCGCGAGAACCACACCACTTCCCTGTTCTCCTTGGCGGCGAGCAGGCGTTCGCACAATTCCAGGATGAGCATGAGCCGTGAGCGCGCCAGTTGCCGACCGCCGTCGACCGCGTTGGAAGAGTCCGTCTTCGAATCCGAGAGGGCCGCGCGTGTGGCGTCGCGCAACTGGTCAAGGCAGTCGAGCTGTTCGTCGTTGAGTCCGTTGGGCAACAAGCCATTAGGCACGCCTGCGATGGCCATATCCAGCCGGTCAGCCGCAGCGTTGAGGGCATCCACAGTAATGGCCGTGTGCTTGCGCGCACTGGACGCTGCAGCATGGACCATGGCCACGGACAGCTGACCGGACACGGCTCCGGTCACGCGGTCCTGAAGTTCGTGGGCCTCATCGACCACCACGACGTCGTACTCGGGGAGCACGGCCAATCCCTCAAAAGCACTCACGGCCAGCATCGCGTGATTGGTGACGACGACATCGGCCTCAGCCGCACGGGACCGCGCGAGTTCGCTGAAGCATTCCTCAGCCAACGGGCATTTCTGCGCGCCGAGACACTCCATGGACGTGACCGAAACCTGCCGCCACGCACGGTCGGTGACTCCGGGCATGAGTTCGTCGCGATCACCGGTGGATGTCTTCTCGGCCCACTCGCGAAGTCGGACCACTTCCTTGCCGAGCTGCGACTGCGGCCCGCCCATGGAGGCAGCGAAGTGCGGAACGCTGGTGTCCTCACCCAGGGAGAACAGTTGCCCTTCGGAGGGCTCCTCGCTGGGGAAGCCGCCCTCAAGTTTCTGCCGGCAGACATAGTTTGCCCGGCCCTTCACCAACGCCACGTTGACGGGGCGTTCAAGGGCGGGATTAATGCTCTCCAACAGCCGCGGAAGGTCGCGGCCGACAATCTGGGTCTGCAATGCCAAGGTGGCGGTGGACACGAGCGTCGGTTTGTTGCTGTCCATCGAATGCGCGATCAACGGAATCAGGTACGCCAACGACTTACCTGTTCCGGTCCCCGCCTGGACGAGCAAATGCTCCCCGGTCTCGATCGCCCGGGCAACGTGTTTGGCCATCTCGTGCTGGCCCGCACGGCTTTGTCCGCCCATGCCGGCAACAGCCCGGTCCAACAATTCGAGGGTGGCCTTTTCGCCCACCGACTCGACGGCGTCCGCCGCCACCTTCTCAACCATTGCTGACGAATGACTCCAGTTCGGCTGCCAGTCCTTCGCGGACCATGACAACCACGCGCGTCCCGGATTCCTCGTGGTCAAGGCTCAGGATTTCCGAGTCGGAGCTGTGCAGCTTGCTGATCATGTCGCCACGGTCGTAGGGAATCAGCAGCTCAAGGCGTACTCCCGGCCGTGGAATCGACTGGCTGATGTCCTCCAGCAATTCCGCGATGCCCTGGCCTGTGCGGGTGGAAACCACCGCATGGCGGGGCTCCTTTTGCTTGAGGCGCTCCACGACGAAAGGATCCGCTACATCCACCTTGTTCAGGACAATGATTTCCGGGACCTTGCGCGCATCCACTTCGGTGAAGACAGCCCGCACCGCGGCGATCTGTCCCTCGGGATCCGGGTGCGAAGCGTCGACGACATGCAGGATCAGGTCCGCATCCGCCACTTCCTCCAGCGTGGACCTGAAGGCCTCGATCAGCTGGGTGGGCAGCGAACGGACAAACCCCACGGTGTCGGCAAGTGTGTACCCGATGCCATCCGGGGTCTGCGCCTTGCGGACGGTGGGATCCAGCGTGGCGAACAGCGCATTCTCCACCAGGACACCGGCGTCGGTCAGTCGGTTCAGCAGCGAGGACTTACCTGCGTTGGTGTACCCGGCAATAGCGACGGACGGAACGGCATTACGACGGCGGTTGGCACGTTTGGTCTCGCGCGCCGGCTTCATCGCGGCGATTTCACGCCGAAGCTTGGCCATGCGCGTGCGGATTCGACGGCGGTCCAGTTCGATCTTGGTTTCACCAGGACCACGTGAACCCATGCCTGCTCCGGCACCACCCACCTGGCCACCTGCCTGGCGGGACATGGAGTCGCCCCAACCACGGAGACGCGGGAGGAGGTATTCGAGCTGGGCCAACTCAACCTGGGCCTTGCCTTCGCGGCTCTTGGCGTGCTGGGCGAAGATGTCCAGGATCAGTGTGGTGCGATCCACCACCTTGACCTTGACGATGTCTTCGAGTCCGCGTCGCTGCGAGGGTGCCAGTTCGGTGTCGACCACCACGGTGTCGGCACCCGTGGCTGCCACGATGTCCTTCAGCTCCTGGGCCTTACCTGATCCCAGGAAAGTCCCGGGGTCCGGCTTGGTACGGCGCTGGACCAAACCATCCAGAACCTCCGAGCCGGCGGTCTCGGCCAAAGCAGCCAGCTCGCGCAGCGAATTCTCTGCGTCTGCGAGCGTTCCCTCGGTCCACAGGCCGGCAAGGACGACGCGCTCAAGGCGCAACTGCCGGTATTCGACCTCGGTGACGTCTTCGAGTTCCGTGGAAAGCCCGGCCGTGCGACGCAGGGCCCGGCGTTCAGCCAGATCTTCCTGGTCGCCGTCGTAAATGCTGTGTTCCTGGTCCAGCGTCGAGATCGCCTGCGCCTTGCCGAACACGCTGTTGGCATCGTTGTCGTTGGATGCCTGCGCAGGTACATCCTTGGAAAGAATCCGATCGATGACGGCCTGGATTTGTTCAGGACTCATGTCCTGGGCGTCGGAATCGGATCCGGAGTGCTTCTGGGTGGTCATGGTCTCCTTAGACTGTTCGGCTATTCCAGAATAGTGCTGTTTGCTGTTTGATGGGGCGCTATTCGCGCTGGGCTGACGGGCTTGGGCCAAAAGGGGCCTCCTGTGGGCTGTGCGGCCGTGCCTCCAGGGCAGGGAAGGCCGCTGCGATTCAAACGAAATAGGGTTCGCGCGGAGGTCCGGGGGCAACCAAGGAAATTTACATCCGTTCTTCCTGCCAACCGTCGTCAACGGTTACGCCAGGGCACTGGATGGTGTGATCTTCTTCAGTGTCAGTCAGCTGCGCCATGCAGTGGCTGACTTTGCCAGGTGGGACCTGCCGGGCGGAAAGGCCGTGCGTTTGGCTCGGGGCCAAGCGGGCCTGCATCGCGGGCGGTGCCGGGTTTCGGCAGACTACTCAAAGATCAAGAACATGACTTCCACTTTAGCAGCCACTGTCAATCCATCAGCGGGATGCGGCAGTTTCCCATGTCGCCGTCGGCCCACTAATCTGGCAAATTATGGAGTCTGCACACTATTTCACTGCCCAGCCAGCTGGACCCTTCACCCGCAAACCACTCACGGTGGAGCTCGCCGGCGCTACCCGCCACCTGCAGACCTCCTCGGGTATCTTCAGCCCCGACGGTGTGGACAAGGGCACGGCGATCCTCTTCTCGGAAGTTCCGCCCCCGGCACCGCAGGGCAACCTGCTGGATGTCGGTTGCGGATGGGGTCCCATAGCCTTGACCCTCGGATTGAAGGCTCCCCATGCACGGGTTTACGCCGTGGACGTCAATGAGCGATGCGTGACGCTGACCAACGAGAATGCTGCGGCGCTTGGCCTGGACAACGTGAAGGCCAGCCTTCCCGACCAAGTGGATCCCGACCTGGAATTCGACACGATTTGGTCGAACCCGCCCATCCGGATCGGCAAGGCGGAACTTCACACGCTGCTCTTGACGTGGCTCCCGCGCCTGGCACCGGGTGGAAACGCTTGGTTGGTGGTCCAGAAAAACCTGGGGTCGGACTCGCTCCAACGCTGGCTTGCCGATGAACTGGACAGCACCTTCACGGTGTCCCGCGAAAGCACGTCCAAGTCCTTCAGGATCATCAGGGTCAGGAAAGCGTCCCAGTAGCTACGATCACGGCGGGACCGCTGAGCTCAACGTGCTCACGGCCGCCGGCACCCGGGAAGAACTTCACACCCACGACGCCGCCCGGTACCTTGACGTGCCAGTCGTTCGGTGCCGTGCTGCCGGCCCAGTGACGGATCGCCACTGCTGCGGCGCAGGCGCCCGTGCCGCATGACTGCGTCTCCCCCACGCCACGTTCGTGGACACGCATGGTGATGGTTCCCACACCGTCTTCAACCAGCGGTTCGGCGGGAACGACGAATTCGACATTGGTTCCGTTGGCAGGTTTGGGATCCACGACAGGAGGCTTGAACAGCTGGGTCGCCGTCAGCTCGCTGAGCTCCGCCAGTGCGACCACCGTGTGGGGGTTTCCCATACTGACTGAGAGGCCCGGCCGGGCGACTTCGAGGCCGTCCGCGCTGACCAGGGCATCCATGGCTTTGCTGGTGGCTTCCTTGGGGAAAATGAATTCCCAAGGCCCCATGTCCACGGCATAACCCGTGGCGGTGCGCACGACCTTCTTGACGCCGCCACGGGTGCCAATGGTCAAAGTCTCGCCCGGGCCCAGTTCCACCAGCTTTTCGGCGATGAGGAAATGGACGAAGACCCGAACGCCGTTGCCGCACATCTCCGACAGGGAACCGTCGCCGTTGCGGTAGTCCATGAACCACTCGGCGGCAGGGTCCTGTTCAAGCAGGGCGCGGCCTTCGGGAAGGAACCTCGAGGGCACCGCACGGATCAGGCCATCTCCCCCAACGCCGAGGTGCCGGTCGCATAGCTGGGCGACCTGCTCCGGGGTGATCTCGTGGGCGTCGCCTGGGTCCGCAATAAGGACGAAGTCGTTACCCGTTCCGTGGCCCTTGGAAAACGCCAGCCCGGACAGGCTGGCAGCGGTTACGGAAGCGCCGGCAGCAGCGGGCTGCTCGGCGGAAAGGGAAGCGGTTTCGTCCATGGCACTAGGCTACCTGCCACGGCTCACCGGTCCGAAATTCGTCAGGCCGCAGCTGCTGCCTTGGCCACTAGCTCGGGGTCTTGCCAGTCCAACCACGTGATCCGCGGATCCGCCCGGAACCACGTCAACTGACGCCGGGCGAACTGCCGCGTAGCAACGATGGTCTCCTCAGCGGCAGCGGGGACGTCAGCCTCGCCGTCGAGCACTCTGAGGAATTGGGCGTATCCCAAGGCCCGGGAGGCAGTCTTGCCGTTCCTCAAACCGGCGGCATCGAGGCGCTCCACTTCTTCCTGCAGTCCGGCCGCAACCATCCGATGCACCCTTTGGGCGAGCCGTTCCCGGAGGACCTCACGGTCCACCGACAGGCCAATTTGTACAGCGGGCTGGAAATACTCACGCTGAGGCATGAAGGAGCTGAAAGGACGGCCCGTTATCCGGTGGACCTCAAGTGCCCGGATCACGCGGCGGGCATCCCCTAACCGCGCTGCAGACACGGGATCGACCGCTTCCAGCCTGGTCCTCAGCGGCGCCAACCCTCGTGCTTCGCACTCCTGCTCGAGTTCCTTCCGAACCGATGGATCGGTCCCCGGAAATTCCAGTACGTCCAGCGCCGCCCGGACGTAGAGCCCGGAACCTCCCACGAGGATGGCACGCTTGCCCCGGGAATGGATCTCCTGGATGGCGGCGCGACACTCCGCCTGGAAGTCCGCGACACTGGCCTCCTCGGTGACATCCATGGTGTCAAGAAGGTGATGGGGAACGCCTTTGCGTTCTTCCACGGTGATCTTGGCCGTGCCTATGTCCATGCCACGATAGAACTGCAGGGCATCTGCGTTGATCACTTCACCGCCCAAGGCCAACGCAAGATTGACCCCGAGATCCGATTTGCCGGAGCCGGTGGGGCCAACGACGGCGATGACGGGAGGCTGCGGTTCAGGGCCGGAGGTGGACACGTCGCGTTGCCCGGCGCTAGGAGCGGCGCACGGGCAGCGACGGCATGCCCAGCGATACGCCGCCCTTGCCGGGAGCTGCCCCGGGTGCGGGAACGCCGCAGGAATCTGCCTGTGCCCTGTCCCAGGCATCCCCCGCACGGGACCTGCGCAGCACGTAGTCCTCCGTGGTGGCAGGATCCGCCACAAGGTGGAATGCTGCGGCTTCGGTGATGGTCACTGTGACGAAATCACCGGGACGCGGGGTTTCAGCACCTGCTGGGACAGAGAAGTGGACCAGCCGCTGATCCTTGGAACGACCAGACAAACGATGCGTTTCCTCAGCTTTGCGACCGGACTGGGCCGTCACCAGGATTTCGACCTGACGGCCGAGTTGGCTTGCATTCTCTTCTGCCGCAATGCGGTCCTGAAGGGCGGTGAGGCGTTCGAACCGTTCCTGGACAACCGCCTTGGGGAGCTGGTCCGGCAAATCGGCAGCAGGTGTGCCTGGGCGCTTGGAGTACTGGAAGGTGAACGCGGACGAAAAGCGTGACTTTTCCACGACATCCAGCGTCGCCTGGAAGTCTTCTTCCGTTTCGCCGGGGAAGCCAACGATGATGTCGGTGGTGATCGCGGCGTTCGGGATGCGCTCCCTGACCTTGTCCAGGATTCCGAGGAATTTGCTGGAACGGTAGGAGCGGCGCATGTCCTTAAGAATCTTGTCCGAGCCGGATTGCAGCGGCATGTGCAGCTGCGGCATGACGTTAGGTGTCTCAGCCATTGCCTCAATGACGTCGTCGGTGAATGCAGCCGGATGGGGGCTCGTGAAACGGACGCGCTCCAGCCCTTGAATGTCACCGCAGGCCCTGAGCAGTTTGGAGAACGCCTGCCGGTCGCCGAACTCCACCCCGTACGAGTTCACATTCTGCCCAAGCAACGTCACTTCGACTGCGCCGTCGTCCACCAGCGCCTGGATCTCGGCGAGGATCTCTCCGGGACGGCGGTCCTTTTCCTTGCCCCTCAGCGAGGGAACGATGCAGAACGTACAGGTGTTGTTGCATCCGACAGAAATGGACACCCAGCCGGAGTACACCGAGTCCCTCTTGGTGGGGAGCGTTGACGGGAACACATCCAGCGATTCGAGGATCTCAAGCTGCGCCTCGTTGTTGTGACGAGCACGGTTGAGGAGGGCCGGAAGGGCGCCAACGTTGTGGGTGCCGAAAACGGCGTCCACCCATGGCGCCTTCTTCACGATGGTTTCGCGGTCCTTCTGGGCCAGGCAGCCACCAACAGCAATCTGCATTCCTGGGTGCGCTTCCTTGACCTGCCGCAGCTGGCCCAGGTTGCCGTAGAGCTTGTTATCCGCATTTTCCCGAACAGCGCAGGTGTTGAAAACCACGACGTCGGCGATGTCACCGTCAGCCGGTACGTAGCCCGCGTCCTCGAGGAGTCCGGCCATCCGCTCGGAATCGTGGACATTCATCTGGCAGCCAAAGGTCCGGACCTGGTAAGTCCGGGGCGCGGCCGAAGGATTGGCGGAAGCTGTTAGGGAAGGAATGGTCAAACTCACTACTCAAGGGTACCGGCTTCTGCCAGCACCTCACCTACGATCCTGAAGGCCAAGGAAGGCGCGTATCCCTTGCGTGCCAGCATCGAGGCAAGACGACGTGTGTACTTGTCCCGCTCCGCGCGATCAGCCAGGTCAATGCCAGGCCGCAGCTTGCGTTGAACGAGCTCACGCGCTGCCAGTTCCTCGTCCTGATCGCTGAGCTGGGAGAGCGCCTCTTCTGCGTCTTCCAGCTCAATGCCTTTGTCTGAAAGTTCGCGGCGAAGTGCGCCCTTGGCGAGCTTCTTGCTTTGCGACCGGCTGCGGACCCACATCCTGGCGAATTCGGCGTCGTCGATCAGCTGAACTTCTTCGAACCGGTCCAGGACGGCCTCGGCCACGTCCTCGGGGACATTTCGCTCGGCCAGTTTCCTGGATAGCTGCAACCGGCTCCGCGGCGCCATCGTCAATTGCCTCAGGACGATGGCACGCGCCACGGACTCGGGATCTGGTTCAGGATCAGCCGCAACTGAAGAGTCCGGGTCCGGACCTTTCCTAGCCGTCAACGGCCTTCAGCTTCGGCGAGTCTTCCTCAGGCTTGACACCTACGCCGAGCTTTTCCTTGATCAGACGCTCCAGCTCCTGAGCCAGTTCAGGGTTATCGCGCAGGAATCGACGCGAGTTCTCCATGCCCTGGCCAAGCTGGTCACCGTCATAGGTGAACCATGAGCCGGACTTCTTGATGATGCCGTGCTCGACACCCATGTCGATGATCCCGCCCTCGCGGGAAATGCCCTGGCCGTAGATAATGTCGAACTCGGCGATCTTGAACGGCGGAGCCATCTTGTTCTTGACGATCTTTGCCTTGGTGCGGTTACCCACGGAATCCGCACCTTCCTTCAGGGTTTGGATGCGCCGGACATCGATGCGCACGGAGGCGTAGAACTTCAGCGCCTTACCACCGGTGGTGGTTTCCGGGGAGCCGAAGAAGACACCAATCTTTTCACGCAACTGGTTGATGAAAATGGCGGTGGTCTTGGTCTGGCTCAAGCGGCCGGTGATCTTACGCAGGGCCTGGCTCATGAGGCGCGCCTGGAGGCCAACGTGGGAGTCACCCATTTCGCCTTCAATTTCCGCGCGCGGAACCAAAGCTGCAACGGAGTCGATGACGATGATGTCCAGCGAGCCGGAACCCACCAGCATGTCCATGATTTCCAGGGCCTGCTCGCCGGTGTCCGGCTGCGAGACCAGGAGCGCGTCGGTGTCGACGCCCAGCTTTGCTGCGTAGTCGGGGTCGAGCGCGTGCTCGGCGTCGATGAAGGCCGCAATACCGCCGGCGCGCTGCGCGTTGGCTACGGCGTGGAGGGCAACGGTGGTCTTACCCGAGGATTCCGGGCCATAGATCTCCACGACACGCCCGCGTGGCAGTCCGCCAATGCCGAGGGCTACGTCCAAGGCAATGGACCCGGTAGGAATGACCTCGATGGGCGCACGGGTGTCATCACCCAGGCGCATGATAGAGCCTTTGCCGAACTGCTTGTCGATCTGGGCAAGCGCTGCTTCGAGCGCCTTCTCACGATCCGGGGCTGCCGCCATGGTTCACACCTCTGATGCTTTCTCGCTGTGGAGTGGCCCGAAGGGCCGCTTTCCTGTCATGACCGACGCTATTACGGTGCCCGGACATTTTTACAAGCCGACCCCTGCTATGTGGATAAACGGGACCGCTGGATGCCGTGGAATGCGTCTTCAGGATCAATTTTCCTCTTCCAGGAGCATATCCCCATCCGAACAGATATTCGAACAACGGGTCGGCGTGTCACGCTGCAGAGACCTCAACGCACTTAGCTTGAGGCTGGTTTGATGTCCCTGCCCAACCTGCGTTCGAGGGGGACGTCCTGGACTTCGCACATGGCCAACCACACTTCGCGGGGCTGGTACCCGGCCGCCAGGGCCTCCACCGCAGTGCGTCCACCAACGCCGGCAAGCACCAGGGAGTTGGCCAGAACCCGGGAGTAGCCTGCCCCGAATTCGTCGTCCATCAATCGCCAAAAGTCACTTGCCCTCACGGATAGAGTCTCTCATGCCGCCGGACTCTAGAATGGTTGCCATGAGCAATCCTCTCCAGAGCGCACCCGACACGGTCCCGCCAGGCGACGCCGTGGACGACGCCCTCCAGCAGGTGGAACACCAGCTGAGCCTGCTCTGGCGCCGCGCCCGTTCAATCTCCCACCAATTGTCCCGACAGGTCCATCCGGACATGGAGCCGGCTGCCTACGGACTCCTTACCGTCATACGGAGGGAAGGTCCCATCCGGCTCACCGAGCTCGCTACGTGCATCGGGGTGGGCAAGCCCTCTGTCAGCCGCCAAATCGCCTTCCTGGAAAGCATTGGCCTCGTATACAAGGAAGCCGATCCGCAGGACGGCCGCGCCCAGTCCATCCGGCTGACGGAGAAGGGCGAAGAGAAGATGCACCAGGTCCAGGACGCGCGCCGGCAGGTGTTCCGGGAACGGCTCGGTGAGTGGCCGCTGGAGGACGTCCAGACACTGGCGGACTACATGGGCCGACTCAACGCCATCTACGGCGATGGCGTATTGAGGGATGTCACTCTCAAGGAAAACACTCCGGACGACCCAGCCTAGGTTGCGCCGGGGCCAGCGCTCCCCCATCAAGGAACCAAGCGCCCACAAGCACCGAATACAGCAAGGAAGGGCCCCCAGCCGACGGCTGGGGGCCCTTCCTTCATTCCTGTGTAACGGTTACCGGGCTCCGGAGAGCATTCCCTGCGGAAAGTCGTCCGTGAGGTCCAGGTCGCGACCGTAACGCTGTGAAAATTCCTGCGGAACGGTGTCCGGCACGGACACGCCTTCAGCGACGGCTACGCGGTCGCTGACTTCGCGGAGCATGTGGGACAACGGAACATCCAGGGCTGTGCAGATTGAGGACAGGAGCTCGGAAGAAGCCTCCTTCTGGCCGCGTTCAACTTCACTCAAGTAACCGAGTGAGACACGGGCGCTGTGCGAAACCTCGCGGAGGGTACGGCCCTGACGCTGGCGGACATCGCGCAGTACATCACCGATCTCGTGGCGTAGTACAACCATTTTGCGCTCCTTCTGTTCGCTCTGTGTCTGATCAGCCAAGCCCACATCCTTCCAGCGGACAACGCCGTTCACGGATACGGGCTGCTTTACCATCTGTATCGCCTTGCTCCCTCGTTCATCCGGTTCGCTGGCTGGCGGACCGGGTTGGTTTCTACATCCTAGGCGCCCCGGCTCTTCCGAAGCGACACAATGACACAACTATTGGCAATCTGTTTTTGTTCCCGGCTACTTTACGAACGGTAACCAACGTCACTTAGCGCGGCAAGGAGACGCACCATTGCGGCCTCGCAGGCCTGCTCCCGGATGGCCTGCCGATCACCGGAAAACCGGTACTCGAACGCGGAAACCGACGTTGGCGTTGCCACACCTATAAAGACTGTTCCCACTGCTTTGCCGTCATGGGGCTCCGGTCCGGCTACTCCGGTGGTGGAAATCCCGACGTCGGACCCGCAGGCGCGCCGCGCGCCGTCGGCCATTGCCTCGGCGACACCGCCGTCGACGGACCCAACGGCAGCAAGCAAGTGGGCCGGGACCCCCAGGACATCTGCTTTGACTGAATTCTGGTAGGCCACCACGCCGCCTTGGAGCATCCCGGATGCTCCAGGTGTGTTGGCGAGGGTGGCAGCTACCAAACCGGCCGTGAGCGACTCGGCCGTAGCCACCGTCAGATGCCGTTCGATTGCCGCCGCAACTGCCGCCGTCGCGGTTTGGGCGCCGCCGGACCCTGAGGCGTGAGTACTCACGCGCGGCGTCCGGCTGCCCGAAGCCGCATGGCCTGGACAACGTATTCGACGCCGGTCCACAGCGTGATGGCCAGGGCCACCATCATGACCCAGAAAGCAACGTCTCCCAGCCACGGCGCGATCGCCTTCAGCGGCAGGACGTACAGGAAGATGGCCACCGTCTGGATGACTGTCTTGAGTTTGCCGCCCCGGGAAGCCGGCATCACTCCGTAGCGGATCACAACGAATCGCAGGGCGGTGATGCCCCATTCCCGGACAAGGATCAGGATGGTGACCCACCAGGGCAGCTCCCCCAGTATGGACAGCAGCACCAGCGCGGAACCGATGAGGAGCTTGTCGGCTATGGGGTCGGCAATCTTGCCGAAGTTGGTAATGAGGCCCCGTGCCCTGGCGATGTCGCCGTCGAGCTTGTCCGTGTAGATGGCGACTGCGAAAGCAACCACCGCGGCCCAGCGCCAAATCCCGTTGTTGCCGTTGTCGGCCACAAGGAACCAGACGAAGAACGGCACCAGGACAATGCGGAGCATCGTGAGGATGTTGGGCAGGTTCCAGATGTCGGAGCTGCTGGACGTCGCGTTATCACCCTCGGCTGTAGTCACCCCTCTAGGCTACCGTCTCCGGCACCGTCGCCCGGAGCGTTACCGTCCCGTGAGGGACCAGGCGTCTTCGCCGCCTTCTTCGTCATCGGGACCGTCAGCACCGTCGTAGTACTCAATGGCCTGCGTCCGGTTGTCCAGGTCCGCCTGGACAAGGTCTTCCGCATAACCGCCGACGGCGATGTTCGAGTTCGCGTTGTCGCTCAGCGCCGCAGTGTGGGCATCGGGCGCAGCCGGTGACTCCTGCCCCTTCATCGCTGCCAGGACGGCGGCGAGGTCGTCGGGTTTGACCAGGACATCGCGGGCCTTCGAACCCTCTGAAGGGCCCACGACGCCGCGGGACTCCAGGAGGTCCATGAGGCGACCGGCTTTGGCGAAGCCCACCCGAAGCTTGCGCTGAAGCATGGAGGTCGAACCGAACTGCGTAGTCACCACAAGCTCGGTGGCCTGCAGCAGCACGTCGAGGTCGTCTCCGATGTCGTCGTCAATCTGCTTCTTCGGGGCCTCGGCGGCAACGTCGTCACGGTAGACGGCCTGCAATTGGCCCTTGACGTGCTCCACTACCTTATGGATCTCGGATTCGGTCACCCAAGCACCCTGGACGCGCATCGCCTTGGAGGCACCCATCGGCAGGAACAGCGCGTCACCTTGGCCGATGAGCTTCTCCGCGCCCGGCTGGTCCAGGACCACGCGGGAGTCCGTCACGGAGGACGTTGCGAACGCCATTCGGGATGGGACGTTTGCCTTGATCAGGCCGGTTACGACGTCCACTGACGGGCGCTGGGTAGCCAGGACCAGGTGGATACCGGCGGCACGGGCCAGCTGGGTGATCCTGACAATCGAGTCTTCAACATCACGTGGGGCCACCATCATGAGGTCGGCAAGCTCATCGACGATCACCAACAGGTACGGGTACGGCTTGATGACCCGCTTGGAGTCGACCGGGGGCACTACTTTGCCGGCCCGCACAGCCTTGTTGAAATCGTCAATGTGCTTGTAGCCGTAGTTGGCGAGGTCGTCGTAGCGTGCGTCCATCTCCCGGACCACCCACTGCAACGCTTCCGCAGCCTTCTTGGGATTGGTGATGATGGGCGTGATCAGGTGCGGGACGCCCTCGTAGGCCGTGAGTTCCACGCGCTTGGGGTCAACCATGACCATGCGCACTTCATCCGGCGTGGCCCGCATGAGGATGGAGGTGATCATCGAGTTCACGAAGCTGGACTTACCGGCACCGGTGGCACCGGCAACGAGCAAGTGCGGCATCTTTGCCAGGTTGGCCACCACGTAGCCGCCCTCGACGTCCTTGCCGACGCCCATGACCATGGGGTGGTCCGTGCGCCGCGCGTTCTGGCTCCGCAGCACGTCGCCCAAGGAGACGGTTTCGCGGTCCGTGTTGGGAATTTCGATGCCGATGGCTGACTTGCCCGGAATCGGGCTCAGGATCCGCACGTCGCTGGACGCCACGGCATAGGAAATGTTCTTCGACAAGGCGGTGACCCGCTCCACTTTGGTTCCTGGAGACAGCTCGATTTCATAGCGCGTCACGGTCGGACCGCGGCTGAAGCCTGTCACCGACGCATCGACGTTGAACTGCGTGAGGGTGTCAGTCAGGGCAGCGACGACGGCGTCGTTGGCTTCCGTGCGCTCCTTCGGGATGGAACCCGGGGTCAAGTAGTCCGAAGCCGGAAGGGTGTAAGTAACATCGCCCGCCAAGGACAACTGCTCCGTGCGCTGGGGAATGGGTGTTTGCGGAAGCGGTGCGCCTGCCGGTTTCGCGGGTACCTGGGCGATTGCAGGTGCGGGCGCCGTCATCTCCGGGGTCAGGACGGGAATGGCTTCGGTGGGGTTATCGATACCCGGCGTTGAGCCCGCGAGTCCCTGGGCGGCCTTGATTTTCCCGACGGCGATCTCGGCCTGGGTCGGACGCCGCACGCCCGGCGGTACGCGAGGTTCGGACGGACCCGGAGTTTCGTCGTCGTCCACTATGGCGTGCTCAAAGGCCTCGTCCCCGACGTAACCTTCCAGGCCGGCGTCGGTTTCCTCGTCCTTGCCGAAGAGGCGCACCCGCTTCTTCTTCCGCGGCTTGGGTGCTTCATTCTCGTACAGATAGCTGCGGTCGTGGTCGTCCTTGCCGGAACCGTCCATCAGGTCGACGCCCATGAGGTGGTTGTAGGCCCCGCGGATCCGGGACGGGATGGCACCGAACGGCGTCGCCGTCACGATCAGCACCGAGACGAAGGCCAGCAGGCTGTAAAGGAGCACAGGGATAGCTGGATGGATGGCGGCGAAGGGAGCGGCGGCCAGGAAGCCGAGCATGCCGCCCGCCCTGCGCAGGCCGTCGAAGCCGTCCGCCACGGAAGGCAAGCCACCAATAACGTGGGCCAGCGCCGATCCTGCGACGGTCATGATCATGAAGCCGATGCCCACACGGTTGTTGCCGCGGCCGTCCTGTGGCTTCCGGAACAGGCGGAAGGCGCAGATGAAGAGCATGAACGGCAGGACCAGGGACATCCAGCCGAACGTTCCGTTCACCACGCTGTAGACGATGTCGGGCAGCCAACCGGTGAGTCCCCACCAGGCGAAAGTGGCAATCGCTATGCCCAACACCAGGTTGAACAATGCGGCACCGTCGCGACGGTCCTCGGGATCGAGGTCGCTGACGTCGTGGCCGATACGCCGGACACCGGCACCCACCACGTGTCCAATGCCCTGCCACGCGCCTGCCAGCAGGCGCAACGGGAGCGGAGCCTGGGGCTCGACGGCGGCAGCTTGCTTGGTGCGCGCAGTGCTGCCCCGGCCGCTTTTGGCCGCCGTTGCACCGCTTTTGGGGGCAGCCGCGCCTCGGCCTGTGCCGCCGGATTTACTGCTGGAGCTGCCTCGTGGCGTGGAGGTAGTACGGGTCGCCATAAGTGCCACGCTACCCCAAGGGGGCCTGAAATCCGCGGATTTCAGGCCCCCTTGGGCATGCATGTTGCTGGCTCTCGCAGCTTAAGCTTCCAGGACCACCGGGATGATCATGGGCCGGCGGCGAAGCTTGCGGTTGACCCAGGTGCCGATAATCCTCCGCACCACTTGCTGCAACTGGTGGTTGGTGTGATCGGCGTTGTTCAACACGGCATCTTCCAGCGCGGCATTGATCTTGGGAATGATCTCGTCAAAGACGGAATCATCCTCGGCCACGCCGCGGGCATGGATCTCCGGACCCGAAACTATCTTGCCCGTGGTGCGGTTGATCACCGTGATGATGGAAATGAACCCCTCATCGCCCAGGATGCGTCGGTCCTTCAAATCGGCGTCGGTGATTTCGCCGACGCTGGAGCCGTCAACGTAGACGAACCCGACCTCCACCTGGCCAACGACGTCCGCCTTGTGGTCCTTGAGGTCGATGACGGTTCCGTTATCGCTCAGGATGATTCCTTCTGAGGGCACTCCGGACTCCAAGGCGATGTTGCCGTTGGCGATCAAGTGGCGGGTCTCGCCGTGCACCGGCATGGCATTGAGCGGCTCGAGGATGTTGTAGCAGTACAGCAGTTCGCCGGCGGCGGCGTGCCCCGAGACGTGGACCTTTGCCGTGCCCTTGTGGATGACGTCGGCCCCGAGCTTGAGGAGGCCGTTGATGATGCGGAAGACGGCGTTCTCGTTTCCCGGGATGAGGCTCGACGCCAGAATAACGGTGTCACCCTTGCCGACGATCACGCGGTGATCACCGTTGGCCATGCGGGAAAGGGCCGCCATGGGCTCACCCTGTGAACCTGTGGACATCAGGACCACGCGGTCATCGGGCATGTTATCGATGTTCTTGATGTCCACCAGGATGTTGTCCGGCACATCAAGGTACCCAAGCTTCGCGGCGATGGCCATGTTGCGGACCATGGACCTGCCAACGAACGCCACCTTGCGGCCATGCTTGGCCGCAGCATCGAGGACCTGCTGCACGCGGTGGACATGCGAGGAGAAGGAAGCCACGATGATGCGCTTCTTGGCCTGGCCGAACAGACGGTCAAGGGTGGGGCCGATTTCCTTCTCGGCCGTCGTGAACCCAGGAACGTCCGCATTGGTGGAATCGGCCATGAACAGGTCCACGCCTTCTTCGCCCAGGCGCGCGAAGTGCCTGAGGTCCGTGATGCGTCCGTCCAGCGGCAACTGGTCCATCTTGAAGTCACCCGTGTGGAGGACGTTGCCGCCCTCGGTGCGGATGAAAACTGCAAGGGCATCCGGGATGGAGTGGTTGACGGCTACGAATTCACACTCGAAGGGACCGAACTGCTCCACCTGGCCCTCCGTGACGGTGAGGGTGTACGGCTTGATCCGGTGTTCCTGGAGCTTCGCTTCCACCAGGGCAAGCGTCAGCTGGGAACCGATCAGCGGGATGTCTGCTTTAAGGCGCAGCAGATAGGGGACGGCACCAATGTGGTCCTCGTGTCCGTGGGTCAGCACGACACCCACGACGTCCTGGAGCCGGTCCTCAATGTAGGAGAAATCGGGCAGGATCAAATCGACGCCGGGCTGGGTCTCCTCGGGGAAGAGCACGCCGCAGTCAACGACCAGCAGCTTGCCGTCGATTTCGAAGACGGCCATGTTGCGGCCGATCTCTCCCAGTCCACCGAGCGGAACAATCCGCAGCGTGCCCTTGGGCAATTTCGGCGGAGTAACCAGTCCGGGAAGGGCGGTTTGGGTCATATTTTGCTACTTTCCGGCGGAACCGTCCTGGACGTCGAAGTCCATTCCGGCTTCCGCCAAATCCCCGCGGATGATGTCGATCTCGGCCGCGTCCGGCTCCACGAGGGGCAAACGGACAACCGAGTTGGGCAGGACTCCCTGCCACTTGAGAATCTGCTTGGCGGCTACTGCGCCTTGGACCCGCGTCATGGTTCCACGAACCACGGGTTCCAGTTCAAAGTTGATGGCCCTTGCCGTGGCGAGGTCGTTGGCGTTGACGGCGTCGATCAATTCGCGGAAGCGGCGCGTGGCCACATGCGTGGTGACACCCACCAGCCCAACGGCGCCGAGCGCCATCCACTGCAGGGTCAGTCCGTCGTCGCCCGAGTAGAAGACCAGGTCTGTTTCTGCCATGACGCGCGTCGCTGCAGCAAAATCGGCCTTGGCGTCCTTGACGGCCACGATGTTCTGGTGCTTGGCGAGGCCGATCATGGTCTCGGGGGCGATCGCGATGGAGGAGCGGCCCGGGATGTCATAGAGCATGACGGGCAGGTCCGTGGAGGAGGCAATCGTCTCGAAGTGGGCGCGGACGCCCGCCTGGCTGGGCTTGTTGTAGTAAGGGGTGACGATCAGCAGGCCGTCAACGCCTACCTCTGCTGCGCGCTGTGAAAGGTGCACGGAGTGGGCGGTGTCGTTGGTGCCGGTCCCGGCAATGATGGCTGCCTTGCCACCGACGGCTTCTTTGACGGCACGGAACATGCCAAGGTTTTCATCGTCCGTGAGAGTGGAGGTCTCGCCAGTGGTGCCGGTGACGACGAGGCCGTCGCAACCATCCTGGACAAGCTTCTCTGCCAGCGCCGCGGCTTGGTCGTAGTCAACCTTGCCGTCCTCGGTGAACGGGGTGACCATGGCGGTCAGCAGGGTACCAAGGGCGGGATTGTGGGCGCGCAAGTCAGACATAAGAAAAACGTTACCCTGTCAGCGGCTTGTTACAAGAATGGGTTCCGCGTGATGGTCCTCATGCGCCAAGGCCAGACCTGTAGCCATGCAAGCTGGAGCGGGCCAGGTTCACCATGACAGTTTCGGTTCCCGTGCCGGCTGCCTTGGCCAGGGCCGCACCTTCCGGACCCCACCCGCCGCTGAGGCCGCAGGAAGCGCCCACTGGAGTGGTCCCGCCAAGATTGGCCAGGAGCCCGAACATCCGGTGGTCCATGGACCGGGAACCCAGGTGCAGTCCGAGGCGCAATTCCTCGCCGGAAACGTACAGGGCTGACACTGCGTAGACGTCGGCCCCTGACTCTGCGGCAGCTGCGGCGTGGGACGGTTGGGCGGCGTCGGCGCACACGGCAAGAGCCACCCGCCAGCCGTCCACTTCCATGATTTCGGGGCCGTTCCCGGCGACGAACAGCTCACGCTCCGCGCCATGCAGATGGGTCTTGAAGGCCGGTCGCAGGGAGCCATCCGGTCCGATGATGAGTGATGCCAACCGTGGAGTACCGTCAGCTTCCCGCCAGCCTGCACCGATCACCGCCGTGGTCCCGGTGCTGGCACAGGCATCCCGAAGAGGCTGGAGCCTTGTATCGCCGTCAGTCAGCCAGGCCGAACGCCCACCCGCATGCTCCGGGGCATCGAATGAGTCCAACTCATAGCCCGTCAAGGAGAGCTCTGGAAACAGCACCAGCCTTGCGCCGTCAGCGTGGGCCTTTTCCACAAGCTCCGCGTGGGCAGCGACGTTACGAGCGACTGCCGCTCCCCCGCTGCCTGTTCCCAGCGCTTCGTACTGAACGACGGCGGCCAGCAGCGTTGCTGACGCTGGCGCAGGCCCGGCGGGTCGCGGCGTGGTCGACGGGGACGGTGATTGCGGGTGCGCTTGGGTCACCGGGCCATCGTAGTCCGGCGAACAGCCGGACCGGCAACGTCAGGCGGATCCGGACGTCCGGGCCGGCTGCTCCGAACAATACTGCGCTACAGCCCGCTCCTTGAGTTGCTCCGCCCAGGCCACCAGCCGCTGGGAGGCCCGCACGTACTCGAAGAGTTCAATGGGCGTGAGCGAGTCAAGATCCGTATCCGCCAGCCTGCGGGCGAGCTCAGCTCCCGGCATCTGCTCGGCCAGGACCGTACCTTCGCTCTGCCACTGGGTGTCCTCCGGTGGTTCGCCGGTGACAAGCTGCCTGAACAGGAAGTCGACCACACCGGGGCTCATTGCCTTCATGGGTCCACACAGGCGGTCCTGCGGCTTT
Source organism: Arthrobacter sp. fls2-241-R2A-172 (assembly GCF_030208885.1). Classification (NCBI taxonomy): domain Bacteria; kingdom Bacillati; phylum Actinomycetota; class Actinomycetes; order Micrococcales; family Micrococcaceae; genus Arthrobacter; species Arthrobacter sp. fls2-241-R2A-172. The sequence goes on along the minus strand of NZ_JARVTB010000016.1, from coordinate 59,191 downwards.
GGAACATCGTTCATGCCGTAATGCTATTCGAACATATATTCGAAGACAAGGGCCACTCGGCGCCAGCTGCTCCATGTCGGGTTGCCGCGCAGCAGCTATGAGACGATCGCTGCATGACTTCGCACGGGACGGCCCCTCAGCAGGAGGCCGCGGGGGCCGGCCCGGTTTCAGCCCGGCTCAAGGGGATCGACGCCGCCCGGGGCGCGGCCTTGCTGGGCATGATGTCCACCCACCTGATGCCGACGTTCGGGCCTCCCCCACGGTGGGATCCGACATTCGTGGGATTGGTCTTTTCAGGTCGGTCCTCGGCCCTTTTCGCTGTGCTGGCCGGCGTCGGATTGGCCCTCAGCACAGGCAAGCAGCAGCCGTGGAGCGGCGCCGTACTGCGGGCGGCACGGGGCGGAGTGGCCATGCGCGCCCTGGTGATTGCCGTCGTCGGATTTGTCCTGGGCGGGCTTGATGTGAACGTCGCGGTGATTCTGGTCCATTACGCTCTCTTGTTCCTCTGCGTCCTGCCGTTCCTGGGCCTGCGCCTGAAAGCCCTCTGCTTCGTGGCATTGGGCTGGATCCTGGCCTCGCCGGTCCTGGCGTACCTGGTCCGCCCCCTGCTGCTGGACACGAACCCTCCCCTTCAGTTGGGCCACAACCCAAAAGTTGAGGACCTGGAGACACCGGGACGGCTTCTGGCCGATCTCTTCTTTACCGGCTACTACCCCGTGTTCCAGTGGATGTCCTACCTGCTGCTGGGGCTTGCCATAGGCCGTCTGGCGCTCACGACGGCGAAGGTACAGGTCCTGCTGTTGGCGGGCGGAAGCGCTGTAGCCGTCCTTGCGAAAACGGTCGGCATCCTGGCCATGGAATCGTGGGGCGGAAGGGCTGCCTTGGAGGCGCTCCCCGGTACCCGCGGGTACCCCTTGGACAGCATGCTGCAGGTCAACCTGACGGGCCTTCAGCAAGTCGATTCATGGTGGTGGCTGGCTACCGCGGCGCCACACGCGGGCACCACCTTGGACCTGCTGCACACCGGGGGTACGGCGGCCGCTGTCGTGGGGTTGTGCCTGCTGCTTGGCGCAGTGGCTGAGCGGGCAAAGGTCAACTTCCTGGTCCTGCTCAGCGGTCCGGGAGCCATGACGTTGAGCCTCTACTCGGCACACGTGTGGGTGGTATCCGGTTTCACCAATAAGCCCCTGCCGGCCGGCTGGACCCCGGAAGGGATGTACTGGGCCCAGGCCATCGCCGCGATCATCATCGGGGCCTGTTTCTCCCTGCTCCGGCGTCGGGGACCACTTGAGTGGGTGGCCCACCAGGCGGCCAGGCTCGGCAGTTACCGCCCAGCGGCAGTTGGCTGAGAACGGAAGAGCTTCACCGCGTCCCGCATGGAAGCGCGGGCCCGCTTGCGGTCACCGGAGGCGTCGTAGGCGCAGCTCAGCCGGAACCAGGAACGCCAATCTTCCGGGGCGGCCTCGGCTTCCGCCCGGTACTTTTCGAACTCTGCGTCCGCAGCGGACCGGATAATCCTGCCGCCGGGTGTGCGGGGAAGCGTGTCCTCCGGCAGGCCGCCTTCGGCTTCCAGGACCTTGGCCATCTGTTCGGTGCGGGCACCAAAAAGGAGTTCGCGGATGAGTGCCCACGCGCCCACCACGGGCAGGACCAGGTAGGCGGCACCGATGCCCTTGGCCACCAGGTTGGGATCGCCGAGCAGGAGGAAGGAGCGTTGGACGGACACCACCAAGTACAGCACCAGCAACAAGGTGATGGCACCTACCCAGATCTTGGTGCGGTTCTTCTTCAGTGCTGTCCAGAAATTTCCCATGTCCTAGAGCCCCAGATCCAGGTAGCCGTCCAAGCCGACCGTGAGGCCGGGGTTGGCTGCCACCTTCCGCAGTCCAAGAAGGACGCCGGGCATGAAAGAGGCCCGGTCGAAGGAATCGTGGCGCAACGTCAGCTGTTCGCCGGGACCGCCAAAGAGGACCTCCTGGTGGGCAACAAGGCCGCGAAGGCGGACACTGTGCACCCGTACCCCGTCCACGTCGCAACCACGCGCACCGTCCAATGCCGTCTCGGTGGCGTCCGGGCTGGCCGGCACCCCTGCTTCCTGGCGGGCTTCGGCGATCAGCTGGGCCGTGCGCACGGCCGTGCCGGAAGGAGCATCCACCTTGTTGGGGTGGTGCAGCTCAATGATTTCAACAGACTCGAAGTACTGCGAGGCCTTGGCAGCAAAGGCGGATGCCAGCACCGAGCCCAAGGCAAAATTTGGGGCAATCAGCACGCCTGTTTCCGGTTTGGACTCCAGTAGTCCGCGGAGGGATTCCAGCCTGTCGGCGTTCCAGCCTGTGGTGCCCACAACGGCGTGGATGCCGTGCTCGACGGCGAACCGGACGTTGGTCTCAGTGATGTCCGGGACGGTGAGATCAACAACATACTGCGCACCGGCGTCGAGCAGCTTGTCCAGGGAATCGCCGCGGCCCAAAGCGGCCACCAGCTTCATGTCTTCGGCTGCTTCAACAGCCTTAACGGCTTCAATTCCCATACGCCCGTTGGCGCCCAGCACTGCAACAGCAAGTTGTTCGGTCATGCGTTTAACCCTACCGCCGGGCCGGGCACGGGCGGGAACCGTTACCTTGCGCCTACTCCCCTGCGCCGACCCATTCCACCGTGCCATCACTGAAGAACTGCTCTTTCCAAATGGGCACCTGCTCCTTGACCCGGTCCACCAGTTCCGAGCAGACGGCGAACGCCTGGCCCCGGTGGGCGGCCGCAACGGCACACACCAACGCGGGATCACCGATTTCCAGCATGCCGATCCGGTGCGCGGCCCAGATGCGCACGGGTTGATTGGCTTCGCCGGAGTGCTCCGCGACCAACTGAGCCACCACGTCCGACATCACCTGGTGGGCCGTGGGGTGCGCGCTGTAGCTCAGTCGATCAACAGCTTTGCCGCCGTCGTGGTTACGAACGACGCCGCTGAAACTGACCACCGCACCCGCAGTTTCCGATTCCACTGCCCTGATGGCTTGGTCCACGGAAATCGGCTCGGCGCTGAGGACAGCGCTGACAACCTCGAAGTCTGTTTCAGTGCCCATGGTTTCCTTCCAACTGCTCACAGAGATGCCCGATCACGGGGTCCAGGACCGCCAGCCCATCCATGACCCCTTTGGGGGAACCGGGAAGATTGATGACGAACGATTTTCCCGCCGCTCCTGCATGGCCGCGGCTCAGCATGGCCATGGGCGTCTTCGCAGCACCTGCGCGCCGGATGCCTTCCATAATGCCCGGTATTTCGCGGTCAAGGAGTGGCAGCGTCATCTCCGGCGTGCGGTCGTCCGGGCTGAGGCCCGTGCCGCCGCTGGTGATGACAACTGCGGGTTCCTGCGTCAGGAGGGCACGCAGGGCAGCACCTACAGGTTCACCGTCCGGCACCACCATGGTGGGAAAAGTGTCGAATCCGTGCTCGTTCAGCCAGTCCAGGATGATCGGCCCGGTCTCGTCCGTGTAGATTCCTGCGGCGGCACGGGTGGACGCGATCACGACGCCGGCCTTCCGCGGTCCGTGCGCGTTGGGCTCGCAGGCACTCATGCCCCGGCCTCCCCGTGCCGTGGTTCGGAGGAAACGTCCCAGTCGCCGCTTTTTCCGCCACTCTTGGCGAGCACCCGGATATCGTCCAGGACGGCATGCTTGTCGACGGCCTTGATCATGTCGTAGACGCTGAGCGCCGCAACCGACGCGGCAGTCAGGGCTTCCATTTCGACGCCGGTGACGCCCCGGGTCTTGACCGTTGCCAGGACTCCCACGGAGTCCGCACCCAGCTCAAAGTCCACGGTGACCTTGGAGATCGGCAAGGGATGGCATAGCGGAATCAGTTCGGGGGTCTTCTTTGCCGCCATGATCCCCGCTACCCTCGCCACGGCGAGGGCGTCGCCCTTGGGAAGTTCGCCGGCACCCAGCAGGGCCAGGACTTCGGCGGTGCTGCGGACAGTAGCCGTGGCGGTGGCCTCACGCGTGGTTACGGCTTTCTCGGAGACGTCCACCATCTGTGCGGTGCCGTCTTGCCTGAGATGCGTCAGGCCTGCTGGGTTTTCGGGAGTGTGGTTCACAGCATCCATACTTCCACTTCGTCCCCTTTGGCGAGTTCCGTGACGTCGCTGGGGATCTGGACCAGGGCATTGGCGCGGGCCAGGGCGTGCACCAGGTGGGAACCGGCCCCGCCTTCCATGCGCAGTATGCCGTCCGTGCCCACGCTTCCGCGTCGGACCTGGTGTTTGCCGTCCGGTGAGGTCAGTGGCTCAGCGAGGCGGGCTATCTGCACGGGCCGGGTCGCTGGTGTTCCCTGGACCTGGGAAAGTGCGGGCCTGAGGAACATCTCGAAGGAGACGAGGCAGCTGACGGGGTTTCCGGGGAAGCCCAGGAAGGGTGTCCCCTCGAAGGTTCCCAGGCCTTGTGGACCGCCCGGCTGCATGGCGACCGGCAGGAAATCCACTGGCTGGCCGGACATCGCTTGGCGGACTACCTCGTAGGCGCCTTTGCTCACGCCACCGGTGGTGACGATGATGTCCACCGGGTTCCGGGGATCCTGGGTGTAGCGGTGGAGGACTGACAGGAGGGTGTCGGGGTTGTCGTCGGAAATGGCCGTCCGCGTCACGTCCATGCCGGCTTGGCGCATGGAGGCTTCAAGGAGCGTTCCGTTGGAATCGTAGATCTTGCCGGGCGCCAGTTCCTGCCCGGGTTCCACCACTTCGTCACCAGTGGTGACCAGCAGCGCACGGAATGGTTCACGGACCTCCACGGTGTCCAGGCCCAAGGCGGCCAGCAAGCCAAGTTGGGCAGGCCCCAGGAGCGTACCGGCGGCCAGCGCCAAGTCGCCTGTTTCGATGTCGCTGCCGCTGTGTCGAACATAGGTTCCGGGAGCCACCGGTGGGAGCCGGACGGTAGCGTCTTCGGCGGCCGGCTGGGGAAAGACGTTCGGCGTTGCCTTTTCAATGGGCACGACGGCGTCGGCCCCTTCCGGGATCATGGCCCCGGTCATGATGGGGGCGGCGAAGCCGGCCTTCAGTGGCGCTGGCGAGGCACCTGCCGGGACGGGCGCCGCGACCCGGAGCTCCGCACCGCCGTCGGGAATCCCTTCTGAATGAACGGCGAATCCGTCCATTTGGGAGTTGGGGAACGGCGGCAGTGAGAGGGGTGCGTAGACGTCACCGGCGAGCGCTTGCCCCAGTGCTTGGAGCAAGGGCAGGCGGAGGTTGCCCTTGGCAGCCCTCGCAGTGGTCAGCAGTTCCACCACGGCCTGCCGATGGGCTGCAACAGATCGGGGCACGGACATCCTCCTGTGTGGCTACTTTGACGTGCGGGAATTACCCGGACGTACCCAGACTAGGTCCTCAGGCCACCTTGACGCTGATTGTGTGGTAGCCGGTGGCACCATCCGGAGCTACGGGAGCCTTGTCTTCTGTCTGGGGTTCACCGGTGGAATCCGTGGCCCGCACCTGGACTTCGTAGTCGCCGGCTGTGAGGTCGATGCCGAGCTGCCACTGGTACCAGGTGTCGGTGGAGATACCGTTTCCCAGGGTGGCTTGTTGCCACGGACCCCGGTTAACGCGCAGCTCCACCCGTTTGATGCCCCGATGCTGGGCCCAAGCCACTCCGCCGAACTGCACCTTGCCTGCCTTAACTGTCCGGCCGTTGCGGGGTACGTCGATTCGCGATTGGGTTTTGATGGGTCCGTGGTCACTCCAGCCGCGGGGGGTCCAATACCCGATGTCGTCGGCGAACCGGGTGACTTTCAGTTCGGTCAGCCATTTGGTGGCGGACACATATCCGTAGAGTCCGGGCACGATCATGCGTACGGGGAAGCCGTGCTCCAGCGGCAATGGTTCACCGTTCATGCCAATGGCCAGCAGTGCATCCCTGCCGTCCGTGAGTGCCTCCAGGGGCGTACCGGCAGTCCAGCCGTCGTTGCTGGTGGACAGCACCATGTCCGCGCCGGCTTTGGGACCCGCCATGGTTAGGAGTTCGCGGACCGGCCAGCCCAGCCAGAGTGCGTTGCCGATGAGGTCTCCGCCGACGTTGTTGGACACGCAGGCGATGGTGATGTGCCGCTCCGTCATGGGCTTGGTGAGGAGGGTCGCGAAATCCAGTTCGATTTCCCGCTCCACCATTCCAGTGACCTTCAACTTCCACGAGGGTGGGTCGATGGCAGGAACCGTCAGGGCGGTGTCAATCCTGTAGAAGTCGGCATTGGGCGTCACCAGGGGGCTGATCCCGTCCACGGCCAGTGCCGCGCCGTTGGGGATGGCTTGGCGGGGTGTCGTGGGCTGTGGGAGCTTCAAAGTACTGCGGAAACCAGATGCGGCCGCTGTGGCACGCGTCAGGACAGCGGTCACCGTTCCGGCCACGACGGCGGCGATGGACGTCCCGGCGAGCGCGTTGAGGAAGCTGCGCCGGGCCAAGGGCGCGGGATCCGCCTCGTCCTGCCCGGGTGTCCCCCGGGAGGGGGCCCAGGTGGTCAATCTACGGATCAGGGTGCGCAACAGCAGCATGGTGACCACGGCCGCAACGATGGGCGCGAGGGCAGCCTGCGGTCCTGCTTGCGCGCGGGTAACGACGGCGGTCAGCCCCGCCGCGCCTGCCAGCCCTGCCAGTGCCAGGCCCCATCCGGTCCTGCGGTGCTCCAGGACTCCGGCCAGAGCGGCAAGGATCCCGGCGACCAGTCCGATGGAGGCGATGAGCACGATCTTGTCGGCCGTGCCGAACAATTCCACGGCCATGTCCTTGACGCCCGGTGGCACGGCATCGATGACAGCGCCACCCAGGGCGGTCACTGGAGAGACCAGGGGGCTTGCCAGGCCCGCAGTGAGTTCCCCCGCTGCTATCCCGGCTGCCCCTGCGGCCACACCGGCCGCCGCAGCCCACAGGCGGGGGCGCATACGGCCTCGTCGCGGCAGGGACGTTACGGGATCCGGTGGGTCCACGTGCGGGCTGGGTTTGTTCATGCTGCTGGGCATGCCCATCATGCGCCTCCTGGGCGATTGTCAACTGAAGTAAGGGTGGAGGCCGACGGGCTACCATCGCGGGTGGATCCGGCGGGGAGTGACAGCGCAAAGCGGCAGCCGCCGTCGAGGTTGGTGACGCCCACCGTTCCTCCGTGGGCCTTGACGATTCCGGCCACCATGCTCAGGCCAATGCCGGCACCGCTGTAGCTCCCCTGCAACTCCGCGGTGGTTCCGCGCGCCGGGTTCTTCTGCCAGCCGGTTTCAAACAGGTGGGGAAGGTCGGCATCGGGGATACCGCCGCACTGGTCCTGTACTGCGACCACGGCATTCCCGTTGTCCCGCCCGACGCTCACATGCACGTCGCTGTCCGGACGGCTGTAGATGATGGCGTTCAAAAGGATGTTCCGTATGGCCCGCGCCAGGCTTGGCCCGTCGGCGACGGCCATGCACTCACGGTCCCCACCGCCGTCGAGCTTGATGCCCCGCTTCGCTGCCAACGGGGCCAGGTCCGAGAGGGCATCGCTGACGAGGTCGTAGAGGTCCAGTGGTTCGGCGCGAAGCTGCAGGCTGCCCGCCTGGATCTTGGACAATTCCAGGAGGTCATTGACCATGGCCGTCATTTGTTCGGTTTGCCCGATGATCTTCCGGTAGTAGCCGGGGACATCGGCCGCCATGCCGTCCTCCAAGGCTTCGGTCATGGCGCGCATGCTGGCCAGCGGTGTGCGGAGGTCGTGCGAAATCCAGGACACGAGTTCGCGCCTGGCCGTTTCGATGGCGGCCTCGCGTTCCCTGGACTCGGCAAGGCTACGGCTGCTTGCTTCCAGTTCCTGCGCAAGTTCGGCGAGCTCGGAGGTCACGGCGGGAGCCCTCCCCCGGCGGGCCTCCATGGTGTTGTCCAGGGTTTCGCCCCGCCCCAGCCGGCGGGCCGCATCCACCAACCGTGCCGCGTTACGGGACACCCCCGCGCCGAGCATCAGGGAGAGTGCAACGGCAACAGCCGAGGCGGTGGCAAGGATGTACCACATCACCTCAAGGTCCCTGGCGGAAATGAACATGGCGTTGAAGGCGCTGACCATCCCGGCCACCAGGACAGCTACGGTTGCCACCACCACCAGGAAAATCTGAGTGAGCACCGAGGCGCGGCGGAGCAACCGGAGGAGCACCAATGTGGTGGCACCGATGAGGACGGCCCACAACAGGACCCAGGCGAGGATGGTCCACAGTTCACTGCCTCCCATGCCCACCTCCTGTGTCATCGAAACGGTAACCAACGCCCCAGACCGTCTTGATCAGTTCGGGCGTGGTGGGATTTGCTTCGATCTTCTCCCGCAAGCGCCGGACATGCACCGTGACGGTGGAGAGGTCTCCGAAGTCCCAACCCCAGACGGCTTTGATCAGTTCCTCGCGGCTAAAGACCTGGTTTGGCCTGCGCATCAGGAACGCCAGGAGGTCGAATTCACGGACCGTCAGGGCCAACGGGTTGCCGTTGTGGGTGACCGTCCTGGACGCCGGATCGAGTTCGAGTCCGGCGGCCTCCACCGATGGTTCCGGGGCAAACTCCTTGACGCTGCGGCGGAGGACCGACTTGACCCGAAGAACAAGTTCCCGGGGCGAGAAGGGCTTGGTGACGTAGTCGTCGGCGCCCATCTCCAAGCCAAGGATCCGATCGTCTTCGGTTCCCAGGGCCGTGACCATGATGACCGGTACGCTCATGGTCTGGCGCAGCCGCCTGCAGACCTCAACACCGTCCAGTCCGGGCAGCATGCGGTCCAGGATCACCAGGTCCGGCTGCCGGGACGCTGCAACCTTGAGCGCGGTGAAGCCATCCGCAGCCATGTCCACCTGGAAGCCTGCCTTCAACAGGTAGTCGCGGACAACATCGGCGATGGTCTGTTCGTCCTCTACCAGGAGGACCCGGCGGTTTCCCGGGTCCATTGCTGATGCCGTATTTGTGGTCACGCTTTCAGCATAGGTTTGCCGGCGGCACCCGGCACCCGATCGTGGCGTCGGCGGGGGAAGCGTATTGAATCCGTAAGAACTCTGTGACTGTAACTGGTGTCACTGATCCGGCCGGGGTGGCGTAGCCTGAATTCATGACTGTTCAGCTGGGCATGCCGGTGCCCCCGTCGGGTGCCGCCACAGGCAGCACGGAAAGTGGCGTGGGGGTTCCGCCGCCGCGTCCCGCGGGCACGCCCGCAGGGTTGTGGGACCGTTACGGGCGGCGCGCCACGGACATGCGCCTGTCACTGACGGACAAGTGCAACCTGCGCTGCACCTACTGCATGCCCGCCGAGGGCTTGGAGTGGTTGTCCAAGCAGGCCGTAATGACCAAGGATGAAATCATCCGCATTGTGCGCGTCGGGGTCACGGCCCTGGGTGTGCGGGAACTCCGCCTTACCGGCGGTGAGCCCTTGGTGCGCGCCGACCTGGTGGACATTATCTCCGGCATTCGAAGCAATCATCCCGACCTCCCCATCTCCATGACCACCAACGGCGTCGGACTGGACAAGAAAGCCGCAGCGTTGAAGGCCGCAGGGCTCACCCGGATCAACGTCTCGCTGGATTCCCTTCACGAAGAAACGTTCACCAAGCTCACCCGCCGCCCGTTCCTGGACCGCGTCCTGGCCGGCGTCGATGCTGCCTGGGCAGCCGGTTTGGGTCCCGTGAAACTCAACGCGGTACTTATGCGCGGCATCAACGACGCCGAATCGCCGGACCTCCTGGCCTGGGCGTTGGGCCGCGGTTACGAACTTCGCTTCATCGAGCAGATGCCCTTGGATGCCGATCACGGCTGGACCAGGCGCAACATGATCACGGCTGCCGAGATCCGCACGCTGCTGTCACGCGACTACGTCCTGGACCACGACCCCCGCGAACGGGACGGCGCCCCCGCGGAACGCTTTGAAGTACGACGCCGGGATACGGCTTCCGGTCTTGCCACCGGTCCGGTCCTCGGTACCGTGGGCATCATCGCCTCGGTCACGGAGCCGTTCTGCTCCGACTGCCGGCGGACGCGCATCACCGCCGAAGGCAAGATCATGAGCTGTCTCTTCTCCCGCGAGGAGTTCGACCTCCTGGGCCTCCTTCGTGGAGGAGCCACCGACGAGGAACTTGCGCAACGGTGGCAGGACGCCATGTGGGTCAAGCCCAAGGCGCACGGAATGGACCACACCGGTCTCGGCGCAGCGGACTTCGTCCAGCCGGACCGCAGCATGAGTGCAATCGGAGGCTGAAACCTTGCTTGTCCGCTACTTCGCTGCCGCACGCTCGGCCGCAGGAGTCGAAGAAGAAGTCCACCACCTGCCGGAAGGCACCAGCCTGGAGGCGCTGCTGGAAGCCGCCCTCGCCGTCGAACGTCCCGTGCCCCCGGACGGCACGCCGACCCTCGCGCGCATCGTTGCACGCAGCAGCTTCCTCCGCAACGAAGTGGCTGTGCGCGACCGTTCGGCCCCGCTGAGCCCGCACGACGTCATCGACGTCCTGCCGCCTTTTGCCGGGGGCTAGGCGCCGGGCGTTGACACCCTGCGGAAAACGCTTTTCAGCAACGGACTGAAGCCCGATGTTCCTTCGAGCCGCAGATCGGCCGTGTGCACCAGTACCCCGTCCTCGACGCGGAACGTGTGCCTGGCTACGCCTTCGGCCGTGCGCCGGTCCAGCGTCAGAATGCCTGCGTTCCACGAACCCCTGACGGGACTGGACGGCGGCCGGCCCATGCTGTCCACGTAGTACCAGAGCGTGTCACCGTGTTCGCGGTCCACAGTGAACATGCCATGCCCTTCGAAGTGTGTCCCATCCGCTTCACGGTGCCGGTAACTCTGCACGACGGCGTAGCCGCTGGCGGCCCTGCTGAACACCACCTCTGCCTCGGCAGTCCGGGCACTCCCCCACGGCGATGAGGCGATCTCCGTGATGCCACGCCAATGGCCGATGAAGTCCTGCAGCATCTCCGCGGCGTGGCCGCGTGGGGGCAGTTCCATCACATCTCCAACGTCAACAGGGCAGCATCATCACTGTGTGATCATGCTGCCCTGCAGGGAGTGCGCTAGTCCAGAGTCAGAGACCGAACGTTTCGGTTTCCTCAAACGGACCCACAACCGTGATGGTGCGGGGAGCTGCTGCGAGTTCGCGGGCGAGTTCCTGGACGTCGTCCACGGTGACGGCCTGGATCCGCGCCAGGGTCTCATCGATGTCCTGGAACTCTCCGGACACCAGTTCCGCCCGGCCCAACCTGGACATCCGTGAGCCCGTGTCCTCGAGGGCCAACACGATGCCACCGCTGAGCTGGCCCACCGCCTTCCTGAGCTCTTCTTCGGTAATGCCGTCCTTGGCGAGCTTATCCAGCTCTACGCCCAGCAGTTCCAGCACCTGGCGGACCTTGGACGGGGTGCAGCCGGCGTACATGCCGAAGTACCCGGCGTCGGCGTAAGCGGCGGTGAAGGAGTACGTGGAGTAGACCAGGCCCCGCTTCTCGCGGATCTCCTGGAAGAGCCTGGAGGACATGCCACCGCCCAGGACTGCGTTGAGCACGCTCATGACAAAGCGGCGGTCATCCGTGGCGACGATCGTCGGGCAACCCATGATGATGTTTGCCTGCTCCACAGGACGCTTCACGACGTGGAGGCCGGCGTTGCCTGTAATGACGGCACGCTCCGTCCCACGGCGTTCCACGGGCGCTGCACCGGAATCCAGCTGCCAACCGGCAGCTTTCAACGCATCAAGGACAAGTTCACAGACGACGTCGTGGTCCAGGCCGCCCGCTGCGGTGATGACCAGTTCCTCGGGGCGGTAGTAGCGCTGGTAGTGCTCCCACACCGAGTCCCTTGCCACAGCCTTGATCGCATCCGGTGTTCCGCCGATCGGCCGGGCCAGCGGGTGGCTGCCGAGCACTGCTGCCACGAATTTCTCGTGCGCCACATCGGTGGGGTCGTCGCTGTCCATGGCGATTTCCTCGAGGATGACGTCGCGTTCCTGCTCCAGTTCGGCAGGGTCAAGGACAGCGCCGGTGATCATATCGGCAATGACATCAATGGCCATGGGAAGATCCGTATCGAGGACCCGTGCGAAGTAGCAGGTGCTTTCCTTGGCGGTGGCTGCGTTGGATTCGCCGCCTACCTCGTCGAACGCAGACGCTATCTCCAGCGCTGTGCGCCTCTTGGTGCCCTTGAACAGCAGGTGTTCAAGGAAGTGTGTGGAACCATGCTGGCCGTCCGCTTCGTCGCGCGAACCCACTGCCACCCAGAAACCTATGGTGGCCGAACGCTGCCCGGGCATCGCCTCGGTCAGGACGCGCACGCCGCCGGGAAGCACGGAGCGCCGCACGACGGAACCGCCCTCTGCACCATGGATCAGTTCGCCGCCGGGAAGGGTTTGCTCCAGCGGCAAGGGTACGACAGTCATTAAGGCCTTTCAGGGTTAAGGCCGGAAGGGCCGGTGGAGCTTTTTCAAGCCCACCGGCCCCGCCGGGTGTACTGCTTACAGACTACTCTGCAGACTCTTCAACGACCTCGGCCGGAGCGTCCTCGGAAGCTGCGCCTTCTTCGTCGGCAACAACCGGCGAGAGGGAGAGCTTTCCACGGTCGTCGATCTTGGTGATCTCGACCTGGACCTTCTGGCCCACGGAGACGACGTCATCAACGTTATCCACGCGCTTGCCGTTGGCCAGCTTGCGGAGCTCGGAGATGTGCAGCAGGCCGTCCTTGCCCGGCGTCAGGGAGACGAAGGCGCCGAAGGTGGTGGTCTTGACGACCGTACCCAGGTAGCGCTCACCGATTTCCGGAACCTGCGGGTTGGCGATGGCGTTGATGGCGGAACGTGCTGCGTCGGCAGACGGGCCGTTGGTGGCGCCAATGTAGACCGTGCCGTCATCTTCGATGGAGATGTCCGCGCCCGTGTCTTCCTGGATCTGGTTGATCATCTTGCCCTTGGGGCCGATGACCTCGCCGATCTTGTCCACGGGGATCTTGACGGCGATGACGCGCGGGGCGAACTCGGAGAGCTCATCCGGGGTGTCGATCGCTGCGTTGATGACCTCGAGGATGTGGAGGCGGGCTTCGCGGGCCTGCTTCAGTGCTGCTGACAGCACGGACGCGGGGATGCCGTCGAGCTTGGTGTCCAGCTGGATGGCCGTGACGAACTCGGACGTACCGGCAACCTTGAAGTCCATGTCGCCGAAAGCGTCTTCGGCGCCGAGGATGTCAGTCAGTGCTGCGTAACGGGTCTGGCCGTCAACCTGGTCGGAAACCAGGCCCATGGCGATACCGGCAACAGCTGCCTTCAGCGGCACACCGGCGTTGAGCATGGAGAGCGTCGAGGCACAGACCGAACCCATGGACGTCGAACCGTTGGAACCGAGGGCCTCGGATACCTGGCGGATGGCGTACGGGAATTCTTCACGGCTGGGCAGAACCGGAACCAGGGCGCGCTCTGCGAGGGCACCGTGGCCGATTTCGCGGCGCTTCGGGGATCCGACGCGGCCGGTCTCACCGGTGGAGTACGGCGGGAAGTTGTAGTTGTGCATGTAGCGCTTGCGCGTTACCGGCGACAACGAGTCGATCTGCTGCTCCATCTTGAGCATGTTCAGCGTGGTGACACCCATGATCTGGGTCTCGCCGCGCTCGAAGATGGCCGAACCGTGAACGCGGGGCAGAACCTCTACCTCTGCGGTCAGCTGGCGGATGTCCGTCAGGCCACGGCCGTCGATGCGGACCTGGTCCTTGAGGATGCGCTGGCGCACGACGTGCTTGGTGACCGAGCGGAACGCTGCTGAGAGTTCCTTCTCGCGGCCCTCGAACTCGCCCGCAAGTGAGCCCAGGACTTCGTCCTTGAGTTCGTCGGAAGCGGCGTCGCGCTCCTGCTTGTCAGCGATCTGGAAGACCTTGGCCAGCTTGTCAGCGGCAGCGGCTTCAACAGCTGCGTAGACGTCGTCCTGGTAGTCAAGGAAGACCGGGAACTCGACGGTCGGCTTGGCGGCGCGTGCCGCCAGGTCTGCCTGTGCTTCGCAGAGTGCCTTGATGAACGGCTTGGCAGCCTCGAGGCCCTCGGAAACAACCTCTTCGGTAGGAGCTGTTGCGCCCTGTTCCTTGATGAGGTTCCAGGAGTTGTCGGTGGCTTCGGCCTCCACCATCATGATGGCGACGTCGTCACCGGCAATGCGGCCGGCAACAACCATGTTGAAGACGGCGTTCTCAAGCTGGGAGTGCTTGGGGAAAGCGACCCACTGCGAACCGTGTTCGTCGGCGATGAGGGCGACGCGGACGCCACCGATCGGGCCGGAGAACGGGAGGCCGGAAAGCTGCGTGGACATCGAGGACGCGTTGATGGCGACGACGTCGTAGAGCTCGTCCGGGTTGATCGCCAGGACAGTAACGACGATCTGGACTTCGTTGCGCAGGCCCTTGACGAACGCGGGGCGCAGCGGACGGTCCATGAGGCGGCAGGCCAGGATGGCTTCCGTGGACGGGCGGCCTTCGCGGCGGAAGAACGATCCCGGGATACGGCCGGCTGCGTACATGCGCTCTTCAACGTCAACCGTCAGGGGGAAGAAGTCGAAACCTTCGCGCGGCTGCTTGCCGGCGGTGGTTGCGGAGAGCAGTGCGGTGTCTTCGTCGATGTAGACCATCGAGGCACCGGCTGCCTGCTTGGCAAGGCGGCCGGTTTCGAAGCGAATGACGCGCTTGCCAAAACGGCCGTTGTCGATAATGGCTTCGGAGAACTGGATTTCGGGACCCTCCATAGAGAGTCACCTCCGTTTCTGTTAGCGGAAGTCCGCCGCATCAACCCAGGCCTCTTCTTTTTTCCTGGCCTGTACGACACCCGGTCATCGATCGAGATCCACGGGCCTCATCACCACAGATGAGCTTCCCGGGAATCACTACCGAGGACCGCGAATGCGCGATGCGGTTGATTCCTGTTTTTAGTTGTTGGTGAAGAAGGCGGCCCGTTCCGGAAAGGAGCGGGCCGCCCCTAAAGGGAGACTAGCGGCGCAGGCCGAGGCGCTCGATGAGCGAACGGTAGCGGGCGATGTCAGTGTTCTTCAGGTAGGAAAGCATGCGCTTGCGACGACCAACCATGGCCAGCAAACCGCGCTGGGTGTGGAAGTCGTGCTTGTGCTCCTTCATGTGCTCAGTCAGATCCTTGATCCGCTGGGTCAGAACTGCAACCTGGACCTCGGGCGAACCGGTGTCGCCTTCAGAGGTTGCGTATTCCTTGATGATGGACTGCTTTACAGCGGCGTCAAGTGCCACGTGAACTCCTAGAGTTGTGCCGTGCGTCCCGGTGCAGCGCCTCGCTGACGGGTTGCCTTTGGTGCGTTGCCGCACACAAAAACAGGTCCAGCTGCCACGGACTGCGGCCGGATCCATTCACCAGTTTACCGGCAGGTCAGCAGTGTTGTCGAAATCCGCCTAGCGCCGGGTCAGCAGTTCGTGCGCCTGGGCTACGTCCAGGCACATTTGCTCCACCAGGGCTTCAGGTCCACGGTAGGCAACCATGCCGCGCAGGCGCTGCGTGAATTCGACAGCAACGGTCTGCCCGTAGAGGTCGAAGTCCTCCACTTTTTCCTCGGGACGATCGATCACGTGGGCCTCCACCTGGCGGCTCACGCCGTCGAAGGTGGGGTTGGAACCAACGGAAATAGCGGCGGGCCACCGTGTGCCGGACTGGTCGATCAACCACCCTGCATAAATGCCGTCCGCCGGAACATACCCCGTGGAGTCGTGGGCGAGGTTGGCTGTGGGAAAACCGAGATCGCGTCCGCGGGCTGCGCCGTGCACCACTTCGCCGCGCATGCGGTGCGGGCGGCCAAGCACAGCGGCAGCGGTCACGACGTCGCCTTCGGACAGGGCTTCCCGCACCCAAGTGGAGGAACAGCGGCGGTCAGCGTCGCCGTCGTCGTGTACCGGAGAGCCTCCGGCTCCGTACTCGTTGACCACCTGCACGCCGAACCCAAGCTCCTCGCCCAGTTGCTGCATGGTGACCACATCCCCCACGTTCCCGGCACCAAAGCGGAGGTCGTGGCCTACGACGACGTGCGCGGCGTGAAGTCCGTCAAGGATGACATCGCGGACGAACTCGACCGGTGTCATCGCCGCCAGGTCCAGGGTGTACTTCATGACCAGCACGGCATCGACGCCGGTGTCCCCGAGGGCGTCGAGCTTGTCCTGGAGGCCCATGATCAGCTCGGGAGCGGAATCGGGCCTGTGGACCTGGGCCGGATGCGGATCAAAAGTCACTGCAACCGAGGGAATGTTGTGCCGCTTGGCGGTGCCTGTCAGCTGCGACAGGACATGCTGGTGCCCGCGATGGACGCCGTCAAAGTTCCCAATGGTAACGACAGTAGGTCCGAAGTCCTTGGGGACTTCGGTGGGATCGTTCCAGATGTGGACCATCAACCTCGCCTTTTACTGCAGATGTTCGGTGCGCCCGGCAACCTCCCGGCGCCGGAACATTCTAAGGTTACCCGCAAGGGCGGTTGGCTCAGGACGGGCGGCGCTTGTTCAGCCACAGGAGGCCAAGGATGGGCAGGACAAGCGGGACGAAACCGTAACCGCGGCCGAACAGCGACCACACGGTATCGTGCGGGAACGCCACGGGGTCGAAGAGGCTGATGGCGCCCACCACCAGCACGCCGATGAGCTCCGTGAGCACGGCGGCCACTGAGACCTTGAACCACGTGCGGCCCGGCTTGGCCAGCGAGATGGTCGCCACGATATAGACGACGGCGGCAAAGGCCGAGAGGATATGCGCCAGCGGTGCTTCGGCGAACTTCGTAGCGATCTGATAGCCGGCACGCGCGGTCGCGGAGAGGGCGAAAACGGCGTACACCGCGATCAGGAGGCGGCCAGGCCCGGTGTTCCGGGTATCCTTCTTCGGCTGCGGGGTTGCCGGATTGGTCTCAGTTCCAGTCACGATGGGTTCTTCTTTCAAGGTCAGTACCAAATCTGGTTCATGCGTGCGCCCATGACGAGGACCGTGACGCCTACCGCAGAGAGGACGAAGTTGCTCCAGCGGGTGCGTTCGAGGATGGCCCAGTACACGGCACCCAGCGGGATCATCAGGGCCGTGATCAGGTAGCCCCAGAATTCCCAGGCTTCCCCGGCAATCTGCTCGCCCAGGGCAACCCGGATGATTGAACCCACCAGGTACACCACCAGGACGAGTTCAACGGCGAGTACCGAGTAGATGGTGGGATCATTCGGGGCCTTTTTCATCAGCCCGGCCACCACGCACATGATGGTCGAAATCAGTCCGATAATCAGGAGGGCATAGAAATATCCGTCCATGGCTACTTCGCCTCCCCCGAACCGGTTCCCGGGGCGAACACCAACACGGGCTTGGCAAAGCTCCCGGTGTCAGCCAGCAACGCCACCAATTCCCCCGATGGTGCGAAGGCAGCTGCGGGATTTTCTGCCGTGGCAGCCTCCTCGGTGCCTGCTCCCGGCCCCGCGGCGATGCGGCGGCCGAACGAGATCTCCGTTGTTTCGTCCTCGCTGAGCTCGCGGTTTGGCATCAAGGAGCGGGCAGCGAGGGACATGTCCAGCACCTTGAGCTCTTCGGCCAGTTCCTCCAGGGTCCTTGCCTGCTCGAGCGTATACGGCCCCACCTGCGTCCGACGCAGGGCCGTGAGGTGGCCGCCGACGCCCAAACCGTTTCCAAGGTCGCGGGCCAGGGCCCGGATGTATGTCCCGGAAGAACACTCCACGGTGACGTCCACGTCAACTACCCTGCCGCCGTCGAGCCTGTTGATCGAGTGCACCTCGAAGCGGTGGATCGTCACGGGGCGGGCTGCGAGCTTCACTTCCTCCCCGGAGCGGACCCGGGCGTAGGAGCGTTCGCCGTTGACCTTGATGGCGCTCACGCTGCTGGGCACCTGCTGGATAGGGCCCGTGAGCGCGGCAACCCCGGCCGCGATGGCGTCATCGGTGACGTCCACGGCACTCCGGGCCTCCGTGATGTCGCCCTCGGCGTCGTCCGTGATGGTGGTCTCGCCGAGCCTGATGGTGGCGGTGTAAGTCTTGGAGGTGCCCACGATGTACGTCAGCAGGCGCGTCGCCTTATTGATGCCAAGCACCAGGACGCCGGTGGCCATGGGATCGAGCGTCCCCGCATGCCCCACTTTCCGGGTACCAGCCAGCCGCCGCATCCGGCCAACCACATCGTGGCTGGTCCATCCCTGCGGTTTGTCAACGATTACCAGTCCAGAAAGCACGCTTACCAGTATATGGGTGGCTAGGATGGCTCCCATGCCTGAGCTTGCCTTGCACGTCCGTGACGTCCCCGTGAACCAGATCCGCGAAATCACCGAGGCCGCGTGGGCCACCCCCGGGGCGATCGTCCTGAGCATCGGCGAACCGGGGTTTGCGCTGCCACGGCACGTCCTCGACGCCGGCATTGCTTGCCTGGACCGGGATGAGACCAACTACACACCCAACGCGGGGATGCCCGCTCTCCGGGAAGCGTTCGCCGCCCGCTTCCGCGAACAGCAGGGCGTAGGGATCGGTGCTGAACGGGTTTATGTGGTGGACGGCGCCCAGCAAGGCCTGCACTTCGCCATGAGCCTTCTCCTCTCCCCCGGCGACGAGATCCTCATCCCGAACCCCGGCTACCCCACGTTTGCCATGACCAGCCGGCTGCTTCACGCCGTGCCCGTGCAGTATCCGCTGTATCCCAAGAACGACTTCCAGCCGCATATCGAGGACATCGAAGCACTCATCACGCCGCGGACCCGTGTCCTCGTGCTGAATTCGCCGTCCAACCCGTTGGGGGCGGTCATCAGTGAAGAAGCCACCCGGGAATTGGTGGAACTGGCCGTCCGGCACGACCTCTGGATCATCTCGGACGAATGCTACGAAGCCTTCACCTTCGATGTCCCGCACGTCAGTCCGGCGCGCTTCGACAGCGACGTCCCAGGGGAAGCCCGTGTGTTCACCTCGTTGACGCTGTCCAAGACGTACGGACTGACAGGCCTGCGCATCGGGGCGTTGATCTGCCCTCCGGGGATTGAGCAGAAGATGAACAACGTCATGGAATCGATCGTCTCCTGCGTCGCGTCACCCTCGCAGTACGCTGCGCTGGCCGCATTGACCGGGCCCCAGGACTACGTTTACCAGGCCCGCGATCATTACCGGAACAACCGCGACGCGGCCTCGGCCGTGCTGGAAGCCAAGGGTATTCCGTTCCTCGGGGCACAGGGCGCGTTCTATCTCTGGGCCGACGTCTCGCACGTAAGCGGCGGGGACGTCCGCACGTGGGTGCGCAAGTTCCTGGCGGAATCGGGAGTCTCGTTCGCGCCGGGCACGGCGTTCGGGTCGATCGGCGAGGGCTGGATCAGGATCGCCCTTTGTGGCGGTCACCAAGACCTGCTCGACGGCGTCAATCGCCTTCCAGCGAAGGTTTAGCTGCCGCCGGACCTAGTACGACGTCCGGCGCGTATGGTGCTTCCAGGCCTCGAACGGGTCCTCCGCCGCTGCCAACTGGGCGTGCTCCACGGGGAGAAGTTCCGGCCTGCTGCCGGCGAAGTACTCATAGAACACTGCGTCGTCGAAGCCGGCCCGCGCCGCGCCGTGCCTGTCCGCGGCAAAGTAGACGCGTCCGATCCTGGCCCAAAGCGTCGCCGACAGGCACAACGGACAAGGCTCACAGCTTGCGTAGAGAACGGAACCGGTGAGGTCGAACTTCCTCAGCTCGGCAGCCGCACGACGAATGGCCACCACTTCCGCGTGCGCCGTGGGATCGTGGTCGCGTGTAACCCGATTGACACCCTCATGGACGGTTCCGTCCGCGGTGACCACGACGGCGCCGAAAGGGCCGCCGCCGTCGGAAACGTTTTGTACCGCCAAGCGAATGGCCCGGTTCAAATATTCATCCCGCTGCTGAGCATCGTGCGCCGACATGCTCCGATCCTAACCAGTTTGTAAACAGATAATGCCCCTAAGAGCGTCTCTTAGGAGCATTATCTGAACAAAAACTTTGAGGTCTTAGCGGTTGGCGTCTTCGTCGAGTTCGTCGTCGCCGGAGAGGTCGATGTCCTCTTCGTCGAAGTCGTCTTCGTCGATGTCAGCCGGAGTGTCGCTCTTGTACGGGTCGGCATCGCCAGCCGGCTTGGCCCCGGCAGCCAAAGCAGCTACCTCGGCGTCGCGGCGCTTGGCCTCGCGCAGCAGTTCCTCAAGGTTCGAGGCATTGACCGGAATCTGGTCCGCGACGAACTCAAGAGTCGGGGTCAGCCGGACGGTGATGTTGCGGCCAACTTCCTGGCGCAGCACACCCTTGGCCTTTTCCAGCGCCTTGGCAGCGTCGGTGTGGGCCACTTCATCGCCAAAGACGGTGTAGTAGATGGTTGCGTGCTGAAGGTCGTTGGTGACGCGGGCGTCGGTGACCGTAATGGACTCGACGCGCGGATCCTTGACCCGGCGACCGAGGGCCTCAGCGACGACGACCTTTATCCGCTGTGCCAATTTGGCGGCGCGTGCGGGATCAGCCATGACTTCCTCCTGGAAAGTAGAAACGGGTACGGAACGGGTCCGCCGGGGCTACCCGACGGACCCGCTCCACATGGAACCTAGACGCGCGGCTTTTCGCGCATCTCGAAGGTCTCGATGATGTCGCCTTCGCTGATGTCGTTGAAGGAACCAAGACCGATACCACACTCGAAGTCGGTGCGGACTTCGGTGGCGTCATCCTTGAAGCGCTTGAGCGTCTCAACGGTGAGGTTGTCACCGATGACCTTGCCGTCGCGGCTGACACGTGCCTTGGAGTTACGGCGGATGATGCCCGTGCGGACGATCGAACCTGCGATGTTGCCGAACTTGGAGGAACGGAAGACTTCGCGGACCTCGGCGGTACCGAGCTGGACTTCCTCGTACTCCGGCTTGAGCATGCCCTTGAGAGCCATCTCAATGTCATCGATTGCTGCGTAGATGACCGAGTAGAAGCGCATGTCCACGCCTTCACGGTCAGCAAGTTCAGCAACGCGCTCCGCCGGTTTGACGTTGAAGCCGATGATGATGGCGTTGTCCACCGTGGCCAGGTTGACGTCGTTCTGCGTGATGGCACCCACACCGCGGTGGATGACACGGAGCTGAACGTCGTCGTCTCCGACGTCGATCTTGAGCAAGGCGTCTTCGAGGGCTTCCACGGCACCGGACACGTCACCCTTGAGGATGAGGTTGAGGGTGTCGATCTTGCCTTCGGCAACGGCCTGGTCGAAGTCTTCCAGGCTGATGCGCTTGCGACGCTTGGCCAGTGCTGCGTTGCGGTCGGCAGCTTCACGCTTCTCGGCGATCTGGCGGGCCGTACGCTCGTCAGGGGTCACCAGGAAGGTGTCACCTGCACGCGGCACGTTGGACAGGCCAAGGACCTGGACCGGACGGGACGGCAGTGCGACATCGAGTGCCTCGCCGTTCTCGTCGAACATGGCGCGGACGCGGCCGTGAGCCGTACCGGCCACGATCGTGTCACCCACGGCCAAGGTACCGGACTGGACCAGGACGGTAGCAACAGCACCGCGGCCCTTGTCCAGGTTCGCTTCGATGGCAATGCCTCGAGCGTCCTTGTCCGGGTTGGCTCGCAGGTCCAGGGCAGCATCGGCCGTGAGCAGGACAGCGTCGATCAGTTCGTCGATGTTGAGGTTCTGGCGGGCAGAGACCTCAACGAACATGGTGTCGCCACCGTATTCTTCGGGAACCAGGCCGTACTCGGTCAGCTGGCCCTTGACCTTGTCAGGGTTGGCGCCTTCCTTGTCGATCTTGTTCACTGCGACAACGATCGGTACGTTGGCTGCCTGGGCGTGGTTGAGCGCTTCCACTGTCTGCGGCATGACGCCGTCATCAGCTGCGACAACCAGGATCGCGATGTCAGTGACCTTGGCACCACGTGCACGCATGGCCGTGAAGGCCTCGTGACCGGGGGTGTCAATGAAGGTGATGTCGCGGGCGTTGCCCTCGTGGACGTGGCTGATCTGGTAAGCACCGATGTGCTGGGTGATTCCACCATGCTCGCCGGCCACAACGTTGGAGTTGCGGATCGCGTCAAGCAGGCGGGTCTTACCGTGGTCAACGTGGCCCATGACGGTGACAACCGGTGCGCGGGGCTCCAGGACGTCGTCGCCTTCGGCGTCGAGCTCGTCCTGGATGTTGATGTCGAACTGGTCGAGGAGCTCGCGCTCTTCGTCTTCCGGCGAAACAACCTGGAGCTTGTAGCCAAGTTCGGCGCCAAGCAGGCCAAAGGTGTCTTCGTCGAGGGACTGCGTAGCCGTAGCCATTTCACCGAGGTGGAACAGAACGGTTACCAGCGACGCGGGGTTCGCATCGATCTTCTCGGCGAAGTCCGTGATGGACGAGCCACGACGCAAGCGGATGATGGTCTCGCCATCGCCGCGGGGTACCGATACGCCACCCAGCGACGGAGCACTCATCTGCTCCAGTTCCTGGCGCTTTGCCCGCTTCGACTTGCGCTGCTTGCCACGACCGGCGCCGCCCTTGCCGAAGGCACCCTGGGTACCACCGCGACCGCGGCCACCCTTGCCAAAGCCACCGCCGGCGGGAGCTCCGCCACCGGTGCCTGCACCTGGTGCGCCACCGGGACGACCCGGTCCGCCACCAGGACGGCCTGCGCCACCGGGACGGCCTGCGCCACCCGGAGCCGGACGCTCAGTGCGGTTGGGCATCATGCCCGGAGTAGGACGGTTTCCGCCACCGGGACCACCGGCGGGACGCGGAGCGCCCGGACGGGGTGCACCCGGACGCGGGGCGCCCGGACGGGGACCGCCAGTGCCTGCTGCGGGACGGGGTCCACCGGCACCAGCTGCGGGACGGGGACCACCGGGACGTTCGCCGTCGTTGCGACGCTCGCCACGGGGCATGCCCTGCGACGGAGCAAACGGGTTGTTACCCGGACGCGGCGGACGGTCTCCATCGCCACCACGGCCACGGGGCATGCCCTGGGACGTAGCAAACGGGTTGTTGCCCGGGCGGGGACCGCCGGGACGAGGAGCCTGGCCGCCTTGGCGTGCCGGAGCCGGGGTCTCTGCCTTGGGGGCAGGACGGGCACCGGGCTTGGCCGAAACCGGGTTGGAAGCAGCAGGCGCTGCCGGGGCTGCCGGAGCAGGTGCCGCCGGAGCCGGAGCGGCCGGTGCCGGGGTTGCTGACGACGGGGTTGCCGACGACGGAGCAGCAGGCGCCGGGGCCGGAGCCTTCGGTGCCGCCGGGCCCGGTGCCGGGGCGGCCGGGCGGGATGCTGCGGGACGGGTTGCCGCGGGAGCGGCTGCGGGGGCGGCGGACTTTGCAGCGCCGGCACCCGGGTAGGCGTCGCGAAGCTTCTTCACGACGGGGGCCTCAATGGTGGAAGAGGCGGAGCGAACGAATTCGCCCAATTCCTGCAGTTTTGTCACTGCATCTTTGGAAGTAATACCGAGCTCTTTGGCGAGCTCATGTACGCGGACCTTGGCCACATTTCTCCTGTCTCGGTCCGCACCGAGTCAGGCACGAACCGTCTACTTCTTTATGCGGGCCTCAGCCGTTTGCACGGCGGAAAGGCCCATTGCAGAGCGCAACAAAGTTGTCATCGTTACGCACTCATCGCTGGGAACTCATCGGGTTTCCATCAGTTTTCTGACCCGCTTTCAGGTTTGGACGGTTTGCCAGTGGAAGTGTGGGCCTCCACGAGTGGCGCGCCCGGCATCAGGTAGCGTTCGACGGCGGTTGTCTCGGTAGCGCCCGCAAGGGCCCTTCCGAAAGCGCGCCGCTTGATCGCCAATGCCAAGCACTTTTCGCTGGGGTGCAGCCACGCACCCCTGCCGGCCATCCGGCGTCGTTCATCCACCACTACGGTGGACGAACTGGCGCCTTGGGCGACCAGCCGGACAAGCTCGGACCGGGAGCCTTGCTTCCGGCATCCGATACACGTGCGAACAGGCCCATGGCCGTGCTCAAGCAGTTCAGCCACGATGTGTCCAACCTGCCTTACGCTACTGGCACCCGACGGGCCCCGGTCCTGCGAATGCAGCTGAGGCACGCCAAGGCGCGCGGATACCGGACGTAAGCCCGGTTCCATCTAGTCTAGCCCCCGGCTCCGGACTCCCGAAACCGGGCACACCGCCAGCGCGGCGTTAAGCCGACCCCGACTGGGACGCTATTCGGCCTTGGCCGGTGCTGCGTCGGAGACGATGTCGATCCGCCAACCAGTCAGCTTGGCTGCAAGGCGTGCGTTCTGGCCTTCCTTGCCGATCGCCAGGGAAAGCTGGTAATCCGGTACCACTACGCGCGCCGAGCGGGTCGACTCGTCGGTAATAGTGACGGAATTCACTCGCGACGGCGACAGCGAGTTGGCAATGAACGTCGCGGGGTCGTCGCTGAAGTCGACGATGTCGATCTTTTCATCGTTCAGTTCGGTCATGACAGCACGGACACGCGAACCCATTTCACCGATGCAGGCACCCTTGGCATTGACGCCGGGGATGTTTGCCTTGACGGCAATCTTGGTACGGTGGCCGGCTTCGCGGGCAAGCGCGACGATCTCCACGGAGTGGTCCGCGATCTCCGGAACTTCCATTTCGAAGAGTTTACGGACCAGGCCCGGGTGCGAACGGGACAGCGTAATGGACGGGCCCTTAGCCCCACGGTGGACGTCCACCACGAAGGCACGCAGGCGGCTGCCGTGCAGGTACTTCTCACCGGGAACCTGCTCGGGCGGCGGCAGCAGGGCTTCAACAGCTCCAAGGTTGACCTGGATCATGTGCGGGTTGTTTCCCTGCTGGATCATGCCGGCGACAAGTTCGCCTTCACGGCCCTTGAACTCGCCCAGCACGTTGTCATCCTCGACGTCGCGAAGGCGCTGCAGGATGATCTGCCGTGCCGTGCTCGCGGCGATACGGCCGAAACCGGCAGGAGTGTCCTCGAACTCGCCGATCGGCTCACCGTCGTCGTCGATTTCCGTGGCCCAGATGGTCACGTGGCCGCTCTTGCGATCCAGCTCAGCGCGGGCCTTTTCAAAAGCGCCGGGCGTCTTGTGGTACGCCACCAGCAAAGCCTGCTCGATGGTGGGAATCAGGAGATCCAGCGGGATTTCACGCTCACGCTCCAGGAGTCTCAGTGCGCTCATGTCAATATCCATTAGGCCTCCTCGGAAGGTCCATTGTGTTCGTCTTCCAGCGCAGCCTCGTGGAGGTGGCTGAATTCAATCTCGACTTTTCCTTGGCGGATCCTGTCGAAAGGAATAGTGATGGGGTCGCCCTGCTTGGGCTTCATGCCCTTCTTGACCTCGTGCTCCGGGATCAGCGTCACGGCGTCATCGCCCACTGATGCGATCCGGCCCAGGAGGTTGTCGCCCTGGATGACGTTGACCCTGACCATGCGTCCGCGGGCGCGGTGCCAATGCCGCGGTTCCGTCAGGGGACGTCCAACCCCGGGCGAGGAGACCTCGAGGTCATACGGGCGGCCGTCGTCCTGGGGATCGTTGTCCAGAATATCGGACAGTCCGCGCGAGACGTCGGCTATGGCGTCAAGACTGACGCCTCCGGTTTCCTCCTGCGGCAGGTCCACGACGACGTGGACCGTCCGGTGTGAGCCGGCCACGTGGATGGAAACATCCTCGAGGTAGAGCCTGCTGGCAAGGACGGCCGGTTCGAGCAGCGCTTTAAGCCTGCTCTCTTCCGGGTTGTGGATGGTGGCCGTTGAGTTCGATTCAGAACGGTCCGGTGAAGTCGTGGCTTCCGAGTCACTCACGTTGCCCGCCGCCTCCCGATAGATGTTGTTGTGACTACTAGCCTAACGATTTTCGCGGGAACTTGCGTGCACGGACTTCGGCGCCCACATGACACCATGGTCTGTTGTGGACGAGCAGAGAACCAATAAGCGACGAGTACCAGCATGGGGCCGGCTCGTGCTCGTTTCCGTGGTGGCCCTGCTGGTAGTTGGCACGGGCATGGTGCTTATTCCGCGTGATTCCGGGACTCCCCCACCACGTTCCTTCTCCGAAAATGCCCGCCTTGCGGCGTTGGAAGACACCCTGCTGCTCCGTGATTCGGCCGTTGCGCTGGCTGACGCCCCTGGGCCGGATGCCGGAAAACCTGGCGCCGACGACGCTGTGACTTTGCTGACAACCCATGCCCGCGCCCTGCTGGACCCCGCCGGCCAGCTCCCCACGTTCCCGGCCGCTGGGTCACCAACCGCCACTGCTTCGTCCCCGAAAGCGACGCCGTCCGCATTCGTCACGGAGCTGTCCCGGAGCGGACAGCAGCGCCTCACCGACGCCCACGAGTCCGACGGCGGCATGGCACGCCTGCTCGCCGCCGTCGGATCCGCCCAGCTGCTGTCCGCCGAGAAGCTGGCCGCCGCGTGGAAACTGCCTGCCCCAACACTGCCCACCACCAGCAGGGTTCCCGCCACTGCGCCGGCCGCCGGATCCTGCCCTTCGGCCAGCCCGAGCCCGGACGCGGATGCCGCAACCACCGACACTGCCTTGGCGTCGTTGGTCCGCGCCCAGCACGAGGCGGTCTATGTCTACCAGGTAGCGGTCAAAAAGCTCGGCGCTTCCAGCGTCCCTGCAGCTGCCCGTGACCTCGAAGTGCACGAGGTGCTTCTCCGGCAGGCCGAGGACCTGACCGGCGTGAACTGCGGGGACGTCCCGACAGGCGAGGCGGGGTACAGGCTCCCGGCGAAGTTCGCCAAAGACCCTGCCGCCGCATTGGCGGACCTCGAAGCGTCATCCTTGCCGCGGTTCGGCGACCTCGTGGCGTTGTCCACCGGTGGGACCCGTGATTGGGCCATCGATGGCCTGCTTGCCGCTGGCCGGCGCAGTTCCGCCTGGGGCGCCGCTTTGCCGGCACTCCCGGGCTTGGAGCTCGACGCCGGTGACTTGCCTGCCCTTCCGACGCCCAGCGGCACCGCCTCCCCCACCGCAAGCATCAGATAGGGCAGGCTAGCCATGCTGGCCAAGCCCGGGCTGCGGTGCTTGGCTTAATCCATGGCTTCCACAGAAACTGCGACCACGCATGAAAACGAACCCCACCGGGACGATCTGGCGCACCGCCTGAACTGGCTTCGGGCCGGAGTCCTGGGCGCCAACGACGGCATCGTCTCCGTCGCGGCGATCGTGGTGGGCGTGGCGGGAGCCACCACCAACTCCGGGAGCATCCTCGCCGCGGGCATGGCCGGCCTGGTGGGCGGTGCCATCTCCATGGCGTTGGGCGAGTACGTCTCCGTCAGCAGCCAGAGCGACACCCAGCGGGCCTTGATCGAAAAGGAACGTCGCGAGCTTGCCGAGGAACCCGAGGAAGAGCTCAACGAGCTGACGGCTATCTATGAGTCAAAAGGCCTCAGCCCCGAGACTGCCCGGACAGTGGCAGAAGAACTGACGGAGCACGACGCACTGGCCGCACACCTTTCTGCCGAGCTGAACATCCACGAAGACGACATCGTCAGCCCGTGGAATGCAGCACTGGCCTCGGCGGTGGCCTTCACGCTGGGCGCGGTACTGCCCATGCTGGCCATCCTGCTTCCACCACCCGAAATGCGGGTGCCGCTCACCTTCGCGGCGGTCTTGCTGGCCCTGGCGATTACCGGCGCAGTGGGGGCCTGGATCGGCGGTGCTCCCCGGTTCCGCGCCGCAGCACGGGTGGTTGTTGGCGGCGCACTTGCCTTGGCGGCAACGTTCTCCATTGGAACGCTCTTGGGTGCCAGCGGCGTTTTCTAGATAGCTGGCGCGGCAGCGGCGTTAGGCTGATCGCGTGACCCTTCACGCGATGATTCCGATGCCAGGCGACCTCCACGCCCGGTATAACCGTGACTCTGCGGGCCGGGACTGGTTGGCCAGCCTCCCCGGCCTCATTTCCGATGCACTGGACCGTTGGGAGCTCGCAGTAGACCTCGCTCCTGGCGCCGAGCCTTGGAACGGCCACGGAGCCTTGGTGGTGCCCGTGGTGCGGCACGGTCAGCCCGCAGCATTGAAGATCGCGTTTCCCCATGACGAAGCCCGGGTGGAGCGCCACGCACTCACGCTGTGGGGAGGCCGCGGCGCGGTCCGGCTCCTTGCCGCAGATGCGCCGAGTTGCTCCATGCTGCTGGAACGGCTGGACGCTGCCCGCTGGCTCCAGGACGCACCGCTGGCGGAAGCACGGGATGTATGGGGAACCATCATGCGTGAACTGTCCATCGCGCCGGACGACAGGCCTGAATGGCGGGATTTGGACCATATTGCCGCCACAGCTGAACGGTGGAGCGACGAACTGCCAGCTGAATGGGAACGGCTGGACCGCCCGTTCCCCAGGTGGCTGCTGGAGGCTGCACTGGAGGTGTGCCAAACACGGGGTGCCGTGGGCCGTCGCGCCGGAAAAGACGTCCTGGTCCACACAGACCTGCATTTCATGAACATCCTGGCCACCCTGGATGCAAACGAGGCCGGACGCGACGCCTACCTGGCCATCGATCCGCAGCCCCAGATCGGTGAGGCCGAATTCGCCGTCGCACCCATCCTGTGGAACCGCATTGGCGACCTTTCACGGACTGACCCGGAGGCTGCGTTGCGCGACCGCTGCCACGAATTCAGCCTCGCCGCCCGGCTCGATCCCGAGGCCGCCCGGCAATGGAGTATCGCCCGTGAGGTGGAGAATGCTTTGTGGTACGCCGGAAAACCCGCGCACGGCGGGGACCTGGCCCGTTCCCTCTGGGTTGCCAGCACCTTGGCCGGCCGGACATTGGATGGCCTTCCGGCCGCGCACGACCTTCCCGGTCCAGGGGAATCGGCTTAGGCAGAAGCTAGCCCGCGAAGTTGTCGTTCCAAACGTCCATACCAAGCTTGATGATGAGGGCGGCCACAACAACCAGGAAGACCACGCGTACAAAGCCGCTCCCCTTGGCTACTGCCGTACGGGCGCCCAAGTAGCCGCCGGCCATATTCGCAAGGCCGAGGACAAGCCCTACGCCCCAGAGCAGGGATCCATGCGGTAGGAAGAAGATCAAGGCACCGGCATTGGTGGCCATGTTGACGATCTTTGCCTTGGCACTGGCTTCGAGGAAGGCATAGCCCATGGCCGAGACCAGGGCGATGATCAGGAACGACCCCGTGCCAGGGCCGATCAAACCATCGTAGAAGCCGATCACCCCGCCGATCAGGCAGGCAACGACGTAGTGCTTGTGGCCATCGTGGCGGAGCGCTGTCAGCTCCCCTGCGCTGGGACGCAGGGCGGTGAAAATTGCGACGGCGATAAGGGCAGCCACAATGATGGGCTTGAAAACACTGGCTGGAAGCGACGCCGCCAGGATCGCCCCGCCAAAACTCCCGGCCAAGGCGATGACAGCCATGGGTACCGCCGTTTTCAGGTCAGGACGGACCCGGCGGTAGTACGTGACCGCACTGGTGGTGGTCCCGAAGATGGAACCCATTTTGTTGGTCGCCAAGGCCTGGACAGGCGTGATGCCGGGCACCAGCAGCAGGGCGGGGAGCTGGATCAGTCCCCCGCCCCCAACCACTGCGTCCACCCAGCCGGCCGCGAAACCAGCCACCACAATCAGGATGAGGGTAGTGAGCTGGATCGATTCGAAGCCGGAGATCACCGGTTTCGTACGGCGTTGACCACGTAATCCACGGCTTTGTCCACCGGGACGTTCTCGGCTTCGCCGCTCCGGCGGTCCTTGACTTCCACGACACCGTCCACGAGTCCGCGGCCAACGGCGAGGATGGTGGGTACGCCTACAAGTTCGGCGTCGCCAAACTTGACGCCGGGAGAGACCTTCGGGCGGTCATCGAGGATGACGTCCAGGCCGGCGGCCTCCAGCTCAGCGGAAAGCTTCTCGGCGGCCTCGAAAATCTCGTCACCACGGCCAACAGCCACCACGTGGACGTCGGCGGGAGCAACGGAACGTGGCCAGACAAGGCCGCGGTCGTCATGGTTCGCTTCGGCCAGGGCTGCCACGGCGCGTGTAACACCGACACCGTAGGAGCCCATGGTGACTACTACCTGCTTGCCGTTCTGGTCCAGCACCTTAAGGTCCAAGGCAGCGGCGTACTTGCGGCCGAGCTGGAAGATGTGTCCCATCTCGATGCCGCGCGCCGTTTCCAGCGGGCCGGATCCGTCAGGAGCGGGGTCGCCGGCACGCACTTCGGTGCTTTCGATGACGCCGTCCCAGGTGAAGTCGCGTCCGGCGACCAGCCCAAAGACGTGCTTGCCCTCGGCGTTGGCACCGGTGACCCAGCTCGTACCCGAAACAACGCGGGGGTCCACCAGGAAGAGGACCTTGGACGATCCCTCGAGCCCCAGCACGGGCTCATCAAGTGACAGGCCGGGGCCAATATAACCCTTGACCAGCCACGGCAGCTTCTTGAGGTCGTCCTCGTTGGCGGCCTCGAGCCCGATTTCGCCGGCGATCGGCAGGAACGCGCCGATGTTCGCTTCAACGCGCTTGAGGTCAACTGCACGGTCGCCGGGTACGCCGATCACCACGATCTGGCGTTCACCGGTGGGCAGCGTCACGGCGAGGACCACGTTCTTGAGCGTGTCAGCGGCGGCCCATGCGCCGCCGTCGGACTCGCTGCGGGGTGCCAGCTGGTTGGCTGCATCCACCAAAGTATCGATAGTGGGAGTGTTGGGCGTGTCCAGGACCCGGGCAGCGGGTGCCTTGGTGAAGTCGATGTCGTCCGGAACTACGGTGGTGACAGCTTCGACGTTGGCGTAGTACCCACCTGCCGAACGCACGAAGGTGTCCTCGCCGATTTCAGTGGGGAAGAGGAACTCTTCACTCTTCGAGCCGCCCATGGCACCGGCGGTCGCGGCAACAGGAATGACTTCCAGGCCAAGACGGGCAAAGATCTTCAGGTACGCGGCGCGGTGGGCAGCGTAGCTGGCATCCAAGCCGGCGTCGTCGACGTCGAAGGAGTAGGAATCCTTCATGATGAACTCGCGGCCGCGGAGCAGGCCTGCCCGGGGACGGGCTTCGTCGCGGTACTTGTTCTGGATCTGGTAGAGGCTCAACGGCAGGTCTTTGTACGAGGAGTACAGGTCCTTGACCAGAAGGGTGAACATTTCCTCATGCGTCGGCGCAAGGAGGTAGTCCGCACCCTTGCGGTCCTGGAGCCGGAACAGGCCCTCGCCGTACTCGGTCCAGCGGTTCGTGGCCTCGTAGGGTTCACGCGGCAGCAGCGCCGGGAAATGGACTTCCTGGGCTCCGATCGCGGACATTTCCTGGCGGATGATCTCCTCGACCTTGCGCAGGACGCTCAGGCCAAGCGGAAGCCACGTGTAGATACCGGGTGCCGCGCGGCGAATGTAGCCGGCACGCACCAACAGCTTGTGGCTGGCGACCTCGGCGTCGACGGGATCTTCACGCAGGGTGCGCAGGAACAACTGGGAAAGGCGAAGGACCACGGGTACGTATCCGTTTCTATGGCAGATGTGGCAAAAACAACTGCCTACTAATCTACCGGCTCAGCGGGCCGCGCCCGGAACAAGCGGGGCTGTCACCCCGGCGGACACAGAAGAGCCACGCCGTCGCGTGGTGGAAGCCCCTGGCCGCGGTGGGCTGGTCATCCTGCGATGGCGTGGCTCAGCGGCCGGTGGCCGCAGACTCTGTCCTGGGACTAGTTCCCCGTTCCCTCCAGCGGAGCGGGACTGCCTGCGGCTGGGACGTATTGGTCATTGCCGAACACACGGATGATGCGGGCGCACAGGGCACCCTTCAAGGTCATTGTCACGATTCCCCCTCAATCACCCGTACCCCAACGACACGGCTTGGGAAGAACCTATGTGATAGCCGACACATTTTCAAGGACTTGAGTCCCTTGATCTTTCGTTTCACCCCTTGACCCAGCGAGCGGACAGTTCTATTTTAATTTCATCAACTGATGAATTATTAGCATTGCCGGAGGCCACCATGTCCCCTGCTCCAGCGGCCATCGAGGCCACGGAACTGCACGTCTCCAGAGGGCGGACACACATTCTCCGCGGCCTGGACTTCACGGTCGGTCCCGGCCGGATTACCGGACTCCTGGGTCCCTCCGGCAGCGGCAAGACGACACTCATGCGTGCCATCATGGGCGTCCAGCGGGTTACCCGCGGAACCGTCACCGTCATGGGCATCCCTGCGGGCAGCGCCTCGCTAAGGCACGACGTCGGATATGTCACCCAGGGCGCCAGCGTGTACGGGGACCTCAGCGTCGAAGCGAACGTCAGGTACTTCGGAGCCATGCACGGCGCGACGGCGGCTGACGTCACCGAGGCGATTGACGCCGTCGGACTCGCCCCGCTGGCACGGCAGAAAGCCGCCGACCTTTCCGGCGGACAATTCAGCAGGGTTTCGCTGGCCTGCGCGCTGGTGGCCCACCCTAAACTGCTCATCCTGGACGAACCCACCGTTGGCCTGGACCCGGTACTCCGCGCCGAACTGTGGGAGCGCTTCGCGGCGATGGCCGCGTCGGGCACGACGCTGCTGGTGTCCAGCCACGTCATGGAAGAAGCGTCCCACTGCTCCTCGCTCCTGCTGCTGCGTGAAGGGCTCCTGCTGGCACAACTCACTCCGGCCGAGCTGGCGCTCCGCGGAGGCAGCGATGACCTGGAGCGGGCGTTCCTGACCATCATCAAGGCCGCCGACCGCGGCCAGGCAGAAAGCGAGGTGGCATCATGAACGTCCGCATGACCATCGCCACAACCCGGCGCGTCCTTGAGCAACTGCGACACGACCACCGCAGCGTTGCACTGATCCTGGTGGTCCCCGCCCTGTTGCTGGCAGCGGTCTATTTCCTGTATGAAAACGAGACGCTTCCACCCGGATTCCCGCGGACCTTCGACCGTGTTGGCCTCATGATGCTGGCCATCTTTCCCTTCGTGGTGATGTTCCTGGTCACCTCCATCACCATGCTGCGCGAACGGACTTCAGGTACCCTGGAGCGGCTCCTTACGACACCCATCCACAAAGCCGACCTGCTGTTCGGATATGCACTGGCCTTCTCCATCATGGCCTCCCTGCAATCCCTGGTGGCCACGGCCGTTGCGTACTGGGTCTTTGGCCTCGACATCAAGGGAAGCCCCGGCTTCGTAGTGATGATCGCCGTCATCAACGCCGTCCTGGGTGTCGCCTTGGGACTGCTGTGTTCCGCGTTTGCCCGCACCGAGTTCCAGGCCGTGCAGTTCATGCCCGTCGTGGTGGTGCCGCAGATCCTGCTGTGCGGCCTCTTCGTGGCCCGGGACGACATGAACCAGGTCCTCGAGGCCATCTCAGGCGTCCTGCCACTGACGTTCTCCGTGGATGCACTTAAGGAAATCGCGGGAAACGCCGACGCCACAGCGGCACTGTGGCAAGACACATTGATCATGGGCGGAATCGTGGTGGGCGTCCTTGTCCTGGCATCGCTGACCCTGCGGAGGCAGAGCCGGTGAGCCTCCCCCAAGTGCGGCGGGGCCGCCGAAACGCCGGCGACCATTCACGCGAAGCCATCCTCGCAGCAGCCCGCCATCTTTTTGCTGAACGCGGCTTCGAGGGGACAAGCCTCCGCCAAGTCGCCAGGGACGCGGGCGTGGACCCGGCCATGGTCCACCACTTCTTCCGCGGCAAGGACGAACTCTTTGCTGCGAGCGTTGAACTGCCCGCAGATCCTGCCGAAGTGTTGGCCGGCGTCGAAGACCTGGACCCGGCGGCGCGGGCGGAGGCGATCGTCCGTGCTGTACTTCGGCTGTGGGAAGGTCCGGCGCAGCACGGCCTAGTGGCTTTTGTCCGGGGAACCATCGGCTCCAAAGCCAAGACGGCGCTGATGCGGGAAATGGTGAACCGCACCATCCTCTCCAGGATCATGGCCGGCGTTCCTGGAACCGCCGAGGAGGTCCGGATGCGGGGCAACCTGGTGGCGACCCAAGTGGTGGGATTGATGCTGGTCCGTTACGTGATCCGGCTTGAGCCCCTGGCTTCCGCCGGCCGGGACGAAGTTGTCCGGCTGACTGCGCCGAACATCCAGCGCTACCTCACTGGGGACCTTGACGCCTCCGGCTGAGCAGCGGATAGGCCTAGAAAAGAACAGTCGCGAACGTGCCCACTTGCTCGAAGCCCACCCGCTCGTAGGTGGCACGGGCTTTGGCGTTGTAGTCATTCACGTACAGGCTGGTCACCGGAGCGAAGGTGCGGGAAAGATTAACGACGGCGGCCATGTACCCGGCGCTCTGGCCGCGCCCACGCAGTTCCGGATTCATCCACACACCCTGGACCTGGGTAACGTCCGGGGTCACGGCACCCAGCTCGGCCTTGAAGACCACCGTGCCCGTGGCATCAATGTGCACCAGCGAATGGCCCTGTCGGATGAGCCCCGCAACCCGCCTGCTGTAGAACTCCTGGCCGCCCAGGAAGGGCGAATAGCCAACTTCTTCCTCGAACATCGCCGCGCAGGCAGGCAGGATGCGATCAAAGTCTTCCATCCTGCCGAAAGTCAGCGAAGGATTGGGGCTTGTTGTCGGTGTGCCGGAAATCGTCAGGAGCGGCTGCTGGGAGCGGACTTCATGGGCGGAGTGCCCCAACTGCTCGAAACGGGAGTACAGCGCGAGCACTGTGTCGGCCGGCCCAAAGATGGACGCGTAACGTCGACCCGTCTGGTGGGCGGCGTTGGCTACGTACCCCGCCAGTCCGGGATCGAGTTGCACGGGGACCAGGTTTGCTCCCGCCCAACAGGCCCCCAGGAGCGTCGTATCGTCGAACACTCCGAAGATACTGGCACCGCCGCTGGTGGGCGCCGCCGTACCCGTACTGTCCAAGTGCGAGAGTATGAAGACGTTGGCTACAACGTCTTCGCTTGCAAGCTCGCGAAGGGCCAGGGTGTCGGCACTGCCGAGCACCCTGACTCCCAAGCCGGTCCCGTTACGAGACGCTAACCACGGGGCTACCCTTGACAGCATCTTCGCCATCGGCCTCCCCCATCTCTTCGGCGATGCGCATGGCCTCTTCGATCAGTGTCTCAACAATTTGGCTCTCAGGCACAGTCTTGATGACCTCGCCCTTGACGAAAATCTGGCCCTTGCCGTTGCCGGAAGCCACACCAAGGTCCGCTTCACGTGCTTCGCCTGGTCCGTTGACGACGCAGCCCATGACGGCGACGCGCAGCGGGATCTCCATGCCCTCAAGGCCAGCGGTGACCTGTTCGGCCAGCGTGTAGACGTCAACCTGGGCGCGGCCACACGATGGGCAGGACACGATCTCGAGCTTGCGGGGGCGCAGGTTCAAGGACTGCAGGATCTGGTTTCCAACCTTGATCTCTTCCACCGGCGGCGCAGACAGGGAGACCCGGATGGTGTCGCCGATACCGCGCGACAGGAGCGCACCGAAGGCCGTGGCCGACTTGATGGTGCCTTGGAAGGCAGGTCCGGCCTCGGTCACACCGAGGTGCAGGGGCCAGTCGCCCTTCTCGGCGAGCATCTCGTAGGCGGCCACCATGATGACGGGGTCGTTGTGCTTGACCGAGATCTTGAAGTCGTGGAATCCGTGCTCTTCGAACAGGGAGGCTTCCCAGACAGCGGACTCAACAAGGGCTTCCGGGGTGGCCTTGCCGTACTTCTTCAGGATGCCGGGCTCGAGGGAGCCTGCGTTGACGCCGATCCGGATGGACGTGCCGTGATCGCGGGCGGCCGCAGCGATTTCCTTGACCTGGTCATCGAACTTGCGGATATTTCCGGGGTTTACACGGACCGCTGCGCAGCCGGCCTCAATGGCCGCAAAGACGTACTTCGGCTGAAAGTGGATGTCGGCGATCACCGGGATCTGCGACTTGCGGGCAATGATGGGCAACGCTTCGGCATCATCGGCGGACGGGCAGGCGACGCGGACAATGTCACAGCCTGATGCTGTGAGCTCCGCGATTTGCTGCAGCGTGGCGTTGATGTCCGTGGTGGGCGTGGTGGTCATCGACTGAACGCTGATGGGCGAATCAGAACCAACGCCCACTGAACCAACTTTGATCTGCCGCGTCTTACGTCGCGGGGCAAGAACGGGTGGTGGGGCTGCTGGCATTCCCAGGCTGACCGAGGTCACGTGGACTCCTTGGGTTGGTGTGGGGCGATGTAGTGGAGGACGGCCGTGTCAGGACGTGTGGGCGGCAAGGACACCGATGACCGGGGACCATTCCGTGGTTCGGATTCCGGCGATGACGCCGGCTGCAGCGAACGGATCCTCCTTGAGGAGGTCGTTGAGCTGGGTTTCATCCGCAGACTTGAAGATCAACAGTGCACCAGCGCCGTCACCGTACGGGCCGCTGGCAAGCAACGTGCTTTCCTCGGCCAGTCCGCCGAGCCAGGCACGGTGCGCCGGCCGGGTTTCATCGCGAAGGGCTTCGGAATCGGCGGCGTATACGTACTCAACAGCGAAAACAGTCATGGAGCTAGCCTATCCCGCCTGCCCCGCCGAGAATATTCACAGCTCAGCCAAAGATGTTCACGGGCTTGACGATGTCTGCGTAGATCAAGAGCGCACCCATGGCCATGAGCAACGCGGCCACAACGTAGGTAGCAGGCAGCAGTTTGGCGATGTCGAAGGCCCCGGGGTCCGGTTTTCCCCTCAACCTGGCCACTTGGCGGCGTGCGCCCTCGTACAGGGCGCCAGCAACGTGGCCGCCGTCCAAGGGCAGGAGCGGTATCAGGTTGAAGATCGCCAGCGCAAAGTTGAGCCCGGCCAACAAGCCCACCAAGGTTCCAATACGCGCCTGCATGGGCACCTGTTCCATGGCGGCGACTTCGCCGGCCACCCGGCCGACGCCCACTACGCTGATGGGACCGTTGGGGTCCCGGGGTTCCTCACTGAAGGCCGCTTTCGCGACGCCCACCACCCTGGCGGGCAGGTTGAAGATCACACCGGCGATCTGCTTGATGTTCTCCCCTGCCATGGGAAGGACAGCCGACGCCGGTTGGGGTACCAGTGCGCTCTGGGCGCCGATTCCCAGGAATCCGACTTCCTGGTATTTCAGGACACCGTTGGCGTCCTGCTCCGCGCGTCCGTCAGGTCCGACCACTGGCCGGGAGGAGAGTACCGGCGTCACAGTGGTCTCCACCGACGTGCCGTTGCGCTGCACGGTTATGGGAACATCCTTGCCCGCAGATGCCCGGATCCAGCTGGTCAGCTCGTCCCAGTTGGTCACTTCCTTGCCGTCGAAGGAGGTGATGGTGTCATTCGGCTGGAGCCCGGCAGCTGCGGCAGGGGTGAGCTTGCAGTCCGCGGAATCAGGGTCCACAGTCTGGCCCGCAGCGACTTGGCACTTGGAAACGTCGGCGATTGTGGTGGTTGATTGGGCCACGCCGAATCCCATCAGCAGCACCGCCAGCAGGATCAGGCCGATGATCATGTTCATGGCGGGACCGCCGAGCATGATGATGATCTTCTTCCAGACCGGCAACTTGTAGAACACGCGCTTCTCGTCGCCCGGACCCACTTCCTCGTGCGCCATCGAACGCGCTTCGGTGGCCAGTGTCTGGAACATTCCTGTACTGGAAGGGCGGACGGCGCCGTCGTCCTTGTTGGGCGGGTACATGCCGATCATGGCCACATAACCACCCAGCGGAAGGGCCTTGAAGCCGTACTCCGTTTCGCCCTTTTTCCGGGACCACAATGTGGGCCCGAAGCCGATCATGTACTTGGTGACTCGGACCTTGAAGAGCTTCGCGGGCACCAGGTGGCCTACCTCGTGCAACGCGATGGAGACCGCTACGCCAATGGCGACGAAGACGACTCCGAGAATGAAGAGAAGGACGGGACTCATACCGGTGGGACTGCTTCCATAAGGGTTTGTAGGCTACAGGGCGCTGCTGCTGGCTAAACGATCGTGGGTTCGGGCGCGTGCCCACTTCTCAGCATCCAGCACGGACTCCACCGTAAGCTCCGAGGAGCCTGAATGTTCGCTGAGGACGGACTCCACCGTGTCCACGATGTCGGTGAACCTGATGCGCCCGGCATGGAAAGCTTCGACCGCTTCTTCATTGGCAGCGTTGAACACGGCCGGGAACGTACTGCCCTGCTTCGCGGCGTCCTTGGCGAGATCCACGGCTGGGAAAGCCACGGTATCAAGTGGCTCGAACGTCCAACTGGTGGCTTGGCTCCAATCGCAGGCCTGAGCGGCGCGCGGAACACGGTCAGGCCACCCCAACCCCAGGGCGATGGGCAACCTCATATCCGGGGGCGACGCCTGGGCGATGATGGAGCCGTCCACGAACTGGACCATCGAGTGAACCACCGATTGGGGGTGGACCACCACGTCAATCCTGTCCAGCGGAACATCGAAGAGCAGGTGGGCCTCGATCACTTCCAAACCCTTGTTGACCAGGCTGGCCGAATTGGTGGTGACCATCAGGCCCATGTCCCAGGTGGGGTGGGCAAGGGCCTCCTGCGGTGTGACGTCATGAAGCTGTTCACGCGTGCGGCCACGGAACGGGCCACCCGAAGCGGTGAGGATCAGCTTTTCGACTTCCGGCTCAGTGCCTGAGCGCAAGCACTGCGCTATGGCCGAATGCTCGGAGTCCACGGGGACGATCTGGCCAGGGTGGGCTGCAGCCTTGACCAGCGCGCCGCCGACGATCAGTGATTCCTTGTTGGCCAGGGCCAGCGTTGCTCCCGTGCCGAGCGCGGCCAACGTCGGGGCCAACCCTATGGAGCCTGTGATGCCGTTCAGGACAACGTCGCACGCAATGGCTGCGATCCGGGTGGAGGCATCCGGGCCGACGAAGATTTCCGGAGTGAATCCTCCGATGCCTTCGGAGGCGGCAGCGGCACTGATCATCTGCCGTAGCGTCGCAGGGTCGCCGTGGGCGATCCCCACCGCTTGGGCACGGGTATGGACGGCCTGCTGCGCAATGAGTCCAAGGTTTCCGCCGCCCGCACTGAGCGCCACCACCTCGAAGCGGTGAGGCGCGGCATCGACGACGTCTAGCGCCTGTGTGCCGATGGAACCAGTGGACCCGAGGATGACGATCTTGCGCGGCTGCATTCCTTAAGTATCCCAGCCACCGGGGAAGGCAGCGACCGGACCTGGAGCTATGTGGAGAACCGCCGGCCGGGCGTACCGTGGAACCGTGGAGTGGCTGTCCTGGCTTGATGCCTGGGATTACGAGTTCGCGCGGCAGGTGCTGCAGCGTGGCACGGCCGGGCTGTACTTCGTTGCTTTTCTCTCCACGCTGAATCAATTTCCTGCCCTTCTGGGCGAGCATGGATTGCTTCCCGTGCCGGAGTTCATGGACGTGGCCCGCCGCCTGGCACGGCCCACCCTCTTTCGGTGGCGCTACTCGGACGGCCTCCTCCGGATCGTCTGCGTGGCGGGCATGGCCGTTGCGGCCCTGCTGGTTTTGGGGCTCCCCCAGGCCGGGCCGCCGTGGCTCCCGCTGCTGGCATTCCTCGTCCTGTGGCTGCTCTACATGTCGATTGTCAACGTCGGCCAGACGTTCTACGGTTTCGGCTGGGAGATCCTGCTCCTCGAGGCCGGGTTCATCGTGGCTTTCCTGGGTTCGGACCAGACACCGCCGCCCACCCCTGTCCTGGTCATGATCATCTGGCTGGTCTTCCGGCTTGAGTTCGGCGCCGGGATGATCAAGATCCGCGGGGGTCGTGAATGGCGGGACATGACCGCGATGTTCTACCACCATGAGACCCAACCGATGCCTGGCCCACTCAGCAGGCAGGCACACCTGATGCCGCGGCCCCTCCACAGGCTCGAGGTGCTGGGCAACCATTTTGCGCAGCTCGTGGTCCCGTTCTTCCTGTTCGCTCCGCAGCCCCTGGCCAGCGTTGCTGCTGGCATCATCATCGTGACCCAGCTCTGGCTGGTGGCGAGCGGGAATTTCGCGTGGCTGAACTGGGTGGCGATCGTCTTGGCCTTCGCCGCCGTGAGCGATCCTGTGGCACACTCCGTCTTTCCGTCCATCCCGCTGGAGTGGCACCCAGGTGCCGAAACCCCGTTGTGGTGGCTCGCCGTCGTCGTGCTTGTTACGGCGCTGCTGCTGGTGCTCAGCTACCGTCCGCTGCTCAACTTGTTCTCCCGCCGCCAACTGATGAATGCCAGTTTCAACCGTTGGCGGCTGGTCAACGCCTACGGCGCGTTCGGGACGGTGACGAAGCAGCGGGTCGAGATAGTGGTGGAAGGCACCATGGCTGAGGAGCCGGACGCACCTGACGAGAACTGGCTGGAGTACGGTTTCAAGGGCAAGCCCGGGGAAGTCCGGAGGCTCCCGCGGCAATGGGCCCCGTACCACCTTCGCTTGGACTGGCTCATGTGGTTTCTGCCGCTGCGGACCGTCCATGAGGACTGGTTCTACGCTTTCCTGGACAGGCTGCTGGAGGCCGATAAGCCCACCCTCGGCCTGCTTCGACGGGATCCGTTCGACGGCGGCCGCCCGCGGTGGGTCCGGGCGCGAAGCTACCTTTACCGCTTCGCCAGTCGCGCGGAGTTCCGCGAAACCGGGGACCGTTGGGTGCGGGTGCTGCTGTATGAGGCCATCCCGCCACTGCAGCTGAACCCACGACGGCGGGACCTAGCGTAGCGCTGTTGCGCGCGGCGGCGCAGTGGACTCGCGGACAACGAGGTGGGTTGCCAGTTCCACCCTTCTGGAGTCGATTTCTTCCCCCTGCATTTGGCGGAGGATGAAGTTCAAGGCTGATCGGCCTATTTCCTGCAGCGGCTGGCTCACCGACGTCAAGGGTGGGATGGACTCCTCCGCCTGGTAGGTCCCATCGAAGCCCACCAGGCTCATCTCCTCCGGAATCCGCACGTCCTGACGCCGCGCCTCAGCCAAGACGCCCAAAGCGATACTGTCGCTGCCGGCGAAGATCGCGGTGGGCGGATCCTCCAAAGCCAGCAGCGCCTTGAAGGCGGCGGCACCGTTCTCCGGCCGGAACTTCCCGGCCGAGACATACTCGTGTTCGACGGTGATGCCTTCGGCCATGAGGGCAGCCATGTAGCCATGGAGGCGGGCCTGACTGCACTCGGCGGTGTCGGGACCGCCGATGAACGCGATCCGGCGGTGCCCGAGTTCGAGGAGGTGCATGGCAGCTGCTTTGCCGCCGGCCCAGTTGCTGGCGCCCACGCTGAACAGGTTCGACGGTGGCGGGTTGAGGGGGTCGATCACCACGATCGGGATCTGGCGGCGTTGGAATGCTTCGAGCTGCGTTGCCCCGAAGGCCGAGGTAACCACGATCATTCCGCTGCGTCCTTCGTCAATCATGCGCTGCGCCCGCTCCTCGGGCCCCAGGGACGGCGGAGCCTGCAGGCCCGTCACCGAGAGCACCACTTCCATGCCGGAGACGTTGGCCTGCTCCATGACGCCGTTGAGGATCTCCATGTTGTAGGCGGAATTCAACGAGTCGAAGACTGCTTCCACTGTTCGTTGCACGGGTTTGCCTTTGCGTTGGAGCGGCGTCTTATAGCCAGTCCGCTGGAGCGCCTCCAGGACCCGCGTGCGGGTTCCCTGGGCCACGTCGGCCCGTCCGTTTACCACTTTGGAGACCGTGGGGACCGACACTCCAACCTCTTGGGCCACAGCGGAAAGCGTCATTTTTGACGGTTGGTCTTCGGGGGCCATAAAAGTCTGCTTTCGAAAAGTTTCGGTGTCGCTTTAGTGTGCAGCAGCATCGGCCTCGGCGTCAATCGTGAAGCTATGGCGGGAAAGATTCTTGACGGACAC
The DNA here is from genome assembly GCF_030208885.1 of Arthrobacter sp. fls2-241-R2A-172. Taxonomy (NCBI): domain Bacteria; kingdom Bacillati; phylum Actinomycetota; class Actinomycetes; order Micrococcales; family Micrococcaceae; genus Arthrobacter; species Arthrobacter sp. fls2-241-R2A-172. The sequence goes on along the minus strand of NZ_JARVTB010000016.1, from coordinate 17,593 downwards.
CCTTGACGGTGACATAGCTCACGGCTAAATTTGGTGGGCACTTTCGAAAGAACTTCCGAAACATTTCGAAAAGCTTTCAGGGTAACTGGCGATCGAAGTTGATCCCTCCCCGCAGAGTGCGGCTTTTTATACGAGCAGCCGGGCCATCAGCGTCGAGCCCGTAGGACGAATGGAAACAGCACATGAATAATCTGAAGTTGCGCACCGCCGGAATGGCGGTCTCGGCAGCCGTCTTGTCGATCTCGCTCGCAGCCTGCGGCTCCTCAGGCCCCGCCGGAACGGGAGCTTCCGCGGGTTCTGCCACCATGTGGGGCCTGACGGGCGGTGACCAACCGGTCTTCCAGGCCTCCGTGGACTCCTGGAACAAGGCGCACCCCGATTCCTCCATCAAGCTCGACTTCTTCGCCAACGATGCCTACAAGACCAAGGTCCGTACGGCCGTAGGCGCGGGACAGGGCCCCACACTGGTGTATGGCTGGGGAGGCGGTGTCCTTAAGTCCTACGTCGACGCCGGCCAGGTGGATGACCTGACAGGATTCCTCAAAGAGAACCCCGACGTCCAGAGCCGCTATCTCCCGTCGATCCTGGAAAGTGGCGTCATCGATGGCAAGACCTACGCGCTGCCCAACAACAAAGTGCAGCCGGTGGTCCTCTATTACAACAAGGAAGTCTTCGACAAGATCGGCGCCGAAGCGCCCAAGACCTGGGATGAACTCATGGCCCTGGTGCCCAAGTTCAAAGCCGCGGGCGTAGCTCCGTTCTCGCTGGGCGGGCAGTCGAAATGGCCGGACCTCATGTGGCTCGAATACCTCGTGGACCGTATCGGTGGACCCGAAGTCTTCGCCAAGATCGCAGCCAACAAGCCTGATGCATGGTCCGACCCTGCCGTCATTGAAGCGTTGACCAGGATCCAGGAACTGGTGGATGCCGGTGGCTTCATCAACGGCTTCTCCTCCATTGCGGCTGACAGCAACGCCGACCAGGCCCTTCTTTACACCGGCAAGGCAGCCATGATCCTGCAGGGCAGCTGGATCTACCAGGGCATGAAGAAGGACGCCGCCGATTTCGTCAAGAGCGGCAAGCTCGGTTACACCCCCTTCCCCACCATCGACGGCGGTAAGGGAAACCCGGCAAACGTCGTGGGAAACCCTTCCAACTTCTGGTCGGTTTCCTCAAAGGCAACCGAGGAACAAAAGAAGACAGCGCTGAGCTACGTCAAGGACGGAATGTTCAATGACGACAACGTCAAGGCCCTGATCGACTCCGGCGCCGTTCCTGTGGTCACGGGCATCGAAGACAAGCTTGCTGCGTCGCCGGACAAGGACTTCCTGACGTACGTCTACGGCATGGCCAAGGACGCCCCTGATTTCACGCTGTCCTGGGACCAGGCACTCAGCCCGGCGCAGGGCGATGCGATGCTGGCGAACCTTGACCAGATTTTCCTGAAGAAGATCACGCCCGAGCAGTTCGCCTCAGCCATGAACGCGACGATCGGGAAGTAATCCGGTGTCAACCACTACTGCTGCTACCCGGGAGCAGACCTCCCGGCGGACCCTCGAAAAGGGTCCGTCGGGGTGGCTGGCAGTCCCGGCCCTCGCTTTCTTCACGCTGTTCGCGATTCTTCCCCTCCTGGGCGTCCTTTTCCTGAGCTTCACCCGTTGGGACGGGCTTGGCGAAATCAAGCTCGACGGACTCTCCAGCTGGCAAACAGTCCTGACCGACCCGGTTACAGGAAATGCCCTGCTGGTGACGGCCAAGATCATGTTCTTCTCGTTCGTCGTCCAGGCCCCCATCAGCCTCCTGCTGGGCGTCTTCACCGCTGCCAGCCAGAAGTACCGCGCCGCGTTGGCAGTGCTCTACTTTGTGCCGCTCCTCCTTTCCTCCGCGGCTGTCGCCATCGCCTTCAAAGCGCTCCTGGATCCGAACTTCGGCCTGGGCCCTGGCTTGGGCCTGCCATTCCTGGCCCAGGACTGGCTGGGCAACTCGGACCTGGTGCTGTTCGTGGTGGTCTTCGTGATCGCCTGGCAATTCGTGCCGTTCCACACCCTGATCTACCAAGGCGGCGTCAGGCAGATACCCACGTCGCTGTACGAAGCGGCGCAGATCGATGGTGCCGGGAGGGTCCAGCAGTTCTTCAACATCACCCTCCCCCAGTTGAAGTACACGATCATCACCTCGTCCACCCTGATGGTGGTTGGTTCCCTGGCTTACTTCGACCTGGTCTTCGTCCTCACTGCCGGCGGCCCGGGCTATTCCACCCGGTTGCTTCCGCTGCACATGTACCTCACCGGCTTCAAAGCCAATGACATGGGAGCGGCGAGCGCCCTGGGAGTGATCCTCGTGGTCATCGGCCTGGCGTTGGCGCTGTTCCTCCAACGACTCGGCGGCAAGAACCGCAATGCCAGCCAATTGGAAGGTGCGTAATGGCTTCCACCACACAGCTCCCCACGTCAGCGGCAGCACCGCCGACGCCTGCCGCTACCCGCCGTCGGACTCCACAGACCGGCAGGTCGCGGCCCAACATCCTGGGCGGACTGGGCGGCTGGGCCTGGCTGGCCGTGATCATTGTGCCGGTCTACTACGTGGTCATCACCAGCTTGAAGAACCAAGCAGGCTTCTTTACGTCCAACCCGATGCTGCCGCCCTCCGAACCGACCCTGGACAATTACAAACTGGTACTGGAAAACGACTTCGCCAAGTACTTCGCCAACAGCCTGATCGTCACACTGGGCAGTGTTATTCCGGCTCTGTTGGTTTCCTTCATGGCGGCGTACGCAATCGTCCGGGGCAGGGGCAAATTCCTCGGCCTGACCAACAACATCTTCCTGCTGGGCCTGGCCATCCCGCTTCACGCCACGATCATCCCCATCTACTGGATGATCACCAAAGCCCACATGTACGACACTTTGTTGGCCTTGATCCTGCCGTCCATTGCCTTCGCGATTCCGATCTCCGTGCTGATCCTTTCCAACTTCCTGCGGGACGTACCCAACGAGTTGTTCGAGTCGATGCGCTTGGATGGCTGCTCTGACTGGGCCATGCTGTGGCGGCTCGCTTTGGCGATGACCAAGCCCGCCGTCATCACCGTCGGGATTTACAACGCGCTCAACGTATGGAATGGATTCCTGTTTCCGCTGATCCTCACGCAGAGCCCTGATACCCGGGTCCTGCCCCTGTCGCTGTGGACGTTCCAGGGCGAGTTCAGCGTCAACATACCTGCGGTACTCGCATCCGTCGTCCTCGCTACCCTGCCGTTGCTTGTGGTCTATGTGGTGGCACGCCGCCAACTGCTCAGCGGCCTGACCGCAGGCTTCAGCAAGTGACTGGCGTCTGCCAGCAGAAAGGATCCCGTCATGACTGAAACGAAACCACTGCGGGTGGGCATGGTCGGCTACGCATTCATGGGTGCAGCGCACTCCCACGCCTGGCGTACGGCACCGCGGTTCTTCGACTTGCCCCTGGTCCCTGAACTCACGGCAGTGGCCGGCAGGAATGCCGACGGCGTCCGCGTAGCCGCCCACAAATACGGTTGGAACAGCGTGGAGACCGATTGGCGCCGGCTGATCGAACGGGACGACATCGACCTCATCGATATCTGCACACCGGGCAACACCCACGCCGAGATCGCCATCGCCGCCCTTGAGGCCGGCAAGCACGTCCTCTGCGAAAAGCCCCTTGCCAACACCGTGGAAGAGGCTGAGAAGATGACGGCGGTGGCGCAGGCCGCAGCCGAGCGGGGTGTGCTGTCCATGTGCGGCTTCAGCTACCGCCGGACTCCTGCACTGGCCCTGGCCAAGCGGATGGTGGATGACGGCCGCCTGGGCGACATCCGGCATGTGCGGGCGCAGTATCTGCAGGATTGGCTCAGCGACGCGGACGCGCCGTTGACCTGGCGGCTGGACAAGTCAAAGTCGGGGTCCGGTTCGCTGGGGGACATCGGTGCGCACAGCATCGACGCCGCCCAGTGGATCACCGGCCTGAATGTCACCGGCGTCTCTGCGCTCCTGGAAACGTTCGTGAAGGAACGGCCCGTGGGCGGAGACTTCGTGGGTCTTGGCGGCCGTGGCGGTTCCGACAGCCCGCGTGGTCCGGTCACCGTGGACGACGCAGCGCTGTTCACCGCCCGTTTCGAGTCAAAGCACGACGGCGGTGCTGCCGCCGGCCCTATCGGCATCTTCGAGGCCACCCGGTTCGCTTTGGGACGCAAGAACGCAATGCGTCTGGAGCTCAACGGCACCAAGGGTTCGGTGGCTTTCGATTTCGAGGACATGAACTCCCTGCACTTCTACGACGCTGCCCTGGAACCCGATGCGGGTTTCCGGAAGATCATGGTCACCGAGCCCTCCCATCCCTACACCGCCAACTGGTGGCCAACCGGCCACGGTCTGGGTTACGAGCACGGGTTTACACACCAGGTAGTGGACCTGGTGACGGCCATCGGCGCGGGCGAGCAGCCGTCGCCGTCGTTCGCTGATGCTTTGCAGGTACAAAAGGTGCTTGCCGCAGTCGAGGCGAGCGCGGACAACTCAAGCCGCTGGCAGAACGTCTGAAAGGAACATGATGAACCGACCCATCACCCTCTTCACCGGACAAATGGGCCGACCTGCCTTTCGAGGAACTGGCGAGGCTGGCTGGAGAGTGGGGCTTTGACGGTTTGGAGATCGCCTGTTGGGGCGATCATCTGGATCCACAGCGCATTGTCGAGGATGATGCCTATCTGCAGGCAAAACTGGACGTCCTGGATAAGCACCACCTCACCGTGCACGCCATCGCCAACCACCTGGCCGGACAAGCAGTGTGCGACGACCCCATCGATGAGCGGCACAGGGACATCCTTGCGCCGGCGGTTTGGGGCGACGGCGAGGCGGAAGGCGTGCGGCAACGTGCGGCCGAAACCATGAAGACCACAGCACGCGCCGCGGCAAGGCTGGGGGTCAAAACGGTCACGGGGTTCACGGGCTCGTCCATCTGGAAATGCGTGGCGATGTTTCCCCCGGCCTCTGAGGCCATGATTGAACGCGGCTACCAGGACTTCGCCGACCGCTGGAATCCCATCATGGATGTGTTCGATGAGGTTGGCGTCCGTTTCGCGTTGGAAGTCCACCCTTCCGAGATTGCCTATGACTACTGGACTGCGAAGCGCGCACTCGACGCGATCGGACACAGGGAAGGATTTGGACTGAACTTCGATCCCTCCCACTTTATGTGGCAGGACCTGGACCCCGTGATGTTCCTCCAGGACTTTGCGGACAAGATCTTCCATGTCCATGTCAAGGAATCCGTCCGGCAACTCAACGGGCGCAACGGGCGCCTTGGATCCCACCTGCCGTGGGCTGATCCACGGCGCGGATGGGACTTCATCACTGCCGGGCACGGGGACGTTAACTGGGAGCCGATCTTCCGGACGCTCAATGCCATTGGCTACGAAGGACCCACCAGCATCGAATGGGAGGACGCCGGAATGGACCGGCTGATCGGCGCTCCCCAGGCGCTGGACATGGTTCGTCGGCTGGCCGCCATACGGCCCCCGGCGGCAGCTTTCGATGCTGCGTTTGCTACGCGCTGACAGCACCACACCCGACTCAACGACACAACGCCCCGAAATCGAAGGAAACCATGACAAGCAACAACAAGACAGCGCTGGTGGTTCGCGGCGGCTGGGACGGACACCAGCCGGTGGAAGCCACAGAGCTGTTCATTCCCTACCTGCGGGAGAACGGCTACGACGTCCGGGTGGAGGAATCCCCCAAGATCTATGCTGATCCCGACTACATGGCGGGCGTCGACCTGATCGTCCAGTGCATGACCATGACCACCATTGAGAAGGATGAGTTCGAGGGGCTCCGCACGGCCGTCGAGAACGGCACGGGACTCGCGGGCTGGCACGGAGGCATCGCCGATTCCTACCGCAACAACTCGGATTACCTGCACCTGATCGGCGGCCAGTTTGCCTGCCACCCCGGTAAGCATCCTGACGAGCTGTCGGGCGAACAGTCCGACAACTACGTCCCCTACACGGTGAACATGCTTCCAGCGGCCGCCGAACACCCCATCACCAAGGGCATCGGGGATTTCGATCTCGTCACGGAGCAGTACTGGGTCCTGTCCGACGACTACATCGACGTCCTTGCTACCACCACCCAGAAAGTGCGGGAGTGGGATCCGTGGAACCGTGAAGTAACTTCGCCGGCAATCTGGACCCGTCAATGGGGCAAGGGCAGGATCTTTGTCTGCACCCCCGGCCACCGCGTGGAAATCCTCCAGGACAGCAACGTCCGCACCATTATCGAAAGGGGCATGCTGTGGGCAAGCCGCTAAACGTCGGAATCATTGGCTGCGGCGCCATCATCGCGCAGTACCTGAGCAACTTCCGCCGGCTCGACACCATCAATCTGGTAGCCGTTGCCGACCTCGATCCCGCCCGGGCGCAGGCCGTGGCAGACTCCTACGACGGCGTCAGGGCCCTCACTGTGGACGAGCTCCTGGCCGCCAATGACGTTGAGCTCGTCCTCAACCTGACCATTCCCGCTGCACACGCCGACATTGCGTTGAAGGCCATCGCCGCCGGCAAGTCCGTCTACGGCGAAAAGCCGTTGGCAGCCACCACCACGGAGGCCCGGGAAGTACTCGACGCGGCAGCCGCTGCAGGGGTGGTGGTTGGTTGCGCACCGGACACCGTGTTGGGCACTGGCATCCAGACTGCCCGCAAGGCGATCGACGACGGCCTGATCGGCGCGCCCATCTCCGCCACGGCCACCATGGCTACTCCGGGGCACGAGCGGTGGCATCCGAACCCCGACTTCTACTACCAGCCCGGTGGTGGGCCCCTCCTGGACATGGGCCCGTACTACGTCTCTGCACTGGTCACCCTGCTCGGACCTGTGGTTTCGGTGGTAGGCGCAGCCAGTCATACGCGTGACGAACGGACCATCGGATCGGGTCCGCGAGAAGGCCAAAAAGTGCCGGTTGCCATTGACTCGCACGTCACGGGTGTCCTGGTCCACGCCTCCGGGGCCTTGTCGACGCTCTTCATGAGCTTCGACGCGGTCAAAACCAAGAGCCCCAACATCGAAATCCACGGCGAAAAAGGTTCCTTGGTGGTGCCCGACCCCAACTACTTCGACGGCGACGTGGAGCTTTTCGCACTAGGCGCCGAGGCTTGGGAGACGCTCCCGGTGTCTGCGGGCTATGTGGACTCGGGACGCGGCTTTGGCATCGCCGACCTTGCGGCCACTCCGGCGGGACAGGAACCGCGTGCCGGTGGACAGTTGGCCTTCCACGCCCTGGAGGTCATGGAATCGGTGCTGGAATCTGCCCGCAGCGGGCAAGCCGTAGCGATCACCAGCACGGCTGCACGGCCCGCCACGGTGGAGCTGACGGAACTCTCGACGGCGGTCCGCGCCTAGCGCGCTGCGGCGCCCTGCGATTCCGGCCCCCGGGAACGCGGAGCGCCCCGCGATCCGGCCCTTGTTTGCTGTCCCCGCCGTTTAACGGTGTGTGCAGCGAACTAGGGCCGGACCCGTCGTTAGCGACCAGCCCTGCGAAGCGTCGCTTCGGCGTGCTTGAGGATGGGGCCGTCGATCATCTTCCCTTTGAACTGGAACACCCCTGTACCGGCTGCTGCGGCTGCGTCAAGCAACTCAGTGGCCGCCTCCACTGCTTCGGGTGCGGGGGCATAGGCTTCCCGGACCACGGCGACCTGGTTCGGGTGGATGCAGGCCTTCGCACCGAACCCGCTGGCCACCGCATCCCGGGACTCCACGCCCAGGCCATCAAGGTCCGGGATGTTCACGTACACGGAGTCGATGGCTTCCTTGCCCGCAGCCTTGGCGGCAAGCAGCACAGCGGAACGAGAGTGCAGTGCTACAGCCCGGTACCCGCCGTCGTCGTTCCTGCTGGACAGGCCGCCCAGGGAGGCGAGCAGGTCTTCGGCACCCCACATCAAGCCGACGACGTTCGGTTGCGCCGCGATCGCGGCAGCGTTGACGATTCCGGCGGCCGTTTCACACAGCGCTATGACCTGGTAACCCGCCAACGCCGCGAGCTGCCCGGCGCTTTCCGCCTTGGCCAGCATCACAGTGCGGTACGGCGTTGCGGCCAAGGCTTCCAGGTCTGCCTCAAACTCGGGCGTGCCCACCGGGTTGACGCGGACGATGGTTGTGGCCGGATCCAGGCGCTCCCCGTCCGGCTGCCTGATGATCGCGTTGCGGGCGCCGGGCTTGTCGGCCGGAGCTACCGCGTCCTCCAGGTCCAGGATCACGGCATCGGACCTGTCGGCGGCCTTCCCGAAACGCTCGGGCCGGTCAGCCGGGCAGAACAAAAGGGCCGGGCCCATGGTGAAGGGAGAAGACATGCATTACCTCGCTGCTGGGGTGTGGGGGCGGTGGCGTCAAGCGGAGGTCAGGACTGCGCGGCGTGCGCTTCCTTGGTCCACATGAGGCAGGTACGGGTGGCCGATGCCACCACGGTCCCGTCCTGGTTGCGGCCGGTGTGCTGCATGGTCACCACGCCCTGTCCGGGGCGGGAGGACGACAACCTTTTTCCGAGGATCACCGTCTCCGTGTACAGCGTATCCCCGTGGTACAGCGGGTGCGGAAAGGTGACGTCGGTCAGCCCCAACTGCGCAATGATGGTGCCCTGCGTCAGCTGCGTGACGGACTGCCCCACCATGGTGGACAGCGTGAACATGGAATTCATGAGCCGCTGTCCGAAGGGCTGCCCTGCGCTCCACGCGGCGTCCAAATGCAGTGCCTGCGTGTTCATGGTCATGGTGGTGAAAAGGACATTGTCCGTTTCGGTGACCGTACGCCCGGGCCTATGCGTGTAGACCACATCCTCTTCAAGCTCATCGAAATAAAGCCCACGCTGCTCGACGATCCGCGTCATACGGTCAGCTCCTGGTCTTCCTCAAACAGCTCGGCCCCGGTAGCGGCAACGACGTCGTCGAGACTGACGTTCGGGGCCAGCTCGCGCAGCACCAAACGCGGATCGCCTTCGTCTTTGACGACGTCAATCACCGCGAGGTCCGTAATGATGCGGTCAACGCAGCCTTTGCCCGTCAGCGGAAGGGTGCAGCTTTGGACGATCTTCGGCCTGCCGCTCCGGTCCACGTGCTCCATCATCACGATGACCTTCTTGGCACCGAACACCAGGTCCATGGCGCCGCCCATCCCCTTCACCATCTTGCCCGGAATCATCCAGTTGGCGAGGTCACCGTTGGCAGCCACCTCCATGGCGCCCAGGACAGCAACGTCCACATGCCCGCCGCGGATCATGCCGAAGGACGACGCCGAATCGAAAAACGCCGCGCCCGCGTTGGTGGTGACGGTCTCCTTGCCGGCGTTGATGAGGTCAGGGTCTACCCTGTCCTCTGCCGGGTAGGGACCGACACCGAGGATGCCGTTCTCGGAATGGAGAATGACTTCCACACCGTCCGGGATGTAGTTGGGGATCAGGGTTGGCATCCCGATTCCCAGGTTCACGTATTGGCCGTTGACCAGTTCCTTGGCCACGCGGGCGGCCAGTTCGTTGCGGGTCCAGCCTTTGGCTTCGTGATGTTCGACGTCGGCGCGCCGGTACTCGTGACGCACGGCTTCGGGACGGGGCGGGATGTCCTGGAGACTGTTCGATTCCATGGCTAGGCTCCTGCCTGTTCTCTCGTGCCGTCGGACGCTGATGCCCCCAAGGCGACAGTCCGCTTCTCGATCCGCTTTTCGGTAGACGGCGCCACCACCACGCGCTGCACGAAGATACCCGGCGTGTGGATGTGTTCCGGGTCCAGTTCACCGGGTTCGACGAGTTCTTCGACCTCGGCAATGGTGGTCCTGGCCGCCATCGCGCACAGGGGATTGAAGTTCATTGCCGTCGCGTGGAACACCAGATTGCCGTGCCTGTCGCCCTTCCAGGCATGGACAAGGCCGAAATCCGGGGTCAGCGATTCTTCCAGGACGTAATCGGCTCCATTGAAGGTGCGCACCTCCTTTGGCGAGGAAGCGATCGCAACGTTCCCGTCGGCGTCGTACTTTTGCGGGAGACCGCCTTCGGACACCTGCGTTCCCACGCCGGCCTTGGTGAAGAAAGCCGGGATGCCCGCACCGCCGGCGCGAAGCTTCTCAGCCAGCGTGCCCTGCGGGGTGAGGACCACTTCCAACTCCCCCGCCAGGTATTGGCGTGCGAACTCCTTGTTCTCGCCGACATATGAGCTGATGGTGCGGCGGATGCGGCCGTCCTTGAGGAGGATTCCCAAGCCCCAGTCGTCCACCCCGCAGTTATTACTGACGGTCTCCAGGTCCGTGGTGCCTTGGCTGTGGAGCGCATCGATCAACGCGACGGGAATACCGCACAGGCCAAAACCGCCGACGGCGAGCGAGGCGCCGTCCGGGATGTCCCTCACCGCTTCAGCGGCGCTGGCAACAACCTTGTCAATCATCCTTGATCCTTCCCGTACGGTTACAGACCCAGCTCTCGGGCGATGAGCATCAACTGGACCTCGGTGGTGCCTTCCCCGATTTCAAGGATCTTGGAGTCGCGGTAATGGCGTGCCACCGTGAATTCGTTGATGAAGCCATAGCCGCCGAACACCTGGGTGGCGTCCCGCGCGTTGTCCATGGCTGCCTCGCCTGCGACCATCTTAGCTATGGCCGCTTCGGTCTTGAACGGCTTGCCTGCCAGCATGCGTGAGGCCGCGTCGTAATACGCCAGGCGGGCTGTGTGGGCCCTGGCCTGCATCCGCGCGATCTTGAACTGGATGGCCTGGTACTTCCCGATGTTTTGCCCAAAAGCGCTGCGTTCCTTGGCATATTTCACGGACAGGTCCACGCAACCCTGGGCTGCGCCGGTGGCGAGGGCAGCAATGGCGATGCGTCCCTCGTCCAGGATGGAGAGGAAGTTCGCGTAGCCGCGGCCGCGCTCGCCCAGCAGGTTCGCTTCCGGGACGCGGACATTGTCCAGGGTGAGCGGGTGCGTGTCGGACGCGTTCCAGCCCACCTTGTTGTACGGCTTTTCGGCGGTGAAACCTGGCGTGTCGGTGGGCACAAGGATGGTGGAGATTTCCTTCTTGGTGCTGCCGTCCGCGTTCTCTTTTTGGCCGGTGACGGCGGTGACCGTGACCAGAGTGGTGATGTCCGTACCGGAGTTGGTGATGAACTCCTTGTTGCCGTTGATGACCCACTCGCCGTTCTCCGTGTGCGCGTGGGTTTTGGTGCCCCCGGCATCAGAACCAGCCTCGCGCTCCGTCAAGCCAAAACCAGCCAAGGAGCGCCCGGAAGCCAGCTCCGGGAGCCACTGTTCCTTTTGCGCATCCGTGCCGAAGCGGTAGACGGGCATGGCCCCTAAGGAAACACCCGCTTCGAGGGTGATGGCGACGGATTGGTCCACTCGGCCCAGCTGCTCCAAAGCCAGCGCCAGGGCGAAGTAGTCTCCGCCCATGCCACCGAACTCTTCCGGGAACGGCAGCCCGAAGAGCCCCATCTCCCCCATCTGCTTGACTACTTCATAGGGAAAGCTGTGCTCTTCGTCGTGCTTTGCCGAGACAGGGGCTACCACCTCGTCGGCGAACTCTCGGACGGAGTCGCTCAGGTCCTGGTATTCCTCGTTGAGTTCAAAGGTGCTCATGGCTGGACTTCCTTGTCTGTGCTGGTCTGGTGAGTGCCGGCCTCATCTGTGCCGGCGGCTATATGAATGGTGGCGAGCACCTGGTCTGCTTTGACCAAGTCCCCGGGCTTGCTGCCCAGATGCACGGTTCCGGCGACCGAGGCCACCAGTTGGTGTTCCATCTTCATGGCTTCGACGGCCAGGAGCACCTGGCCCTCTTCCACGGTGTCGCCGTCAGCCACGGACACGGACACCACGGTTCCGGGCATCGGCGAGCGCACCTCCGGGTCCGCGGCACCCTCTTCGCGCTGGATGCCGGCGAGTATCCGACGCAGCCGTTCGGCACGGTTAAGGACCTCAAAGCGGCAAGACCAGCCGTCGTTTCCCATGAAAAGCTCCGGGACGGCGCCCGGCGCCACGCCCACCGCGTAGGTGAGGACACCGCCGTCGAGCTCCAGGACGATGCTGTCGCCGCTGCGTTCCACCACCGTCGCGTTAACGGGGTCTCCGCCGTCGATCCTTGCCGTGAGGGCACCGTCGTCCTCGGCGATGGACACCGTCGCCATGGCACCTCCCGAAACACCCAACGTCGCCGTCCAGGCGGCAGGGGCGCCTACCCGCCAAGCGTCAGGAACCTTCCAGGCGTTGCCTGCGAGCGCCGGCCCGGTGCGATCCAGCCACAGCGTGAGCGCGGCAGCGATCAGTTCGCTCGGCCCAGCGTGCCGGAACGCCATGGACGGGAGTTTCCGTTCGATCAGCCCCGTATCCAAATGCCCGGCGCGGACCTCGGAATCATTGATGAGCAGCCGCAGGTACTCGACGTTAGTATCCACACCCAGCAGCGTGTAACGCTCCAGGGCCGCATCGAGGGTGGCCAGCGCCGCCGCGCGGTCTTCGCCCCACGCAATGACTTTGGCAAGCATGGGGTCGTAGTCGCCGGTGATCTCCAAACCCTCACGCATGGCCGAGTCGATCCGGACGTTGGCATGCCCGTACTGCACTCCTGACACTGATGAATCGACCGCACCCTGCTCGGCCAGCGCCACGACACGCCCCATCGACGGCATGAAGTTCCGCTCGGGCACCTCGGCGTAGACACGCGCCTCAACGGCGTGGCCGTTAAGCACGACGTCGGATTGCGCGACGGTTAGCACCTCGCCGGCGGCGATCCGCACCTGCCATTCAACGAGGTCGACGCCCGTGACCATCTCCGTGACGGGGTGCTCCACCTGCAGCCGGGTATTCATTTCCATGAAAAAGAACTCGTCCGGGTGCTCGTCCGAGACCAGGAACTCCACTGTGCCGGCGCCGCTGTAATTGACGCTCCGCGCCGCCTGGCACGCAGCCTCACCGATCCGCTCCCGTTGTGCCTGGCCATCAGGCAGTGCGTCGAAAAGGGCCGACGGGGCTTCCTCGATGACCTTTTGATGCCGGCGTTGCAGCGAACATTCGCGCTCGCCGAGGTGGATGACGTTGCCATGGTTGTCCGCCAGGACCTGCACTTCAATGTGCCTGGGAGCACGGATGAGGCGTTCGAGGAAGAGCGTGTCGTCTCCGAAGGCAGCTGCAGCTACGCGCCTGGCCGTGAGAAGGGTGGCGGGCATGTCTTCCAGCCGTTCCACCACATGCATACCCTTGCCGCCACCGCCCGCTGACGGCTTGATCAGGAGGGGAAACCCCACTCCCGGAGCAGCATCAATGAGTTCCTGGTCCGTGAGTCCGGGTTTGGCGATCCCGGGCACGCACGGGACGTCGTAGGCCATCACATGGTTCTTCGAGCGGATCTTGTCACCCATTACCTCGATGGCACCGATCCCCGGGCCGATGAACGTGATGCCCGCGGCGTCCAGCGCTTTGGCGAACTCCACGTTCTCTGACAGGAAGCCGTAACCAGGGTGGACGGCATCGGCCCCACTGCGACGGCACGCCTCGATGATGGCGTCGATCCGGAGGTAGCTCTCTGCGGGAGCCGTGCCGCCGATGGCGACGGCAGTGTCGGCGAGCGTGACGTGCTTTGCCTCTTTGTCGGCGTCCGAATACACGGCGACGGAGCGGATGCCCATCTCCTTCAGCGTACGGATGACCCGGCAGGCAATCTCGCCCCGATTGGCGACCAAGACGGCATTGAAGGTGCGGGGTGCGGTTGGACTTGTGGTCGGGGCTTTGGTTGGCGTCGGGAAGGTCATGTTCACATCCTGAAGAGGCCGAAGGAGGTCTCGGGCAGTTGTTGGCGGGAGACGACGTCAAGTGCCAGGCCCAGGACCCGGCGTGTATCGGCGGGATCGATAATGCCGTCATCCCATAGCCGGGCGGTGGAGTAGTACGGACTCCCCTGGTCTTCGTACTGTTGCTTGATGGGCGCCTTGAACGCCTCTTCGTCTTCCGCGGACCATTCCTGGCCGGCAGCCTCATACTGGTCCCTCTTGACCGTCGCCAGGACGCTGGATGCCTGATTGCCGCCCATGACGGAGATACGGGCGGCGGGCCACATCCAGAGGAACCGCGGCGAGTACGCCCGGCCGCACATGGAGTAGTTGCCGGCACCAAAGGAACCGCCTATAACCACGGTCAGTTTTGGTACGCGGGCCGTTGCCACCGCCGTGACCATTTTGGCGCCGTTCTTGGCGATGCCACCTTGCTCATAGTCCTTGCCCACCATGAAACCGGAGAGGTTCTGCAGGAAGATCAGTGGGATTCCCCGCTGGTCGCAGAGCTCAATGAAGTGGGCGCCCTTGAGTGAGGACTCGCTGAACAGGACACCATTGTTGGCGACGATGCCCACCGGATGCCCATGTAGATGCGCGAACCCGGTGACCAGGGTGGTCCCGTAGTTCTTCTTGAATTCATGGAACTCGGAGCCATCCACCAGCCGGGCAATGACTTCGCGGACGTCGTACTGGGCGTTGACGTCTGTGGGAACCACACCGTAAAGCTCCGCCTGTTCGGCCAAAGGCGGCAGGACGACGTCGAGCACGTCCCACGCCGGCTGTGCCGGCTTCGGCAACGTCGCCACGATGTCCCGGACGATTTCAAGTGCGTGCTGGTCGTTCTCCGCCAGGTGGTCCGTCACCCCGGAAATCCGGGAATGCACCTCACCGCCGCCCAGTTCTTCCGCCGTGACGATCTCGCCGATGGCTGCCTTAACCAAGGGCGGGCCGCCAAGGAAGATGGTCCCCTGGTTGCGGACAATCACGGTCTCGTCACTCATCGCCGGGACGTAGGCCCCACCCGCGGTGCACGAACCCATCACGGAGGCGATCTGTGGGATCTTGGCCGCGGACATCCGGGCCTGGTTGTAGAAGATCCGGCCGAAATGCTCCTTGTCGGGGAAGACCTCATCCTGCTTGGGCAGGAACGCCCCGCCTGAATCCACCAGGTAGATACACGGGAGCTTGTTCTCCAGCGCGATCTCCTGGGCCCGGAGATGCTTTTTCACAGTCATCGGGTAGTAGGTCCCGCCCTTGACCGTCGCGTCGTTGGAAATGACCAGGACGTGGCGGCCATGAACGAGTCCAATGCCTGCAATGACACCGGCTCCGGGCGAATCGTCGTTGTACATCCCGTTTGCGGCCAAGGGTGCGATCTCCAGGAATGGGCTTCCCTCGTCCAACAAGTAGTCGATGCGTTCCCTGGGGAGAAGCTTGCCCCTCTTGATATGGCGTTCGCGGGACGCTGCGGGCCCGCCCAATGCCGCTGTTGCCAAGCGGTTCTTCAACTCCTCAACCAGGGCGCGCTGCGCCTCGTGGTTGGCCTCGAAGGTGCCGCCGGCGGTTCCCGTCAAGCTGGCGATTGTCTCCATCGACCCCTGTTCCATTCCCGGCCACAGGCCATTTCGGTTAGTGCCACGTAACTGAAATTTAGGTTAGTCTTTATTAACTGTGATGTCCAGCACAGCAACGCCCGCTCTGCCGGCGTGGGCGCCAAGGAGGAGAACGTGACCGTAGGCCCGGAAACAAGCACCGACGGTAGCCGCACTGCCATGACGCAACGCAGCCACGCAAAGGAGCTACGCAGGTTGGCTTTGCTGTCCGCCGCCGCAGGGCTGTTCGCGGAAAACGGCTTCAGCCGGGTGTCCCTTGAGGACCTCGGCGCAGCAGCAGGCGTCAGTGGACCCGCCGTGTACCGCCATTTTCCCGGCAAACAGGCCGTGCTTGGCGAACTGCTCCTCAGCGTTAGCCGGGACCTCCTGGACGGCGGACTGCGAGTGGTCTCGGACGCTGGAACTCCCACGGAAGCCCTGCAGGGATTGATCCGGTTCCAAGTGGACTTTGCCCTGAGCAACCCCGACGTCATCCGTGTACAGGACCGGGATTTCAGCAGCCTCGGCGATGCCGACCAGGCCGAAGTACGGCAGTTGCAGCGCTCCTACGTTGAGACCTGGGTTGGAGTCCTCGCCCGCATTCACGAGGATGCAGATGTTTCCGGCCTGCGGGTGCGGGCCCATGCGGCCTTCGGCTTGATCAACTCCACCCCGCATTCAGTGCGCCACCACGGGAGGAAGATCGCCGCGAAATCAGCCCGGCCCATCCTCGAACAGATGGCCTTTGCAGCGCTTACCGCATAGAGAGGTGCCCGCACGCGAGCCGCTGGGCACGGCGTGGGTTACGTCGGCACATAGTTTTCCACATAGGCCAGTTGGGGGCTGATCCATGGAAGCTCGGCCTGACAGGGTTTTCGTATGGAAAGCGATGAGCAGGTATTGGAGCGGCGGCCGGGTTCGTCGGGCGCCGATACGCTGCTTGTTGCCCCCGATGACGTCCCTGCAACGATGCGGCTCGAAGGTCGGCCCGGAAGAGCCACAGCCTCCCCTGGCAAAGGGATGTCTGACAGGCCAGGCACCATCGCGCCGCTTGGCTGCCTTCCAGAAGCGTTGGAGAACGGCGCCACGGCTTTGGAAGAGCTACGCGGCTCCGCGATGGCCGAGGCCGGGTTGCTGGGTTTCCAGGCGGCTGCGGATTTTGCTGGGCGGGTGGAGGAGCTTTCGCGGTCGTTGGAGTATTTGCAGGTGGTCGCGGCCCAGGCTGTGGAACGGACCCGGAATGAAGCTCGAGGCGCCCAGTCCTCCGCCGCCCCCGGCTGGTCCACGGGATGGACCGAGACCTCGCCGGGCACCCAGGAGCACGCTGTTCCCAGCCAGGCCGGTGAGGCCAGCGACGCTCACGCGGTCATCCGGACCAGCGACGCGGCCCTGCTCGATGACGGGTACCGGAACGCGGCACAGTTCCTCCGCGCCCGGTTGCGGATCAGTATCAGCGAAGCCCGCCGCAGACTCGCCCTCGCCGCCGAGGTCCTCCCCCAGCCCGGAATAGCCGGACAACCCCTCCCCGCCCGACGGGAAACGCTCGCCGACGCGATCGGATCAGCCCAAATACCCTCCCGCTCCGCCACGATCATCAGCACCGCCCTGGATAAAGTCCGGCACCTCACCGACGCCGAAACCACCACCCGCATGGAACACGCACTGACCAGAACCGCAACCGAAAGCGACCCCGACTTCCTCACCAAAATGGCCCAACGCTGGACCGACAGGATCGACCAAGACGGAACCGAACCCTCCGAAGAAACCCTCCGCCAACTCCAAGGCACCTTCCTCCGCCGCCGACACCGCTACGGACTGCACCACCTCGAAATCTTCGCCACCACCGAACAATACGAAACCCTCACCACCGCCATGAACACCGCCACCAACCCCCGACACACCACCCAACCCACCGGACCGGACCTGGACCGGCGCTCCCGGCCACAAAAACTCCTCGACGGCCTCGTCGGCGCCTGCAACCTCGCGATGACCACCGGCAAACTCCCCACCAACGGCGGACTCCGACCCCAACTCACCGTCACCATCAGCCACCAAGACCTCCTGGACCAACTCACCCACAGCAACACACCCACCAAGACCACCACCAGCACCAGCACCGGCACAAGCAGCGGCAGCGGCACGGGCACCGGCACGGGCACCGGCACGGGCACCGGCACCGCGACGTTCACCGGCCCCCTCCAC
>NZ_JARVTB010000009.1:0-136586 GCF_030208885.1 Arthrobacter sp. fls2-241-R2A-172 | reverse complement strand
ACGTGATGTACTACCTCACCGTCTACAACGAACCCATCACCCAACCCGCGGAACCGGAAAACCTCGACACCAACGCACTGATCAAGGGCATCTACCACCTCGCCGACGCCCCCGAGGGCGATAACAACCGGCCCACCGCGCAGATCCTCGCCTCCGGCGTCTCCGTGCCCTGGGCCCTGGAAGCCGCCCGGATCCTCGCCGAAGACTGGAACGTCGCAGCCGACGTCTGGTCCGTGACCTCCTGGAACGAACTCCGACGCGACGGACTCGCCGCCGAAGACCACGCCTTCCTCAACCCCGGCCAACCCGCACCCACCCCCTTCATCACCGAACAACTCGCAGGCAAAACCGGACCCGTCATCGCCGTCACCGACTACATGAAAGCCGTCCCCGACCAAATCCGCCAATACATCCCCAACGACTTCGCCTCACTCGGAGCAGACGGCTTCGGCTTCTCCGACACCCGCCAAGCCGCACGCCGCTACTTCAAAAACGACACCCACTCCATCGTCGCCAAAACCCTGCAACTCCTCGCCGCCAAGGGCGAAGTTGCGGAGGACGCACTGGAGAAGGCCATCGAGAAGTATCGGCTCCTGGATGTCAACGCCGGCACCACCGGCGGAGCAGGCGGCGACGCCTAAATAGTTGCCGGGCACGTCCCGCAACAACAGCAGTACCGCGACGGCGGCTTCCACCGAAAGGTGGGGCCCGCCGTCGGGCTTTAAGGGGGCAACCAGGGTGCCCGGCAGGACGTGACGGGCAGCAACGTCAGTTGTAGCCTTCTCACAAATGGAGCTTGCCCGGGATGGGCCGTATGCTCGTTCCATGGCAGAGCCCGTCAAAACAACTTCCAAGCGCAAGGCAGCAACCCCGGCATTGTCGCCTGAAAAGGCCGAAACCCTGCGGCAGCTGCGCGCCAACGTTGGGCAACTGTCCACCAGCACCATGCGAAAGCTCGAGAAGTCACTGCCCTGGTACAGCCGCCTGAGCTCGGACGAGCGCTCGGCGCTGGGATTGGTGGCCCAGAATGGCATCGCCGCATTCGTGACGTGGTACGAGCGTCCGAGCTCGCCGTCGTGGATCCTCACCGATGTCTTTGGTAATGCCCCCACCGAACTGACGCGCTCCATCAGCCTGCAAAAGGCGCTGCAGCTGATCCGCATCGTCGTCGAAGTTGTCGAAGACCAGGTACCCGTGATCGCTCCGGAGTCGGACCAGCCATCGTTGCGCGAAGCGGTCCTGCGATACTCGCGGGAGGTCGCGTTTGCGGCAGCGGACGTTTATGCGCGTGCAGCTGAATCGCGTGGTTCCTGGGACACACGCCTTGAGGCCTTGATCGTAGATGCCATTCTTCGAGGCGAAAACACTGACGCTTTGCGGTCCCGGATCGCTGCCCTGGGCTGGAAAGCCCAGGAGAGGTTCACCGTCATGGTGGGCAATTCGCCGTCGGAACCCAGCGCCAGTTACGTCAGCGAACTGCGCCGGACGGCCGGGCGCTTCGCCGAGGACGCACTGGTGGGAATCCAGGGCGACCGGTTGATCCTCATTCTGGGCGGGGTACAGGACCGGGACACGGCCTACGTCAAACTCAGCGAATTGTTCGCCCCCGGCGCCGTCGTGTACGGACCCGAAGCCGGTTCGCTGGTCGAGGCGAGCAGTTCGGCACAAGCGGCTTTCGCGGGCCTCACGGCCGCCCGCGCCTGGCCTTCGGCCCCGCGCCCGGTGGCGGCCGATGACCTGCTCCCCGAACGTGTGGTCTCGGGCGATGACGCGGCCCGCAGGTCGCTCATCAAGAACATCTACCGGCCCCTTCTGGCGGCCTCCAATGGCTTGGTGGAGACTCTGGGAACCTACCTTGAGCTGGGGCATTCCCTGGAGGCCACAGCCCGGGAACTGTTCGTGCATGCCAACACTGTGCGCTACCGTTTGAAGCGTGTCTGCGACGTCACAGGCTGGGATCCGCTCCTGCCCAGGGAGGCGTTTGTGCTGCAAACGGCCCTGGTTGTAGGCCGGCTTTCGGCCCAACCCAAAGCCGCCCCGGAACGTCACGCGTCGCGTTCACAGAACTGAACCGTTGTAGACTTCCTACAAACTGACCCAGTGAGCTTGGTGTACCAAAACACCAGTGGATCACGTGGCAATTTGGAAAGCTGGATACGTGCTTGCAATCGTCTGCCCTGGACAGGGCTCCCAGACCCCCGGATTTTTGGCCCCCTGGCTGGAACTCCCCTCCGTCGAAGGCCAGTTGGCCTCCCTGAGCGAGATCGCAGGCATTGACCTCAAGGCCCACGGCACCACCTCTGACGAAGAGACCATCAAGGACACCGCAGTAGCGCAGCCGCTGATTGTTGCAGCCGGCCTGGTAGCCGCAACTTCGCTCTTCGACGTCGAGCTCAGCAGCCTCCCGGTCATCCTGGCCGGCCACTCCGTCGGTGAGATCACGGCTTCCGCCCTTGCCGGCGTCCTGACCGACGCCGAAGCCATGACTTTCGTCCGTGAACGCGCCAACAGCATGGCAGCGGCAGCGGCAGTGACTCCCACCGGCATGAGCGCCGTGGTAGGAGGCGACCCCGCCGAGGTCCTGGCAGCCATTGAAGCTTCCGGCGCAACTCCGGCCAACGTCAACGGCGCGGGCCAGACAGTCGCGGCCGGCACTTTCGACCAGCTCAAGGCTCTCGCAGACAACCCGCCGGCCAAGGCCCGCGTCATTCCCCTTAAGGTTGCGGGCGCATTCCACACCTCGCACATGGCCCCTGCGGTGAGCGCTTTGGAAGCCCTCAAGCCATCGTTGTCGCCCCAGAGCCCGTCCGTCCCGTTGCTGTCGAACTACGATGGCCAGGAAGTTACGGATGGCACGGCGGCCGTCGAGAGCCTCATTGCACAGGTCTCCCGGCCCGTTCGCTGGGACAAGTGCATGGAAACAATGGTCAAGCGCGGAGTCACGGGCGTCATCGAGCTTGCACCCGCCGGGACCCTTGCCGGCCTCGCCAAGCGCGGCATGCCCGGCGTGAAGACCGTTGCAGTAAAAACCCCGGATGACCTGTCCGCGGCTCTTGCACTTTTCGCTGAATTGGAAGGACAGGCATGAGCACCCCGGTACTGAACAAGACTGCGGTCAATGAGAACGCCCGCATCCTGGGCATCGGCGCCTACCGGCCCGACGTCATAGTCACCAACGAGGACGTTTGCCAGTGGATCGACTCTTCCGACGAGTGGATCCGCCAGCGCACCGGCATCATCACCCGCCACCGCGCCGCCGCGGATGTCAGCGTGATCGACATGGCCGAAGGTGCTGCGCGCGAAGCAATCCAGCAGGCCGGAATCGAACCGTCCCAATTGGGCGCAGTCATTGTCTCGACCGTGACTCACCCTTACGCCACGCCGTCGGCCGCCGCCGCCCTCACCGAACGTTTGGGCGCGACGCCGGCACCCGCCTTCGATATCTCGGCCGCCTGTGCCGGGTACTGCTACGGCGTGGCCCAGGCTGATGCCCTGGTGCGCTCCGGCGCAGCGCAGTACGTCCTGGTGGTCGGCGCCGAGAAACTCTCGGATGTTATCGACAACCACGAGCGCACCATCTCCTTCCTGCTTGGCGACGGCGCAGGTGCAGTGGTTGTTGGCCCGTCCGACACCCCCGGCATTGGCCCGTCCGTCTGGGGTTCCGATGGAAGCAAATGGGACGCCATCGGCATGACGCACTCGCTGGAAGACGTCAAGAAACTTGGTGAGTCCGCACGGCACTCCGACGAAATCGACGACCCCGCCATTCTTTCGGCCACCCAGGATGTCTGGCCCACACTGCGCCAAGATGGCCAGACCGTGTTCCGTTGGGCCGTGTGGGAGATGGCAAAGGTAGCCCAGCAAGCCCTGGACGCTGCAGGTATCGACGCCGCAGACCTCGCGGCATTCGTTCCCCACCAAGCGAACATGCGCATCATCGACGAGATGGTCAAGAAGCTGAAGCTCCCCGAGTCCGTTGTCATCGGCCGCGACATCGCCCAGGCCGGCAACACATCAGCCGCTTCCATCCCGCTGGCCACACACCGCCTACTCAAGGAAAACCCGGAACTGAGCGGCGGCCTTGCCCTGCAAATCGGCTTCGGAGCGGGCCTGGTCTTCGGGGCGCAGGTAGTAGTCCTGCCGTAGAACCTGGAGTCCCGGTGGCCTCCAGCCAACTGAATACGACTTACAAACCCAAACCGTAACCGCGGTTTGCCCCCCTTTCCGGCAGTAGCCGGTACAAACAAGAAAAGGAGCCAACAATGGCTAGCAACGAAGAGATCCTGGCCGGCCTGGCTGAAATCGTCAACGAAGAAACCGGCCTTGCCCCCGAAGCCGTGGAACTGGACAAGTCCTTCACCGAGGACCTGGACATCGACTCCATCTCCATGATGACCATCGTTGTCAACGCTGAAGAGAAGTTCGGCGTTCGCATCCCCGACGAAGAGGTAAAGAACCTCAAGACCGTCGGCGACGCCGTCAGCTTCATCGCAAACGCACAGGCTTAGTCCTGACAACGCTGTGCCGGGCCGGGATTCCTCCTTGCGCCCGGCACAGCCGCAATAACGCCCAGAGTTTTTCTTGCCTCCCCCCGTGCATCCATCGGGAGGGCAGGCTGATCCGACAGAGAGTGATCGCATGGCACGCAAAGTAGTCATAACCGGTCTGGGGGCCACCACTCCCATCGGCGGCGACGTACCCACAATGTGGCAGAACGCGCTGAAAGGGGTCTCCGGCGCCCGTACGCTCGAAGATGAGTGGGTGGCCAAGTACGACCTCCCCGTCCACTTTGCTGCCCGGTGCTCGACGCCGGCCCTGGACGTCCTGAGCCGGGTGGAAGCCAAGCGCATGGACCCTTCCACGCAGTTTGGTGTCATTGCCGCCCGTGAGGCATGGGCGGATTCCGGTATCGGCGAGATCGACCACGACCGCTTGGCAGTGGCCTTCGCTACTGGCATCGGCGGCGTCTGGACGCTCCTGGACGCTTGGGATACCCTCCGTGACAAGGGTCCCCGCCGGGTACTTCCCATGACAGTCCCCATGCTGATGCCCAACGGCGTAGCCGCTGCCGTCAGCCTGGACCTCGGCGCCCGCGCTGGAGCACACACGCCTGTTTCGGCCTGCGCGTCCGGCACGGAAGCGCTCCACCTTGGCCTGGACCTGATCCGGTCCGGCAAGGCTGACGTGGTGGTCTGCGGTGGCGCTGAAGCAGCCATCCACCCGATGCCTTTGGCGGCGTTCTCCTCCATGCAGGCGCTCTCCCGCCGGAATGACGAGCCGGAGCGCGCTTCGCGCCCCTACGACATCGACCGTGACGGCTTCGTCATGGGTGAAGGTGCCGGAGCTTTGGTCCTCGAGGCCGAGGAGCACGCCATCGCCCGCGGAGCACGGATCTACGCAGAGCTTGCCGGAACCTCGGTGACCGCGGACGCTTACCACATCACGGCACCGGACCCTGAGGGCCTCGGCGCTACAAGGGCCCTCAAGGCTGCCATGTTCGACGGCCGCATCCAGGCTGAAGACGTTGTCCACGTCAACGCCCATGCCACGTCGACACCGGTGGGCGACAAGCCTGAGTACACTGCACTGCGGGCTGCCCTTGGCACCCACGTGGACAATGTGGCGGTCTCTGCCACCAAGTCCCAAATGGGTCACCTGCTGGGAGCTTCCGGAGCCGTTGAAGCCGTCCTGACGGTTTTGGCTGTCTACGAACGAAAGACACCGGTGACCATCAACCTCGAGAACCAGGACCCGGAGATCCCCCTCGATGTCGTGACCTCCGTTCGCGACCTGCCAGCGGGCGATATCGTCGCTCTGAGCAACTCCTTCGGCTTCGGCGGACACAACGCTGTCATCGCTGTCCGAAACGTCTAGAAGCACTGTCCAGGCCCCGGCCTGAAGACATGAAGAGGGCCCCGCCATCCGGTGGGGCCCTCTTCATTGCTATGGGGTGGTGTTTGTCTCGAGTCAGCCGACCTGGTGCAACCAACGCACGGGTGCGCCTTCGGCTGCGTGCCGGAACGGCTCGAGTTCCTCGTCCCACGCTTCACCGAGCGCGAGGGACAGTTCATGGTAAACGGCTGAGGGATCCCCCGCACCGGACTCGTAGGCATAGCGAATGCGATCTTCAGTGACCATGATGTTCCCGTGCACGTCTGTGACGGCATGGAAAATACCGAGCTCGGGTGTATGGGACCAACGGGCCCCGTCGACGCCCTGGCTCGGCTCTTCGGTAACCTCGTAGCGCAGGTGGGCCCACCCTCTTAGGGCAGACGCCAACTGCGCCCCCGTGCCGGGCGTACCGGTCCACGACAGCTCAGCCCGGAACATCCCGGGCGCAGCAGGCTGAGGGGTCCACTCAAGATCGGTCCGCTTGTCCACGACCGATCCGATGGCCCACTCAACGTGCGGGCAAAGTGCCGTCGGGGCCGAGTGCACAAACAAGACACCGCGGGTTGTTGCAACAGACATTCCATCCTCCATAGCTGTAGGTACGTCTTCCCCAACGACCTCTGCCTGGATGTTTGCTGTTGCTGCGGGTGCCATGAAATTCAAGCGTGCCCTGACAGGCTATTCATTTATATGAAGTGCTACTGACGATATTGGCACAGATATAACCCTCAAGTGTGCATTGAAGGTTTCCCCGTGGTGCTTTCATTTTGCCGTACGCTGCCGGTTTCCGCCAGTGCGGAGTTTACTTGCGCGCGTCACGCACGTGGGTGCGCTTGCTGGTAGCTCTTCCGCAGCCGATCCACGGAAACGTGCGTGTAGATCTGTGTCGTCGCGAGGCTGCTGTGGCCGAGGATTTCCTGCACAGCCCTGAGGTCCGCACCCCCGTCGAGCAGGTGGGTGGCGGCACTGTGCCTGAGCGCATGGGGGCCGGTGGCCGAAGTATCACCCAGATCCTGCAGCATTTTGTTCACCACTGCGCGGATTTGTCGTGGATCCACTCTGCCGCCCCGTGCCCCGAGGAACAATGCGGGTCCGCTCAAGGCAGTCACGACGGCTGGCCGCCCTCGCCTCAACCAGTCGTCGACGGCGACCGCCGCCGGGACACCGAATGGCACCGTGCGCTCCTTGTTACCTTTGCCCAGCACCCGGAGTGTCCGTCGGTCAGGATCGAGGTCATCAACGTCCAAGCCCGCGAGTTCACCTACGCGGACTCCGGTGGCATACAGCAGTTCCACCATGGCACGGTTCCGCACGGCCGTGGGACCGCCCTCCTCGGCCGCCGTTGTCAGGTCATCCACCATCCTGGTCACCTGCTGTTGGTGGAGGACGCCCGGCAGGGACTTTTCCCGCTTGGGGGCCTGCAACCTGACGGCGGGATCAACGCCAATCAGCTCTTCCCGCAACGCCCACGAGGTGAACGATCGTGCGGTGGCTGCTCGGCGGGCCAATGTGGCCCTGGCCATGCCTGCTTCGCTCTGGGCACCGAGCCAGCGTCGAAGGGAACCGAGCTCCAAATCTCCGAGCTCTCCGACACCTTCCTGAACAGCAAAACCGAGAAGGCTCTCGACATCGGCAATGTAGGCACGAACGGTGTGCGCAGACCTGGCGCGTTCCCCCGCCAGATAGCGCCGGAATCCTTCAACTGCGCTTTGCAGCGATTCTGGTAATGATTGGCCATCCACCCTTCCCACTGTGCCAGTAGCGGGTATCAACAGGCAGCATCAACATACCCTTCCTCGGCCCGGCTAGGCATTCTTGGCTCTCTTCCACGTTCCACGGTCCGAAGTGGCGAGCCCCAGCGCATTCAACCGTGCCAGCCCTGCACGGACGGCGTCGGGACTGAGTCCGGCCACCACCGTCAGTTTCTCTACTGAACTGGCGGATCTTAGCGGGAGGGCATCCAGGAGAATGAGGTCCTCCAGGCACAAGCCGTCGTGTACTGCGGGAGGAGATTCTTTCTCTCCACCGTCCATGTCCCCCATTGCGCCCGCCAGCTCGGCGATCTCCCCGGCATCAGTTACGCATACTGCTCCGCCGTCCCTGAGGAGGCGGTGGCAACCGGCGGAATTGGCACTGTGCACCGACCCTGGGACAGCTGCCACAGCCCTGCCCAACGTCTCAGCGTGGTGGGCTGTGTTGAGGGCCCCCGAACGCCAGCGCGCTTCCACTACCACGGTGACCGAAGCGATTGCGGCAATGAGCCGGTTCCTTTGGAGGAACCTGTAGCGAGTGGGAGCCGATCCGGGCGGTACCTCCGCGATCACAGCTCCCTGCGTCGACACGGCCCTGAGTAATTCTTCATTGCCCGACGGGTAGAAACGATCAACCCCGCCTGCCATGACCGCAATGGTGGGTATGTCGGCACTCCCACCGCTCAAGGCCCCACGGTGCGCATGGGCGTCAATCCCGTAAGCGCCGCCTGAGACCACCGTGTATCCGCGTTGCGCAAGGGTGTAGGCGAAGTCTCCGGTCACTGATGCGCCATAGCTGGTACTGTCCCTTGAACCAACAAGTGCCACGGCCTGTCGGGCAGTGGGAAACGGCTGCTCGTTGCCCCTCCACCACAGGCAAAGTGGCTCCTGCAGACCGAGGTGGGCCAGCTGCGCCGGCCACAGCTCATCTCCTGGAACAATGACTCTCCCACCCAAGCGCCGCATTGTCTCCATGTCGCGCTCAGGGGCGAGGTCGGCGACGCGCGGTGCCCAACGCCGGAGGCTGGCGGCGAGGCCTGGCCACGTGGCAGGGCCTCCCTCGTCCATGAGGAGCTCGGAGATTTCCTGCTCCAGCGTGGGCCCAGTACCCAGTTCCCCCGTTGCCACTCCCAGGGCATCGATGGCTCCGACAGCCCGCACCAGGGCCAGGCCCACTGAGTCTTGCGGCTCCATGAGCCGCGCCAGCGCCGCCCGGGCTATGCGTTCCTTTTCCTGACTGGTTGTTGGCACGTGGCTTGGTCCTTTCGTGTAATTGCGTCTCATGCTGCGGATGCAGCCTGGCGGAGTCCGAGGCCCTGTCCGATGTGGTTGATATCCGGCCTGTCCGTTTGGTCCAGGTCCGCCAGTGTCCAGGCCAGCCGAAGGACGCGATCGTAGCCGCGCGCTGTCAGTGCACCTCGTTCAAGGGCAATGTCCAGCACCCGAGTGGTTCCCGGAGGTAACTTCAGCTCTCCGCGCAGCACGCGACCGGGCACCTGCGAGTTGGCCTCGAGACCGAAAGGTACAAGGCGCTCCAGCTGCCGTGACCGCGCCGCCAGTACCCGGTCCGCGACTGTGGCGGTGTCTTCTTCTTGTGACGCACTGCCAAAGTCCGCCAGTGACACCCGCTCCACCTGCAGTTGAATGTCCACCCGATCCAGCAGTGGACCCGATATGCGCCCGAAGTACCGGCGCCGCATCATCGCCGTACATGTGCAGTCCGTCCCTTTGCCGGTCGCCTTGCCGCACGGACACGGATTCGCGGCCAGTACCAGCTGGAACCGGGCCGGATAGGCTGCAGTGCCCGCCGACCTGTGGATGACCAGTTCGCCGCTTTCCAGCGGCTGGCGGAGGGCATCGAGTACCCGGCGCTCGTATTCCGGTGCCTCATCCAGGAAAAGGACGCCCCGGTGTGCCCGCGACGCCGCACCTGGACGGGGAAGTCCCGAACCGCCACCGATAATGGCCGCCGCAGTGGCGCTATGGTGGGGGTTTTCAAAAGGGGGCCTGCGGATCAAGCGCGCCGCTGACGACTGGATCGCGGCCAGGGAGTGGATTGCGGTGACTTCCATGGCAGCCGTATCAGCCAAGTCAGGCAGCAACCCGGGCAACCGTTCGGCCAGCATGGTTTTACCGGCCCCCGGGGGTCCATGTGAAGGGTAGGTTTTACGCTCACTTAGCGAGGAGAAAAGATCCCTGCGAAATCAGCACAAACAGGCCCATCCCAGTGCGATCACCACATACATACTGGTTGGCGAGCTCGGTTCCCGCGATTGGAAAACTGAGGCGATGTCAGATATCTCGTCCCCTCCCCTGTCACGCACAGCAGGCTCGGCGGATATGGCCGGGCCTTTGGCTCGAGCTGTCCGTGGGAAGCCCGGCCATGTTCGAGCGCGCTGTGGCTTTCATCGAGGGCATGGGCTGGTCGCTGGTCGCTGGAAGCCCTCGGCCCCGGCGGCTGGACACAAGGCCCAAAGAACATGACAGTTAGTAGGCTGTTAAAGCTTTCGCTCGCTACGTTGAAATGGGGATCATGACTCGCAAGGATGACTACAGCACAGCGGTAGACTCCCTCCTCAAGACCAAGCTGGACACAAGGCGGGGCCAAGTGGTGCCGACCTCAGATTCAATAAATCTGAACAACGGGGGTGTCTGGCTGAAAGCGGTTTATCTTTACACAGACATGGAAGACTCTTCCGGTTTGGCCAAGAATCACTCCGCTACGACGGCCGCTCAGATCGTGCGTGCTTTCTTGGCTGCTGTCACGCGAGTAATTCGTGACAACAAAGGTGAGATCCGAAGCTACGACGGAGACCGCGTAATGGCCATTTTCATCGGAGACAACGCCCCGACTGTGGCTGCAAGGACGGCCCTGGAAATCAAATGGGCAGTGGACGAGATAGTCAGGCCCAGCCTGGCATACCGCCTCAGCGAGTACCTCAAATCAAGTTGGGTGCTAAGCAGCAGGACCGGAATCGATCTTGGAGATGCGCTCGTTGTGCGTGCTGGCGTTCGCAACAGTAACGACCTGGTTTCCATCGGGGACGCTCCGAACATAGCCGCGAAGCTAAGTGACCTGCACGGAGCACGCACGACCATCACTGACCGGATGTGGAAAGAGATGGCCTATTCAACGTGTTATAGCAGCGGGGAGGGGAATGCTATGTGGAGTCTGGCGTACCCGAAAGATATCGGTGGTGGCCGCGTAGAAGAGATCAGAACGTCTAACTACGGCCTCAAGATTCTCTGACCGCCTGGGAATGAATCAAAGTCGCCGGTTAGTGTCAGCCCCTCCCCATAGGCTTGGATCCATTACTAGATAGCGAAGCAAGGAGAAGCATGACGCTGAGATCAGCCGTCGAGGATGACATCGTGAAGACGGTCAACACGAGTCTCACGACGACAGTGAGGAATGACGGTGTTATTGAATCCGTTCCTGATCCAGCCAAGATGGGGTACTCACAGGGTGTGTATCTGCCATCAACTTACCTCTACGCTGACATGGCGGATTCATCCGGGCTCGTCGCCATCGCTCCCCCCGACACAGTAGCCAGGGTCATGAAAGCCTACTTATCTGTGAGTACGCGGATCATCCGCGCCAACAACGGCCACATCCGCAGCTTTGATGGAGATCGGGTCATGGGGATCTTTGCTGGCACGGACAGGAACACAAGAGCGGCCAAGTCAGCTCTGCAGATCAAGTGGGCTATGAACAATCTGGTGCAGCCCGCTATAGCGAGCCAGTTTGGATCTATCAAGAAGAATGGTTGGCAGCTCAAGCACGCATGCGGAATAGCAAGCGGCAAGTCTCTCCTCGTCCGAGCAGGGTTCAGGGGCAGTGACGACATGATTTCCGTGGGGACAGCCCCAAACCTTGCGGCGAAACTGAGCGACATACGGCAGGACCACTTCACCACATTCATCGGCAAGGGCGCATATGACGGCCTGAATGACTCCGCCAAACTGAGCAAAGGAGTCAATATGTGGCACGGCCCGTTCAGCTACGCGATGGGTGGCAAGACCTACTCCTATTACAAATCCTCGTATCGCTGGTCGGTCTGATGCGTCGGGGCAAAAATGCAGAAGCCGGATCAGGCAAAAGCGACAAGGATGCGCTGGATACTGCCTGGCGTATCCACGGCGCTCTCGTCGACTGGACTGGAAAGGTTGACGCGAAGGCCTCCTTCGCGTTTGCACTCGAATCAGCCGGCCTAGCGATGTTAGTTACCCTCTCGGGTAAGGACCGTCTGTTCAACCGCCTCGAAGGCCCGGTCCAAGAGATCACATACTACGGAGCTGGAATTGCCCTGATACTGGCGGCCGGTTGCGCAATGTGGGTGGTTATCCCCCGGTTGCGTATGTGGCACGTTAAGAAGGAGTGGAGAGACAACTTTATCTACTTCGGACACCTGAAGTTCTGGCCTCTGGAACAACTGCCGGCCAAGATCAAAGACGCCGATATGCTGCCAATCCTATCCAATCAGATGGTCCGCATGAGCAAGATTGCCTGGACGAAGCACCTCCTCGTGAAGTCATCCCTGATACTCGCCTCTGTCGCAGGGGGAGGGCTGATCACGTGCGCGGCCTTGGTGAGGCTCGGTCTCACACCATAGTGGAGCTCCGGATGTCGTACCGGGCTTTCATGCTTGAGCAGTGAAAAAATTTGATGAAGGCTGCCGCCGATCATCTTCCGGATGTGGTCGCGCTCGGGGCCCTCGTGTGGCCAGCCAGTGTTCCCCTGGGTCGCCCAACTCTCCTCGAAATCACGGCGGATCTCCGCGACGCGCTCCTCGGACAACAACTTGGGCTCATCTCAGGCTTCCAATCCACGTCAGTGCAGACTTGCTGATGGTGCCCGCAGTCGAGCTTGACCTTCCAGAAAGCAGACGAGTGTGGCCGGGGTTTTCGGATCTTCGCCCAGGTCTCTGCGTCCATCCAGTCGTAGTCAGGTTCCTCAGCATCGGGCTGGGAACTCCGTGATTTTCCTGTCAACCCACTCGACGATGTCGCGGTAGGGCATCTGGGTAGGTCGGACGGGCACCAATACTCGCCGGCGGGAAGTCGGCATCGGGTGATGGGGTCGAGGTGGCTGCGATCGTCCGGGAACTCGTCCTCCCCGTGCGTGAAGACCTCGTGAGTGCAGCCGCACTCCAGCCGGACGCGCCAGCGGAGCATGTTCTTGGCCTCGGGGACGAAGAGCGGCCAGAACACACGCTCGTACTGCTGACATATCCCCCACGCTCCTTAACGATGCGCACTTGGGGGATTTTTTACCTCGAATCTAGTCTCCGCTCTCGGATACGGATACCTGGTCGAGACCGCTGGCGTTTATGTTTACCTGGGCGACTGGACCCCATACGGATGCACCATGCTCACCACCCCGAAGCTCGGAGGGAAGAACCCGATGGAACCAGCCATTGGCCATCTCGGGAACAATCGGTTCGATGCAAGGCAAGTACATTCGCAGCTCAACAAACAGTGCGACACCCATCCGAACGCACTCTTGGATATTGGCCTCATCGTCGGCCATGACCTCTTCCACCCAACCAGGTCCGGAGCTCCGCAGGATCGCATCGACCAGGGCTCCCGGAGTCGCATGCGCGTGCTCGGTCCATGCGCTATAGAGAAGCTTGTACTGGTGCTGGCGCATCTTCAACGGCGACTTATCGCACATTTCCCAGATTTTCCGCGATGCCCAGCTGGTGATGAAATCACCCTTCTTATTCCGGAACTCATCGAATTCAGAAGTCTCTAGGTACTTCTCCAAGGCATCAAGCTTCGCAAGGTTAACTGGGTGTCCGGCTTGTGCGTCGTATCTCATCTCGTCGCGACGGGCTTCGAGCTTCTCCAGGACACCGAACTTCACATACCGCCGCATGGCCTCGCCGCGGTCCTCCTGATGGTGGAGGTATTCGATGTTCACGACCAGCTCGAACAGCTGGCGCAGCACGCCTTGTGCCAGCTCCCAATGCCCGTTCTCAACCAAGATACGGATGCCCTTAAGCGCGTTGATGCCGCGAGTGAGGATCGCTGCGTCGAAGTCGTACTCGCGGGACGGGTGATCCGGCCAGCTGTGCCGTGCGGCAGTGTGTGCTTCGTCATCGATGTCGCCAAGAACGGCAACTATCCTTTTCGTCTCAGGTGAACTGGCGACCACCTTTACGTCGGATTGGATCCCATTGGCAGGGCGCGTTGAATTGCGCTTCTACTTGCGGCTCATGGGTCGATCAAATCAGATCTGGAGCCATGCACCTAGATCCGCCAATACAGAAGCGGGCCGTGTTTTAGCCCTGCAGTGCGAGCGAGACGCGTTTGCGTTCGGGTTGGACCTCAAGAATCCGGACATTGACGCGTCCTCCGATAGCGAGGCCGTTCCCCTCCGGCCTTCGCATGGTGGACGGCAGTCGCGAATTGTGGATGAGGCCCACGATGCCGTTTTCGAGGGTGACGAACACTCCAAAGACGGCGAAGCCTTGGATCCGGCCAGGAATCGTCTCTCCGGTGCGAAGCCGTGCCCATGCCTCATCTGGAGGCGTCTTCCTCGGCTTTCGGTGCCGTGGTGGCCGGCTGCTGTGGCCCTCACTGTTGTCATCTTGGGCATCGGATGCAGCGTTTGGCGACGTGCTCGAGGTGCTGGCATCGGGAAGAGCGGCCCCGGACGGGTTGGGAAGGTTGCCGACCACCTCCAATGCCTGCTCTCTGACCTGGTCCAGATACCGCTCATAGGCAAGGTCGGCAAGCCTGCGTTCACGGACGAGCGTTCCTTCCTCCATTCGGTACCGTCGGCTCCTGTCCCCTCTGAACGATAGCCAGTTGAAACTTGTCGTGACATAAAAGTCGTCGCCGACGAGCACCTTGGCGTGGGTGTTCTTCAATCGCACTACGGCAAGCTGTTTTGACCGTCGCGCTGCCGAATGAAGCTCGGTGAGGGACTCGTCGATCTTAGGCTGGTCTTCATATCCCCAGGCGATGATGACAGGGCACTTCGCAGCCAATTTCTCGATTTGCCTGATCCAGGTCTTTGTGACCACGGCACTTGTGATCCACGGGCTGATGATGAGGAGTCTCCGCCGGGCCTTTGTCACTGCTTCATCGAGAATCCAGGGATGCTCATAGGTGCCGAGCCACCGTATCGCGGCCGAATCGACAGTCTGGCCGGCTTCTGCGCCGGTATCCGGATGGGGTCCCACTGTCCCGGTTTCGGGACCGTCTGCCATCGCTTGGAGCGTGAGAACCTCTTCTCGCGCCATCGTCGGGGTAACGCCGGGCTCCGGTGAGTCGGTCCGTGTTTGGCCGTCGGCGGGCGACTGCGGTCCTTCAATTCTGATGCCGAGTCGATCGACGGTCTGAAGGCGCTCGAGTTGCACCTCGTGGGCCGGACTCCACGTACCGTCAATGTCTAGGCCCAGACGAACCGAGTCGGAGTCGATTCCTTTATAGATCAGCAGGATGGCTTCTTTGAAGTACTTCCGGTTCTCGGTGACACCGAGAGTGCCGAGTATCCGGTTGACCTGGTTCCTGCCCCCGAGAATTGCGGTGAGGTCGGCGGCGGACAGTTCGTCTACGGCTGCAGGTTCGCCTGACGCTGGCGGCAGGACCAATATTCCTACACGGTTCCCTACCTCGGCTGCGCGTGTGAGGGATCGTTTAGTCCAGGCGACTGGTTTGCGAACGATCCTGTCAAACATGACCGAGAGGGTGACGACTTTCGGAGCCTCTGCCACAGTATCCTCGAGTGCCTCTTGCCCAGGGGGCAGGAGTTGTATGTGGCGGTGGTCGGTGTCGAGCGCCCTGTAGTCGATCATCTCCCTCTGCAGCAGGGCCCCGATCACATTCGCGGTATCGTCTTGATCGAGTCCGAGGAACCAGGAGATTTCCTCGATCCGCTTCAAACCTAATTTGATGGCCCGGAGGGTGTATCGCTCGGCGACGCCGAGCTCGCTGGCTCTTTCGGCCAGCAGGTCGACGGTGAGCACTGAGGCTGGGATGGCGCAGGGCTCTGCGGACACCAAGAGGTGGCCAGGGATGACGTGGGCGTGGCGTCGGGCAGCGAGGGCGAGGGGGTCGGTCACACGAACTCCATTCGGCAATCGTCGGTGTGTTCTATGTGGTGGAGCACTCTTTTCAGCGGTCTGTCTTTCGCAGTGCAGAATTCCGAGTCTCCGACAATCCAGAGGAGTTCGCGTGCGCGTGAAAGAGCCACATTGATGCGGCCTTCCCCGAAGGACTCGGAGAGGAAACCCATTTCGAGTCGGGCGTTGCTCCGGGTGACGGAGAATATTACGACGTCCGCTTCTCTGCCCTGTACGGCGTCGATCGTTTTGACGCTGGTGTCGAGGTGGGGAAGATTAAGGGCCCGGACTGCGCGGTCCAGCATGTGGAGCTGTCGTTGGTATCCGGTGAGGACAAGGACTTCGATCCGGTTGCCGTCCAGACGGTGGAGCTCGCCTCTTTCGGCCATTTCTTCCAGTCGGGAAAGTCGTCGGCAGACGATGTCGACCTCGGTCGAGTTCGAGGAGCTTTTCGCCTTGGCCGAGTCTTCATGTCGGGTTTCGCGACGACTTGTCGAGAACCACGCCACGCGAGGTTGCCCGCTGAGGGCTTCTCCGTCGAGTGAAGGATGCGGATCGTGCACCAGTTGCTTGTCATAGAAGGTGTTGGAGATCAGTTGTCCGATGGGGCGAGCCATCCGATGCTGCGTGACGAGGCTCTCTCTGCAGTCATTTGGTGACTCTGCAACCAGGATGCTGAACAGCGAGTCGGAGCCGAGCAGTTCGTCGAGATTGTAGGTATCGACAAGCTCACTGTGGTCCATGACCTCTTCGCGCATCGGCGGGAGCTGTTTCGTGTCGCCCACGAGCACCCACCGGCGCGAACGCACCATGGGGACGAAGAGTTCGGTGGAAGTTGCCCGTGACGCCTCGTCGACGATGCAGAGGTCGAAGTCGATATCGCGGACGCTCTGGTTTCCCAAGAATCCCATGCACGTCCCGGCGATGACGGACTGTTTCGGAAGGAACAGCAGCTCGGCCGCGCGGGGATCCTGAAGGCTTGCCAGCCAGTCGGCTTGGGCGCGCATGATGTCCCGGAGGCGGGCAGCGTCGGGCCTACTATCCAGGCACGCTGCGGAAAGCTGGGTGAGTGTTTCGATGGTTTCCTGTTCGGCGACATTGGCATCAACGGCACCGGCCTGCTGTCGAACCGTGTCCAAGGCGAGGGCTGCCGCCTTCTCAGCCCTGTCCAGCCGATCCGTCAGTTCGTTTTCGACGTCGTCGTCGCTGTCCTGTGGGTCGAATGATTCGAGTTCTGCCTTACGCTGGTCCCGGAGCCGCAGCGCGGCTGCGGCCTCCTCTGCGGCGAAGGCCAATCGGAGGCTCAGGGCGGAGACGTCGGCGGCAGCGGCCAGCTGCTCGAGCCCTTGGCCAGCCCTGTGCCTCACTTCCTCCGTCCAGGCTTTGATCTTGTTCGGCAGGAGGAGATGGACCGCCTCCTGGGCTACCTGGTCTTCTCGCGTCGAGAGTCGGACAAGGCCGTCCACTCCTGCCCTGTCGAGACGGCTTACGGCGTTGTCAAGAGCAACGTGCATCTGGCTGACGAGGAGGATCCTGTCATTTGGACGGGCCCTCAGGTGCTGGGCGACGAGCTCGCAGATGAAGGACGTCTTTCCGGTGCCCGGTGGGCCTTGGACGAGGAAGAGGTCAGAGGCTCCGAGTGCCTTTGCCACTGCGACCTTCTTGTCGTCGTCGAGGTCCGCGTTGATGGGCGCGAACTCCACTGGCTGGGCAGGAGAGCTCGACGCGGGGTCCAGTACCAGGTCGCGAAGGTCCGGGCGCAGGCTTCTTTGGTCGCGGAGCGAGCCGAGTGCTTCCCGTTGTCGCCGCACTGCGGTGTTCGAGGCTGTCCGGTTCCTGACCAGGACTCCGTCTTCAGGAAAATCGGCAGGGTTTCCTGAGATTCGGACGGTCGCCTCGTCTCCGTCGATCTCCTCCACGACGCATGAAACAGCGGTTCCGGACGTAGGCCGGGCTGTTTCGCGGGCCAAGAGGTCCTGGTCGAGGATTTCCTCACGCGGTTCGTGGTCCAGTTGGAGGTTTGCGGTGTTCCAGTGACGGGAGTTGAGCCTGTATCCGACAGGGTCTTCGAGTTTCCTGTCGAGTTCCTCCTTGGCCTCGATGAGTCGTGACCAGCCGTCAAGTCGGCTTTGGCGGAATCGTTCGCTGTCGCGGTCCTCGGCATCCTGGATGGCCTGCCGAAGGAGTTCGTGAAGCTCGTTGGTCGCGCGGTATGCAGCCAGCGGGCTCGCCGGTTGCCGGGCGGTCCAGATGTACTGATCTGACGGCAGGAGGACTGCTGCTGGCGAGCGACGGCGTGCCTCAAGTTCGTAGAAATCGCGGACGTCGGCTCGCGTGCAGACCATGCCTCCCTGCGTGAACTTGACGACGAGGCAGAGCTCGTCGCCGACGAGCTCGAACTCGTCCGGGTTGAGGATGACCGCTGAACCCTTCTGGACTCTGCGGGGGACGGCGTACGTGGCTGTTCCCATGAGGGTTTCGATCGAGCGTTCAGGGATCGAGTCAGCACGTGCTTTCAGCAACTGCGTGCGGGCCTGCGTGGTGAGGTTGACTGCCATCTCGGTTTGGGCGCGCCATTTCCGGCTGCGGTTGGAGTGGAGCTTACGGAGCTCGAGGTCCAGGACCTGGCCATCTTTGGGCCTGTTGCTCGGGTCATTGCTCAGACAGCGCTTCAACAGGTCCATAACCTGTTCAGGGACATCTATGCCGTCTACGTCGTCTGACAAGGCTCGTGAGATGTCTGCATAGTTGCGCAGCTCGTAGGGGACGAGACAGCGGACTAACGTGGCTGCGAGCCCGTGGACGTCCCGGTTCGCTGCCGCCTTCGTAACCTTTTCCGGCGGTGCATAAGGCGTGGAGGCGTGGTCCACGACTGTGGCATCTCCCGGTGCAGCCACTTGGTTCTTAATTTTGCTAATGCCGAAGTCGGCAAGCAGCGGTCCATGGCCGTCCCACAAGACGTTGGTGGGTTTGATATCCCTATGCAACACACCGTTGGCGTGGGCGTGGGCTAGCGCGCTCGAAAGGGGGAGCCCAATAGTCTCGCACAGATCATCCCACCCTGGGGGCTCGCCCAGGGCTGCGAGCCATTCCGTCAGGGAGTCTGGAATCCACTCGAGGACGATGTAGTAGTCACCACGTTGGGCGTCGAAGCCTTTGTCGAGGAGCCGGGCGACGTTGGGATGGTCGAGTCGGGCAAGTGCATCCGTCTCCCTCGTGAAAAAGATGGCGTTGACCGCATCCTTTGTGCCTGGAATGACCTTAACCGCGACTTCTTTACCACTGTCCAGATCGACGGCCTTGAAGACATCGCCTTGTCCACCTTGCCTGTGGCTACCCCTGATCGCCGCATACCGATCCGCGATGAACTCTTGCGCCATTCCCCCACCTGACCTGAGAACTATTACCGTCATCCTAGCCGGGACCTGCAGCAAAGGTCGGCGGGAGTGACACCAGACAACGATTTTCGGGTCCTCCAACCTCTCCCTGAAACGGGACCACGGCGTTGATCTCCCGGAGGATCGCGAGATGTCGCGCGCATGGTTGACGGCAAATCGGCCACTGCTCGTACGCCTCCACGCATACATGCTTAAGGGGATAGACCCGGAGGAAAGCGAATAACGGTGTGAGCGAGGGTGCTGCGATTCTTGCATTATCAGGCAGAACGGTGCGAACACCACATGAACACCAGGGTCGGACTTCTTCCTGCTTAGGCGCATGGACGCGCCGGGAGACAGGAGCCGCGGCATGGACGGATAATGAGCGGCTATGGAACCAAATGCTGAGGTTCCCGCGGTCCCTGTCCAGGGGAAGAGTGGGCCTCGCCTGGTTCAGTTGATGTCCGCGCGACGCATGCCGGGCCTCGGCATATCCAAGGGTTCTTGCCAGTCCGGTCTGCATGACGAAAGAAAGAACCCCGACAGCCGGGGCTGTCGGGGTTCCGTCGAGGCCTGTCAGGAGCCGCTGATCTTCCCTGCCGCGATGAGCTGCTGGGCGCGATGCTGCTGCTCATCGTCGCCAAAGCGCGTCACCGCCGTCATCAGATCCATGCCATCCTCAAGTCCGCCATAGATCTCCTCCAGCCGCTCGCGCGAGCCGCCGAGCAAGTTGATGCCGCCCAGCGCGTTGATCTGCTCGAGCTGCAGGTAGGCGCGGTACACGAGGTCGACGTGTACACCGTCATCGGCGGTGAAGGGGTTCGGGACGTAGTCGGCGTCCGGCGTAAGGCCATCCGTGTCGAGGCCCAACTGGGCCAGCTCGTTCTTGTTCATGGATGCTTCTCCTTGGTTTTGGGACTGTCACTCGGCTGTGACGACTCTCGATCTGAGACGGTCAGGATGCCCCCGGCCGGGCTCCGCCTGGCTGGAACGCCTGCGGGCCGACCATGATGATCACATTGATTTGGACGTCACTTACCTGGCGTACCAGGACGTCATCGACGCCTTTCAGCATACCGATGGGTGGACCAGCAAGCGTGGCAGGAAAGCGTAAAGACCATGTGTGCGCGCCCTGCTGACATCGAAATTCTGGCTGATTGGTGGACGGTAACCAGGATCGGTCCGACCAGCTCTGGGGTTCTCGTGGGTACCGCAGACCTACAAATTCCGTTGCATGTCCTCCAGAATGGGGATACACCAGGGCTAGGCTGGCGGAACACAAAGTCGGAGGAGGATCCCCTGAAGCGCAGCACCGGGTTGTTAGCGGCCAGGAATACTGCCCACAGGGGCGGGGAAGCCCGGGTCAACCGCCGCTTCGAAGCGTTTCGCGAGGTCCGCCGGCTATTGAACGGTGACCCGGTGGTATCTAGGCGAGGCTCTAGCTGCGTTTTTCGAGCGGACGATACCTGTCGCCGAGCATGCGCGCCCAGGCACAGGGGCGCGCATGCTGTACCTTCTCGTCACTGGAGACAGTCCCTGTCCGGGTCCGCCTAATGAATTCCGGCCGCAGCGGGGGCGTTGGCCTGTGCCGCGGTTCGGGAAGGCAAGGTAGCTGCAGCCAGTATTCCTGCAGCCACCAGCAGCCCAGCCGCGACGGCAAGTGCGCTGCCGTATCCGGCGACCAGTTGGCCTGCCTCGGTGACGGCCGAATGCTGGCTGCTGTTGCTGACCGTTGCAGCAACGCCTGCCAAAACGGCCAGTCCGAGGGCAACGCCGATTTGCTGGGCCGAGTTCAGCAGCGCAGAGGCAATTCCGGCCTCGGTTTCCTTCGTGTGATATACGGCGGCCTGGGTCAGGGCGATAATGCCGAGACCGAACCCAAGGGCGAGGATGAACATGGCCGGTGCCAGGTGCAGCCAGTAGTTCGTGTTTACCTGGATGAAGGAGAACCAGAAGGCAGCCCCGGCACTGAGCAGTGCCCCCGCTGCTGCGATGAGGCGCGTGGCCATCTTCAGCAGCAGCTTAGGCGCGGCCCCTGCCCCGAGCACCAGCCCTGCCGCGAACGGCAGCCAGCTGGCACCGGTCCGCAGAGGGCCGTAATGCTGAACCTGCTGGAGATAGAGGGTGATCACGTAGAAGCTGCCCATGGGACCAATGGCTAGCAGCAGCATGGAGGCGTATGCGCCAGCGCGGCCACGGTCCCGGAACAGCCCCAGTGGGACCAGCGGCGTGCTGCTGCGGGATTGCAGGGCGATGAAGGCAGCCAGCAGCAGGGCTGCAGCGGCTACCAGACCAAGGCCCAGAGGGTCAGCGAAACCCTCCTCGCCAAAGCGGGTAATTGCGTACACCAGGGCGACCATGCCGCTGGTTCCCAATACGGCGCCCCTGACATCGAGACTCCCGGCGTGCCGTCCTGCGCTCACCAAGGTCCGGCTGCCCAGGAGCACGAGGATGCCGATGGGTACGTTGATGAAAAAGACCCACCGCCAGCCGAGGGTGTCGGTCAGGCCGCCACCAAGAAGCAATCCCACCACAATTCCGAGAGCGGACATCGCGCCGTACAGCGACAGGGCTGCATCACGGGTCTTGCGTTCGGAGAAGGTTGTCGCAATGAGGGCCAGGGCGTTGGGCGCAACCAGTGCTGCTCCCAGCCCCTGAACCGCTCAGGCGGCGATGAGGGTCTCGCTGTTGGGGCCAAGACCCCCGGCCAGCGATGCGATGACGAAGAGGGCGAGACCGGCCTGCAATGCATGCCGCCGTCCGTAGAGATCGCCAAGCCGACCGCCCAGGAGCAGCAGAGCCCCGAACGTGAGGTTATAAGCATTCACAATCCAGGGCAGATGCACGGCGTTCACCCCGAGTTCCTGCTGGATGCTAGGCAACGCGATGTTCACGATGGAGTCGTCGAGCACCAGCATCAGCTGTGCGGTCGCGATCACCAGCAACGGCACCAATCCGCGCCGCTGTCCTGTTTTTCCGGTCATAGCATGTCCTCTACAAATTGGCGGGCAGCAGAGCCCGCAGAAAGTTCAGGGGGTACCCGAGTCGGGTGTTTTTTGGGGTTGCGCGGCCTGCTGGGGTTCGGGTGGACCCCGCTGGCCAGTTGTGGAGGGATTCATTCGCCCGCGGGCGCGCTTCGATGCCTCCTGTTTCGGGAGGGGGCGCCAACTTCTGGGCCGTTTTTGCGGCGTGAAGTTCCAGGGAATTACTAGCCGCTAACCACGTAACCGGCGGCAATGACGGCTTGGCGTACAGCAGCCGCGGCGGCTTTGCCGCCCATCAGGAGGCGGGAAAGGCCACCAGGAACGAGCTCAATAGCCACAGAATCCACTCCCTCAAGGACCAGGACGGCCTTCTCGACTGTCTGGGCACAATGCCGGCAGGTTAGGCCCTCGAGAGTGAGCTCAGCAGCGGAGGAGGTGGGCTGCGAAAAGACGTTGGCTGTGCAGCAACTGCATCCCGCACTCGAGGCGAGGGGAAGCTCAGTGCGGTTTCCAGATTCAAACATGTCAGTTTCCATTCCTTGATGGAGCATCAATGGGCGCTGGGGTTGACGGGCCGTGAAAGCGGGTGTTGGCACCGGCCGGGACATGCCTTGTCACTGACAACGCATCCACTATACCCCCCGGGGGTATAGTGCGCAACGTGGGTAGATTTGAGCGCCGTTTATGCGTGCCTGCGGTATGGGGGTCAGTACAGCTTTCGTACTTGTCCGGTAGAGAGAGCAGGTCGCTGAATTGAAACAAGGCGTCACTGCGGACGCTTTACACGACGAAGGAGCAGAGGAAGAACTATGGCTGTAGACCTCACACGTATGCAGAAGGCCAATTTTGTCGACGAGGACAAGTACGAACTCATTACTATCGGGCGGATCACGAAAAGGATGGTGACCCTTGACGGGGCCAGCGCCCTTCTCGTCCGTTTCCCGGTGGGAGCATCAGTGACGGAGGATGCGGTCAAGACCGGAATTCTCGACACGGATATGTGTCCCATGCCGCATGTCGCCTACATCCTGGAAGGCAGTTTGGGGGTGCGCCAGCGTACCGGATCCGAGGAGGAATTCTCAGCCGGAGATCTTATGATGCTGCCGCCGGAGCATGAAGCATGGACCGTCGGGGACAGGGACTGCGTCTTTATCGAATTCATGCGTGGGACCAGTGACGTCTACGACTACTGGCCGGAGCACTGAGCGGGCGCGTAGGCGCCATGTGAAGTGCGGGCACGATGAGCGCTGAAGATAGCGCTCATCATGCCACGTCTCCCGTTGGGCAAGTCGCCGCGCCTAACGGGAGGCGTGCCAGAAGTCATCATCTAACTGTTCGCCGGCTTCGTCCCAGAGGGGATGGCGGCGCTGTAACATCGAGGGTGTCGACGACAGTCAGGCTGCCTACTTCCGTCGTCGGCGGTCTGCCTGTTCGACCAGTTCCGTAATCCATGGCCGATGTCCGCGTCGAAATTCCATCCACTCAGGCAGGCCCTGAATAGAGGGGCCGGACCTATCGATGTCGATGGTGATCCGGCCGCCACCCACAGGTGCGTTGGTGATGTGCAGATCACCATAGGCTTCCGGAAGCACAGGATCCATCCACAGTCCCCGACGGGAGACATGAACGTCGTACCGCATCAGGTTCGTCACCAGGAGGATCGGGGCCGTTGCTGCCCAAGCCTGGGGCGAACACGCCGTTGGATAGGGTACGGGTTCGGCGAACTGATCACGGCTGAAGCCGCAGAAGAGCTCGGGCAAGCGCCCGCCCGAGAATTCGGCGGCTTCCAATATCGCAGTGGTAATGCGCTGTGCTTCCGCCACGAAGCCGTATCGCAACAGACCGGCAGCGATGATTGCATTGTCGTGGGGCCATACCGAGCCGTTGTGATAGCTGGCCGGGTTATATGCGCCCATGTTGCTGGCCAAGGTCCGTATACCCCAGCCGCTGAACATCTCCGGAGACATAAGCCGCTCGGCAACCTGCGGAGCCTTGTCCTCGTCTACGAGTCCGTAGACCAGACAGTGGCCCATGTTGGAAGCACACGCGTCCACCTGTCGCTTCCTGCCGTCGAGTGCGATTGCATAGTACCCCCGGTCCGGCATCCAGAACTGCTCGTTAAATCTCCGCTTCAGTTCCGCCGCCCGATCGGCGAGATCATCTCCCCGTGCCGTGTCGCCCGCGTCGTATGCCATCCAGGCACGCGCGGTATACGCAGCATAGACATAGGCCTGGACTTCACAGAGCGCGATCGGGGGCTCCGCAAGTGTTCCATCGGCAAAATTGATGCCGTCCCAGGAGTCTTTCCAGCCTTGGTTTATCAGGCCCTGGTCGTTGAGCCGTTCATATTCGACGAAACCGTCGCCGTCCTTGTCCCCGTAGTGACGTATCCATTCCAGGGCGCGGTCCGCGTGGGGCAGCAAACCGGCGATAATATCTGCTCCGAATCCCCACCGGCTGACGGCTCCGAGCACATCCACAAATAACGGAGTCGCGTCGACGCTCCCGTAGTAGGCTGAGTTGCCTCCAAGGGCCAAACCGGCATTGAGGCTAAGCCTTACTTCGTGCAGGATCTTGCCGGGCTCCTCCTCGGTCAGCGGGTCCACGATGGTTCCTTGCCGGTCCGCCAGCGTCTGCAGCGTCCCCAAAGCCAGTGAGGGATCCACCGGTAACGCCATTTCCGAGGCCCACAGGGAATCCCGGCCAAAGAGCGTCATGAACCACGGCGCACCTGCCGCCACCACAACGCGTTCGGGATGATCCGGATCCTCGATCCGGAGGGCACCCAAGTCGTCGTAGCTCCGCCGTAACGTACGCTCAATGGATCGGTTACCCATGCGAACGACGGGAATCCTGGCAACCCATTCCTTGCGGCGCCGGTCACTGGGGGACAACTCCTCCCCCTCAGGGTGGACAAGGGTGGCGCTCCGGCCAGAGCCTTCAACCTCAACCCGGGCACTGACGACAGCGCTCCAGTCCCCTTGCGGTGGGACAGATACCAGAAAGGTGACCCCCTCCGGCTTCACCTCTGCTCCCGGAGCCTGAATGACGACCCGTTTTCGCATGCCTTGCCAGACACCGGAAATGGTCAGCTGGTCCCCATCCACGTACCGGGTTGCGTCCCACGCACGCTGGATCCGGGCTTCCTTCACTTCAAAAAGGTCCGCGAAGTCAGCTTCAACCTCGAGGGAAATCGCGCATTCGACGGGTTTGGTTGAATAATTGCGGACGGTAAGTCGCTCCTGAATACCCGCGCCGACTTCCCGCAGGCGCTCCACGATCAGCGGGCTGTCGGCATATCCGTCGGAACGGGGAACGCGACCTGCAAACAGGGCCCGGAACGGCTCGCGCGTCTCGGCAGCGAGGGACTCAAGCGGATGACTGTTGACTGTCAGGTTCCAGCGGGACAGGAATCGGGTGTCCTGCACGAACAGGCCATGCGGGTGCTCGGGATGAATGTCGCCATTGGGCAAAGAAATGCAGAACGAGGTTTCCTCGACCAGGGTGACGGTCCCTGCCCCTACTGGGCCGGCAGCCGTGTCAGCATTCCATCCAGCCATCCTGGTTCCTCCAAGAAAGCAGCGCCGGCACAACGTGGTCTCTTAGACACGCTTGGGCGACGGCACCTCTGTTTACTTGACCCTACTCTCCCCCGGCTAAGGGGTGTAGACCCTGTTTCATATCCCTGCATGGCATCCAGAAACAGGACCCAGTGCAACGTACCTGTATAGCAGGAAGCCGGGAAACGGCGGGCCTGTCAACCGCGGGGCACCGTATGGTGGGCGCTGACCGTTAGGAAGCTGCCCGAGGGGCGAACCAGCCGGAGAAGTCCGCAGCCCACTCTTGCGGGCCAACAAACCCGATGGAGCCCAGCTGCCGCGCCTCCTCACAGCGGCGCAGACCCCACCAGAGGTCGTAGAGCACCCGCGGGGCGACATGAACCTGAAGATCCGGGACACGTTCTGCGCGGCCGATGCTCGCGGTTGTCTTGCTGTTCTCTGTGCAGATCCAGCCATGAAGGGGAGCTCCCCTGACGTTGTCGAAC
The DNA here is from genome assembly GCF_030208885.1 of Arthrobacter sp. fls2-241-R2A-172. Lineage (NCBI taxonomy): Bacteria > Bacillati > Actinomycetota > Actinomycetes > Micrococcales > Micrococcaceae > Arthrobacter > Arthrobacter sp. fls2-241-R2A-172. Next base: position 110,465 of record NZ_JARVTB010000009.1, on the reverse strand, counting down.
TCGAACCCCAGGACAATCGACTTCCTGGGCAGGGAATCTGTCACAAGGCTGCGGCCCATGTGTTCGAGCAGCGTGCCAAGCCCTGTCCGCAGGTCATTCTCAAAGGGCGCATGCCAATGACTCGCCCAGAGGCCCAGCGACTCCAAGGTCTGCCGCAGCGCGTAGCCGACCGGCGTCAGTCTGTAGCGTCGTGAGCCGCGGGGGCCGGTTTCATCGTTGCGAACGACAAGCTCCAGCTGGACCAGGCGCTTGAGCCGCTGGGAAAGCAGTGTCCGCGAAAGGTCAGGCAGGGCCCGGGACATATCGTTGAACCCCATTTCACCGCAGAGGAGTTCGCGCACGATCAATAGGGACCAGCGGTCACCCAGCAGCCGCAGCCCTTGTGATATCGACCAATAATCGGCACTCGGGCGCCCTGCTGTTTTCGCCAGGTCGTCTTGTTCCCGGGTGAACTGCTCCGCAATGGTCGTCATCGTCCCTGAGCTCCAAGCGATCCGTGAGTTGTGCTGCCACCATTCTTCCCGACCCTTCGAGGTGCTGTGTGTGCGCCACGCACATAAGTTGATGCCCGCCTGTCCGTCGCAGGCCTTCACCGGTTCTGCCTTTAAGCAAGAATCGAAGGTTGGCCGATAACCGTCCAACCTTCGATTCTGCGGTCCGTTTGCTAGAGCCGGATGTCTGCAGACTCCCCCGGTTTCAAGGCGATGAGGAGTTCGCTGAGCCCGGCATCGGCGAAAAGCTTGCTGATCTGGTCCGCATTCTGGCTGAAATGTTCCCACGAATCCTCGTGCACTGGAACGACCTTCTTGACACCCATGATCTTGGCCGCCTCCAGGGCCCGGTCATTGCTGAGGGTGATGTACGCGCCATCTGCGATCACATCGAATTTTGCGCCGCCGACGAAGAGCACAGCGATATCAATGGCTGGAAAACGATCCGCAATTTCGCGCACGATATCCAGCTCGGAGTTATCACCGCTGATGTAAATCGTCGGCATGCCCTCTGCTTCGAGGACAAAGCCAATAACGGGCCCGAGTGCGTCCCACACGCCCTCCGGGCCATGATGCGCCGGCACTGCCGTGATTTTCATCTGCCTGCCATCGGGAAGCGTAACGGTATGAGTCTCGTAGTCGCTGGTCCCGCGGACGTTGGGGCCGAAGTTCTTCGCAGCCTCCGTCGTGGTGAGGGCAAGCGGCACCATCGTCAGAAAACCCCGGCCGGCCACGTCCAGGTTGTCGATGTGCTCGTGGGAGGCGAGTGCCAGGTCAACGTGGCCAAGCTCCTCGGGGGTGGCGCTGGGGGCGAGCTTCTTGATGACGGGTCCGGCGATTGGGTGGTGGTAGACCTGGGGGGAATCGAAGGTGGGGTCAGTGATCATCCGGTAGCCGGCGATCTCGAGGAGCAGGGTCGGTCCTCCAATGAGGGTTGCTTTGACGTCGTCCATAATTTCAGTCCTTTATCGGGTCGGTGGCGGCCGGGGTTCAGCTCTTGCTCGTCATTTGAGCCGTGATGTCTTCCGCCCCGTGCAGGACATAGACGAGCTTGCCGTCATCGTCGAAAGCCGGAGCGTTCAGGGGCTGGAACCACCGGGGCTCGAAAATCCCGTCTGAGTTCTCGATGTCATAGCGAACAGGCGGAAGAATATCGATCTTGCCGGTTTCGACAACACGCTCGATGGAGCTGCGCAGAATCTCTGTTCCCTTGGCGTCAGGGTTGTCCGGGTTGTCCGGAAAAGCCTCGAGGATGTCCATGCCGACGATTCCCTCGCGGCTCTTTCCCGTAGATGCAAGGAACGAGTCAGTGGCAGCGACGATCGTTCTGTCGGGGGTGACGATGATGTATTGGTTCGGCAGACTTTCGAAGATTTTCTGAAAGTCGGGGTTATGTGCATCTGAGGATGACACTTCGACTCCTTTCCCTGATGAGCGACTCTTTCGCGTCTCGTATTGCCATTGCAGCAGGTGGGGCCGCCCCCCACTAGTGCAATACATGGACTGGAAGGAGTCAGCGTCCCTGCTGTTTCGCCGACCAGGGCCTGCCGCAGATGTCGGGAAAAACGGGGATGCCCTTTGGCTTGGGCCATCGGCGGCATTTGTCCCAGATCCCTAGAGTCCGAAGGCGGTTCCGTGGCCATGCTCGAACACGAGGTTGGTCTGGGTGCCTGCGACGGCAGGATTCGATGACAGATGGTCCAGTACGAATTGACGGATGTGCTCGGTATTCCTGGCCGTGATGTGGATCAGGAAATCATCTGCACCGCCAAGAACGAAGAATTGCTTGATCTCGGGCAGGTCCCGCAACTCATTTCCGAAGGCATTCATCAGGTGCCGGGCCCCAGGCCTAAGCCGCACGCTGACCAGGGCCTGGAGGGGCAGGCCCATTGCTTCGGGTGCGACTTCGACGGTGAAGCGCTTGATTACCCCCGACTCTTTGAGCGCCTTGAGGCGGGCAAGACAGGTTGACGGCGCAAGTCCGAGGGCCTCCGACAACGACTGATTGGTACGCCTTGAATTATTGGACAGCAGGCCAAGAAGCTTGTGGTCCACTTCGTCCAATGGCACCTGTTGCAGTTTCTGCGAGTCCGACACCCTGTAACGCTCCTCACAATGCAGGAATTAATGAGCTGCTTCCATTCTGCCGCAGATCCTGCGAGCAGGGCTCACGTTTCCGCATTTTCTGTCATTCTTTTGCCCACAAGCATCAATCCCCTCAGAAAGCATGAGTCATGATCATCTCCGTCCCCAAGGAAATCAAGAACAACGAGTTCCGCGTCGCGATCACTGCCGCCGGCGTCCACGAATTCAAAGCAAACGGCCACGACGTGCTCGTGGAAACCGGCGCCGGCGCCGGTTCCGGCATCAGCGATCAGGAGTACGCCCTTGCCGGAGCCGAGATCGTCGAGACCGCAGAGGAGGCCTGGGCGCGGGCCGACATGGTGATGAAGGTCAAGGAACCCGTGGCATCCGAATACCGGCACTTCCGTGAGGGCCTGCTACTTTTCACCTACCTGCACCTTGCAGCGGAACCCGCACTGACCCAGGCGCTTGTCGAATCCGGTGTCACCGCCATCGCGTACGAGACCGTTCAGGAAGGCCGGGCACTGCCGCTGCTCGCCCCGATGTCCGAAGTGGCCGGCCGGCTCTCCGTCCAGGTCGGTGCGACCTCGCTCATGGCGCCGGCAGGGGGCAAGGGTGTGCTGCTCGGCGGCGTTCCGGGCGTCCGTCCCGCCAAGGTTGTCGTCCTCGGTGCAGGCGTCGCCGGCACCAACGCCGCGGCCATGGCGCTCGGCCTCGGCGCCGACGTCACCATCCTGGACATCAACATCAACCGGCTGCGCGAGCTGGACGCCCAGTACCAGGGCCGCCTGAAGACCGTAGCGTCCAACTCATACGAGATCGAAAAGTCCGTTATCGATGCTGATCTCGTCATCGGCTCCGTCCTGATCCCGGGCGCCAAGGCACCCAAGCTCGTCACCAACGACCTCGTGGCCCGGATGAAGCCCGGCTCGGTGCTCGTTGACATCGCCGTGGACCAGGGCGGCTGCTTTGAAGATACCCACCCCACCACGCACCAGGAACCCACGTACAAGGTCCACGAGACGATCTTCTACTGCGTGGCCAACATGCCCGGCGCTGTCCCGAACACCTCCACCTACGCCCTGACCAACGTCACGCTCCGCTACGCGGTGGCTTTGGCCAACTACGGCGTCAAGGGTGCTTTCGACCGGCTCCCCGCTCTCGCCGGCGGTCTGAACGTGGCGGCAGGCAAGGTCACCCACAAGTCTGTCAGCGATGCCCACGGGCATGACCTCGCCGACTGGCAGGACCTGGTAACGGTTTAAGGCATCGGCCGTGTCTGCCCGATAGAAGGCAGACACGGCCCGCTTCACAGGAAGGGAAAGCATCGAATGGCATTTCACCTGCAACCCAAGTGGCAGCCGCTGATTGGCCAGCCGGTCATTGTTAAACTTCAGGATGAGGAGATCCGGCGCGGAGTTGTCGATGCAGTCACCGACGATGATCAAATCCTGTGGCTCGACAGTGACGGCGCTGAGCCCCGCCGGCTATTTCACCGGGCAGACGGTTTCAACGTGTGGGTCGACTACAAGTGGGAAACCGAGAGGTTCAGCCGTTGCCCTGACTTCCAGCGGGAGGCTGCATCATGAGGGGCGGGCAGTCCAAGGCGGCTGGATACGTACAGCATCGGGAACGGTTTCACAGTGATAATGAATTGTCAGCAGCAATCACCAGGCTGCGTTCCCAACGGGACAACAGTGAAGCGTCAGGTGTTCTTGTCACCTGGCACGGCCCCTGGTCCTACACCCTGGAGCTCTGCCACCGGATTCCTCCCGGGCTCGTCTACGAGTGCATCGCGTCTGAACGACTGAATATGGCACTCTAATTCAGACCCGGCCTGACGGGCCGCGCCCATCAGCGCTCCCCCAGCAGGCTCGTAACCTCAACGACCGTCCTTTCCGATGGGCGCCAGGCACACGGTCCGCGCGAATGATGTGCCCGCAGTACATGTCGATCACCTGAACCGCCACGAAAATGGTCGAAGATGAACAGCCGCAAGCCCCTCCCCTACCTGGTGTGTCAGAGAGCGGGGAGCGCCACCGGCCCTGTGCAACCTGGCAACGACAAAGGAACCCTGATGTCCGAACTCACTGTTGAAAGAGCAGATCTCGGCATGGCATGGGCGGTCAAAGACAGCTTTGTCCGCTACGTGCAGTCCATGCATGACGGACGCATACTCTTGCGTGACGGTGCTGCCGTGACCAATACCCGGCAGTTCTATTTCCCGTTCAAGAGCCTGGACCAGTCTGCCGGTGACCACTTTGTGCTCCAGTTCGGTGGGGAGGCGCGCTTCCTCGCCCACCATGGGCTTATGTCGGTCGCAATTTGCAACCCAAAAATAGAAGTCGGGCCGGACGGGGCATGCCTGTCCATCGAGCAAGGAAACGAGACGGTGCAGCTCGCCGATCTCCGTTTGCCGGCGGTGTCGGTGGAAGACGGCGTAACCATGTGGGCGAATGTCCAGGTAGCGTTGACCAGCGCAGGAGCGGCTGTCTTCGCAGACAGCTACTCAGCCGGAGAGACCCTGGCTCCGCTGACCATGAGAGCACCATCCTTCGTGAAAGTACCGTGACGTCGTCTTTGAGGGAACCTGTTCGACACCGCTTGGGGCCGGTGCTGGGAAACACCTGAAGACACGGGTGCGTTTGTTTGTTGCAAGGAGCTCAAGATACGTAGGCGCTTCAACATACCTGGCCCTTCGCGTTTAGGCATGGTTCGTTTGTTTGATCCGGTAGGGGCGGTGGCCGCCGGCGGCGAGTAGGCATCTAAGTCTGTAGTTAGTGAAGTTGCGGAAGCCACGGGCGATTCTGCGGGTGGTTTCGATGACGCCATTTATCGCTTCGGTGGGTCCATTGGAGGCGCCGTTGGTGTCGAAGTAGGCCAGGATCGCTGCCTTCCATTGTTTGAGCGTCCGGCCCAGTCGTGAGATTTCCGGGATCGGGCAGGACGGGAACGAAGCGATCACTTCGTTGATTAGTTCCCTGCCTCGCTCGGGTCTGGCGTGGTAGATGTTGCGGAGCTTCTGGTAGCACTGCCAGGCCAGGGTGACCTCGTGGTGCGGGTCCCCGAGGGTGAGCTTCGCGTCGAGCCGGGCGGTTTGTTTGTCGGTGAGGTGTTCGGCGCCGACTTGCAGCGCCCGGCGGATGCCGTAGAGCGGATCGCCCTTGCGGCCGCGGTGTCCGAGGGTGTCCTGCTGGACGCGGCGGCGGACCTCATCGACCATGGCCGATCCGAGTTTTACGACGTGGAACGCGTCCAGGACGGTGATGGCTTCTGGCAATTCATCGCGGATTGCGTTCGCGTAGCCACGGAACGGATCCAGGGCCGCTGTCTTGATGCCGGTGGTGAAGGCGGCACCGCGCTCTTTGAGCCAGTCGGCGTAGGCCTTCCCGGACCGTCCTGGAACGAGGTTCAGCAACCGGGCGTGAACTATGCCGCGGGCGTCCCGTGTGTGGTCCACGATCCCGGTGACCATGCCGGATCCCGGCGGGCCCGTGTGTGACCAGACATGCTCGTCGACGCCGAGCGCGTTCACGCCGGCCAGCCGTTCCGTGATGCCGATGCGCCTGGTGGCCTCTGCCTTGATGGCGTCCCAGACGGTGTGCCAGGAAAAGCCGAGCTGATGGGCCAGGGCTGAAACGGAAGTGTCGAAACGCTGCAGCGCGTCGGTCGCCCATGCCACTGCCCGGGCGGTGAGTTTCGCCCGCGGCCCGGCCAACGGGTGTTCCTCGGTGAAGGTGTTCCCCCGGACAGTCCGGGTCGGGGCAGCGCCAGACGCGATTGGCCCACAGCAGCCGCACCGGACGACCGAAACACGGGGTGTCATGGAGACGAACCGGCCGGCGGCCGTGCCCGACCGCGACGACGCCGCAGCCCGGACAGCCACTGAGGGTTTCACCGGTTTCGACGTGCAGAACCAGGCCGTTGGCGGTTGCTGTGACGGAGTTGATGTGGAGGCCCTCGACACCGAGCAGCGCATCCGGCGCGCGTGCACCAGCGGCCACCGGAACAAGACATAGAGTTATTCATGTCAGGGTCTCTTTTGGGTGTTGGTTTGCTTGGCCGCAACCAATTCAAAGAGGCCCTGACCTTATTCCCACCGCACCACGCCGCACCGACAACATCCAATGCCCGGCGGGGACAGTCTCAGCCAGCACTAACCACGCTCATCTGCGAAGGGCCACATACCTGGCGCATCCGATCACGACGGATATGGCATGTTCCCGCCCCCTTGGAATGACTGGTGCCGGGGGCAGGAGGCGCGGCGCCGGATGTCCAGGACACGTCCAAGCCGCAACGGCAGCGCCGCCACACCACTTGGTCTACTGGGAAGCCACTGTTGCGGTCGTTCGGACCAGGTGGGCGAAGCGTCGTGCCATTGCCTCAGTATGCTCCCTCACAATCTGGTCTTGATTCTCGAACGCCTGCATACCATGCCCTGCCCGCTCCATGGCAACCGCGTCATTCTCGTCGACCAGGGATAGCCACTGGCGGTAGACCGCCGGCGACAGCTCAGGGTGAAACTGAACTCCCCACGACATTTCGCCTACCCGGAAAGCCTGATGCGGATATTGGGCGGTCATCCCGAGCCAGACCGCCGAAGGTGGCAGGTGGTCGATCATGTCCCCATGCATGGCCCCGGCGCAGAAAGGGCCCGGTAACCCGGCCATCAGGGGATCCCCGGCCGCCTCGGACCGTAATGCTACCTCTACGACTCCCGCCTCGAGGCCCTGGTCGCCCCTGGTCACCGTACCGCCGAAAGTCTGTGCCATCAGCTGAGCTCCGAGGCATATCCCAAGTGTGGGCTTCCTGTGGCTGGCAGCAGCTGCCATAAGGCTGCGGATGTGGGCAAGCCAGTGATAGACATGGTCGTCCAGCGAGCTCATGTCACCGCCCAGGACCACCAGGGCGTCCTCCCGAAGTATTTCCGGGATCACGTCGTCATTAAATGGCTGGACAATTCTGGTGGTTATACCCTCATCGTGCAGCCACAGGCCGAGACGGTCGATCGGGCAATAGGGATCCGGCTGTATGACGAGGGCCTGCAAAGTGCCGGCGCCTCGGGAAAGATCTGGCTGGTAGGTCATGCTCGAATTCCTTATCGGGCGATCGGAGTTTCCAATACTTCAAGGTAGCGAACGGCATCGCCGCGACCGCAGTGCCATTTGCACATGGAGATCCGAATGTGTGTGCTTGCAGAGCTGAGGCATTGGCGCTTCGGATGGCTGGGGTCGACACTATTCACACCATGGGACGGTCCTTGAACAGGAATTTAGTTTGGGCGGCCGTTGCCGTCACTGAAGAACCGCGCGCTGGCCTTCCCGCACCGCCAACCGTGCGGCAATGCCTGTGGGTAGCCAGTCTCCGGATTCTTCGAAGGAATGACCGATGAGCTGCTCTACGCGCTGGAGGCGTTGCCGGAGCGTGTTGCGGTGGATGTGCAACTTGGAGACCGTGTCCGCAATGGATCCCTTGTTGGATAGCAGCATGGCAACTGTTTCGGCCAACTGGGTTCCATTTTCTGCGTCGTAGCGCATGAGGGACCTGAGTTCAGCGAGCACGTCCTTGATCTCCGCAGACATCCCTTCCCCTACGAGCGGCACGTCCTGCAGATGTTCTATTTCGCTGAAAGAGGTGACCCGTCTCCCGGACGTCCTGGCAACCAGTTCTGTCCATGCCAGTGCGGTCTCGGCGTCGGAAAGCGCAGGCTGCAGGGAAGCGACATCGCGGGCCACCGGACCGAGGCCGGCGAAGGCTGAGACGCCGCGGTGTTCGTCGAGCTCAGAAAGAGTTGTCTCCAGCTTCGCCTTGATCTCCTCTCCCGTACCGGAGGGGGTATCAATAAAGAGCAGGCTGAGGGGTCCCTCCGTGAAGACGAGGGACCGTGGGCCGGCCAGTTCCTGCAGGTAGGGGGCAATGCGCCTGGACACCGCATCCGAGTCGAATTTCAGCCGTTTCACCCGTACCAGGACAGGCAGTGTGCGGCCCTTTGACCAGCCTGACTCCTCCAGAATGCGGGCGAATGTGCTCGTGCCGACGCTTCGAAGCAGGCGTGAAGCATGGGAGGAACCTACCGATTCCAGTTCTACTGCTTCAAACAGGGCGGCCAGTTGGGAGCAAATGGCGCTGAGTCGGTCAAGTTCCCTGGCGGAATAGCGGCGTGGACGGTAGCAGGTGACGATGCCCCGGGTGCTCGTCAGGCCGAAGGAAACAGATATCCGCTCATGTCCGGCGAAGTTGGATTCGATAAATTCGGAGGTTGCTGTTCGTGAGTGAGTGGTTCGAACCACTGTTCCGCTTCGCTCGCCCTTGTCCATTGCGATGGCAGTGGGCGGGGATGTGGCTGGACCACGACCGAAATATTCGATGACGCAACCGTCGGAGCTCATGTGCTTGAGGATCGACTGGGCGGCCACTTGAGCGCATTGCAGAACCGAAGTGGCGGAGTTGATCGGGAAATCTACAAGGAAATGTGCTGCTGCAGACTGACGCCGCAAGTCATCAACAGTCTCAGCCTGCAGCAGGCCGCTGGCAAGCAGCATGCCCACCTCGTCGGCAATCAGCTTTGACTCCCACGTGAAGGTTTCCTCGACATACGACCAGAGGCTGAATACACCCAGGAGCGTCCCGGTCGGAGCCACGATCGGGACTACCAGCATCGAGTTGAAATCTTCTTCCTGCAGTTCGCTGATGCTGACGAACCGCGGATCCTGCTGAATGTTTTTGTTAAGGACAACTGACTGCCGGGTAAGCCCCACCCAGCCGGTTACCCCCTCGCCGAGGCGAAGGGTGACCCTTCCAACTTGCTGGCTCTGCACTCCAGCGGTACCTGCACGCATAACAAGAACTTGTTCCTGTTCATCCCACAGGTAGACGAAAACCCCTGCTGAGTTTGTTGCCCTGGCAACCAGGTCCACTGCCCTTTGAGCAAGCGCGAGCGGATCGGGTCCTTCCATCATGAGCTGCGTGAGCTCAGACAGGGTATCTGCCCGGAGCTCTGCTATTTGGAGTTTTTGGCGATAGTCAGCCGGCAGGACCTCGTTCGGTTGCGGCGCCGCGGGCTCAGCAGGGGTATTCATCTTTTCAGCTTAGGAGGCTCATGCCCATGGAGGCCCGACTGAACTGCCTTGGCGCGTTGACGCCAATCCAGGCCGCCTCCTCCTCCGCGGATCCGATCCGGTACAAGGCGGCGTTGCGTTCCTCGGCAGCGTAGACCTGCACAAGTTCGCCTTCCGGCGGAAGCATCCCGTGTACCTGGACCTTTCGACCAAACTGCTCCGTCCATCCGTACGGAGCCTGTTCCAGTTCCATGGATTCGAAGCCGGCGAAGTATTCAGCCAGGGCTGCACCGTGCCGTTGCGCCTGAGTCCAACTCTCGAACCGCCGAAACGTTCCGTCCTCGGCCTGCCGTGCCGAAACGTCTCCGATAGCGAAGATCCCGTCAGCGATTTCACCGCTGGTCAGCAGCGCCTTCCCGTCGGCAGTGCAACGGACTCCGTTGGAAATGTCGAGGTCGCTGTAGGTCAGCCATTCAGTATTGGGCCGGGCGCCGACAGCGCTGATAACAAGGTCGGCGTGCAGGTCCAGGCCGCTGACCTGGACTGTCCATGCGGCATCGGTTTTCTGAATGGACTCCACAGCAACTCCAAAGTGGGTTACAACACCGGCCGAGTGCATCCATGCCTTTGCTTCTTCCCCCAGATGTCCTGAAAAGAAGCGCTGCATTGGTTGCGGAGCCAGATCCACTACGGTGACCGCAAGCCCACGCTGGGCCAGTGTGGAGGCGAGCTCCGCACCAATGGTTCCGGCGCCGATGATGATCGCACTGGCAGCCCCTGCATCCACGGCATTGCGCAGGGCGAGGGCATCCTCGGCGGTTCTCAGGCTGAGAACGCCTGCCGGCTCTTTTGGCAGTCTGATGGAACCGGCTCCGGATGCGATGACGACCGCGTCAGCCGCCACTTCTCCGAGCTTGTCCAGCAGAACAGTCCGCTTGTCAGGGAGCAGCCCGATCGCCTTTGCGTTGAGGATCGGCGTAGCCTCCGGCCACCACTCGGCCGGTTCGACGGAACCAGTGCCTAAAAGAAACTGCTTGGACAGCGGGGGCCGGTCGTAAGGCGCATTCGGGTCGGAATCTATGACGATAAATTCGCCTGCAAACCCAAGCTCACGGCTGCGTTCAATCAGCATCGCCGATGCAACCGAAGCGCCAATAATCGCGACCCGGTCTGGCAGATGTGTCACGACGCCGAAACCTCTGCGGCTTTTTCGCCGGCCTCGGTCGATTCCCGTTCAAGGATTGCCCGTTCAGGGCAGTTCCGGATGGCCTTGCGGACGTTCGGCTCGTCGCCGCTGTTTTCGCGGCCAGGAATGACGTGCGCATAGCCTTCCTCGTCGATCTCGAAGGTTTCGGGTGCCAGCGCCCAGCACCGGGCGTGGCCCTGGCAACGCCCTCCATCGACCCAAAGTTCTCCCATAGTGATCAAGCTCCAATCTTGAGGGTAAGCGGGCCGACGCCGTGCCACGGCTCGTCGTCATTCGCCCGTTCAAAGTGAGGGACAGCCTTCAGGAATTCCTCCATGGCAATAACCATCTCGGCGCGGCCAAGGTTCGATCCAAGGCACCGGTGGATACCGCCGCCGAAGGCCAGATGGCGGTTGTCTTCACGGTCAATCTTGATTTCATTGGGTTCTTCGTAGACCTCCGGGTCCCGGTTGCCCGCGCCGAAGACGAGCACGACGCGTTCCCCGGCCTTGATCTCCTGGCCACGGACAACTGTGTCTGCTTTTGCTGTGCGGGCCATGGCCTGGACCGGAGAAAGCGTCCGCAGGAACTCCTCGGCAGCTGTGGGGATCAGGTCCGGGTCTTCACGCAACTGCTGCTGGGCGTGCGGGTTGCCGGCAAGGTACCAAAGGGCGGACCGGATTGCCCAGGCGGTCGTATCCAGCCCGGCCAGGAAGAGCAGGTAGCAGTACGACAGCAGTTCTTCACGCGTGAGCTTCCGTCCCTTCACCTCCGCTTTCAGAAGCTGGGTGATCAGATCGTTGCTGGCCTCTGCTTCCGGTCCGGCCTTTTCCCGTTCGTCGAGAAGGCGGTCGAAGTAATCGTTGAGCTCGCGTCCGGCCGCGTAGGCCGTTTCAGGATGGGCCGTGCGCTCATAGATGATCTCATCGATCCACCGGTCGAAAATCGGCCAGTCCTGCTCCGGATATCCGGCCAGGCGGCTAAAGATGATTGTCGGCATCGGGCGGGCAAGCTTCGCCGAGACATCAACGACGTCGCCCGCCGCGAGGACCTCCTGGCAGAGCTGCCGGGCGGTCTCCCGCATTCCCGGGCCCAGCTTGGAAACATTCATGGGAGTGAACATCGGCAGCAGGATCTTGCGGAAGTCAGCGTGGGTCGGCGGATCGATGTCAATCGGGATAAGGGGGACATCGGTGCCGAAGGCAGGGAGGAGCATGGAGGGACCGACAGCGAAAGTGTCAGGATCCTGCTCTGCATTGAAGATGTCTTCGCTCTTGGTGATGTACCAAAAGCCCCCATACTTGTCGCTGTGACCGACAGGACCGTTGGCGAGCATGTCCTGGTAGTCGTCGAAAATGTTGTCGAGTGCCCGTCCGTGGAAGTCAAAGTCTGACTTGTTGTGGCTGAGCCCGCGCTCGGTTTCTGTGCTCATGAGAATTGCTCCTGAAGTAGTTGCTCTGACTGTGCGTGTGCCGCGGCCTTCTCCACGAGATCCACGAAGAGAGCCTTCTGGGCTTCGTCATAATCGACCATGTGTTCGGGATGCCACTGCACCCCGATCAGGCTGGCATCATCGGCTTCGATTGCCTCAATAACATCGCCTTCCCGTCCCACAATGCGAAGGGCTTTCCCGAGCCTTCCCAGGCCCTGGTGGTGGTAGCTGTTCACCGGGATGCTCAGGCCTTTAGCGATCCGGGCAAGTTCGGAATCAGGTTCCAGCTGCACCCTGTGCCACGGTTGGTGCGAAGGGTTGTCCTGCCAGTGCCCTCGGTCCGGGCTTACTTCCTGGACCAGGGTTCCGCCGCGAATGACGTTGACAAGCTGCATTCCCCGGCAGGTCGCCAGGACCGGTATGCCACGAAGCATGGCCTCGTTGTAAAGCTCGATCTCGAAATCGTCCCGGATATCGCAGACGTCATAGACCGTGTCGATCGGGTCCTCGCCATACAGTCGGGGGCTGATGTCGCCGCCGCCGGTGAGGATGAGCCCGTCGAACCCTTCAAGGGCCGCATCGGGGATTGTTGCCGTTGACGGAAGAATGGCAGGACGGCCGCCCGCGGCAAGGACGCCGTTGGCGTAGGCCATGTTCTGGACTGTTGAAGGCATCGGGCCGAAGGCGGTATCGACGGTTTGCCGAGCCGCTGAAATGGCAATAAGGGGCGCCCTCATGTCAGTAAACCAGCCAGCCACCGTCGACGTGGATGGTGGTACCGGTCACCCAGCTGGCCTCGTCGCTGGCCAGGAACGCGACGGCGTTGGCAACGTCGGACGGGCGGCCGATACGTCCGAGCGGCGTACGGTCAAGGAGGAACTTCACGGCCTCTTGGTTCTCCAGCACGGACTTGGTGAACGGGGTCTCGATGAAGCCCGGGGCAACAGCATTGACGCGGATCTTGGAAGCCGCGGTTTCGATGGCCAAAGCCTTCGTGAACATCAGGAGTGCACCCTTGGAAGCGTTGTAATGCACCTGGGGGTGCCCGCTGCTGGCGATGACGATATGGGCCTCGACTGATGTGATGTTGACGATGGCGCTGGTTGAATCGTCGCCTCGGGCGGCGGCGCCCTTCTCCAGCAGCGGACGTGCAGCCTGGCTGACCAGGAACGGGCCTGTGGAGTTCACGGCGAAGACCTGGTCCCATTCGGCAACGCCGAGGTCATCGAAGTTGCTGCCCTTGACGATGCCTGCGTTGTTGACGAGGGTGTCGAGCCGGCCGAACTTGGCATCGATCTCGGCCATGCCGCTGCCGACCGAAGCCTCGTCGGCGACGTCCATAACAACAGGAACCATTTCCGGGTGCTGGCCAACCAGGCGCTCGAGCGCGGCCTCGTCACGGTCGAGGGCTACGACGGTAGCGCCCTCCTTGAGCAGCTTTTCTGCGATGGCAAGGCCGTTTCCGGACGCGGCTCCGGTGACTGCGGCGATCTTTCCGGGGTGAGTAGTCATTGGGTGTTTCTTCTTTCTTGGTAAGGAAAATGGTGGATTGAACGCTTCTCAGCGCTGCACTGGGCGCTAGATTCGTTCCAGGTAACGTGCGATTTCGAAGTCGGTGACACTGGTCTGAAGCTTGCGGAGCTCCCAGCGCCTCGTCTGGACGTAGTGCGTGACGAAGGTTTCACCGAAGTACTCCTTGGCGACCTCGCTCTTCTCGAACTGTTCGATGGCCTGGCCGAGTGTTGCGGGGAGCTCCTTTACCTGGTGTCCCTCCTCCAGGGCGTATGCGTTGCCTACCACCCGCTTGGGAGCGGTCATCTTTGTGTCCACGCCGTGCAGGCCGGCGGCGATGCTGGCAGCGATGACCAGGTAAGGATTGGCGTCAGCGCCAGGTACCCGGTTTTCGATGCGCGCAGCACTGCCCGTTGACGGGATGGACCTGATGGCAACCGTACGGTTGTCCAGGCCCCAGGTGGCGCTGGATCCGGCCCATTGCCCGCCTTCGGTCCGCTTATAGGAGTTGATGGTGGGCAGGTAGAGGGCGGTAAGCTCCGGCGCCGTCTCGACGACGCCCGCCAGGTAGTTGTACCCGACGGCGCTCAGCTCGCCGGGCTCCTCGGCATTGGCGAAAGCTGACTTGCCGGATTCCGGATCCCAGAGACTCTGGTGCATGTGCCCGGAGGAGCCGGCCCACTCCGGGTTGATCTTGGCCATGAACGATGCCGTGTAGCCGGCTTCAGCTGCGACCTCCTTGACGGTGGCCTTAAGCCGGAGGGCGTTGTCCGCGGCTGCGAGAGCATCCGAGTAGTGGATGTTCATCTCGAACTGGCCCGGGCCGTTTTCGCTGTTGCTGGCCTCGATGAAAATACCCTGCTCAGACAGGCGGCGGCGGATCTCGCCGATGAGGAACTCGGTGCCTGTGTCCCTGACGAGGCTGTAGGTGTGGCTGCCAGCCGTGATGGGAGTCAGGTCACGCCAGCCGTTGGCGGCAAGCTCGGTTGGAGTCCCCTTGAACAGGTAAAACTCGAACTCGTAGGCGCAGACCGGCGAGTAACCGAGGTCTTCGGCTTTCTTCACAACCCGCTTAAGAATGCTCCGGGGACAGATCGCCGCCGGCTCGCCGGACATTTCGTAGGCATCGCAAATGACGGATGCGACCCCAGGTTCCCCCGGAACAACCTTCAGGGTGTTGAGATCCGGCAGCAGGGTCACGTCAGGGTAGCCCGAGTCCCACCCCGTGTAGCTGAGATCAGAAATGATCTCATCCTGAATGTCCCAGCCGAAGATGATGTTGCAGATGTTTGTGCCGCGCTCAGCGACACTTTCCAGGAAGTACCGGGCGGGGATGCGCTTGCCGCGCCACACACCGTCCAGGTCCACGACGCCCACTTTGAAGGTTTTGATGTCGTTTTCGGAGACGAACTTTTGCAGTTCGTCGTGGGCTGACCCTGCGGCGGTTTTATCCTGCATGTCGATTGCCTCGAGTTCTTGGAGGTCCTCCGGGACCTGTGTGATCGGATTCACTGTGTACCTCTTTATCCTCATTGATATCGGTTACTAAAGACACTAAATGCGGGGTCTCGCGGGCGTATGTGCAAAGTGCACATCATGATTGCCGGCTACATGCATTCGGTAAGCCACGTCACATTTGAGACCGCGTCCCTGCACTCAGGCCAAGGCTTTGTTGTGTTCCTGCCCGGTTCCAGGGGTGCGAAAATCCCCGGAACCGAGCGGGCAGGCAGGCTTAGTAGACGTCCTTGACGTAACGTCCTTCGCCTTTCATGGACTGCAGGTAGTCGTGCGCCAATTCGGGCGTCATTCCACCGTGGCTGATGAGCACGGCCAGCAAGGCTTCGTCAACGTCAGGTGCTATCTGTTTGCCGCCGCACACGTAGACCGAAGCACCGCCCGACAGCCAGGCAAAAACGTCTTCACCTTCCTCGCGGATCCTGTCCTGGACGTAGACCTTGCCCTGTTGATCCCGGGAAAACGCCAGGCTGAGCCGGTCCAGCACTCCATTGGTCTGCAGTTCTTCCATTTCATCCTGATAGAGCCAGGACGGCTTCTCGTGACGGTCCCCGAAGAGCAGCCAGTTCCGTCCCCGGGCCTGTGAGACTTCGCGCTCACGAAGGAAGCCGCGGAACGGGGCAATTCCGACGCCTGGGCCGATCATGATCACATCAGTTGAGCTGTCGTCGGGCAGGTGGAACTCGTGGGCCGGCAGCGGGAACACTTTCATGGCCGTCTTGGTTTCCGCGGCGGACTGGAGGAAACCGCTGCAAGCGCCCGAATGCCGGCGCCCGGCAGCCTCGTACCGCACGGAAGAGACCGTCAGGTGGACACGGTCACCGTCAGCAAGTGGACTGGATGCGATGGAGTAAGACCGGTGCTGCAAAGGCCGCAGCATTGGGATGAACTCGTGCGGATCAACATCTGTTGATCTCGTTTCCTGCAGGACGTCCAGCATGTCCCGTCCCCACAGCCAATTCTCCAACGCCAGGCGATCACCGGACTCGACGAGGTTCCGCACGGGATGATCGGGCGCGAGATCTTCAACCAGCCAGGCCACGATGCCCAGATGAGGCAGCCGAAGCTCATAGTCGTTTTGGAGGGACTCGCGTACTGTCTTGCCGTCGTTACCGAACACCTCGCTTCCCTCGAGGCCCAGAAAGGCGAGGAGGTCATCGACGAGCTCGCCGGAGTTGGCCGGGATTACGGCGAGTGAGTCACCCGGCCGGTAGTTGCGGCCGTCGCCGCTGACCTCCAGCTCATAGTGCCAGACCTCTTTTTCAGACTCCGGAGCGCTCAGGAGGCGGGCCTCGACGACAGTGGCCGTATCAGGTTCCCGGCGGGTGGTTTTGGGCTGCTCAGCGGGCGTTGTTCCCGGGGCGGAGGAGGCTTGCGGGGTTTTGCCTGGCTTCTTGGGAACAACTGTCTTGAAGGTCTCAAGCATGCCCTTGATCCACTTGCCCGACGTCAGGTCATAGTCGACATCGCAGTCAAGGCGGTCAAGGATCCGCTTGCCGCCGAGTTCGCCAAGACGTGTGTCAAGGTCGATGCCGGCCTTGCAGAAGTCTTCGTACATCGAGTCGCCAATGGCAAGGACCGCGAAGGGCACATCCTCAAAGAGGTCTGCGCCAGCGCTCTGAAGTTGATCCCAAAACGGTTGCGCGTTATCGGGCATGTGGCCGTTGTCGTGTGTGGCGGTAACGATCAGCAGCCGGTCCTTGCGCGCCGCATCTTCGGGGGTGAGCATGTCCAGGCTCATCAGCTCGGCTGCATAGCCCTGGGCGTTTGCCTTGTCCACGATCTTGGATGCCAGGAATTCTGCGTTCCCGGTCTGGCTGCCGTAAAGCACGCTCAGGGTCTGCACAGCACTGTCTGTTGCACCGGAAACTTCGGAAGAGATGCCTTGGTCGGTGCGGACCAGTTCCCCTGTCTCAGTTGTCACGATCAGTCCTTACAAAGACGGTTTTGAGTTCGGTGTAGGCCTCGATGGCTGCCTGGCCCAGTCCGCGGCCGATGCCGGACTGCTTGAAGCCGCCGAAGGGCGTTTGCATCCGGATCGAAGAGTTGGAGTTGACGGACAGAGCCCCGGATTCCACTCCCCGTGCTGTCCTGAGTGCCTGGCCTACATCGTTGGTCCAGATGGAGCCGCTGAGCCCGTAGATGGAGCTGTTTGCCAGGGCGATGGCTTCTTCCTCGGTGTCAAAGGGGATGACCGAGGCGATGGGGCCGAAGATCTCATCAGTTGCCACCCGGCTCTTGGGGTCCGGCGCAATAACGATCCGCGGTGCCATCCAGAAGCCGGGACCCTCCGGTGCCTCGCCTGCGGTGACAACGTTCAGTCCGTCACCGAGGAAGCTGGACACGGATTCGCGGTGGCTGGCCGATACCAGAGGGCCGAGATTTGTTGTGGCATCGAGCGGGTTACCGATCTTCAGGGCGCGGGTCGTTTCGATGAACCCTTCAACGAACTCGTCGAAGACTCCCCGCTGAACGAGAAAACGGCTGCGGGCGCAGCAGTCCTGACCAGTGTTGTCGAAGACAGACATAGGCGCCGCCTGGACGCACTTTGCAAGGTCTACGTCGTTGTAGACGATGCTGGCGGACTTGCCACCCAGTTCGAGGGTGACCCGTTTCATCGTCTTGGACGCTGCCTGGATAATCGACCGGCCGGTTTCGGTGGAACCGGTGAAACTGACCTTGTTAACGCCGGGGTGTTCGGCAAGGGCGTTACCGACGCGTGCCCCAGAGCCGGTGAGGACCTGCAGCGCGTCGCCGACGACGCCCAGTTCGTTCACGATTTGGCCAAGACGGACAGTGGACAGCGGGGTGAGGGCCGCAGGCTTAACGATTACGGCGTTGCCGCAGGCGAGGGCAGGTGCGATACCCCATGACGCGATCGGCAGAGGGAAGTTCCACGGGGAGATGACGGCTACGACGCCCATCGGCTCACGGAAGGTCATGCTGATGCCACCGTCGACGGGAATGGTGTCGCCGAGGATCTTGTCGATAATGCCCGCGTAGTACTTGAAGCATTCGGCTACTCCGAGCACTTCCTGCCGGGCGGCGGCCAGCGGTTTGCCCACGTCGGTTGATTCGAGCAAGGCCAGCTCGTCGGTGTGCGCGATGACAGCGTCCGCGATGGCCCAGAGGGCGTCACGGCGTTCGGCGATAGGCTTCCGCGCCCAAATGCTCTGCGCCTTCCGGGCACGCTCGACGGCCGCGTCAACCTCAGCCAAGTCGTACGAAGGGACTTCACCAATCAGTTCCTCTGTAGCGGGGTTGTAAACGGAAATAATGCTGCTCATACTCGGGTGCTCCTTCAGGAGAGTGGATTTCGTCAAAGATTCCTAGTCCCATGTGGAGTCTGGGAAGCTCCGTTGGTATCGAGCATGCCCGGGCTCCGGCCAGGGAGCGAGTGCGACGGGCACCACATCGATGTCAGGCATGTGCAACCTGCACACCGGGGTGACATGCGCCAAAACTGTGCATTGCGACCATGAGCGGTGGGGATAGTGTGCAGAGCTGACACAGCAGCGTGTAAGGAGCGACTTTAGGCTGTAACCCAGTTCACAGCAGCCGTGGCAAGGGGGCCACGACTGCAGTTGGATTTCAGCGGTGCTACTCATTTTCGCCCTGTCGAAAGCATCGTGAAATGACTAGGCTTCAAACGTCCGGGAGGGACGAATGGCAACTAATAATGTTCAATTTGAGCCGGTGGATGCCGGACCCAACGGACTCCTGACCCCCGACAAGTTACTCGGCCGCGGGCTAGGTGTCGGATCAATCGTGTTCATGGTTGTGGCTGGTGCCGCACCGATGACAGCTGTCGTGGCCGGCTGGCCTGTGGTGGTATCTGCCTCGGAAAGCACGGGCGGTCCACTGTTCTTCCTCATCGCCACGGCGATCCTGTTTCTGTTCGCGATTGGCTTCACGCGTATGACGCCGTTCGTGAAAAATGCGGGGGCCTTTTACTCCTACATACAGACTGGCCTCGGCCGGGGCATGGGGCTAGGGGCTTCCACCTTTGCACTGGGTACTTACCTGCTCCTGTTTCTTGCGCTGTGTTCATACTTGGGATCAGCGGCCCAGACCACTGTTCACGATCTGGGCGGCCCGGATCTGCCTTGGTGGCTGTGCAGTCTGGTGCTGATGGCGATCTGCGGTGCTCTTGCGTACCGGGACGTCGAGCTCTCCGCCAAGGTGCTGGGTGTGGTCCTGGTCATTGAAACGGTCGTTCTGTTGGCAGTAAACATCGGGGTGGTTGTCCACGGCGGTGCGGAAGGTTTGAGCGGTGACTCACTGTCCCCCGCCCGTCTGGGTGAAGGTGTCCCGCCGCTGGGCGTCATGTTTGCCTTCTTCTCATTCATTGGTTTTGAGGCCACCGCTGTTTTCCGCAACGAAGCGCGTGACCCCGACCGCACAATACCGCGCGCAACGTACATCGCCGTCCTCGCTGTCGGCATCTTCTACACGTTCACCGCATGGGCCATGCAGGCCGGTATCGGTGACAGCAACATCGTTGAAGTGGCTACGAATGATCCCACCAGCATCGTGGTCGGTTTGGCCGCGAAGTACGTCTCCCCTGTCCTGGCAACTCTCCTTCAAGTCTTCCTGATCAGCAGCCTCTTCGCCTGCATTCTCACGTTCCAGAACGTGCTGACGCGCTACCTGTTCACCCTCGGAACGCAGGGCGTGCTCCCCTCCGGGCTTGGCACGGTCCATCCCCGACACCGAGCTCCTTCCAGGGCCTCGTTGACTGTGTCGGTCGTGGCAATTGCCCTGCTTGGGGTCGAGGCGCTCCTCGGGCTAGACCCGGTGACGCAGGCGTACACCTGGTTTTCGGGATCAGCAACACTCGGCGTGGTGGTTCTGATGGCCCTCACGTCATTCTCGGTGCTCGTGTTCTTCCGGAGAAAGGCAACAGGAAAGCTGTGGGCCACGCTGTTTGCTCCCGCTCTTGCTGTGATCGGTCTCGGCGCGATTGTCTTCCTGGTCGTGCAGAACTTTGGGCTTCTTGTCGGCGGTGACCTGGCTGCAGGCATCCTGCTAACGGTCATGGGAGCCCTGTTTGTCGGCGGTTTGGTGACCGCACTGGTGATGCGCTCAAAACGGCCCGAAGCATACGCCGCGCTTCTGCCCCCGGTATCAAGCCAGGAGCACGAACCGGCCAAAAGCGAGAACTGCGCTACGGCGGAAAACAAGAGCTAACCCCCCGGGATTCCGGACTCGTGCCGGGCCCGAGGCACTGCTGTGGTGACCTCCAGAACGACGTCACCACAGCAGTGCCGAACCCGTTGATCTCTGATCACCCCACTTCTGGTCATACCTGACGGGGTCAACTCGATGGCCCGGCCTGCATCTTCTGAGGCCTGTGCAACACCGCCGGACCTCCACTGAGGCAAGCGACCATCTATCAGCCCTGGTACAAACGCCTCAGAAGGCTCGCCAGGACAGTAAAGGAGTATTCCATTTCTGAGAGCGCTCTGTTGAAGCAGACCATTGATAAGACATACCCGGTGGTCACCCATGGCCGGGGGGTCTACTTGTATGACTCAGCCGGTCTGCAGTACCTGGACGGGTGCAGCGGGGCCATGACTGCAAACATCGGCCATGGCGTAGAAGAAGTTGCAGAGGCGATGAAGGCGCAGTCATGCCGGGTGGCCTTTACTTACCGAACCCAGTTCACGAATGTGCCCGCCGAGGCCTTGGCAAGGCGGCTCACCGATCTGGCACCGGGAGACCTTGACTGGGCATTCTTCGTCAACAGCGGATCAGAGGCGTCCGAGTTCGCCATCCGGACAGCAGTCAGCTACTGGCGCGAAAGGGGGCTCCCGGGCAAAGTCAAAGTTCTCGGCCGGAACATCAGCTATCACGGCATGACCATGGGAGCCCTGTCAATGTCGGGACATGCAGCACGCCGCCCCGACTACGGGCCGTTGTTGCATGCGTTCTCCTTCGCCCCGCCGGCCTACGCGTATCGCTTCGCGCAGCCGGGCGAGAACGAAGAAGCATACGCGCTGCGGGCTGCGCAAGCCTTCGAAGATGCCATTCGGAACGAGGACCCTGGCACGGTCGCAGCAGTGATCGTGGAACCGATCGTTGGAGCCGCCGGCGGGGTCCTGACGCCTCCGGCTAGCTACCTCTCCCGGTTGCGCGAAATCTGTGACCGGTTGAATGTGCTGCTGATCATTGATGAGGTCATCACGGGCGTCGGGCGGACGGGAGATTGGTTTGCGAGTTCCTACGAGAACGTCGTCCCGGACCTTCTTCTCATCGGTAAAGGATTAAGTGCCGGTTATTCCCCTGTTGCCGGCGTCCTGCTCCGAGGCCATGTTGTCGAGGCGCTCAGGGAAGGCAGCGGTGTCGCTCCGTTCGGGCACACCTTTTCGGGGAATCCCCTGGGGGCAGCCACCTGCCTGGCGGTCCTGGACTTCATGGAACGCCGGAACGTCCTTGCAAACGTCCGGCAGCGGGGGAAGCAGCTCAAAGAAGGACTGCTCTCCCTGGCAGCCAGGTACCACTGCATGGCCGATGTCCGTGGCCGGGGCCTGCTGTGGGGCTTCGAGTTCGTTACGGACCAGGAAAGCAAGCAGGCGCCCGATCCTGCGCTCGGAGCGGCCAACACCTTCGTGCAGGAATGCCTCGCCCAGGGGCTTATTGTCTATCCGGCAGGCATTGCTCCGCTGAACAACGCGGTGATCCTGTCCCCGCCCTTGGTGATCAGCGAAGAGGAGACCCGGGTACTGCTGGCGAAGCTGGAGGAAGCCCTTCGCGCCATGGAACACCATGTTGAGCGGTGGGCCGCTGTGGATGACAGCCGGAGCGGATCCCGAGTTGGAAGCGGAAGCTGTCTTTAATCCCTGTCATTCCACCATGTGCCGACGCTGGTCACCTTGCACATAGTGGCCGTAAAGGCTGTTCCCTCCACACACTTTTGAAACTCTGCCAGGGCCGAAGATGGTCGAAGCGATCCATCTGCAAATGCCTAAACCCTCAAGGAAGCCAAGTGCCTACACCCATTCTTGCCGCCGTACTGGAAAAGCCCGGAACACCTCTCCAGATCCGCGAGCTGCTGCTGGATGATCCGGAGGACCATGAGGTCCTCATCCGGACGGAGCGAGTTGGCCTTTGCCACAGCGATCTGCACTACCTGAAGGGGGCCCTGGATATCTCCCTGCCGGCGGTCCTCGGACATGAAGTCGTAGGCATTGTCGAGCGCGTCGGCTCCGGCGTCACAAGAATTAAGACTGGAGACCGCGTCGTAACAACCGTAACCCCGTCCTGTGGCGCTTGCCGCAACTGCATCAGCGGGCGCCCGACCCAGTGCGAACGGGTCGACTCGATGCGTGAGCGGCAGCGGCCCAGACTCATCTCACATGATGGATCAAGCGTCGAGTCGCTCGGCGGTATCGGCGCATTTGCGGAGGCCTTCCTGGTGAAAGAGGCATCCGTTGCAGTGGTCGGCTCTGACCTGCCTCCCCAGGTGGCATGTCTTCTCGGTTGCTGCATCAGTACAGGAGTCGGCGCGGTCATTCACGGCGCAAAAGTAGGGCCAGAGGATACTGTCGCCGTAATCGGCTGCGGCGGCGTCGGAATAGCCGCCATCCAGGGTGCAAGGCTGGCTGGGGCTCGACGGATCATTGCCATTGACGCCGTGCCCGCGAAGCTGGAGCTCGCCCGCAACTTCGGTGCCACGGACACAGTTCTCTCATCACCTGACCCGACAGAAACACTCATCCAGGTCCGGTCACTTCTTCCCCAGGGTGTTAGCCATGCAATCGAGGCGGTCGGCCGCAGTGAGACAGCGGAACTCGCCTTTTCGCTCCTGAGCCCGAACGGAACCGCCAGCATACTCGGTCTCATGCCCACCGGGTCCGAACTGCGTATCCCCGCAGATGCACTCATCTACGGCGACCGACACCTCCAAGGCGCGTACATGGGTGCGAACAGGTTCCTCAGCGATGTCGACATGTTCACCGACCACTACCTGAACAATCGGCTGGATCTCGATGGAATGGTTACCAAAGAGCTGCCCTTCGACCGCATCAACGAGGGATTCGAAGCGATGGCGGATGCGTCGACGATCCGCGTCGTGCTGAACATGACCAACAGGCAATCGTGATCCAGATAACTGCGTAGATCGTTGCGGCGTCGGCCTGGTTACCGGTGATCGCGATCTTGCTTTGCGCCACAGCCGGGCCGGAACGAACGTTAGGCCGCTGCACAGCCTTCCGAACATGAACAGCAAACATCGGGGGCCAGCCCCTGCCGTCACTGGTTATGGACGACAAAACCCACAAACGAAACCAGAGGAGCAACCCTTAAATGACTGAAGGACTAGCCCAACTGACTGATATTGCCCCCGACCTCGTCGAGCAACGCTCCTTTGTCAATGGCACATGGCTGCAGCTCGAGGAAAACGGCCGCTACCTTACCAACCCAAATACTGGCGAACCCCGGCAGCCGATGCGCAAGACCGCAAAGGATGATGTCGAGCGGGCACTCGCGGCAGCAGCGACCCTTCACAGGTCCGGGAAACTTGAAGACATCAAACTCCCGGACCGCCTTGAGCTCTTGACGAAGGTAGCCGCGTCCCTCGATGCGAAGAGCGAAGAAGTCGCCCTCCAGGACAGCATCAACACCGGGGTTCCTATCCGCACCACCCGCCTGATTGCCGGTGCACTGGGTGACAGAGTCCGCGGAACTATTGCTGAAGCGGAACAGCTTGGTGAATCGGAGACCCTTGACCATGCCAGGTCTGTGGTCATCCTGCGCAAGCCCCTCGGCCCAGCCCTCATCGTCGGCCCCTGGAATGCCCCAACGTTCACCGTGGTCGGCAAGGTGGCGGCAGCCATGGCGGCCGGTTGCCCCGTCATCCTCAAACCCTCCGAGAACGCCCCCAGCGGTTGCCAGCTCTTCGCTGAGGCGATCGTGTCTGCCATGACCGAACTGGGATACCCGGGCGCCGCGTTTCAGCTGATTCATGGGAATTCGGAGACAGGAGCACTGCTGACATCGGACCCCAGGATCGAGGCTCTTTCATTTACGGGTGGCGATTCCGCAGGCCGGACGGTTGCGCAGGCTGCCGCGTCCAACCTGGCGGTCATGCAGATGGAGCTCGGATCCAACAATCCCGTGATCATTCTGAATGACGCCGACGTCAGCTCGGCGGCGCGGTCCATTGTGCAGGGCATGACGCGTCTCAACGGCCAGTGGTGTGAGGCGCCAGGCAAAGTACTGGTTGACGAGTCGATTCACGACCGTTTCGTTGAAGCTATGAAGTTTGAACTCAGTAAGCTTCGGGTCGGAAACGCCTTGGATGAGTCGACGCAAGTGGGTCCCCTGGCATTCCAGCGGCAGCGTGATGGCTTGAAAGCCTCAGTGAATCGGCTCCTCGAGCTGGGGGGAAAGCTCGTCACTGGCGGCGAGCTGCCGGGTCTTGACGGCTGGTTCATGGCACCGGGGATGATCGTCGGATGTGCCGCCGAGGCCGCCACGGAAGAGCTTTTCGGGCCGCTGGTAACGGTACATCCGGTGCATTCGGTCGAGGAGGCACTTGCCCATGCGAACGGCCCCGCAACCGGCCTGGATGCCTACGTATTCGGTGCCAATGAAGCAAGGGCCATCGAAGTGGGATCCCGTATTCGTGCCGGTGAAGTCCGCATCAACGGCACATTCATGAGCGACCTCGCCGGCAGTTCACGCCAGAGCTTTTGGGGCACCAGCGGTATCGGTGGCCACGGTCCGCAGTATGGCGTCCGCTTCTTCACCGGCGACCGCGTGGTTGGCGTGGACAGGACGGATTCCCCGCTCTAGGCGCCATATCCGACCCCAACAAGCGTAGGCCAGGCCCCGTGGGGGCCTGCGACAAACAGTCCGGGAACGTGACGCGTGGCTAAGACGGGGGTCCGCGTCCTCTCGGGAAAGCAGCAGGCCAGAGCCTGGCAACATGAGACGAGAAAGTCCTTCAATGACAGATACTTCAACGACAGATACGGTGCGGTTTTCACCGCTGAGTTTCCTTGAGGACGCCACAGCGGCGATCCCGGCCTATGGAAGCGACCTGGTCGATTTCCGTAGGGAAATGCACGCCGATCCTGAAGTCGGCCTGTATCTGCCCCGCACCCAGGCCCGGGTCCTTGAGGCACTCAAGGGACTCGACCTCGAAATAAGCCTGGGAAAAGCAGCCTCGTCCGTGGTTGCGGTACTACGCGGCGGGGCCACCCAGGCCCCCGTCGGGAGCCGTCCCACTGTACTGCTCAGAGGTGACATGGATGCCCTTCCTGTGGCAGAAAAGACGGGAATACCCTTTGCCTCGACTAATGGAGCGATGCATGCCTGCGGTCATGACCTGCATACAGCGGGCCTGATTGGTGCCGCCCGGTTGCTTTCGTCCGTACGTGACAGCCTGACCGGTGACGTCATCTTCATGTTCCAACCGGGGGAGGAAGGACATGAGGGGGCCCGCATCATGCTGGAGGAAGGCGTTCTTAACGCAGCCGGCAGGCGACCGGATGCTGCCTACGCCTTGCATGTCGTTTCGGACATCCCGTCAGGCGTGTTCACGACCCGTGCCGGCTCCTACATGGCTGCCTTCGGAGATCTGTCCGTCAAGGTTATCGGGCGTGGCGGGCACGGTTCACGCCCCTTCCAAGCTCTGGATCCCATACAGGTAGCTGCTGAAATGCTTGGCGCGCTCCAAACGTACATCACCCGGCGATTCAACGTTTTTGATCCCGTGGTACTGTCCGTGGGCCAATTCCATGGCGGTTCCGCCTCTAATGTCATACCTGATTCGGCGGAATTCAGGGCCAGCGTCAGGTCTTTCAGCCCCGGTGTCGAAGCGCGGCTCGCACAGGAGTTGCCGGATCTCATCCGGCAACTGGCGACTGCTCATCAACTGACAGCCGAGGCAACGTTCACTCCGGTTATGCCGGCCACCGTCAATCACGAAAGTGACGCCGAACTCTGGGGCAGGACCGCACGGACGTTCTTCGGAGAGCACCGGTTCGTGCCCAGCCCGTCCCCCAGGACCGGCTCTGACGATTTCTCCCGTGTCCTCGTGGAGGTCCCAGGAGCGTACGGGCACCTCGGAGCTGGGTCTCCAGATATCGACCCCATGGAGTGGGCCCCCATGCACTCGCCCAGGGCAGTGTTTGACGACAGTGTCCTCGTCGACCAGACACAATTTATGGCGGGCGTGGCGCTTGGAAAGCTCCAGGAGTTGGAGGTCCTGGGGTAGCCCCGGGCGCAGCTCGGAGGGCTTCCGGAGCGGCCCACGCCTCACTTGAGGCAGCGGACCTAGCAGGACCGGTCTCGAAGCCCCGAATGGATGGCAGTTCAACCACTATCAGATTGGTACACCCAACGTGACGTCAGCGCCCCATCCGGGTCCTGTCACAATAGAGTCCTCTTCTTTCCTTCCTGACAAGGACACGAGTGGGTCCTGGAATGCAATCTGACACATGGGGGCGAAGACGTTCTCCCCTTTGGAGCGCACAGCCCACCCATGGACCACTTCCGCCTTACCCCTGGCACCCGTGGCGCAAGCTGCTAACTCATGCCTACCATCCTTCTTACCGTTGGCCCGGTCGTCCTGGCGGGGTCGATGCAGGCGTGCGAAAGAATGTGCCGAGGCCCAGGGCTGATGGAGTTCAGTACCATCTGAAGACCAGACACTGTTAGCAATAGGGGTGGGTCCGAGAACGTTGCCTCATATGACCAATGAACCCCTCCGTGACTGATCAGGACCCATCTCACTAGATCTGACCGTCTTGCCGGAGACCGCCGCCCAGGCGAGGGCAGCAGCTCGGCCGGGCTCGTGCAGGCGCTGCATCCGCGATGAAAGTCACGAGCACGTTTTGACTGCAATTCAGCCACCGCTCGCGCCTTCACGCATGCATGGTTAAGGACATAGACCCGGCGGTCCGGTCAGGAGCATGTGGTGCCCGCCGGCTGCAGCGACTTCCAAGGCCCTGCGCGCCTCTCCCTGCCCCGAAACGTCACAGAGGTCAGGCTCCGGGAACCCGGTGGTGTCGTCATCCTCGGCAGTGTCAGTCCCCGATGGCTCGTAGTCCAGTACGAGGTCCTTGGGGTCTGCACCGAAATCGTAGGCGAGCCGCGCGAGCGTTTTGTACCCGTGAACCTTTGCCCCGGGCACCAGCGACGCCTCGGCGGCATTCGCCTCCGCCACGACGATGTCCGGAAAGCCTGCCTGCACGGCGGCCATAACCGCCGGGAGGATTCCACGAACAGGACGCAGCCGTCCATCCAGGCCAAGTTCTGCCATGAACACCGTCCTGCCAATGGAGCGGACATCGTTGGCTGCACAAAGGACAGCCATGGTGATGGCGAGGTCGAAGCCGGATCCCCGCTTAGGCAGTGAAGCCGGAATCAGATTGGCCGTGATCTTTCGCCGGCTCAGTGGGATGCCGGAGTTCTGGGCGGCGGAACGAATCCGTTCCTTGGCCTCGTTCAGTGCCGCGTCCGGAAGGCCCAGGATCACGAAACTCGGGAGCGTTTGTCCAATGTCCGCTTCGACCTCGACGATGTAGCCATTCAAGCCAACCAGGGCCACGCAGTAGCTGCGCCCCACCCCCATCTAACCCACACCCCGCAGGTGCTCCAGCAGGGGTCGCCCGATGCCGTCGTCGACAACGCCAACGACGTCAATGCGCCGGCGCAAGGCCCTCACCTCGTGGGCACGGCACCACGACGACGCGAGCCGGTGCAGGCGGGCCAGCTTGGCTGGACCTACGGCTTCGAACGGATGTCCGTAATCCAGGCTTCGACGGGTCTTGACCTCAGCGACTACGAGGATGTCGCCCTCGAGGGCCACAATGTCAATTTCGCCGTCCGTGCAGCGCCAGTTGCGATCTATGATCCGCATTCCCTGGGTCTCCAGGAACTCAGCGGCCAATGCTTCGCCATGTTGGCCAAGCAAGTCTTTTGCTCTCATGACCATCACCTCCGCTACCAGCTTTCAGGCTGGCAACGGCGGACGGCAGGGGGTCACTGCGCTATGTGGGTAACTCCCCGGTAGTCACGCTTGTGGAGGAACACTTGGGACTAGTTGCCAAGGTCGCCGAGTCCGCCGTCCTTCGGTAGCGCCAGGTCTTCACTCTTCGGAAGTTCTTCCACGTTGACGTCCTTGAAGGTGATGACCCTGACGTTTTTCACAAAGCGGGCCGAGCGGTACACGTCCCATACCCAGGCATCCTGCAACGTGAGGTCAAAGTAAACTTCACCATCCGCGCTGCGGGCCTGGAGGTCAACATGGTTGGCAAGGTAGAACCGCCGCTCAGTTTCGACTACGTAACTGAACAGTCCGACGACGTCCCTGTATTCACGGTAGAGCTGCAGCTCCATGTCGGTTTCATAGTTCTCAAGGTCCTCGGCGCTCATGCTTCCATCTTGCACCATCTTCAGGACGTGACGCGCCACCCGGGCCCGGCCTGGGGCTTGGGAGCGTCCATGGAGCGGATCAGTCGGCTCCGGAGCTGGTCAGGTTCCAGCTCGTCCGGTGGTAGGCGCTGGGACCTTGCTGCCGGATCATCTCCCTGTGGGCGGAGGTGGCATAGCCCTTGTTGACATCCCACCCGTAGGCAGGCAGCTCGGAGTGCAGGTCAACCATGATGCGGTCCCTGGCCACTTTGGCCAGGACACTGGCTGCCGCGACACTGAGGCAGCTCATGTCGGCCTTGACCTTGGTGTGGACGGGAGCTTCGCAGGCGGGACCCGCTGGGGTGTCAAAGAGGGAAGCCTGGACCTCGGGTGAAAGCCAGTTGTGGCTGCCATCCAGTAGCACGATGTCCGGGGTGATCCCGCCGGCCAGGATGTCGAACCACGCCCGCGTACCTGCCAGGCGCAGCGCGGCGATAATGCCGATCTCATCGATTTCCCGGGAACTCGCGTGACCCACGGCGCATGCAACAGCCCAGTCCCTGACCAAGGGCTCAAGCCGTTCGCGGTCCTCGGGCTTGAGCAGTTTGCTGTCCCGGACATCGGCCAGCAGGCCATGGTCGGCGAGGTTCACCACGGCGATCCCCACGCTCACGGGACCGGCCAACGCGCCTCGGCCTACCTCGTCCACGCCCGCAAGCAGGCTCACACCTGGAGCCAGGAACGTACGTTCGTGGTCAAGGGTGGGAAACCCAACGGCTTTCTTTGCCTTGGGCGCGGTTTTCTTGCCCTTGGCTTTCGCTGGGGACTTGCCCGTCGTGACGGCTGCCGTGGTGGTTGTCATTACTTGGTCGCTGTTGCCTTGGGGACATCCCGGAAGACGTCTGAGTGGTTGTCGAGTATTGTCCATCGACTCACAGGCCACGCGATGACGGTCGCTTTACCTTCAATGTCGTCGATGTTGATGAACCCGCCGTTGACTTCCTGGTGAGCCCGGGAATCGGCCGAGTGGTTGCGGTTGTCGCCCATGACCCAGACCTTCCCTTCCGGAACCACGACGTCGAATGTGCTCGGTTGGGGAATTTCCGCCGGGTTAATGTACGTCTCATTCAGCGGCACCCCGTTGACGCTGACGCGCCCTTGGGCGTCGCAGCAGGAGACGTGGTCGCCGGGGAGGCCGATGACACGCTTAACGAGGTGCTGATCGGTGTTATCGGCCATCAGCCCCACGAATTCGAGGCTGTCGTTCAACCAGTCCATGGGCCCGGCGGGCTTTTGCGGTACGGGTTCGAGCCAGGCCTGGGTGTCCTTGAACACCACTACATCACCGCGGGACAGGTCGAACGGGCCCGGAACCAGGAGGTTGATGAAGATCCGGTCGTTGACATCCAAGGTGCTTTCCATGGATTCCGAGGGGATATAGAACGCCCTGAACAGGAAAGTCTTGAGCAGGAAGGACAGCACCAAGGCAATCGCTACAACGGTGACGATCTCTTTCACCCAAACGAGGACGGGATTCCTGTGCGTCTTCCCGGGAGCATCAGCGTCATCCGGGCTCGTCTCCGCCAAGCCGGCAGTACTTGCCGTTCCGTCCGAGAGCCGTGCGTCGTCGTCGTACCTCTCAGGGTTCCCGGGAGCTTTGTCCGGCATCTACTGTCCGTTCTTCAAAGGTGTTTCAGCCTACGCGGAGCGAGGCATCTCTGCAAATCTATCAAGTGGCCAGACGATCTGGACCGGCCGGCCGATAACCCGTTCCACGGGCACCATACCGCCGCCCGGTGCACCCAGCAGTCCGCGGGAGTCCGCTGAACGGGAACGGTGGTCGCCCATCAGCCACAGACGCCCCTCCGGCACCACGACGTCGAACTTCTGCTTGCTGGGTTCATCCCCTGGGTACACATAGGGTTCATCAACAGGCTGATCGTTGACTGTGAGTCTTCCGTCGGCCGAGCAGCACCGGACGTGGTCGCCGGCGACTCCTATGACCCGCTTGACGTACGTGGTGTCACTTCCCGTAAGTCCGAACCACTGGCTCGCCGCAGAAACCGCATCGACCAACGGACCTTGGCCGCTGCTGAGCGGAGCGAATGAACCGCGGCCATCGAAAACGACCACGTCACCCCGGCGGATTGGCTCCGACGCGTAGGCCGTGCGGGAAACAAGGATCCGGTCCCCGGTTCCGAGGAGGGGTTCCATGGATTCGGAGGGAATGTAATAGACATCCAGCCACAACGAGCGCACCAAACCACTGATGGCGACAGCAAGGACCAGTGCGAGCAAAACAAAACGCCAGCCCTGTTTCCGGGGCTGGCGTTCTGATGTGTCCATGACTCGTATCCCTGTTGCGTTGCGGATTGCTCCGGAACTACCGGGCACGAATCCTGGACCCGTTGCGTAAGTCGCAGGACTACTTGGCGAAGTCGCGCTTTTCCTTGATCTTCGCAGCCTTACCGCGCAGTGCACGCATGTAGTAAAGCTTGGCGCGGCGGACGTCACCCTTGGTGACGACCTCGATCTTGTCGATGATCGGGGAGTGTACCGGGAAGGTACGCTCTACGCCGACACCGAAGGAAACCTTGCGAACGGTGAAGGTTTCGCGAACGCCGTCACCCTGGCGGCCCAGGACGAAGCCCTGGAATACCTGGACACGGGAGTTCTTGCCTTCGATGATGTTGACGTGAACCTTGAGGGTGTCGCCCGCACGGAACTCAGGAACATCGTTACGCAGCGATGCTGCATCTACGCTATCGAGGATATGCATTAATCCACTCCTGGTGAACGCCACAGGTCATTCACTTTGGGTTACGGCGGACAAGCCCGGGGGCACTTAAAGCCACCGGAAATTTCCGCCGAAGTTTCTTAGTGTCCGGTTCCGCCACTGATTGGCGTCACCGGGTTGCCCGACTGTTGGCTGAACTCCCCCTGTGGCAGGTGTCAGCCCAGCAGACACAAGGGTTAATTCTGCCATATGCGCTGCCGTCGGGCCAACTGTCAGGTCCCTTGAACGTTCGACGGCGGGAGCGCGCCCTTAGTTTGCGGCGTCGCCACCGGGCCGCGGACGCAAACGGCCCTCGACGATGTCGTACCCGAGGTCCGCCAAAGCGTTGCGGTCAGCGCGACTCAAGGCACCGGCGTCGAACGCTTCCAAAAGGTCCGGACGGCGCTCGGCTGTCCGCCTGAATTGCTCGTGGCGGCGCCATTGGGCGATCTTGCCGTGGTTGCCACTGAGCAGGATGGCGGGGACCTCATGGTCGCGCCATGCGGAGGGCTTCGTGTACACCGGGTATTCCAGCAAACCGTCGGAGTGGGATTCCTCAACCAAGGACT
Organism: Arthrobacter sp. fls2-241-R2A-172; assembly: GCF_030208885.1. Taxonomy (NCBI): domain Bacteria; kingdom Bacillati; phylum Actinomycetota; class Actinomycetes; order Micrococcales; family Micrococcaceae; genus Arthrobacter; species Arthrobacter sp. fls2-241-R2A-172. Next base: position 78,476 of record NZ_JARVTB010000009.1, on the reverse strand, counting down.
CAGGATTGCCGACAACCCCCGGGAGGAGGCGCCCAATGGCTTCCACCATGGCCAGCACGGCTACTTCGCCACCGTTGAGAACATAGTCTCCAAGGCTGACGGGACGAACCGTGAAGTGGTCCTGCGCCCAGTCGATGACGCGCTCGTCGATGCCTTCGTAGCGTCCGCAGGCAAAGACGAGTTGGTCCTCTTCGGCAAGTTCGTAGGCCAGGGCTTGGTTGAACCTCTCCCCTGCCGGCGAAGGAACGATCAGTACGGGCTTGGAACCTTCACGGGCCGCTGCAACGGATTCGAGGGCCTGGGCCCACGGCTCAGGCTTCATCACCATCCCTGCCCCACCGCCATAGGGGGTGTCATCCACGGTGCGGTGCCTGTCCGTGGTGAAGGAGCGGAGATCGTGAACGTTAAGTTCGAGCAATCCGTCCTGGCGGGCCTTGCCTATGAGCGAAAGCTCAAGCGGGGCAAGGTATTCGGGAAAAATGCTGACGACATCAATCCTCATTCAGGCATCATCCCCGGTGCCGTCCTTGGACTCCTCCGCGGTGGACTCGTTGATCTCAAATAGGCCGGCAGGGGGGGTGACCAGGATGTAGCCGTCCTCGACGTTGACTTCAGGCACGATCTCGTCGACGAATGGAATAAGGATTTCCTTGCCGTCCGGGGTCTTGACCGTCAGCAGGTCCTGGACCGGGAGCGTGGTGAGTGCAGCGATGGTGCCCACAACCTGCGAGCCAACCCGCGCTTCAAGGCCAACGAGCTCGTGCTCATACCAGCCTTCATCATCGTCCTCGTCGTCCAGTTCCTCGGTTTCGATGAAGAGCTTGGCGCCGCGGATGACTTCGGCAGCGTTGCGATCGGCAACTTCCTCGAAGCCCAGCAGGAGGATGTCCTTGTTCCACCGGGCGCTGCGGATGGTCAGGGGGCCGGCAGAGGCCGGCTCCACGACAAACTCGGTACCTGCGACAAAGCGCTCCGACGGGGCGTCGGTGAGTACCTGCACCGTGACCTCGCCGCGGATGCCGTGGGGTTTGCCGATCCGGGCCACCTGGAGCTGCATGGGTTCCTCTGAATTCTTGTTGTTCCCGCGCCGCCAGGCAGCCACGGTAATGAATGTTGGATAAAGCAATCCGGCCCCTCCACCATATTCGGTGAAGGGGCCGGACCTAAGACAAGATGTGCTGAGCGCGTTACCGGCGACGGTCGGTGTCGACGACGTCGACCCTGACCTGCTCGCCACCAGCCAAAGCCGCAACAACTGTGCGCAGTGCGCGGGCTGTGCGTCCTTGACGGCCGATTACCCGTCCGAGGTCCTCTTGGTGAACTCGCACCTCAAGGGATTCCCCGCGGCGGTTGTTCTTGGCACTGACCTTGACATCCTCAGGACTGTCAACGATCCCACGAACCAAGTGCTCGAGCGCTTCGGACAGCAACTTACTCAGCCTCGGTGGTCTCTGCTTCAGCCTCGGCCGGAGCCTCAGCAGCTTCGTCCTTCTTGGCCTTCTTGGTGATGGCTTCCGGGATGATGACGGAACCCTTCTCCGGTGCTACGAAGGCTTCCTTCGGAGCTTTGGTCTTCAGGGTGCCTTCCTGGCCCGGCAGGCCCTTGAACTTCTGCCAGTCACCGGTGATCTTGAGGATCGCAGCAACCTGCTCGGTCGGCTGGGCGCCAACGGACAGCCAGTACTGGGCGCGCTCGGAAGCGACCTCGATGTACGACGGCTCTTCGGTGGGGTGGTACTTGCCGATTTCTTCAATGGCACGGCCATCGCGCTTGGCGCGGGCATCCATGACGACGATGCGGTAGTACGGTGCGCGCATCTTACCGAAGCGCTTAAGGCGAATCTTTACGGCCACTTTTGTGGTCACTCCTGTTTCTGAAACGAGGTGAACCCGACGTTCTGCACCCGTGGGGCGGGCCATACTGGACGGTTCGAAGGACAAGATACGGGCACGGAGAGAGGGGCCGCACCGATCAAGTACCTGTCCATTGTGCCAGATGCCCGGTGCAATTACGACTTAGGCCGCAAAGGGTGGCGTGTTCTTGGTCACTCCGGACGGATCGTATCCGCGAAAACCGGGCAACTGTCAGGCGGACCAGACGTAGAGTCCGGAGCGGTCGGCTTTTTCCACATCCGTGGCGAGGGCGGCCAGTTGCTGGACGTACTGGCGCGATTGGGTAGCGTCAAAGGGCATGTCGTCCTGGGCGGCCCAGGCGGCAGCAACATCATCAAGGACGTTGCCATCGCCCTCACTTTCATAGGTGAGCAGTTCGGCAAGCGCGCGCACCATGGCCTCGGGAACTCCGAGGAGGGCATCACTCGTCACATCCACCAGGGCGAGCTCATAGTCTGCTCCCGCAGCATGGACGGCCTGTCCGGCGAGGTCGCCCAGCTGTTCTACCTCAAAGTCGGTGATGCCTTCGATCCTGACGGCGGGGCCCGTGGCTTCGGCACCGCGATCCAGTGCGGCTGCCCGTTTGAGTGCTTCGTCGTGGGTGGCTACAAATATTTCGGCAAAGCCCATGGAAAGTACTCTCAATCCTTCGTGCTGACGGGGCGGCGGCACCGGAACCGAAAGGTTCCGCGCCGTCAATGCCCAGCCTAGTGCAGCCATGGGCTGCCAGGACGATTCAGCGAACGGCGACGCGCAGCTTGTTCCGCCATGGGTCGTCGAACCGAAGCTCAGCGCCGGTGTGGTGGTTCTGGACGCCCGCCACCTTCAGCCGGTCCGCCAGCATCGCGACGTCATCAGCCGTGGGGACCTCGATCAGGACTTCCCCAAGCCCCAGCGTGTCCTTTCGGGGTCCGGCACCGCGACTGTTCCACACGTTCATGGCCATGTGGTGGTGGTACCCACCGGCGGAAACGAACAAGGCCTGGCCGTGCCAGCCCGCCGTCCGCTCGAACCCCAGGGTTTCCACATAGAACCTTTGCGCAGTTTCAACGTCCCCCACCTGGAGGTGCACGTGGCCGATCCCGGCGGCTGCCTCCCGCTGGCCGGTCACGGCAGCCTCACTCAGGTGCTGCTGCAGGAACCGCTGCGGCGGGAGTGCGACGTTGTCCATGACGACGTTCTTGCCGTCCCACTGCCACAGTTCGCGGGGCTTGTCATAGTAGAGCTCAATACCGTTGCCCTCGGGGTCGGTGAAATAGAACGCCTCGCTGACCAGGTGGTCGGCGCTTCCGGCAAAGGCGCGCGGCTCGTATTCTGCCGCCGTGGCAATGGTGGCCGCCAGGGATGGCTGGTCCTCAAAGAGGATGGCGGTGTGGAACAGGCCCGCTTCCCCACGGCCCGGGATCTGCAGACCTGAGGCAGGCGCCAGGTGGACAACAGGCTTTCCCGTGCGGCCCAAGTACAGTCCGCCATCCTGCTCGGCCACGATGTCCAGGCCCAAGGCGCGCTGGTAGTAGTCGCTCATGACCTTCATGTCGCCAACCTTGAGCATGACGGTGCCCATGGTGAGTTCGGCAGGAAGAAGATCCTGGCTGTTTGCTGTAGTCATGTGAAGCTCCTGGGTTTGAGGCTGCCGCCCTTTCGGCACCTTTCTACTAGTACTAAATTACTTGAAGCTTCAATTTATTCCTAACGGATGATCCCGCCACGCAAAACGATGTGCTGGAGTTCGGCCACGGTGTTGAGGGCGACCCGCGGATCTTCACGGCAGAGAACGACGTCGGCACTCGCCCCTTCGCTGATTGCTTCGGCACCGAGCCACGCCCTTGCGCCCCACGTTGCGGCCTCCAGGACAGCGGAAGGCGGCAGGCCGGCGTCGTGCAGTTCCTTCATCTCGTCCGCAATCCGGCCGTGCTTGATCACGCTGCCGGCATCGGTGCCCGTGTAGATGGTGACACCGGCTTCGAAGGCCTCCAGCACGCGGTCGTGGCGGCGTTCCCACAGCTTCGCCATGTGATCTGCGTAGACGGGGAACTTGGGCGCGGCCTGGGCGGAAATCTCCGGAAAAGTCGCAATGTTAACCAGCGTAGGGACAATCGGAACGCCCTGCTCCACAAGCCGCGGAAGGTGCCGTGGCAAGAGGCCCGTAGCGTGTTCGATGCAGTCGATATTGGCGTCCAGCATGTCGTCAATGGTGTCTTCTGCGAAGCAGTGGGCCGTAACCCTGGCTCCCTCATCGTGCGCGGCCGAAATGGCGTCCTTGACCAGCTTGGCCGGGAAGGACGCGGCCAGGTCACCAATGCCGCGATCGATCCAGTCGCCCACGAGTTTCACCCAGCCATCGCCGTCACGGGCTTCTTTGCGGACGGTCTCCACGAGCTGTTCGGGCTCGATTTCATGGCCCAGTCCTCGGAGGTACCGCCGGTCCCTGGCTATGTGCCGGCCAGCCCTGATCAGTCGCGGCAAATCCCCACGCCCTTGGACCCAGCGCGTGTCACTGGGCGATCCTGCATCACGGATCAACAGTGTGCCGGCCACCAGGTCTGCCCTTGCCTGGGCGAGGGTGGTCTGCTCATCAACCGCACCGCCCGGCCCCAAACCGATGTGGCAGTGGGCGTCGACAAAGCCGGGCAGGACCCAGCCGTCGAGCACAACGTCCGGTGCCGCCACCGGCTGGATGAACGTCAGGCGACCGTCAACGGACCACATGCCCCTGCGCTCCTCGCCTGCTGCTACGAGCACCGTACCGCTGAATTCGATGATGTTGGCCATGGCAAAAAGCCTAGCCCTGTACGTGCCGGGCAGGCCCGCAACGCCATATGACTGTGCGGCCGCAGGCAGCTGTGGTAGCTTCGTCTACGACCACACGGGGGCCCCTGCAGGGGCTGAGATCGGACTGAGGCAGTCTGCGACCGTTGAACCTGTCCGGGTAATGCCGGCGAAGGAAGTGAGCAGTCCCTTGAGCACCACAGAAACACAGCACAGCCCTGCCCAAAACGCGTCCGTCGTGGAGACCGGGGCACCGGAAACCGTGACGCAGTCGTTGAAATCCCACTCGCTGGGGTGGCTTGAAGATCCCGAACATGGCATTCGCGTTCCTGTCACCGAGATCGCGCTGGAACCCTCCCCCAATGGCCAAGCCAACCCGCCCCTGCAGGTTTATCGAACTGCCGGACCGGGCAGTGATCCGAGAGTCGGGCTGGAACCGTTCCGTGCACCCTGGATCGAAGGCCGGGGCGACACGGAGCCGTACTCGGGCCGGGAAAGGAACCTGCTCGACGACGGCAAGTCCGCGGTCCGGCGCGGTGCGGCATCGGCGGAGTGGAAGGGCGCACAACCGGTGCCCCGCCGCGCCGGCGAGCAGAAAACCGTCACACAGATGCACTATGCCCGGAAGGGCATCGTGACGGAGGAGATGCAGTTCGTGGCCTTGCGCGAGAACTGCGATGTCGAATTGGTCCGCAGCGAAGTTGCCGCCGGACGCGCCATCATCCCCAGCAACATCAATCACCCGGAATCCGAACCGATGATTATCGGCAAGGCGTTCCTGGTCAAGATCAACGCCAATATTGGCAACTCCGCGGTCACCAGCTCCATCACCGAGGAAGTCGACAAACTGCAGTGGGCGGCGCAATGGGGCGCCGATACGGTCATGGACCTCTCCACCGGCGATGACATCCACACCACGCGGGAATGGATCATCCGCAACTCCCCTGTTCCAATCGGCACGGTTCCCATTTATCAGGCACTCGAAAAGGTCAACGGCGAGGCCAATAAGCTCACGTGGGAGATCTTCCGCGACACCGTGATTGAACAGTGCGAACAAGGGGTGGACTACATGACCGTCCATGCCGGGGTGCTGCTGCGCTACGTCCCGTTGACTGCCAATCGCGTCACCGGCATCGTTTCCCGCGGCGGCTCGATCATGGCCGGCTGGTGCCTGGCCCACCACCAGGAGAACTTCCTCTACACCCACTTCGACGAACTGTGCGAGATCTTCGCCAAGTACGATGTCGCCTTTTCGCTCGGCGACGGGCTGCGTCCCGGCTCCATCGCGGACGCCAATGATGCCGCGCAGTTCGCAGAGCTGGACACCCTTGCCGAGCTGACCCAGCGGGCGTGGGAGTTCGATGTCCAGGTCATGGTTGAAGGCCCGGGGCACATCCCCTTCCACTTGGTACGTGAAAACGTCGAACGCCAGCAGGAACTGTGCAAGGGCGCCCCGTTCTACACACTGGGTCCCTTGGTTACGGATGTGGCGCCCGGCTACGACCACATCACCTCGGCCATTGGCGCGACCGAAATCGCCCGCTACGGCACGGCAATGCTCTGCTATGTGACACCCAAGGAACACCTTGGCCTGCCGAACAAGGACGACGTCAAAACCGGTGTGATCACCTACAAGATCGCCGCCCACGCCGCTGACCTCGCCAAGGGGCACCCTGGCGCGAACGAGCGCGACGATGCACTGTCCAAAGCCCGCTTCGAGTTCCGTTGGCGCGACCAGTTCGCACTGTCCCTCGATCCTGTGACAGCCGAGGCGTTCCACGACGAAACCCTGCCCGCCGAGCCGGCCAAGACCGCGCACTTCTGCTCGATGTGCGGGCCGAAATTCTGCTCCATGCGGATCAGCCAGGATATCCGCGATGAGTACGGTTCAGCTGAAGCGCAGGCCGCAATCGCCGGCATGTACAGCGGCATGAGGGAAAAGAGCCAGGAGTTCCTGGCTTCCGGCGGGAAGGTCTACCTGCCGGAACTGCAGGTACCCGGCACTGCGGGCAATGGCAGCTCAGGACGCCTGAACTGACATGGCCCGTCCCACGTCCGCGACGAACGAGCGGATGATGTGATCGCCATCCACTGAATCCTGGGGCCGGTGCCCGCCCGCTGCTACCCGGCGGAGGGCGCCGGTCTCCTGGAGGTATCCCGCAATTTCCTCGTAGAGCGGCTCCCAACCACCCGTAAGGACCAAGGTGGGAACGCCGGGCACAATGTGAAGCGGTGCCTCCCATGGCGGTGCCTGGAGCCTGAGCCGCCGCGCAGACTTCCGGGCCTCCGGCGTGTCCAGTCCCCCGGTTTCGGCCGAGAAAGCCCTGCGGAAGTATTCCCGCTGGTAGTCGGCGTCGTTCAGCTGTGCCCGGACGTCGAACAACGGCTCCATCAGCGCACGGTGGGAGGCCGTGGCCGGCAGTTCGGCTGTCAGCGACAAGCACGCCGGCTCCACCAACGACAGCGAATGCACAAGATCAGGACGCTCAATAGCTGCCAGCATGGCGGAAATGGCGCCCTGTTCGTGCGCCACGACGTGGCCTCCACCGGCATCGGCCAACGCATTGATCACGATGGCGACATCTGCCGCCACATTGGATGGCGCCGGTTCCTCGACCGCCGAAAAGCCGTGCCGCCTCAGGAACAGGGCGTCATAGGCCAGCGCCATGCCGTGTTGCTTCGGCCATGCTGCGGCGCCGAAACTCCCCAGGCCGTGAACGAAGACTACGCGCTGCTTGTGCATTGGTTCAGCCTATTCCACGGCTCTGACATCCCAACTGCCTGGCAGCTGGGACGCACTGTCTACTTACCGAGGAACTTGTCGAAGCCCTTGGGAAGGTTCAGCGACGACGGGTCGAAGTCCGCCGCGCCTTGCCCAAAAGCCGCGCCCGTGGGGGCCGCTGAAGCAGCGTTTGCCCGTTTGGCCTCCGCATCGCGAAGTTCTTGGGCTGCCTTGGCCGGGTTGCCGGACCGTGCCTTCTTCTTGGGAGTGTTCTTCCCGTTCTTGCGTCCGCCAGGGCCACCGAGGCCGGGCATCCCAGGCATACCCGGCATGCCGCCGCCCTGGGCCAGCTTCTTCATCATCTTCTGTGCCTGGGCGAAGCGTTCCAGCAGGCCGTTGACCTCGGAGACATGCACGCCGGAACCCTTGGCGATACGGGCGCGGCGGGAACCGTTGATGATCTTGGGAGCAACACGCTCGTGCGGTGTCATGGAACGGACGATCGCCTCGACGCGGTCGATCTCTTTTTCGTCGAAGTTCTCCAGCTGCTGACGGATGTTTTGAGCACCCGGCATCATCATGAGCATCTTCTTCATGGAGCCCATGTTGCGGATCTGCTGCATCTGGGCGAGGAAGTCGTCAAGGGTGAAGTCTTCCTGGTCGGCGAACTTCTTCGCCATCCGGGCGGCTTCATCCTTGTCCCATGCCTTCTCGGCCTGCTCGATCAGGGTGAGGACGTCACCCATGTCGAGGATGCGGGAAGCCATGCGGTCTGGGTGGAAGAGCTCAAAGTCGTCCAGGCCTTCGCCGGTGGAGGCAAACATGACGGGCTTGCCGGTCACGGACGCCACGGAAAGCGCGGCACCACCGCGGGCGTCGCCGTCGAGCTTTGACAGGACGATGCCCGTGAAGTTGACGCCCTCGTCGAAGGCCATCGCCGTGTTGACGGCGTCCTGGCCGATCATGGAGTCGATCACGAACAGGACTTCGTTGGGGATGATCGCCTGGCGGATCCGGCGTGCCTGATCCATCATTTCGGCGTCGACGCCCAAGCGGCCGGCGGTATCAACGATCACGACGTCGTGAAGCTTCTGGCGGGCTTCCTCGACGCCGGCCTTGGCGACGGCGACCGGGTCACCGGCAGGGTGTTCAAGTTCCGAGGTAGCGCCGGGGTGCGGAGCGAAAACCGGGACACCGGCACGCTGGCCAACAACCTGGAGCTGCGTCACTGCATTGGGACGCTGAAGGTCGCAGGCAACCAGCATGGGGCTGTGGCCCTGGGCCTTGAGCCACTTGGACAGCTTGCCGGCGAGGGTGGTCTTACCGGCACCCTGGAGGCCCGCGAGCATGATGATGGTGGGGCCGTTCTTGGCCAGGCGGATCCGGCGGGTCTCGCCACCGAGGATTTCCTTCAGTTCCTCGTTGACGATCTTCACGATCTGCTGGCTGGGATTCAGTGCACCTGAAACTTCGGCACCGAGCGCGCGTTCACGGATGCGTCCAGTGAATTCGCGGACCACCGATACGGCGACGTCCGCATCCAACAGGGCGCGGCGGATCTCCCGGACCGTGGCATCGACGTCAGCCTCGGTGAGGCGGCCCTTGCCACGGAGGTTCTTGAAGGTTGCTGTCAACCGGTCAGAGAGTGAATTGAACACGCGCCGTGCACTTCTTTCGATGGTCTACGAATGGCGGCCAATGCGGCACGCCAGAGTCTTGACGATTCTTGCCCCGGCACGATGACTCAACTACGGGATGACTCAACTGCGGGACTCGACTATCTAGGGTACCAAGTCGCACCTCCAAGATGGCATGCTGGCACGGTGACCAGTAAAACAACTGTAAAAACATTGCTCATCCTCGGCGCATCCGGAGACTTGACGGGCAGGCTGCTGCTCCCGGGCCTTGCTGGACTGTTGGCCGCGGGTGGCGCTCCAGGCCTGCGTTTGGTGGGAGCCGGCTCTGATCCCTGGTCTCCGGACCAGTGGAGGGAACGGGTCGACGGCGCTTTCGCCGCCGCGTCGAAGGAAGCCGACGCCCAAGGCAAGGCGGCTTTGGCTGCGGTGGCCGGGAGCACCGAATACCACCAGCTGGACGTGACGGCGGACGGACCGCTGGCAGAGTTGCTGTCGCAGCTGGAGGGCCCGGTCGCGATCTACTTCGCGTTGCCGCCCCACGTCAGCCAGAAGGCCTGCGAGGTTTTGCACCCTGGACAGTTGCCGGCCGGAACCCGCCTGGTCATGGAAAAGCCATTTGGATCAGGTACCGAATCGGCGCGCGAATTGAACAAGACGCTGGCTGCGCTGGTGCCGGAGGACCACATCCATCGGGTAGACCATTTCCTGGGCAAGGCAACAGTGCTGAATATCCTCGGCCTCCGCTTCGCCAACAGGTTCCTGGAACCGGTGTGGAACCGGGACCACATCGAAAAAGTGGAGGTCATCTTCGACGAAGACCTCGCCCTTGAGGGCCGTGCCCGCTACTACGACACCGCCGGCGCGCTCCGGGACATGATCCAAAGCCATCTCCTGCACATCATGGCGTTCCTGGCCATCGACGCGCCGGCCACCATTGGGGAACGCGACCTGCGGGACGCCGTCGCCACCGTATTGCGTGCCAGCAGCATCAAGGCCCCCTACAAGCTGTCGACGCGTCGTGCCCGGTACACGGCAGGAACCCTGGGCGAACGTATCGTGCCCGACTACGCCGCGGAGGAAGGCGTGGATCCTGCCAGGAACACCGAAACCCTTGCGGAAGTCCGGGTGGACATCGACAACTGGCGTTGGAGCGGCGTCCCGTTCATACTCCGCTCTGGCAAGGCCATGGGACAACGCCGCAAGGAAGCAGTCATCACGTTCCGCCCGGTCCCCCACCTCCCCAAGGGCTTCTCCGGCGTGGACTCCCCCAATCAGTTGCGGATCGGTTTCGGGCCCGACGTTTTGGAGCTCGACGTCGATGTCAACGGTCCCGGTGACATCTTCAGCCTTGACCGCGCAAGCCTGGTGGCCGAACTCAACGCGGCCGGGATGCTGCCCTACGGCGAAGTGCTCGAAGGCATCCTGACAGGCGATCCGCTCCTGTCCGTCCGGGGCGACACCGCTGAGGATTGCTGGCGGATCATCGAACCCGTCCTCAATGCTTGGGCGAACGGCGAGGTGCCCCTGGAAGAATACGCCGCCGGCAGCGCCGGGCCCGCGAACTGGCCCACCGGCGTCGAGGACTAAACGTCGAGGACTAAACAAGGCAACACAAAGCGGGCCGGGTACCTTGACTGGTACCCGGCCCGCTGCCGGTGTTTGAGTAACGAGTGGTAGCCGGTTGCCTAGATGGCCGCCGCGCCCCGTTCACCCGTTCGGACCCGGACTGCTTCATAGACATCCACGGTCCATACCTTGCCGTCGCCGGCCCTGCCGGTATTCGAGCTGGCGATGAGGACATCCAGGATGTCGTCCGCCTGTTCGTCCGTGGCCAGGACCTCGATCCGGATCTTTGGCAGCAGGTCCACGTTGTACTCGGCTCCGCGATACACCTCGGTGTAACCCCGCTGCCGGCCGTAGCCGCTGGCTGCACTGACCGTCAGGCCCTGGACCCCGTATGCTTCGAGGCCTTCCCGGACTGCTTCGAGCTTTTCGGGACGGACGATCGCTGTGATGAGCTTCATGCCTGGACACTCTCCTTGCCTTCTGCGGGAGCCTTCTCTTCGGACTTTCCGATCATGGCCTCGTGGAGCGGCTGGAAGCTGCCCCCGTGGCCGTTGACGCCGAACTCGTACGCCGTCTCAGCGTGCAGGCTGAGGTCGACGCCCACGTTCTCCTGCTCCGTGGAGACCCGGAAGCCCATGGTCTTGTGGATGGCGAGGGCGATGATGGCCGTCATGATGGCCGAGAAGACGATTGCGATGCCGGCCGCTGCGAGCTGTGCCCACAGTTGGGTCAGGCCGCCGCCGTAGAAGAGGCCGCCGGCGGTGACGCCTTCGCTCGGAACTGCAATGAAGCCCAGAGCCACCGTGCCGATGATGCCGGATACGAGGTGGACACCCACGACGTCCAGGGAGTCGTCAAAGCCCCAACGGAACTTCAGTCCAACCGCCAGGGCGGAGGCGACACCGGCCACTACGCCCAGTCCCAGTGCACCGACCGGGCTGACGTTGGCACAGGCGGGAGTGATGGCCACCAGGCCGGCGACCACACCGGATGCTGCGCCCAGGGAGGTGGGGTGTCCGTCGCGGATGCGTTCGGTGATGAGCCAGCCGATCATTGCCGCTGCGGGAGCTGCGAGGGTGTTGACCCAGATCAACCCACCCTGCTCAGCAGTGGTTGCTGCGCCGCCGTTGAAACCGAACCAGCCAAACCACAGGATGGCCGCACCGAGCATGACGAACGGGATGTTGTGGGGGCGGTGGTTCGGGTCTTTACCGAAGCCGCGACGGTTACCGATGATCAGGACTAGGACAAGTGCTGCCACACCGGCATTGATGTGCACCACGGTGCCGCCGGCGAAGTCGATGGCCGGGCCGAGGGCCTTTCCGATTGCACCCTCCGGGCCGAACAGGCCGCCACCCCACACCATGTAGGCCAGGGGGCAGTAGACCAGCGTGACCCAGACCGGGACGAAGATGGTCCACGCGCCGAACTTGGCGCGGTCTGCGATTGCGCCACTGATGAGCGCAACAGTAATGATGGCGAAGGTGGCTGCGTAACCGACCTTGATCAGGCCATCAGGGGTGGTAATGCCTTCGAGGCCGAAAGTGGCGAACGGGTTGCCCACGATTTCAAGGAAGCCTTCGCCTGAGCTCATCGATGCGCCCCACAGCACCCAGACAACTCCGACGATGCCGATGGAGATGAAACTCATCATCATCATGTTCAAGGCAGCCTTGGCGCGTGTCATGCCGCCGTAGAAAAATGCCAGACCAGGTGTCATGAACAGCACGAGTGCCGCCGCCACCATGACCCATACGTGACCTGCGGTAAGTTCCATGGTGCACGTTCCTCTCTTGCTTTGGTTCTGCGGTTCTACCGCTGTCCTGACGCCTTTTGCGTCCTGCTTAAGAGTTTTGTGCCGCTGTGTTTCACCTGCGCAGGTTTTATATTGCGGGCCGGTTACAACAACCTCCCCAACGTAAATGGTGCATATCCCCGCTGTTACGGATATGTTTCAGGCGTCAGACTTCACCCGAAAACCAACCCGAAGGACCCCAACCGCATGACCCAGCCGCCCCGATCCGTCAAAGCACCAAGGATCCGGCCTGAGAAGACTCCCCTGCCACGCGACATCAAGGTGATGTTGGCCGCGGCGTTCCTGATTGCGTTGGGCTTCGGCCTGGTGGCACCCGTGCTGCCCCAGTTCGCCACCACTTTTGACGTTGGTGCAACTGCAGCCGCCGTGATCGTGAGCATCTTCGCTTTCATGCGCTTGGTCTTCGCCCCGGCCGGCGGTGCTTTGATCGGCAGGTTCGGTGAGCGAAACGTCTACGTTTCAGGTCTTCTGATTGTTGCCGTGTCCACAGCGGCATGCGCCTTCGCCCAGGATTATTGGCAACTGCTGATCTTCCGTGGGCTCGGTGGTGCGGGCTCTGTGATGTTCACCGTCGCGGCCATGGGCCTGCTGATCCGGCTGGCTCCGCCCGAACGCCGCGGGCGGGTATCGGGGGCGTATGCCTCGGCATTCCTGATCGGCAGCGTGTTGGGTCCGGTTGTGGGCGGCTTGCTTGCGGGCTTCGGACTCCGCGTTCCATTCCTTGCCTACGCAGGAGCGCTGCTCGTGGCTGCTGCGGTGGTCCGCACCATGCTTAGCGGCGAGGGACAGGCCGCGACCAAGGCAAACCCAGCTCCTGCCATGACCCTGAAGGAAGCACTTGCAGACTCGGCCTACCGCGCCGCAGTGTTCTCCAGTTTCGGCAACGGCTGGGTGACTTTCGGGGTTCGCATGGCCACCATCCCGCTGTTTGCGGTGGCGGTGCTGCAGTCGAAGCCGGAGACGGCTGCCTGGGCACTGGCCATCTTCGCGGTGGGCAATGCCAGCGCGCTGACATTCTCCGGGCGGCTGGCGGATGCCTGGGGACGGAAACCCCTGGTGGTGCCCGGACTCGTCATCACAGGGTTGGCTACTGCCGTGATCGGCTTGACCACGGATTTGCTGGCCTTTCTTGCCGCTTCGGCTGTGGCGGGATTCGGCTCAGGTTTGCTGGGGCCGGCGCAACAGGCCGCCGTCGCCGATGTCATTGGCCGGGGACGTTCCGGCGGCAAGGTCCTCGCAGTGTTCCAGATGGCCGCGGACACCGGCGCCATTATCGGCCCCATCGTCGCCGGGCTTATGGCCGATGTTCTGGGCTACGGCTGGGCATTCGCCATTACGGGTGCGGTGCTGCTGGTGACTGCCATCGCGTGGCTCCCCGCGCGTGAACCCCTGGGAAACAAAAACTGACCGACAGCAAAAGGTGCGGAACACCCCTGCTGCCGGCCAGTTAACCGTGTTGTGCTGCTGAGCTGCTAGTTGAGCAGCGCGTCCACGAAGCTTTCCGCATCGAACGGTGCGAGGTCATCCGGGCCTTCGCCCAAGCCAATGAGCTTCACCGGAACACCCAGCGACTTCTGGATGGCCACCACAATGCCGCCCTTTGCCGTACCGTCCAGCTTGGTCAGAACGATGCCGGAGATGTTGACCACCTCAGCGAAAACGCGGGCCTGGTTGAGGCCGTTCTGGCCCGTTGTGGCGTCCAGGACCAGCAGGACCTCGTCCACCTCGGCGAGCTTCTCGATGACCCGCTTGACCTTGCCCAATTCGTCCATGAGGCCGGTCTTGTTCTGGAGTCGTCCGGCGGTGTCCACCATGACGACGTCGACTTCCTGGTCGATGCCGGCCTTGACGGCCTCGTAGGCAACCGAGGCCGGGTCCGCCCCTTCAATGTCCGACTTCACGGTGGGCACGCCCACGCGCTGCCCCCACGTAGCGAGCTGCTCGGCTGCGGCAGCACGGAACGTATCAGCAGCGCCGAGCAACACGTCCTTGTCTTCAGCCACGAGGACACGGGCCAGCTTTCCCACCGTGGTGGTCTTGCCCACGCCGTTGACGCCGACGACAAGGACGACGGCGGGCCGGTCGCCCTTGCGTTCGACGTTCAGGGAACGGTCCATGCCCGGGTCCACCAGCTTGATGAGCTCTTCGCGCAGCATGGCCTTGACCTCTTCCGGGCTGCGGGTACCCAGAACCTTGACACGTTCACGAAGCGCGTCAACCAACTGCATGGTGGGTTCGGTGCCGAGGTCGGCGAGCAGGAGAGTCTCTTCAACCTCGTCCCACACGTTTTCGTCGATTTTGTCCCCGGACAGAAGCGCCAGGAGGCCTTTACCCAGGATGTTGTTGGATTTGACCAGGCGGGCACGGAGCCGGTTCAGGCGGCCCTCGACGGGGTCCGGTGTATCAATGGCGATGGTTTCGAGCCCGGCGGCGTCGTCGGGAACATCGGTGCCGGCAACCGTTCCGTCAAAGGTGGGTGCCGGTGCTTTGACGGCGTCCGGGTGGTCCTCCACCAGAGTTCCGCCGCCTGCTGCCGAGGACTGGACGGGGTCGTTGGCGTCCCGCGGTCCAGGGTATTTGGCCCCGGATTTCCGGGCCTTCAGCAGTACCGGCACGAGTCCGCCGACCACTACGAGCGCAGCGACAATGGACAGAATTATGGGAAGGAAATCGTTCACTCCCCTACCTTCTCATATTGCTAAGCCCCGGCACCGAGCCTCTGGCTGATGACGGTGGAGACTCCGTCGCCGCGCATGGTCACCCCGTAAAGGGCGTCCGCTACTTCCATGGTGCGCTTTTGGTGGGTGATCACGATCAGCTGGCTGGACTCACGCAGTTCCTCGAAAATGGTGATCAGCCGGCCCAGGTTGGTGTCGTCCAATGCGGCTTCAACCTCATCCATGACGTAGAAGGGCGAGGGCCGCGCCTTGAAGATTGCCACCAGCAGCGCAACGGCCGTCAGGGAACGCTCGCCGCCGGAAAGCAGCGACAACCTTTTGATCTTCTTACCGGCAGGCCGTGCTTCCACTTCAATTCCCGTGGTGAGCATGTCGTCGGGATCGGTCAGGACAAGCTTGCCTTCGCCCCCTGGGAACAGGCGCGCGAAGACGTGGTCGAACTGGGCGGACGTGTCAGCAAAAGCCTCGGTGAAGACCTGCTGGACGCGGTTGTCCACTTCCTTGATGATGTCCAGCAGATCCTTGCGGCTGGACTTAAGGTCCTCCAGTTGGGAGCTGAGGAATTGGTGGCGTTCTTCCAGTGCGGCAAATTCCTCAAGCGCCAGGGGGTTCACTTTTCCCAGGGATGCGAGGTCGCGCTCAGCCTTCCTGAGACGTTTCTCCTGCTCCGCGCGGACGAACGGGACTCCTTGAACCACTGGTTCGCCATTCTCATCCACCGGTGCCCGCAGCTCGGCCCACTTGTCGGTGGTGGTTCCGGCGGGCAGGGGCACGGGCTGGTCCGGACCGTAATCAGCAATCAATTGTTCAGCAGATAGCCCCAGTTCTTCGATGGAGCGCGTTTCCAGGGCTTCGATGCGCAACCGCTGCTGGGTGCGCGCCATTTCGTCCCGGTGCACGGAGTCGGTCAGCTCAGCGAGTTCCTTGGCCAGGGCATCGTTTGAAGAGCGGACCCCTCCCAGTTCCCGCTCCAACTGCTCACGCGTTTGCTCCGCAAGATCCCGCTCACGCCCGGCAAGGTCAACTGATATGTCCACGAAGCGCAGGGTCTGCTCCACAGCCGACGCGACGGCGGCCGCTCGTTGAGCCTGGGCACGTCGACGCTGTGCCCTGCGCGCGGCCTCTTCACGGGCGCGTCGCTCGGTAGCGGCAGCACGCTCCAGGGATGCCGCCCTGTTACTGATGGCGCCGAGTTGTTCTTCCGCAGTCCGGAGGGCCAGCCGGGCTTCGGTCTCCAGCGCACGGGCAGTCCTGGCCTGCGCTGCGAGCTCGTCACGCTGGTCCGTGGACGGCTCTTCCTCGGGAGCTTCCTGGGCCGCTGCAAGGCGTTCCGCAGCGACTTCAAGGTCCAGTTGGGCCTCGGCGATATTGGCCTCGGCCTTTGCCATGGACGCGGCAAGGCGGTCGCTTTCGCCAACGGCGCTGCGCAGGATGGAGTTCAGGTGCCCCAACCTCTCCGCGACGGCGGCCAGGCGGGCATCCGATTCGTGCAGCCGTTCCAGCGCGGCGTCGGCGCGGTCCTGCGCTTCGGCGCGCCGGGCCTGGGCGCCGGCCAGGGCAAAGCGTCCACGCTCCAAACGGGCAGTAACCTCCTGGAGGCGGGCCCCGGCGTCGTCCACTGCGGCCTGGACTTCCAACAGCGACGGTGCGTTCGTTGAGCCGCCCACCACGGTGAGGGTGGTCAGGACATCCCCCTCCAAGGTAACGGCCGTAAGGTCCGGCCGTTCCGCGACCAGCGAAGCTGCCGCCTCGACGTCATCGACGACGACGGTCCCGGCCAGGAGCGCCAACGTACCTTGGGCAGCGGGATCGCCGATTTTCACGACGCCGGCAACCCAGCGACAACCGGCCGGAAGCGGGCTGCTGTTCCGAAGGGCCTGAACGTCGGTTCCACCGTCGGCCAAGAGCAGCGTCGCACGTCCGGCGTCGTCCTGCTTCAACAACCCGATGGCGGCAACAGCGTCGGCGGCACCGCCAACCACTACCGCGTCGGAGGCGCTTCCCAGGGCGGCGGCAACGGCGGCCTCGTATCCCGGTTCGACGCTGATCATGGCTGGCAGCGGACCAAGGGTCCCCTCCGCCGCGAGGAGCCGGCCGGAGCCGTCCTTGCGTTTAAGTCCCAACTGCAGTGCGTCCCGACGGGCAGTCAACGAGTCACGCTCGCGAACAGCGTCCCGCTCGGCAGCTTTGAGCTCTTCGATCTCCGCGAGGACTGCGTCCAGGACCTCGGTGGCTTCCTCATACTCGGCGTCGAGGCTCTCTTCCCCATCCTCGACACCGGCCACTTGGGTTTCCAGTGCCGTGAACTCGCTTTGGGCCTTCCGGCGCCTTTCGTTGCCCGACGCAAGAGACTCCCGGAGCCGGCCGCGCTCAGCTTCGGCAGCTTCTGCACGGGAACGTGCCGCGGCCACCTGGCCAGCCAGCCTGGCCAGGCCCTCCCTGCGGTCTGCCGCAGCCCTCAGCATTGCGGTAAGCCGCTTGTCCTCCGCGGCCGCGAGCGCTTCCGCCCCGTCCTTGGCGACGGTGGCTTCGAGGAGCGCCGCTTGCTTGGCGAGGATGTCATGTTCCAGTGCCGCTTGTTCCTCACGGACGCGCGCCGCTTGCCGTTCAAGCTGGTCCGGATCGCGCCCAGAGTCCACGGCCCCTTCGGAAGAACCGAGGAGCCGACGGCGTTCGGTAGCCAGGGAGCCAAGGGATCGCAGGCGCTCCCGCCCGGCGGAGAGCTGATACCAATGGTCGCGGGCCGCGTTGAGCCGCGGGGTCGCCTCTGCGGCCTGCTGCTCCAGGGCCGCCTGACGTTGACGGCCCACCAGCAGGCCGGCCTCGACCACCTGGCGCCGTTCCTTGAGTGCAGCTTCGTCGGCGACGTCCTGTTCGAGGGAGGTTGTCAGTTGCACGAGGTCGTCCGCGAGGAGCCGGGCGCGGGCGTCCCGGACGTCGAACTGGACCGTCTGTGCCCGTCGCGCGATCTCCGCCTGCTTGCCCAACGGTGTGAGTTGCCGTCGGATTTCCGCAGTCAGATCGCCAAGCCGGGCAAGGTTGGCCTGCATGGCCTCGAGCTTCCGGACCGTCTTTTCCTTCCGGCGGCGGTGCTTGAGGATCCCGGCTGCTTCCTCGATGAAGCCCCGACGGTCTTCAGGGGTGGCATGCAGGACACGGTCCAACTGCCCTTGCCCGACGATGACATGCATTTCCCGGCCGACGCCTGAGTCGGACAGCAGCTCCTGGATGTCCAGGAGCCGGCATGGCGCACCATTGATGGCGTATTCAGACCCACCCGTGCGGAAAAGGGTGCGGGAGATCGTGACTTCGCTGTACTCGATAGGGAGGGCGTTGTCAGCGTTGTCAATGGTGAGGGACACATGTGCCCGCCCCAAGGGAGGGCGGCCTGACGTCCCGGCGAAAATCACGTCTTCCATCTTGCCGCCACGCAGCGTTTTTGCGCCCTGCTCGCCCATGACCCAGGCCAACGCGTCCACCACGTTGGATTTGCCCGAGCCGTTGGGGCCGACGACGGCGGTGACGCCGGGTTCGAAGTCGAACGTCGTGGCCGACGCAAAGGACTTGAATCCGCGGACAGTCAGACTTTTCAAATGCAAGGCGCTTCGGTTCTCCTGGATGGACCGTTGGTTGTATCCCCAAATCTACTGCCGATAGGGCGAAATACAGGGATCTGATGCCGGAATGCCTTGCGGGCGGCCAGCCGCACCCCTACACTCCTGCCAAGGGTTACATGGACTTTTCGTTCCGGTGATCCGGCCCAGGCTCGAACTGTTGTTGGCCTGCACCGGATCCGGTCCCGTTTTTCGGAACGACGCGCCCATGTGGCGAACCCGTGTTCCACAACTGAAGATCTAGGTTTGACCCTGGCTGGGGAGTGACAAGCCGGGACCGCGCTTTACCCCGCGGGCCCGTCTTAGCTATCGGCGTACCACTCCAGGAGTTCTGATGCCCGGTCCTTCAGCTTCCCGACCACAGCGAGTCTTCAAGGGTCTCCTTTTGCCCGTGGTGATCGCCCTGGTGGGGGCCCTTTTGCCCCTCAGCGCAACGACGGCGATGGCTGTGGGACCCTGCGACCCCGTGGTGAACGCGGTGGCCTGTGAAAATTCGAAGCCCGGCAGCCCGCCCTCGGAGTGGGACATCAATGGCGCGGGCGATGACACCATCCAGGGCTTCGCCACGGACATCAGCGTCAATGCCGGCCAGCCCATCCGGTTCAAGGTCGACACCAAGGCGCCCACCTACACCATCGCGATTTACCGGACCGGCTGGTATGGGGGCAACGGAGCCCGCAAGATCGCCGATGTGACACCGTCCGTATTGCGCCAGACCCAGCCGGCCTGCCGCAGCGATGTCACCACCGAGCTTTACGATTGCGGTACCTGGGCCGTTTCGGCAACGTGGCAGGTTCCGGCGACAGCTGTGTCCGGTGTCTACATCGCGCTCCTCACACGCCCTGATACCGGCGCAAAGAGCCACATCACGTTCATTGTCCGCAATGACGGCAACCGTTCCGCCGTCGTCTTCCAAACGGCGGACGAGACCTGGCAGGCCTACAACACGTACGGCGGCTCGGACTTCTATCAAGGTGCCGCGAACGGCAGGGCCTACAAGGTCAGCTACAACCGGCCGATGGCAACCCGTGATGGTCCGAACGGGCGGGACTTCTACTTCGCCAACGAATACCCGATGGTCCGTTTCCTTGAACAGAACGGCTACGACGTCAGCTACATCAGCGGCCTGGACGCGGACCGCAGCGGCGCGGAGCTGCTGAACCACAAGGTGTTCCTTTCGGTGGGGCACGATGAGTACTGGTCCGGTCCGCAACGGGCCAACGTCACCGCCGCCAGGGACGCCGGCGTGAATCTTCAGTTCCTTTCGGGGAATGAGATGTATTGGCGGACCCGGTTCGAACCCTCAACAGTGGACGGCACAGCGAACCGCACCCTGACCTGCTACAAGGAAACCTGGGGAAATGCCAAGATCGACCCCAGCACCCAGTGGACAGGCACGTGGCGCGACCCCCGTTTCGCCTCGCAAGCCAACGGTGGTGGCCTGCCCGAGAACGCGGTGACCGGGACCATGTACATGTCCAACCACTCCGACTTGCCAATTACCGTGAGTTCGGACGAAGGCAAGACAAGGCTTTGGCGGAATACGTCCCTGGCATCGTTGCCTGCAGGTTCTTCCACGGCGCTGGCAGCCCACACGGTGGGTTACGAATCCGACGAGGACCTGGACAACGGCTTCCGGCCAGCCGGCCTGGTCCGGTTGTCAACCACCGTGGGAAGTGTTCCCGAGTACCTCCAGGACTTCGGCAATACCGTCAAGCCAGGCAATACCACCCATAACGTGACCCTCTACCGGGCAGCAAGTGGCGCCCTGGTCTTCTCAGCCGGCAGCGTCCAGTGGACGTGGGGGCTGGACCAGGAGCACGACGGCGCCGGCGCACCTGCCGATGCCAGGATGCGCCAGGCGCAGGTCAACTTACTCGCCGACATGGGCGCACAACCCGCCACCCGGGCAGCCGGCCTTGTTGCCGCTGTTGCGAGCACTGACACCACCAAACCCACCGCAACCATCTCTGCTCCGGCCAACGGTGCCACGGTGGCACAAGGCAGCAGCGTCACCGTTACGGGAACTGCCAGCGATGTTGGAGGCGTCGTGGCCGGCGTCGAAGTCTCCACCGACGGCGGCACAACCTGGCACGCGGCCCAGGGTAAGACGAGTTGGAGTTACACCTACGTGCAGAAGGGCCTTGCCACGGCAACCGTCCAGGCACGGGCCATCGACGACAGCGCCAACGTGGGTGCTGCCGTGAGCCGCAACCTCACCCTCAACGGCCCCTACAGTGTCTTCGGCCAAACAGTTCCCGCTGTCCAGGACTCCGGTGACGGCGGGGCTTATGAAATGGGCTTGCGCTTCACGCCCTCTGTGGATGGCTTCATCACAGGCGTCCGTTTCTATAAGAGCACCGCCAACACCGGAACCCACACAGGCTCCTTGTGGAGCTCCACCGGCGAGCGCCTGGCCACGGCCACATTCACCAATGAGACCGCTTCGGGGTGGCAATCAGTCCTGTTCGCCCAAGCAGTCCCCGTGGCTGCGGGCCAGAAGTACACAGCCTCGTTCTGGGCCCCCAACGGCCACTACGCCACCAAGGACTATCAGTGGGCCAGCTTTGGTTTCACTGACGCCCCGTTGAAGGTAGCGGGAGGATTCGGGGCGGAGCCGGCCGGCGTGTACAGCACATCGCAGAGTTTCCCGACCACCAGCTACAACGGTGGCAACTACTTCGCAGACGCCATCTTCAGCACTGTAGATACCTCCCCCATGACAGTTTCGGGCCAGACACCCATCCCGTCGTCGTCGAGCGTAGCGGTCGACACCAAAGTGAGCGCGGTATTTTCCAAGCCGGTCACCCCAGCCAGCGTCCAACTGACGTTGCAGTCGCCCTCCGGGCCAGTAGCGGGCACTACCGCATATGACGCCGCCACGCGGCGGGCTACTTTTACGCCGTCGAGCGCATTGGCGTTCAGTACCCAGTTCACGGCGACCTTGGCCGGCACTGACTCAACCGGTGGTCCAGTGACGGCGGGTGGGACCTGGTCCTTCACGACGGCGGCGACCCTCCCGGTTCCCGGCGCGTGCCCCTGCAGCCTTTTCGATGACTCTGTCACACCAGGGATAGCGGAACTGCGGGAAGGCGTACCCGTAACCCTTGGTGTGAGGTTCTCGAGTGTTTCGGCAGGCCAGGTGCTTGGCGTCCGCTTCTACAAGTCCGCCGGCAACACGGGCACCCACAACGGCGCCCTGTACACGGCAACCGGCCAGCAGCTGGCCACGGTCGCGTTCACCAACGAAAGCAGTTCCGGATGGCAGACGGCCATGTTCAGCCAACCCATCCAGATGGCTGCGAATACGGACTACATCGTGTCCTACAAGTCCCTGACCGGGACGTATTCGGCCACGACCAACGGATTCGGTTCGGGTATGAGCGTAGGACCACTGCGGGCAGCTTCTGACGCTGGCGCGTACACGTACAGCGGAGATTTTGCTTCCTCCAGGTCCACAACCAGCTACTTGGTGGACGTCGTGGTCACAGTGCCGAACACTCCATTCACTGTGGGTTCCCAATCGCCGTTGCCCAACGCCTCCAGTGTCCCCCTGAACACCACGGTCAGCGCCGTGCTCTCCGAGGCCGCCGTAGCGTCGAGCGTGAGCACGACGTTGAAAGTAACCGGCGGAGCCGCCGTAGCCGGGACGTCCAGCTACGATCCAGCAACGCGTAAAGCCACGTTCACTCCCACAGCCGCCCTCGCAGCAGGGACGGGTTATACGGCCACGGTGACAGCTACGGCGCAGTCCGGTCAGCCGATGTCGGGCGGCGGGACGTGGACCTTCACCACGGTTCCGGCACCGAGGACCCCTGGTGTGTGCCCATGCACTCTGTACCAGGACACGGTGACGCCAACGACGCCGGATGCCAACGACGGCGTGCCGTTGTCCCTGGGCGTCAGGTTCGCGAGCGACACAGCCGGGCAAGTCACCGGCGTGCGCTTCTACAAGGCGGCCGGCAACACCGGCACGCACACCGGTTCGCTCTACACCGTCAACGGACAACTGCTCGCTACCGTCACATTCACCAATGAATCCAGCAGCGGATGGCAGACAGCCGTGTTCAGTCAACCGGTGAACATCGAGGCCAACACGGAATACGTGGCAGCGTACAAGTCCCCCACCGGCAGTTACTCCTACTCTGCGGGCGGATTCGGTCCGGGCTTCACCAGTGGACCGCTGCGCACGGACACAGATTCTGGAGAATATGCCTACAACAGCGACTTCCCCAATGCGTCCACCACTGCCAGTTACCTGGTGGACCTGGTCTTCGCTACGCCAACAGCACCCCTCACTGTAACGGAGCAGGTTCCGGCACCGGGCGCCACGGACATCCCCACCGACGTGAAGCCGTCCATCACCTTCTCCTCCGGGATCAACGCCGGTTCGTCCTTTACCCTGACGGCGAACGGCTCATCCATTGCCGGCACGGCCGCTCTCTCCTCCGATAGCCGGACGGTCACGTTCACGCCGGCCGGACCCCTTCCCAACAGCACGGTCATCTCAGCCAGCGTGGCCAACGTGGTCTCCCAACAGGGGCAGGCTTACCCCACCACCAACTGGCAGTTCACAACTGCAGCCCCGACCGTCCAGGTGTCCACCATCTTCGGTTCACTGACCCCCCAGACAGCGTCCGCCTCGGATGCCCTGTCTGTGGAGTTGGGCACGGCCTTCACCGTTTCCCAGGCGGGCAACGTCACGGGCATCCGTTTCTACAAGGGGACCGGAAACACAGGAACCCACGTCGGCTCGCTCTGGAACTCGGCGGGCACGCGGCTGGCACAAGTGACCTTCACCAATGAGACGGCAACAGGATGGCAGACCGCCACACTGGCCACGCCCGTGGCGTTGTCGACCGGCCAGACCTACGTGGTTTCCTACCGTGCCCCCGTCGGCCGGTACTCGTATACGCAAGGCTTCTTCAACCAGACCTGGACGTCCGGCGTCTTCACCGCTTCCGGGCCCAATAACGGGCGCTACCGGTACGGCTCAGGAGGCGTCATGCCGGCCAGCTCGTTCGGGGCGACGAACTACTTCGTGGACGTTGTCTACTCAAGTGCCGCACCCGCCCAGCAAGCGGCGGCGGCGCCGTCCCCGTCGCCTACCGCCACAGCCACGCCTACCCCGACAGCTACGGCAACGCCTACTGCGACACCGAGCCCGTTACCGAGCCCGACGCAGTCCGGTGGTTTGCTCTGCGGGCTGTTGCCGCTCTGCTGATCACACAGCAGAGGACCTAGTTAACGGGTGGCTTGCTCAACGGGTGGCTTGCTCAACGGATGACGCTGGGCGACCACGCGTGGGCAATGAACATAGCCGGTTGCGAACCGGGAGTGGTGCCCAGCTGCCAGATGTTGCTGTCCCCTTCCACGGCCTCATCCGCCAACCCGTAAAGAAGGTTCTGGTTGTCCAGCCATTCAATCTGGTCATCGACGCTTCGCTTCTCGGAAAGGACCGTCTCCTGCCCGGTGGCGAGGTCAAGCACAGCCACCTTCCAATGCGCAGCCAAAGCACCGCCGTCGTTCTTCTTGAAGGCAATCCTGGTCCCGTCGGGCGAAATCGATGGGCACTCCACATTGTCGTGCACAGCGGTCAGCGTCTTTGCTGAGATACTTCCGCGGACCAACCAGATCCGCCCCGACGACGCCGCCGTGGCGTAGAAGGCATCCTTTTGTCCCGGCACGAACGTTACTCCCCAGATGTTCCTGTCAGTGGCCACCAGCCGTTGTCCGTTGACCAGGAGGGCGTAGTCCTCCAGGTTTTCGGGTGTTCCTCCCGACTGTGTGATCTCCGTGGCCGTCGAGAACCCGGCGGTCGCATACGAGTGGCCCGTGACAAACACGGTGGTGGCGATCATTGAGCCATCAGGACTGATCCGTGTCCTGCTGGGTATGCCCTTGATGGGCCACGAGCTTTGGGGTTCCCAGTCCCGGTTCAAGAGCGAAGCTTCGAACGCGGTCACCAGCCCGCGGTTGGTCTTCAGGCAGACGGAAGACTCCTTTGTTCCATACACACGGTCGCATTCCTGTTCGCTGACGGACCTGGCTCCCGCCGGAGCCGAGAGGGGAACGGTTGCTGCGTGGCCGTATCCCTGCCCGGAAGCTGTGTTCCGGAAGAGGACAAAGGGAACGCTTGGCAGCGGTTGCGCTGCCGTGACACCCACGGTCGAGGCCGCAGAGCGGCTCTCCTCAAACCGCTGATAGGCCCCCACCGCGTAGATTCCTGCTCCTGCCAGGACCAAGGCAGTCACGGCCAGCAGAAGGCCCCACCTAACCTTTCCCAGGCCCAGCGCTTCACTCATGCGTCGGCGTTAACGACATTGGCTGGCGAAGTGCCCCGCAGGATGAAAATGACGGCCACAACCACGCACCCCAGCAACGCGCCCGCTATCACCATGGCTGACGATGCACCCGCCGCGTACCAGAGCACACCGAAGCCGGCTGAAGCGATCATCCTGGTGAGCGCCACAACTGTCTGGGCCGAAGCGATACCCGTGGCCAGTTTCCCGGGCGGGGTCAGTTGGCTGGCCAATGCGGCCAATACGCCGTCGGTTGCCGCGTAAAACGCACCCAGCAGAACCAGGCAACCCACTGTGGTAACAAGTCCACCGATGGGCGAAGCCGCGAGGAGATAGGTGGCCAGGAGCGCCACGTGGCCGCCAACAAATACCGGGATCTTGCCTACCCGGTCAGCCAATCGTCCCATGGGAACCGCAAACGCCAGGAAGACCACGTTGGTGCCTACGAACAACAGCGGGAACCACTGGACAGCAAAAGAGTCCCTGGCCTGCAGGACCAGGTAGATAAAGCCGTCGCCAATGGTCACCAAGCCCAGGAGCCCGGCAGCGATCAGCACCTTTCCCAGGCCCGGCTCCTTCAGGTGGCTCCACGAAAAAGCGAACAGCCGGCGCCCCTCGCGTTCGGCTGCGTCCGGCAGCCCATCCGCCCGGACGTCCGGCACAATCAGCCCCAGGACGGCAACGCCAATCACAGCGAACGCAAGCGAGACGACAAAAACCGTGCTGAAACCGTTGGGAATCATCAGCAGGACAAAGAACGCGATCAACGGTCCGGCTGCTGCCCCGATATTGTCCAGCATCCGGTGCACCCCGAAGGACCTGGCAAGATGCTCAGGCTGCGCGGACACTGAAATGAGCGCATCCCTGGGGGCAGTGCGTATACCTTTGCCGATCCTGTCCCCCGTGACAATCGCGGCAATCGCCCAGAATCCCCCGGCGAACAGGAAACCTATCCTTGCAACCATGGACAAGCCGTACCCGGCCAACGCAATTCGTTTTGGATGGCCGCTCCGGTCCGCTGCCCAGCCCGCGGCAATTCTGACGATCGCGCTGGCGCCTTGATTGATCCCGTCAATGAAACCAAATGCGATCGTGGACAACCCCAGGAAGCCGGTCACGTACAACGGGAGAATGGCTGTGACCGATTCCGAGGAGACATCCGTGACCATGCTGACGATGCCCAGCCATACGATCACCGGTGACAACCGGAACGGCACTCCACTCGGCAGCGCCGTTTCCGCACCTTGCGGCTTGGCCCGTTTGCCGCCCCGGTCTGAAAGCGAAATGTACACGGCCGCCCCTAGCCCGCCGTCGTATGCAGGGTGCCCAGCAGTTGGAACCGCGATGCGCCGGTACCCGTCGTCGTCACGGACACTGTCACGGTATCGCTGCCACGAACGAAACGTGAGGCCACAGCACCGTCAGCGGCGGGAGCTTGCTCAGACCAGAACCCATGGGACACAAGGGACTGGCTGAAGGAGCCCAGCACTTCGCTTTGGGGTTTGGCCACGATCCCATCCGCTGCCACTTGAAGGGCATTGCCCGAAGTCGACACTGAGGTGGAACCTATGGTTGTTCCGGCAGGCAGGGTGAGAATGTCAACCGGCCATCCGTCCACCACCTTGCCGGCGGCCGTACCCGGCGCAGGCAAGGCACCCGAGATCAAGGGGGCGGGCGCGGATGGTTCGGGCAAGCCGGAGGGGCTCGCGGTCACCGGTGGAAGGACTTCCAGGGGTTTGGCGGTGGACTGGCCGTCGCCGCCGGTCTCCGGGCCGGCGCCAGCCTGGCCCGGCGACGGACTGCCGGACGCAGGGGTACCCCCACCCGGGGTCGCGCCGGCCGGAGCACTTTGACCCTGGCCACTGGAGCTGGGGGCCGGGCGTGAAGCGGAGGAATCCTGCGCGGTGGTGGACGCGGTCCTTCCAGCCATTTGATCGAAAATTACTGCCACGGCGGCGACCAGCAGGGCAAGGCAAATACCTGCGATGACCAGCCGCCGCGCCATCATGGTTTGGCCGGGCTGGGTACGCCGTCAAGCGGCTGATTCGGGGCCACACGTTTCATGGGGACAGTCTGCCATCGCGACCCGGATTCCGGAACAGTTTTGGCGCTACCAACGCCCATTCCGCGGGCGTGGTTGGCACACAGGGCAGGTATAAGAGGAGCGGTTCATGAACTGCTCCCGTTTGATGACACTCCTGAGCCCGGTTGCTTCGCAGCGCGGGCACAGCTCACCAGCCCGCCCATAAGCGTTAAGGGAACGGGAAAAGTACCCCGAATCACCGTTCACATTCACGTAGAGGGAATCAAAACTCGTCCCTCCTGCAGCCAACGCAGCATTCATGACCTCTTGCGCGGCCACCACCAGGCGCTCGGCATCGGAACGGCGAAGGGTGTCCGTGGCCCGGGCGTAGTGGAGGCGGGCGCGCCACAGTGCTTCATCGGCGTAGATGTTGCCAATTCCCGAGATGACACCCTGGTCCAGGAGCGCCCTCTTGAGGCCCGTCTTGCGGTTCTTGATCTTTCGGTAGAACGCATCGAAGGAAAAGTGCGGGTCGAGCGGGTCCCGGGCGATGTGCGATGCTTCTTCTGCGATCTCGGGCAGGGGCGATTCGCCAAGGCCGCCAGGGCCGCCGTCGACGGTTGGGATCAACGACGTGACGAAGAGTCCACCGAAAATGCGCTGGTCGACAAACCGCAGCTGCTCCGGCATGCCGTCCACCGGGCTGAGCTTGATCCGGACCTTGAGGTGCTTCTCATCCGGCACCGCCGGATCCTGCATGAGCAGCTGGCCGCTCATTCCCAGATGGGCCATCAGCGCCACGCGCGGCATCTCCAAAGCGGTGGCCGCGTGCGTGGTGCCAGCAGGGTTCTCCATGGCCAGGGGCATCCACAGGAACTTCCCGCGTCGAACGACATCCAGCACGGTTGCATGTTCGAGGTTCCCCACGAAATCCTCGGTACCCAAGGCATGCCGCCGGATGGAGCGGGGATCAATGACGTCGACGCCGGTGATGGTCCGGCCACGCACCCAGCGGGCCAGACCTCGGCGTACTACCTCTACTTCAGGGAGTTCCGGCATCCGTCAGGCTTGGGCCGGACCGGCAGCTGATGAGTCCATGGCGGTGAGTGCACGCCAGGCATCGGCAGCAGCTTCCTGCTCCGCCTCTTTCTTGGAATGGCCAGAGCCGCGACCATAGGGGGTCCCACCGATGTTCAGGACGGCTTCGAAAGTCCTGGCGTGATCGGGACCGGAGCCCTCCACGGCGTAGTGGATGACCCCAAGCTGGCGGCTGGCCGTCAGCTCCTGGATGCTCGTTTTCCAGTCCGTGCCGGCACCGAGGGCGCCTGCGTCCTTCAGGAGCGGACCTACCAGGCGCATGACCAGTTGGCGGGCGGTTTCGATATCGTTCGAAAGGTACGTGGCACCGATCAGGGCTTCCATGGTGTCAGCCAGGATGGACGCCTTGTTCTTGCCGTCGGTCAGCTTCTCACCTTGCCCGAGGTAAATGAACTCGCCGACGCCGATGGAGCGCCCAATGCCGGCCAAAGCCCGCGTACTGACGACGGCGGAACGCCGCTTGGCTAGTTCGCCTTCAGGCAGCGAGGGGTTCTCACGGTACAAGGAATCGGTGACCGAGAAGCCCAGGATGGAGTCGCCGAGGAACTCGAGGCGCTCGTTGGTGGGGATCCCGCCGTTCTCATACGCGTATGAGCGATGTGTGAGAGCAAGACGAAGCGTCTCGGTGTCAATGGAGACACCGAGACGCTTCAGAAGCTCTTCAGTTGAAGACATCCTTAGTCAGCCTGTACGGCAGATTAGGCGTCTGCGACCTTGCGGCCCTTGTATTCAAGGAACAGCGCGGTGCCGGCAGAGTCAGTGACGACCTTTGCCTGGTGCGGCAGGCTGTAGGTAACCTGACCGTTTTCGATGGTCTTGACCAAGTTGGGGGCAGTTGCCTTCCACTGGGCACGGCGGGCGCGTGTATTTGCGCGAGACATTTTCCGCTTGGGAACAGCCACGGCTATCTCATTTCTCTCTTAGACGAACACTTACTAATCGGTTTGCCGGTCAGTCTTAGCCAGATCAGCTAGGGCAGCCCAGCGAGGGTCAATGACCTCGTGGTGGTGCCCCGGCTCGTCTTCCAGGCGCGCTCCACATTCGGAGCACAGACCCTGGCAGTCTTCCCGGCACACCGGCTGGAACGGCAGCATAGTGACTACTGCGTCCCGCAACACCGGCTCAAGATCGATCAGATCGTACTCGACTCGACGTTGCTCTTCATCGTCTTCTTCACCCGAAAGCTCAACGCCTTCGTAGAAGAAAAGTTCTTGCACATTGACCTCAAGGTCATACGCAAGGGGATCCAGGCATCGCCCGCACTCGCCGGTTACTTCGACGAGGGCGGAGCCAGATACCAGAATTCCTTCGTGTACGGCCTCCAAGCGAAGATCCAGCTCGATATCCGAGCCTTCCTTCACGCCAATGAGCGCCACACCAAGGTCACTTGGCGCAGGTACATGCTCGTTGAGTGTCCGCATGGTCCCTGGACTGCGTCCAAGGTCCTTGACTACCAGCGCCAAGGGCGAACTTGCATCTCGCTTAATGAGAACTCCTGTAGAACATATGACCGACGTACCATCTTAGCCTGATCTCGCTGGAGGACTCAAACCGACGCCGGGCGCGCGCAAAGGCACGGTGGTTTCAGCTGGGAACTCTGCGTGAAGGCGCAAGGTACCCATCAAGCTTACCCCTTGCGCGGCGGTTCGGTGGGCGGCTCGCCAGCGAGGAGCCGTTTCAGCACCGACTTAGGGACGAAATCGGAGATATCGCCCCCCAGCACGCTGATCTCCTTGATCAGGGTGGAAGAAAGATGCACGTAATGCGCCTCCGCCGGCAGGAAGACGGTTTCGACGCCGGTCAGCTGGCGGTTCATGGTGGCCATCGGCAGCTCGTAGTCAAAATCCGACGAGGACCGAAGGCCCTTGACGATTGCGGACACACCCCGGTTCCTGCAGTACTCGGCGAGGAGCCCTTCACCCATGGGCTCCACGATGATTCCGCGCAACGACGCCAGCGTTTCGCGTGCCATCTCCATGCGGTCTTCGAGGCTGAACCGGTACTTCTTGGCGTAGTTCGTCGATACCGCCACGATAACTTCGTCAAACAAGCCGGCAGCCCGGGCGATGACTTCGAGATGTCCGTTGTGGATAGGGTCAAAAGATCCAGGGCATACCGCGCGTCTCATGAGACGAACCTACCCCATGGCTCTGCCGGGATACCATGGCTCCCATGGCATCCGCAGGCATCAGCCCCCTTGATACACACGCCGGCAACGGATCCCCCCAGAGTACGGGCAGCGCCGTCCCGTGGCAGCGGGCAGCCCTCGGAGCGAACCTGCTGTCGCCCAATGGAGGGCTCGGAGTCACCATCTTCGAGGAAATGACCACGCTGGCGATATCCACGGGCGCCATCAACCTGGGCCAAGGCTTCCCCGACGAGGACGGCCCGTCGGAGATCAAGGCCGCCGCCCAGGATGCCATTGCATCCGGAGCCAACCAGTACGCTCCGGGCAAGGGCATCCCCGCGCTGAGGGAAGCAATCGCGGCCCACCAGAAGCGGTTCTACGGATTGGAACCCAATCCCGACACGGAAGTACTGGTCACCACCGGCGCTACCGAGGCAATCGCCGCGGCGCTGCTGGCCTTCGTGCAACCCGGCGATGAAGTCCTGACCTTCGAGCCGTTCTACGACTCTTACGGCGCCATCATCGGCTTGGCAGGCGCCAAACACGTCACCGCTCCCCTGCTGGCGCCGGACTTCATGCCTGACCTCGACGCCTTGGAAAACGCGTTCAGCAGCCGGACCAAGGTTGTCCTCCTCAACAACCCGCACAACCCCACCGGTGCCGTCTTCCCCCAGCAGGTCCTGGCCAAGGTCGTTGAGTTGGCGGCAAAGCACGACGCCATCATCGTCAGCGATGAGGTGTACGAGCACCTGACATTCGGCCCGGCCCACATCCCCGTCACGTCCCTGCCGGGAGCGGCCGGACGGACCATCACCATCTCCTCCGCCGGAAAGACGTTTTCCTTCACCGGCTGGAAGATCGGGTGGCTCAGCGGGCCGGAACACCTTGTGGCGGCTGTGCGCACTGTGAAGCAATTCCTGACCTACAGTTCCGGCACTCCCTTCCAGAGCGCCATCGCGGTGGGCCTC
Source organism: Arthrobacter sp. fls2-241-R2A-172 (assembly GCF_030208885.1). NCBI lineage: Bacteria > Bacillati > Actinomycetota > Actinomycetes > Micrococcales > Micrococcaceae > Arthrobacter > Arthrobacter sp. fls2-241-R2A-172. The sequence goes on along the minus strand of NZ_JARVTB010000009.1, from coordinate 47,262 downwards.
GCGCTACCGGACGAGTTCTACACCGGCATCGCAACGACCCTTAAGCACAAGCGCGATATCCTCGCCGCGGGCCTGCGTGCCGCTGGATTTGGGGTGTACTCCCCCAGCGGAACGTACTTCATCAACGTCGATACAGCCCCCCTGGGCATCAGCGATTCCGTAGACCTGGCACGGCGGCTGCCCGGCCTGGTAGGAGTGGCAGCAATCCCCGTTCCAGTGTTCTGCCACCCTGAAGGCGCCGAGCGGACCCGTTCCCTGCTGCGCTTCGCGTTCTGCAAGAAGACCGGGGTTCTGGAAGAAGCTGCCGAACGCCTGGCCACGCTCAAGGACCGGCTCTGAACCCCGCCCAGCCCCATGCCACCCGCTTCCTTCGGACGACGGGCCAACACGCCACCATCGAGGCCGACACCCTCATAAACGGCAGCTTCGTCCTCAGCATCGGCGGAGCAGAACAATCCCACGTCAACCTCCAGGACCCGGCAGAGATCTTCTACGAGTACCTGCGCAGGATCGGACACGTGGTGGACCTTGCAGCAGAACCGGGCAAGCCCCTCACCGCCTTGCACCTCGGAGCCGGCGCCCTCACCTTGGCCCGCTACATCCAGGCCACCCGTCCGGGTTCGGACCAGTATGCCGTTGAGCTCGAGCGCGAACTCCTGGATTTCGTCCTCCAAAAGCTGCCCATGCCCGACGGCACCGCACTGAGCACCCATATCGGCGACGCCCGCGACGCGTTGGGTGAGCTGCCCGCCCACCTGACGTTCGACGTCGTTATCCTTGACATCTTCTCCGGACCCGAGGCACCAGGCCACATCGCCTGCCAGGAGTTCTACGAAGAGGCAGCCGCAAGGTTAAGCCCGAACGGCGTCCTGATCATCAACGTGGGCGATGAGCCCGCCCTGACCTTGGTACGCAGCCAGGTGGCTGCACTGCGGGCAGCGATGACGGACGTCGCCGCCTTTGCCGAATCAGGCATGTTCGAGGGCCGGTACCCGGGCAACATCGTCCTGGTGGGCACCCAAAAGCCATGGCCGCCCGGTTGGACCGCTGAGCTCCTTGCCCGCGGACCGCATCCGGCCGCAGTACTCACAGGCGTCGACCTCGATCGCATCACAGGCTAGGCAGGGACACGCCTCAGGACGGCTCCGCGAACCACAGTTTGGTCTCGCCGTATTTCTTGTCCGCGAAGCATTCCAAGGACTGCGGCCACGCGGGTTCGGGACTTCGCGAACTTCGCTCCACAACTACAACTGCAGCCTCGTCCAGGTGCGGTGCCAGTTTGGCAAGCACAGCGCTGAGGGCATCTTCGTCCAACGGGTACGGCGGATCCAGGAAGACCAAGTCCCACACATCAGCTTCGCCGGCACGTTCAAGGAACGATTCCACCTTTGACCTGTGGACCGATACCCTCTTGCCTCCAAGCACCTGGTTCACCAGGTCGGCATTGCGCTGGCAGACATCGCTGGCCCTGGCGTCAAACTCCACCAGATCAACGCTGCGGGCGCCACGGCTGGCGCTCTCGACTCCCAGCGAACCCGAACCGGCGTAGAGGTCCAGGACCCGGAACCCATCAATAACCGCCAATGACTCCAAGCGGGAGAAGAGCGCCTCCTTGACCCGGTCCGTCGTGGGCCGCGTCGCTGTTCCGGGCACGCTCGCCAAGGGATTGCCGCCGGCGACACCGGCAATGATGCGGCTCATAGGGTGGTAGCTTTCAGGTAATAAAGCGTCCCTGGACTCTTAACCGCGTTCAAGGAACGCCTCCTTTTCGGGATTCAAATAGTCGTCGATTGCCGCAGCGAGGGCCGGCTGGTTACCCAAGGCAGGGTCTTCTGACACAAGGGCCTGGGCGTCAGTGCGTGCGCGCGCAATGATGTCCTCGTGGTCAAGGACACGAAGCAGTTTCAGTGTGGAGCGGCCCCCGGATTGGGAAGCGCCAAGGATGTCGCCCTCCCTGCGAAGCTTCAGGTCCTCTTGGGAGAGCTCAAAGCCGTCAGTGGTTGAGGCAACGGCTTCCAGGCGGCGCCGGCTCGGGTGACCTGGTTCCAGGGTAGTCACCAACAGGCAAGTGCCGGGCAGTCCTCCGCGGCCCACCCGCCCACGCAGCTGGTGGAGCTGCGAAATCCCAAAGCGGTCAGCGTCCAGGATCACCATAAGGGTGGCATTGTGGACGTCCACACCCACTTCGATGACGGTGGTGGACACCAAGACCTTGGTTTGGTTGGCCGCGAACGAGGCCATGGTGTCGGACTTGAGCTGCGGGTCCTGCCGGCCGTGGAGCGGTGCCACCGGAACTCCGGACAAGGACGGCTCATCGAGGAGGCTTTCGACGACGGCAGTCACCGACGCGAGCTCCCGTGACGCACCGTCGTCCGCGAGGTCGGCGTCGCTTGGTTCCGCTTCACCCGGGCTGAAGTCGCCGTCGTCGTCCGATCCGATCTTGGGGCAGACGACGTACACCTGGTGGCCCGATTCGACTTCTTCACGGGACCGCTTCCAAATCCGGTCCACCCAGCCGGGGTTCTCGGCAAGGCCCACCACGTGGGTTGAAATGGGGGCGCGCCCCGCCGGAAGCTCATCAAGGATGGACGTTTCAAGGTCGCCAAACACCGTCATGGCAACAGTCCGGGGAATCGGCGTGGCCGTCATGACCAACAAGTGCGGAGGCCGTTGCGCCTTGGCCCTGAGGGCATCCCGCTGCTCCACTCCGAAGCGGTGCTGCTCATCCACCACAATCAAGCCGAGGTCCTGGAAGCTCGTTTTGTCGCTCAGCAACGCGTGCGTGCCGATCACGATGCCTGCATTCCCGGACGCGGCATCCAGCATGGCCTGTTTCTTCGCCGCGGTGGGCATGGAGCCCGTCAGCAACGTCACCTGGACAGTACCCTGGGCGGGATCGCCACCGAGCATTCCAGCGCCGCCAAAGACGTGGTCCCGCGCAAGCTCCCCCAACGTCCGCCGGATGGAGTGGAAATGCTGGGCGGCCAACACCTCAGTGGGGGCAAGCAGGGCGGCCTGGCCCCCGGCGTCCACCACCTGCAGCATCGCACGGAGGGCAACGATCGTCTTGCCGGATCCCACCTCACCCTGCAGCAACCTGTTCATGGGCGTGTCCCGGGCGAGTTCCTCCGCAAGCGTCTTTCCGACGGCGGATTGGCCGGCTGTGAGGGTAAACGGCAGGTTTTGGTCGAACTTACCCAGCAAACCGCCGCTGATCGGCCGCCGGGCCGTTGCTTCCTCCGCCGCGAGCTGGGCCCGTCGGCGCGCCAAGGCTGTCTGCAGGACCAGGGCTTCCTGATAACGGAAGCGCTCCTGTGCCCGCTGCCAATCCTTGGGGGTCTCCGGCGAATGGATCAGGCGATATGCCTCGGCAACACTGAGGTGCCCGTCGCGATGAACGATACGCTCCGGAAGGGGATCGCTCATCGCATCCAGGTCCATGGTCTCCAGGAGGGCGCTGATGACTTTGTGGATGGACCAGCTGGTGAGTTTCGCGGTGGCCGGATACACCGGGATGGGCATCGCGGCGAGCTTTTCGGGGTCCATGGAGCCCTCGGCCCCGGGATCCTCGTCAAGCAGCAGGAAGTCAGGGTTGGTCAGGCCCAGGGCACCACCATAGCTGGTCACCTTGCCCGAGAACATTGCCCGGCGGCCCGCGAGAAGCTCCGACTTGGCCCTGAAACCGTTGAAGAAACTGACCTTCAAAGTCCCAGGCACGCTGGTTCCGCCGGCTTCATCGGTGACCACGACATCGGTAATAGAACCTCGCCGGGCACGCATTTGCCGGGTGGTGTTGGACAGCACCCGGGCAATCAGCGTGACTTCCTCGTCCAGGGGAAGGTTGCTGATGGGCGTCAGCTCACCCCGGCTCAGGTAGCGGCGCGGAAAATAGTTCAGCAAGGAACCGACGGTCTTCAGGCCCAGGTGTTTGTCGATGACGGAAGCGGACCGCTTGCCGATTCGGCGTTCCAGGGGCAGTTCGAGTTCAGAATTCATGCCGTGGCTGGCCCGGGTCACCGGGTACTTCCTTGTCCTGGGCGGCGGTGTCCGGGGCGGCGCCGGACGGAACCGCAAGCTGGCTGACAGCGATGTCCGTGGGTTCCCCCAACGAACGGATCAGGGCAACGGCGGGCTCAGGATCGGGGACGTGCACATGCACCCGCCAACGGTAGCTGGGCTCAACGGCTGGCTCGTCGTCATCCTCCGGGCCCTGCGCTCCGCCAACCTGGCTCATGATCACGGAGTCGCCCATTTCGTCCAGGCGTTGCCGGAGGATGGCCGCGTTCAGTGGAGACAGGCTGATGGTGCACATGACTTCAACACCGTCGTCGGCAGGCATGTGCTCATGGATATGGGGATCCTGCAGTTTGTAGCCGTGCAGGCCGTCCAACAGCTCATCCTGGAGCTCTTCGCCGAGGACAGCCGAGCGGAGGCAGTCGAGCACCAGCAGCATGCCAACGCCCCCGGCGTCGACCACGCGGGCTTCGTGGAGTTGCGTGAGTTCGTCTTCGGTGCGGACAACGGCCTGGTAGGCGGCATCCACCACGGCATCAAGCGAAAGGCCCAAGGCATGGTTGCTGTCATCACCGTTCTGGGCCGCTTCCACGGCCTGGGCCGCGTTGGCGGCTGCTTCGAGGACCGAGAGCATGGTGCCGGCAACAGGTTCACTCAACGCCGACCACGCCCGGATTTGTGCCCTGTTCAGGGCAGTTGCGAGCAGCGGCGCGCTCAAGCGTGACTTGCCGGCCAGGGGCTCAGCTGCTGCGCAGAGAAAGACGGCGAAGAGCGTACCGGAGTTCCCGCGTGCCTGTTCCATGGCAGCCTGGCCGGCCCGCGAAAGAACCGCTCCCACGTCGTTGCCTGTTTCGGTGGAATCCGGCGTGCTGCCACCCAGGGCCGTGACAGCCGCCCGGACCGTGAGGTAAAGGTTGGTGCCGGTATCGCCGTCGGCTACAGGAAAGATGTTGATCGCGTTGAGGCGGTCACTATGGTTCCCCAGGACTACTTCCGCTTTGCCTAGCCAACGTTTCATGGCGTGCGCATTCGCGGCGATCTTAGTCTGCAAAGTGATCCCATCCAACGGTGTCAGCGGCTTGCCCGGCAATCCGGATACCGCTGCCTGGCGGCTCGACAACGGCTTGAACCGAGCCTATCGCAGTGAAGCCCTCCGGTAGCTGAATTCCAGCTGGGAACGTAGCCAGCAGCCCGTGATCCTCCCCGCCACCCAGGACCCAGGACATGGCATCGGCGCCCAGAAGTGTTGCTGCCGGCTCCAAGGGTACCGTGTACGCCTTCAGGGCCGTGGGATCGAAGTCCAGGACTACCCCGCTGGCCGAGGCCAGCCGGTTGCCGTCGCGTAAAAGGCCGTCCGAGATATCCAACATGGCGGAGGCTCCAGCCCGCGCGGCGGCAGGGCCCGCCGCCAGAGGAGGCAGGGGGCGGCACTGGTTGTCCACCAGGGCACGGAGTTCGCTTGCCAGGCTGCCCAGTGGAACATCGCTTTCAAGGAGGGCCCACCCGGCCGCGGCCCGGCCCAGTGTGCCGGCCACGGCGAGTCGGTGGCCGGGTTTTGCGCCCGAACGCACCACCGGTGCAAGACCGTCCAGCGAACCCACGACGGCGACCGTCACCGCGATCTCGCGGCCACGGCCAAGGTCTCCCCCGGCAACGGAGCAGTCGATCGGGCCCAACGCGGTGATGGCCGCAGTCAGGCCGTCGGCAAAGGATTCGACCCATTGCACCGGCGTGCTCGGGGGCATGGTCAGGCTGACAACCAGCGAAGTAGCCGTACCGCCCATGGCGTTGATATCGCTGAGGTTCTGGGCCGCAGCTTTCCAACCGACATCAAACCCTGTGGTCCGGTAACCGTTGTTCCATTGCAGCCGGAAGTCCTGGTCCTGGGTCTGGGTGTCGATGGAGATCAAGGTGCGGCCATCCGGAGCGGCAACCAGGGCAGCATCGTCCCCGGGCCCCAACAATATTCCTGGACTGCGGTTCAGGCGCGGAAAGATCCGGGCAAGGAGCTCGGACTCCGAAAGGTCTTGGACGATCAATTGTTCTGCTGGCACGGCTCTACGCTATCGCGATCCACCGACAGGATAGCGTCGGGGCCGTTTCCACGGGTCATCCCGGATTGTGACCCGGACAACGCGAATCTGCGGGCCAGCACACGCGGGATAGGCTTGATCCATGCACCACAAGACCCTCCGACGGACTGCCATGTCCGCGTCACTGGCCGTTGCTTCCACCCTCGCCATCACGGCCTGCTCGCCGGCCGTGGACGTCACGGCAGCTTCGGATGCGGCCAATCCTGCCTGCGCCCCGATGATGGTGGCCCTCCCGGACCGGATCGGGGACGCCGCGCTCCGCAAGACCAACAGCCAGGCCACGGCGGCATGGGGTGACCCGTCGCAGGTGATCCTCCGGTGCGGCGTGAATGTTCCCGGTCCCACCACAGACCGCTGTGTGAGCGTCAACGGCGTCGATTGGGTCATCAAGGAAGGCGACCCCGTTTACACCTTGACGACGTTCGGCCGGGAACCGGCCACGGAAATCCTGATCGACCCCGCCAAGCTGGAAGCGGCCAACATCAGCTCCGCCACCGTCCTGACCGAACTCACCGCTGCAGTCGGCAAGATCAAGGCGACCGGCAAGTGCGTGGGCCAGGAAGACCTCCAGAACCTGCCGACCGGCAAGTAGTTGGCGCAGGCCAGTCTTGAGTTAGCGCAGGCCGGTCTTGCGGGTCAGCGCCAGCTGGATCAGTTCATCGATCAGTTCGGCATAGCCCAGCCCTGAGGCCGCCCACATTTGCGGGTACATGCTCTTGGGGGTGAAGCCAGGCATGGTGTTGATCTCGTTGATGATCAGCTCGCCGGCCGGGGTGTAGAAAAAGTCGACGCGGCTGAGTCCTTCGGCGCCAACGGCGTCGAAAGCGACTGCGGCCAGCTCCCGTACGCGGGCGATGGCCTCGTCCGGCATATCGGCCGGGCAACTAAGTGCGGCAGCGCCGTCTTCCACATATTTGGCAGCAAAGTCGTAGAACTGGTGCTCTCCGGCTGCCACCGCAATTTCGCCGGGCATGGAGGTTCGGGGAACGTCGGTGCCACGTCCTTGGAGAACGGCGCACTCAATCTCCCGGCCAACGATTCCTGCTTCGATGACCAGCTTGAGATCGTGCCGGCGGGCTTCCTCGATGGCGGCGTCGAGCCCCTCCAGTGAATCCACTTTGGAGATGCCCATGGAGGAGCCGGCCCGGGCCGGTTTGACGAACACCGGGAACCCCAACTTGTCGACGCGCTTCCGGACAGCCTCCGCATCAGTGAGCCAGTCACGGTCAGTCACAGCCACATACGGTCCCACGGTCAAGCCGGCAGCTTCGAAAACCACCTTCATGAAGTGTTTGTCCATGCCCACCGCTGAGGCCAGTACACCGGCGCCAACGTAGCGTGTATCGGACAATTCAAGGAGACCCTGGACAGTTCCGTCCTCGCCCCACGGCCCGTGCAGCAGCGGGAAGACGACGTCGACCGAACCCAACTCCTGGGGAACCGCATTGGGCTCGGTGACGATCAACTGGTGTTCGCCCCCGACCTCCGCCAGGGTCACAGTCCGGCCCGACGGCGTTACCTCGGGAAGCGCTGCCGAACTCAACGACCATTGGCTGGTGTCGCCTGACGCCAGGACCCATTGTCCCGACTTCGCGATACCGATGGGAATGACCTCATACTTTTCCCTATCGATGGCACCCATGACACCGGCCGCCGTGACGCAGCTGACCGCATGCTCACTTGAGCGCCCACCAAAGAGGATCGCGACCCGGGGGCGGTGTGTAGCGGGAGTGGAATCTTCAGTCACCATCAGTAGTCGCCTTCGGACTTCAGTGCCCGGGCCAGCAGTCGCGGCCCCAGGTCATCAACGGACATTCTGCCTTCAAGCACGGCCACAACGGCTGCCGTGATGGGCATTTCGACATTCAGTTTGCCGGCGAGCTCGTGAACGGCCGGGCCTGATTTGATGCCCTCGGCAGTCTGGGTCATCCGTTCTGCCACTTGTTCCAGGCTGAGCCCTTCGCCGAGCAGCCGGCCGGCAGTGTGGTTGCGGGAAAGCGCCGACGAGCAGGTGGCCACGAGGTCACCGAGACCGGCAAGCCCGGCCATGGTGAGGGCCTCTCCGCCCAAAGCCAGGGCAAGACGGGAGGTCTCCGCCAGCCCGCGGGTGATGACCGATGCCTTGGTGTTGTCCCCCATCTGGCGTCCCTCGCAAATACCCACCGCCAGGGCAATGACGTTCTTGACGATTCCGCCGATCTCCACACCAACCACATCGGTGCTGGTGTAAGGGCGGAAATACGGCGCGGTGCAACAAAGCGCAATGGCAGCCGCTGTTTCGTTATCGCTGCAGGCAACAACTGAGGCGGTGGGCTGCTCCCTGGCGATTTCCATGGCCAGGTTTGGTCCGGAAACCACGGCTACCCGTGAATCGGGGAGCCCCAGTTCCTGCGCAATGACTTCACTCATGCGCGCATCCGTGCCCAGTTCCAGGCCCTTCATCAGGGACACCACCACGGCGTCGGGTGCCAGGAGGGCTTTCCACTCTCCCAGTTGCGGTCGCAGGGACTGCGCGGGGACGGCCAGGACCACCAGCGTTGCGTCCTTCAGCACTTCGGCGACGTCGGTGGAAGCCGTAATGGACGCAGGCAGTTCGATGTCCTTGAGGTACTGCCCGTTACGGTGAAGCGAGTTGATCTCAGCCACGACCTCTGCGCGCCGCCCCCAGATCCGGATGCTGCGTGTGTCACCGGACGCGGCAGCCGCGTCAGCCAGGATCTTGGCGAAGGTGGTCCCCCATGATCCTGCCCCCAGGACAGCAATGGTCTCCGGAATCCCGGCAGGGCTCTCCACGAGGGTCATTCGCCGTCCTCCGGTTCCGGGGTGCCCGTGGATCCACGTTCGACAAAGCGGCCGTGCTTGGACTGCTTGTGCATCGCGGGGTCCCACCGTTCCTTGGGAGCAGTCTCGCCCCGAAGTGTTTCAAGGAGCGAGGTGATGGCATCCATGATGACGTCCGTGGCCTCGGACAGCGTGGCCCGATCCAGCGGCCGGTCTGCGAAGGCGCTCAAGTCCACGGGTGCTCCCACGAGCACCCGCGCAGTCTTGCGCGGGAAGACGTGGAAACGCTTTGCGTACCTGGGAAAGACTTCATGGGCACCCCAGTGGGCTATCGGCACCACGGGCGCCCCGGTCTGCAGCGCCAGCCTGGCAGCACCAGTGTGCCCCTTCATGGGCCACAGGTCCGGGTCACGGGTCAGTGTTCCTTCGGGATAGATGATGATGGCGCCACCGGCGTCCACCACCTCCTTGGCGATCTGCAGCGAACGGTTGGCGCCCGCCGTCGAGCGTTCAACCGGAATCTGTTTGGTGGCCTGGAGCAGTGCACCCAAAACCGGGACTTTGAACAATCCGGCCTTCGCCAGGAAGTGCGGCGGCCGCTTCTGGTTGTAGACCATATGCCCCACGACGATGGGGTCGATCTCGGTGCAATGGTTGGGTACCGCGATGAAACCGCCCTGCGGCAGTTTCTCCAGCCCCTCCCATTTTTTGTTCATCAGGATGTTCATCAAGGGGCGCGCCAGGCCCGCCAGCAAGATGAACGTGGCACGGCTCTTGGCCGATTCCTTCACAGGATCTCCCGCTACTTGGTGGTAGTGATGTCGAAATCGGCGCCCAGGCCAGCCAGTTTCTCGGTGAAGCGCTCGTATCCGCGGTTGATGATGTCAATCCCGGTCACCTTGGAGGTGCCCGTCGCAGCAAGGGCTGCGATGAGGTGGCTGAAACCGCCGCGCAGGTCCGGGATGTCGATGTCCGTTCCCCGCAAGGGAGTGGGTCCGGAGATGACAGCCGAGTGCAGGAAGTTCCGTTGTCCGAAGCGGCAGGGGACGCTGCCCAGGCATTCGCGGTGTACCTGGATGTTCGCACCCATCCGAGCCAGGGCTTCGGTGAACCCGAAACGGTTCTCGTAGACGGTCTCGTGGACGATCGAAACACCTTCGGCCTGGGTCAGCGCAACCACGAGGGGCTGCTGCCAGTCCGTCATGAAGCCGGGGTGAACGTCGGTTTCCAGGACCAGCGGGCTGAGCTTGCCGCCCGGGTGGTAGAAGCGGATGCCGTCGTCGCCGATGTCCATGCCGCCACCGACCTTGCGGTAGGTGTTCAGGAAGGTCATCATGTCGCGTTGGGAAGCGCCCTCGACGAAAATGTCGCCACGGGTAACCAGCGCAGCAGAAGCCCAGGAAGCGGATTCGTTGCGGTCCGGGAGCGCGCGGTGGTTGTAACCCCCAAGGTCCTTGACGCCTTCGATGCGGATAGTGCGGTCCGTCTGGACGCTGATGATCGCACCCATTTTCTGCAGCACCGCGATGAGGTCGATGATCTCCGGTTCCGTCGCCGCCCCGATGAGTTCGGTGATGCCCTCGGCCCGGGTGGCACTGAGCAGTACCTGCTCGGTGGCTCCCACAGACGGGTACGGCAGGGAAATCTTGGCGCCATGCAGGCCATGGGGAGCAGAAATGTGGATCCCGCCCGGACGCTTTTCCACAACTGCACCGAACTGGCGGAGCACATTCAGGTGGTAATCGATCGGCCTGTCGCCGATTTTGCATCCGCCGAGATCAGGAATGAAAGCCTCGCCGATGGCATGGATCAACGGCCCACACAAAAGGATGGGAATCCGTGAGTCTCCGGCGTGCGCGTCAATGGCGGTACTTGAAGCAGTTTTGGCACCCTGGGGATCCAGCGTCAGGTCACCTGTCACGGGGTCCTTCACGACAGTCACCCCGTGGAGCTGCAGCAGGCTGGTGACAACCTCTACATCCTTGATTTCCGGCACGTTCCTCAGCACCGATGGTTCACTGCCCAGCAACGCCGCCACCATGGCTTTGGGCACCAGGTTCTTGGCACCGCGAACGGTCACTCGCCCGGTTAACGGGACGCCACCGCGGATTGTCAGAACACTACTCATCTATACCGGTTTCCTCACGACTACTCGCCCCCCAAACTTACAAAGGCTCCAGCTAAGCATAGAAGCTCGCGTTACCGAACCGAAATGGACGCACCCGGCGATACAAGGATCGGTGTCGCTCCGAAGTCCAGTGACAAGGCGGTCATAGGCCCACGAAAAAGGACCCCCGGGCCCCAACAGGGCTCCGACGGTCCTCTCTCAGCGCAATTCCGAGGTCCCAGCTGCTACTGGACCTTCGCCGGCAGCGTCTTGGGTTTGAACGACGGCCGCGTTGCCTCGTATGCCGTGATGTCTTCCTCGTGCTGGAGGGTCAGCCCGATGTCATCCAAGCCTTCCAGGAGGCGCCAGCGGGTGTAGTCGTCGATCTCGAACGGAGCTACGACGTTGCCGCACTCCACTGTCTTGCTGACGAGGTCCACCTTTACCTCGGTGCCGGGCTGGTTCTCCAGGACCTTCCAGATCAGCTCGATGTCGTCCTGGGCAACCTGGGCTGCCAGCAGGCCTTGCTTCCCGGAGTTGCCGCGGAAAATATCGGCGAACCTCGAGGAGAGCACGGCCTTGAACCCGTAGTCCTTCAGGGCCCAGACAGCGTGCTCACGGGATGACCCCGTGCCGAAGTCAGGGCCGGCCACCAGCACGGAACCGGCAGTGAACGGCGCCTGGTTGAGGATAAAGGACTCGTCCTTGCGCCAGGCAGCGAACAGTGCGTCTTCGAAGCCGGTCCGTGTGATGCGCTTGAGGTAGACCGCGGGGATGATCTGGTCGGTGTCGACGTTGCTCTGTCGCAGCGGTACACCAATGCCGGTGTGGGTTGTGAATGCTTCCATGGGATCCTCCTAGACTGCGGTTCCGGTCAGTGTGCCCGCGGAAACGGACTCGAGGTCCGACGGCGAGCTCAGTGTTCCCCGGACGGCTGTGGCTGCTGCCACCACGGGCGAGACCAGGTGCGTGCGCCCGCCCTTGCCCTGGCGGCCTTCAAAGTTTCGGTTGGACGTGGACGCGCAACGCTCTCCAGGCTCCAGCTGGTCCGGGTTCATGCCCAGGCACATGGAGCAACCGGCGAAGCGCCATTCAGCTCCAAATTCCTTGAAGACCTTGTCCAGGCCCTCGGCTTCGGCTTCCAGGCGGACCCGCGCGGATCCCGGGACAACCAGCATCCGGACGTTGGGGTCTTTGGCCCGGCCGCGAATGATGTCCGCGGCGATACGGAGGTCCTCAATGCGGGAGTTCGTGCAGGAGCCCAGGAAGACGGTGTCCACGCGGATGTCCTTCATGGGCGTGCCTGCTTCCAGGCCCATGTACTGCAGGGCGCGTTCGGCGGCAGCCTTTGCGTTCTCGTCGCCAAAGTCTTCCGGGGAGGGAACCTTGGCGGAGAGCGAGACGCCCTGGCCGGGGTTGGTACCCCAGGTCACGAACGGTTCCAGGGTGTCGGCGTCGAGGTCGACCTCGACGTCGAAGGTCGCGTCCGCATCCGTGTGGAGCGTGTTCCAGTACTCGACGGCGGCATCCCAGTCCGCACCTTCGGGCGCGTGGGGGCGACCCTGCATGTAGTCGTAGGTGGTCTGGTCCGGGGCCACCATGCCCGCACGTGCACCGGCTTCGATGGACATGTTGCAGATGGTCATGCGCGCATCCATGGACAGGGACCGGATGGCCGAGCCGCGGTATTCCAGGACATAGCCCTGTCCGCCGCCTGTGCCGATCTTGGCGATCACAGCCAGGATGATGTCCTTGGCTGTGACGCCGGGGCGCAGGGTTCCCTCAACGTTGATGGCCATGGTTTTGAACGGCTTGAGCGACAACGTCTGGGTGGCCATGACGTGCTCAACCTCGGACGTGCCGATGCCCATGGCCAGCGCACCAAAGGCGCCGTGCGTGGAGGTGTGCGAGTCGCCGCAGACTACTGTCATGCCAGGCTGGGTGAGGCCCAACTGCGGACCGACCACGTGGACGATGCCCTGCTCTTTGTCACCCAGGGAGTGCAGGCGGACGCCGAATTCCTTGCAGTTGGCACGCAGCGTTTCAATCTGGGTGCGGCTGGTCAGGTCGGCGATCGGCTTGTCGATGTCCAACGTAGGAGTGTTATGGTCCTCCGTGGCAATGGTGAGGTCCACGCGGCGCAGCTTCCTGCCCGCCAGGCGCAGGCCTTCGAAGGCCTGCGGAGACGTCACTTCGTGAACGAGGTGCAGGTCGATGAAGAGAAGGTCGGGCTGGGCATTGGCTCCTTCGCCCTCACCTTTGCGCACGATGTGCGCATCCCAGACTTTCTCGGCCAGTGTCTTTCCCACGGCCTGCTCCCTTCACTGCGGTTTGGTTGTTCCTAGACCACTGAAGCAGCACCGCTGCGAAATAGGCCAGTGAAACAACTTGCATCTCAGATATTGAGACGGCAATATCATTACATGGACAATTCTAGTGGAGTCGGTGTCATTGATAAAGCGGCCCAGGTCCTCGATGCCCTCGAGGCCGGACCAACGACGCTCGCCCAACTTGTAGCTGCCACGGGCCTCGCCCGGCCAACGGTTCACCGGCTCGCTCTGGCGCTGGTTCACCACCGTTTGGTGAGCCGCGACATTCAAGGTCGATTCGTCCTCGGCAGCAGGCTCGTGGAGTTGGCATCCGCTGCCGGAGAAGACCGGTTGATCGCCTCGGCAGGCCCCGTGCTCATCCAGTTGCGGGATGCCACCGGCGAAAGTGCCCAGATTTTCCGCCGGCAGGGCGACTGGCGCGTGTGCGTGGCTTCCGCGGAACGCCCCATCGGCCTCCGGGACACGATTCCCGTTGGTACCCAGTTGTCCATGAAGGCCGGCTCCGCCGCCCAGGTACTCCTGGCATGGGAAGATCACGACCGTCTTCTGGAGGGGCTGCAGAATGCCCGCTTTACGCCCACCGTCCTGGCAGGAGTACGACGCCGGGGCTGGGGTCAGAGCCTCGGCGAACGCGAACCCGGGGTCGCCTCGGTTTCGGCCCCCGTCCGTGGGCCTTCCGGAAGGGTGATCGCGGCCGTCTCCATCTCGGGTCCCATTGAGCGCCTCACCCGCCAACCGGGCCGCCTGCACGCCGAAGTGGTCTGCAACGCTGCCCGTGTCCTGACCGAAGCACTACGGAAGAACAACGACTAGTCCCCCACTGGTCTACGCTGTTCCAGCATCCACCCCTCCGGACGGGAGCCCAGCATGAACAACTACGCGATATTCCTCCGGGGCATCAACGTCGGCGGGATCAACATCAAGATGGCCGACCTCAAGACTGCGCTCCAGGACTACCCGTTCACCAAGGTCAAGACATTACTGGCCAGCGGAAACGTGGTGCTGCAAACCGAACTCAGCGCCAAGGACGTCAAGGACCAATTCGAGAAGTGCCTCAGGGATGCCTTCGCCTACGACGCCTGGGTGGTGGTTCTCTCTGCCGATCGGGTTGCCGAACTCGTCGAGGCTTGTCCTTACCCGGCCGACGACAAATCCACCCACAGTTATGTGACGCTGGCATCCGATACCGCCATGCTCGACGAACTTTTCGACGCAGGGCAGGCATTGGACGGCGTTGAACAAGTACGGCTCGGCCCCGAAGCGTCCGCCTGGTTGGCGCCCGCGGGCGGCACGCTGGACAGCCCTTTCAGCAAGCTCTCTTCGAAAGCGCGCTATAAAGCCAGCACCACCACCCGGAACCTGCGGACCCTCATCAAAGTCAGGGACGCGGTGGCAGCACTCTAGGTCGAACGGGCATCCTTCAACGCCGCGTTAAAGGCCTTGAGGCGTGTCATCTCCACCTCGACGGGCTCAACGATCCGCTTCTCGGCCACTGCGGCCACTGACACCTTCAATCGTTTCGCCGCTCCGGAAGCCCGCAACTTAGCTGCCCAGCCACCCAGGAAGCGGCCAACAATAGCCAAGAGGATTCCCAACGCCACTCCCCCGGCCACCATCAAAGTGGGCCACGGCCAGCCCTCCGTTCGCGGGACGTCCGGCACCGGCATCTGGAAGTAACCCAGCGCGGCCAGGACTCCGAGCCAGCCAAGTCCACCCACCGCCACCACGAACGCCAACCATTGCAGGGAGTTGAACAGCGCCCACCACACGGGCCTCTTTGCGGCCTTCAGGTCGGTTCCGGCGATGGCCTGGTCCAAGGCATCGGGCAGTTGTTCGCGGCCGTCCCTGGCGACAGCGCGGATAGCGGCGCGCCACGGTCCCGGAGCACCTGTGGACGCGTCATCCACGAAGTCCCGGACAGCGGCATCCGTCCGCGCCCGCTCGGGCGCGCCTGCCGGAGGCAGGGAGGTCCGGCTCAGCTCCGGCCTAGTATCACCCCGGCCCAGGTTCAGCCTCCGCAAGGGGTCCGGTCGGAAGCGGAGCAGCCACCGGGTCACGGGCCATCCTGTCCGCCGGGCCGACTCCCTCTTGAACGAGCGCTGGACCGCGTCCACTACAACGGGCACGTTAGCTGCGGCAGCCAACTCCGACGCGAGCCGTGCCTTGGCATTTGCCTTGATCCCGCGCGCTTCGCCCGCCCCTGAGGCTCTGGCCAGTTCCGTGGCCGCCTTGGCTACATCGGCCGCGAGGCGCTGTGTCGTTGCCTCCCGCTGGACCACGACGTTCCTGATCGCATCGCGGACGGCCGCTACGCCGTCGCCCGTCAGCGCGGAAGCACTGAGCACGCGGACCTTCCCCAGGCCATCGCGGGCCAGGATGCCCCCCAAGGACTGCATGACGGCGGAGGCGTCCGTGGGGCTGAGCCTGTCCACCTGGTTCAGGACCACCAGCGTGACGGCGCCATGGGAGGCCATGGGCTTCAGGAAATCATTATGGACCGCCGCGTCTGCATACTTCTGGGGATCAAGGACCCACACCAGGACGTCCACCATGCCCACCATGCGCTGGGCGATCTCCCTGTTCTCGGCGCGGGTGGAGTCGAAGTCCGGCAGGTCAAGGAGGACCAGGCCTGTGTCTTCGTCCGCAAGCCCGGCCACCGGTGGCAGGGTGTGGCGCTCCTTGACCTCCAACCAGTCCAGGAGTGGACCGCTGCCGTCTTCTCCCCAAACTCCCGCCAAGGGCTCTGAAGTGGTGGGACGCCTCGCCGTCGCTGTCGCCAGCTCACTGCCGGAGACTGCGTTGAACAACGAGGACTTGCCGCTGCCGGTGGCACCAAAAAAGCCCACCACCGTGTGTCCTGCTGATAACGAACGCCGGGACGCTGCCCGCTCCAGGACGTCGTAAACCGATTGAAGCTCTTCGTCAGGAAGCACTCCTTCGGCAAGTTCCCGGGCTTCGTTGAGCGATTCAAGCCTGCGCTGCAGGCGGGAGGATTCACGGACCTGGCTGTGGCGGTTCATGCGGCTTCCGCCATGCGGCGAAGTGCTGTGGCGTGCCGGGCGAGGTCGTTGCGGGACCGTGGATGCGCTGCTTCAAGGCGGCCCAGGAAGCGTTGCTTTTCATCGTCCAGGAGCCGTTGACATTGTGTGTGCAGGTCTTCCCTGGCCTGTTGCGCCAAGCGCCTGACCGCGTCCTCCCCAAACACAGCTTCCAAGAGTTTCTGACCCACTACTGCCGTTCCACCCGCGATCCCGATCTCAAGGCCTGTCAATCCGGCGGTCATCGAAAACACCACCACCATGAGCGCGGCACCCAGCCCGTTGATGCCGAAAGACAGCCAACGCGCCTGGGTCCGCTTGCCCTGTCCCTGCGTCCGGATCATCTCCATGAGGCCTTCCTGCCACGCGCGGATGGCGGCGGCAGACCTGGCATCGAATCCTTCGCTGGTGCCGGACAGGTCATCGGGGCCCAGCAGCTGGCGCCCCGCGGGATCCGAACGCCATCGCCTGTCCACGTTCTCCGCGGCGTTGGCAGCCTCGTCCAGGATCACTGCCTGCAGCCCGGTTTCGATGGCCGTCTCCACCTTCACGGCGGGGGCGGGTTCGCCCCGGAAGAAGGCCCCCATGCGGTCGCGCATGCGACCTATGTTTTGCTCGAGGGCCCTGAAGAACTCACCCGTGCCCACAAAGTCCTGCCAGCGTGCCAGGACTTCACCCCGCAGGAGCGCTCCGTCTTTGGTAGCGGCGAGAATGCGCGTAAGTGCCAGCTCATATTCCTCCACACAACTTTCCTCCAGCTCGCGCGCCGCGGTGTCCTGCGCTGCCGCTGCGCCGGCTATGCCGTCCAGGCGGGCACTCACCGCCTTGACAGCTCCATTGAGTGTGCGGCGGGCGACGTCAGCACGTCCTGCTGCGTTCGCAGCCAAGGCGCCCAGCCATTGACGCAACGGGACCACCGCCTCGTGGGGCAGCATGCCAAGCGCGTCCAGCTCGCTTTCCGGAACCACGAAGAGCTTCGCTTCGCCAAGGCCCTGCCGGTCCAGCATCGCCTGCAGATCGGCCCTCACCTCATCCTCGGCGGCGGCCGGTACCCGGTCCAGCACCACGGCGACAGTGATGTCCCGTGAAGCCGCATCCAGAAGCAGACGCCAGGGGACGGCGTCGGCGTATCGGTTTGCGGTGGTGACAAACACCCAAAGGTCCGCAGCGGCCAGGAGCTGCCCGGCCAGCCTGCGGTTGTCATCGGAGATGGAGTCGACGTCGGGCGCGTCCAGCAGTGCGATGCCTTGGGGCACGTTGTCATGGCCCACCAGTACCAGTGACGTGATCGCCTGCGCGTCAGGGGCCGCTCCGGCCTGGTTGGCCGGCACAGGGTTTGCCGACACCGTGCCGCGGATCCGGTGCAGGTTTGGCAGGATGCGGTTCCCTTCGAACCACACGGCATCCTGAGGGTGGTGCAACAGGATGGGCTGGCGCGTCGTGGGCCGGATAGCCCCGGCGCGCGTCACCGGAAAGCCGACCAGCGCGTTGACCAAGGTGGATTTACCGGCTCCGGTTGAACCGCCGACGACGGCCAGCAGCGGAGCGTCCAGGCTCCGGTAGCGGGGAATAACGTAATCGTCGAGCTGGGCCAGCGACTCACGGATCCACTGGCGGGCTTCCTGCGCCTCAGGCACCGCCAGCGGCAGGGTGGTGGCCGCGAGTTCGGCGCGTGCAGCTTCCAGGGTTTCGACGGCGGCCGCAGCCCCTCGGGGTACTGGACTGGCCCCGGATGCTGATGGGTCTTGGTTTGCGATCACAGCATCATCATGCCAGCCCGATCACTATAGGACGCTCGGGGCAGGCGCCAGGGCAAAAAGAAATCCCCCGGAACCGTGAAGTTCCGGGGGATTCAACTGTGACCCCAGCGGGATTCGAACCCGCGTTACCGCCGTGAGAGGGCGGCGTACTAGGCCGCTATACGATGGGGCCTCGCACTTTTATCACCGTTTCCGGCGATCAAGCTGAATGAGTATTTCATACTTTCAGCTCCGCTCCAAATCGCTTCAGCGAAGTGGAAGGTTCCGATTTTCCGCGTATTCACGCGGATTTTCAGAGCTGGGATACCAGGACTCGAACCTAGAATGACGGTACCAGAAACCGTAGTGTTGCCAATTACACCATATCCCAAAGTGACTTTCGGACCGGAGTTCCTCGCCGCGGTTTCCCTTGGCTTTTCCCTCCGTGCCCCTCAGCACGAGTAATGACTCTACCGGAGTCTCGCCACCTGCACAAATCGTAAAGCCGTTACCTGCATCACACGGATCTCAGGCTGCGGTCGGAGCCGTCATCAGCAGGCGGGATAGGGAATCCACCTGCCGTCCAGTGAACTCCTCCACCACTTCCCCGGTCCTGTTCAACCACACGCCCACCAGTCCCGCCGCGGTTGCTCCGTCCGCATCGAGGAGTCGGTTATCGCCAACGTAGAGGGTCTCCGCCGGCGAAGTCCCCAGGAGGCGCACACCTTCGAGGTATATGGCAGGGTCCGGCTTGGGCACGCCAACGGTGTCCGTGCCCACCAGTGTCGCGATCCTGGCCAAACCGGCGCTGTCCAGCTTCGCGCGCTGGTAGTCGTGGACGTTGTTACTGACCGCGCCGTAGGGAATCCCCGCCGCATCCAGTGCGTCCAGGACTTCTTCAACGTCGTCGAAAGCCCGTACGTATGACGTCTGGCGCCGGTGATACTCGGCCACCCATGCCTGGGACTCCTCGCCGTCCCCCAGTTCCACGCCAAAGTGGCCCAGGGCAGCCCTGCCGCGAAGCAGCCGCTGCTCGTTGAACGTCAGCTCCCCTGCCAGGTAGCGGTCATAGAAATGCGTGGTTTCGTGCGTGAAGATGCGTCCGAACTTCACCCACCCGGCCTGGTCCAGGCCGGGCAGGAGATGTTCGCTGACATCGCGCAACGCCGTCGTCATGGCGTACTCAAGGTCCACCAGGGTGTCATCAATATCGAACAGGACACCACGGATAGTGCCAAAAGTGCTTGCTATCGCCATGACGTTCGCCGTTACTGGCCGCGGAAAGCGCGGACGCGCGCCAGTGCGGAATCCTTGCCCAGGATCACCATGGATTCGAACAGCGGCGGGGAAATGCGACGACCGGAGATGGCCGTGCGCACCGGGCCGAACGCGGCGCGGGGCTTGATGCCCAGGTCCTCGACCAACGCCTGCTTAAGTGCAGCCTGGATGTTCTCGGCAGTCCAGTCCGTAATGGGCTCCAGTGCCGCCAGGGCCGCATCAAGGACCTCCTCCAGGTTCTGGGGCAGACCCTTCCGGGCGTCGTCCGCGACGTCGATCGCGTCATCAGCCTTGAACAGGAAGGCCAGCATTTCCGGAGCCTCGCCCAGGAGGGTGATCCGTTCCTGGACCAAGGGAGCTGCCTCTGCGAGGATCTCCTCCTGCCGGGGGGTGAGGATCTCACCGACGAAACCGGCAGCGCGGAGGTACGGAACCAGCCGCTGCTTGAAGTCTTCCGGAGCAAGCATCCGCACGTGGGTTCCGTTGATGGCTTCGGCCTTCTTGATGTCGAAGCGTGCCGGGTTGCCCAGGACGTCATGGATGTCGAAGTTGGCAACGAGCTGCTCCACGGTGAAGATGTCCTCATCCGCGCTCAGGGACCAGCCGAGCAGCGACAAGTAGTTGAGCAACCCTTCGGGGATGAAGCCACGCTCGCGGTGCAGGAACAGGCTCGACTCGGGATCGCGCTTGGAAAGCTTCTTGTTGCCCTGGCCCATAACGTACGGAAGATGCCCGAACTCCGGCATGTACTCGGCAACCCCAATGGCGTAGAGCGCCCGGTACAGCGCAATCTGGCGCGGAGTAGAGCTCAGCAAGTCCTCGCCGCGCAGGACGTGGGTGATCCCCATCAGGGCATCATCCACCGGGTTGACCAGGGTGTACAGCGGGGCTCCGTTGGCGCGGACCACTGCAAAGTCAGGGACCGAGCCAGCCTTGAAGGTAATTTCCCCCCGGACCAGGTCGTTGAAAGTCAGGTCCTCGTCCGGCATGCGCAGGCGCAGGACAGCCTCCCGGCCTTCAGCCTTGAACTGGGCGAGCTGCTCCTCCGTCAGGTGGCGGTCAAAGCCGTCGTAGCCGAGCTTGGGGTCGCGGCCGGCTGCCTTGTGGCGGGCCTCGATCTCCTCCGGAGTGGAGTAGGACTCATATACGTGTCCCCCGGCCTTGAGCTTGGCGATGACGTCCTGGTAGATGTCGCCGCGCTGGGACTGCCGGTACGGTTCGTGCGGTCCGCCGACCTCGACGCCTTCATCCCAGTTGATGCCGAGCCACTTGAGGGCATCCAGCAACTGGTGGTAGCTCTCCTCGCTGTCGCGGGCAGAGTCGGTGTCCTCGATGCGGAAGATCAGCTTGCCGCCGGTGTGGCGTGCGTAGGCCCAGTTGAACAGGGCCGTCCGGATCAAGCCAACATGCGGAGTTCCGGTCGGTGACGGGCAGAAGCGGACGCGGACAGGAGTCTCGGCGTTGACGGCAGGGATGACGCTGGGGGCAGCGTTGGACGCAGAAGCAGTAGTCATAGTGGTTCCAACTTTACCGCTTGGCGCAGCCTGGGTTTCCCGGCCCTTAAGGCTCGACGGCGGCACTCGCCTTTCGTGCGAAAGGCGAGTGCCGCCGTCGTGGTTTGGCTTTGACTGAATGCCTAGCGGCGGACCACCGGGTTGGAGAGCCGGCCGATGCCTTCGATCTCCACTTCGAAACGATCGCCTTCACTGACCAAGCCAACGCCGGCCGGGGTGCCGGTCATGATGACGTCGCCTGGAAGAAGCGTGAAGGCGTGCGAGACGATGGAGACGAGCTCGCGTACGCCGCGGATCATCTGGTTGGTGCTGCCGTCCTGGCGGAGTTCACCATTGAGGCGGCCCTGGATGGACAGGTCTTCGTGATCCAACTCTGTCTCGATCCACGGCCCAAGCGGCGCAGAGGTGTCAAAGCCCTTGGCGCGTGCCCACTGAAGGTCCGTCTTCTGAACGTCGCGTGCCGTGAGGTCATTGCCGCAGGTGTAGCCGAAGATCACGTCATCCGCGCGCTCTTCGGGAACGTCCTTGCAGATGCGGCCGATGACGACGCACAGCTCAGCTTCGAAGGAAACTTCCTCCGAGAACTCAGGAAGGACGATGGGATCATTCGGGCCGATCACGGACGTGTTGGGCTTGAGGAACAGCAGCGGCTGCTGGGGAACTTCGTTGCCAAGTTCCGCGGCATGCTCAGCGAAGTTCCGGCCAACACCGATCACTTTGCTGCGCGGAATGATCGGGGCGAGGAGCCGCACGTCCTCAAGCTTGTGCTTTACGTGGGTACGTTCGACGCCATTGAAGAAGGGGTCGCCGTTGATGACAGTGATTTCCTCACTGCCGGCCTCGCCTTCAACAACGCCGTAAAGGGGATCAGAATCAACTACAAAACGGGCGATACGCATGGGCCCAAGCCTACCGTCACGGCTCAGCTTCGCAGGTAATCCAACTGGGCCGCCACGGACGTCTCGGCCGCCCACCTGACGGAAGGGTCGACGTCGGGATACACGGCGTCGGTGACTGCCGCGATGGACGCGTCTTGGCCAAGGCGGTCAAGGGCTGTCCTGATCTGGTCCAGTCGCTGCTCACGGTGATTGCGATACTCCCGGCACTTTTCGTCCAGGGCAGGTAGCACGGGGCCATGTGCCGGGAGGAGTGTCGCGGGCCCGAGTGCCTCCAGCCGATCCAAACTGGCCAGGTAGTCCCCCAGCCTGCCGTCCGGATAATCCAGCACAGTGGTGCCACGGCCAAGGATGGTGTCGCCAGTGAGGACCGAACCATGAGGGCCATCAGCGGGGAGATGGAAGCACACCGAGTCGGAGGTGTGGCCGGGCGTAGCGATGACGCGGATTTCGACGCCGCCAATTGTCAGCACTTCGCCGTCGGCGAGCGGTTCTCCACCATGGCAATACCCGGGCAGGAAGGCACGCACCGGTGCGCCGGTCAGTTGGTGGAATCGCGCTGAAGCTTCAGTATGGTCCGCGTGCCGGTGCGTGATGAGTACGACGTCGACACCTCCTGCCGCCGCCAGCTCGGCCAGGTGCTGCTCGTCCTCGGGTCCCGGGTCCACAACGGCGACACGGGCGGAACCGGGCGCACCGATGACGTAGGAGTTGGTGCCATCCAAGCTCATCGGGCCCGGATTGGGGGCCAGCCGGAATCGCGTCAACCCACTGCTGCGCTGCAGGGAAGAGGAGGCGCCGCCCAGGGGTGCACTGCCTGGTGTGGGGTCAGCCGTTGTCGGGCTGCTGGAGGGTGAGTTGCGGGAAGGTGAGTTGCCGGAAGTCGCCATTGATTCAGAAGTCACCAGTCCATCTTGGCACTTCCCAACCCTCACTCACATCCCACCCTCTTCAACCCAACCCTCACTCACATCCCACCCTCTTCAACCCGCCCCTCACTCACACCCCACCCCCTTCCACCCAACCCTCACTCACACCCCACCCCCTTCCACCCAACCCTCACTCACACCCCACCCCCATCACCCCAACCCTCACTCACTTACTGGACAGCCGAAGTACGCTCGACGGCGATATTCGACGCCTACGGTTTGTGGCAACTTTGGCCGCTTGTACGCGGAAGGTGAGAGAGCGTCCACCGCAAACAGGCGGAAGGTGAGAGAGCGTCCACGGGAAGCAGGCGGGACGTGAGGGAGCGTTTGGATCAAACGGGTGGGACGTGAGAGAGCGTCCACGGGAATCGGGTGGGATGTGCCCGAGCGTTTGGATCAAGCGTCCGGGAAGCAGAACGGCGGCCCTTCCGCTTGATAACCAAGGGAAGGGCCGCCGTCGTGCGGTGGTATTTCGGGACGTCCGGAAGGCTAGACCAGGCGGGTGAGCCAGCCGTGGGTGTCCTCAACGGTTCCGGTCTGGATGCCCAAGAGCTGCTGGCGGATGGCCATGGTGGTCTCGCCGGCTTTGGCGTCCTCGGCACCGATGAACTCGGTGGCGTCCTTGAGGACACCGATGGGCGTGATCACAGCAGCGGTACCGCAGGCGAACACCTCGGTGATCTCGCCGGAGGCAACGCCATCGCGCCATTCATCCAGCGTGATCTTGCGCTCGCTGACTTCGCGACCCATGTCCTTCGCCACCTGGATGACGGACATGCGCGTGACGCCTTCGAGGATGGTTCCGCTCAGTGCCGGGGTGACAAGTGAGCCGTCCTTCATCACGAAGAAGACGTTCATGCCGCCGAGTTCCTCCACGGCGTCGTCGTTGAAGTGGTCCAGGAAGAGGACCTGCTTGCAACCGTTCGCTTCGGCTTCCTGCTGGGCGATCAAGGACGCTGCATAGTTACCGCCGCACTTGGCCGCTCCGGTCCCACCGCGGCCCGCACGGGCGTATTCACGGCTGATCCAGATGGAGACCGGCTTGAGTTCGCCACCGAAGTAGTTACCGGCGGGGGAAGCAATGACGCGGAAGGAGACCTCGCGTGCAGCACGCACGCCAAGGAAAGCCTCGGTGGCGATCATGAACGGACGCAGGTACAGGGCTTCGCCGTCGCCGGAGGGAACCCATTCCTGGTCCGCCTGGACGAGTTCACGGATCGCTCCGAGGAAGTACTCTTCCGGCAATTCGGGAAGGGCGAGCCGGCGGGCCGACTTGTTGAGGCGGGCGGCGTTGGCTTCCGGACGGAAGGTCCAGACGGAGCCGTCAGCGTGGCGGTATGCCTTGAGGCCCTCAAAGATTTCCTGGCCGTAGTGCAGGACCGCAGCCGACGGATCAAGGGAAATCGGTCCGTAGGGCTCGATCCGGGCGTTCTGCCAACCGCCATTGCCATCGGCGTCGACTTTGTAGTCGACGACGGCGGTGTGGTCGGTGAAGTAGTCGCCGAATCCCGGGTTCGCCAGGATGGCTGCACGCTCCTCAGCAGACTTCGGTGTTTCCGAAAGCTGCTGGCTGAATTCGACGCCATGGGCAGTCTGAGTCATGTTTCCTCCACAGTCAGCTACCTGGCAGGGCGAACGCGGCCCCGAAGGGTGTGGTTCAGCGATGGACCAGGGAAGCAGGTAAATAATTCAAGACAAGCTTACGCCTGAGATTTGGGCCTAAAGTGCGGCCGCAATGGCGTCACCAACGGCAGCTGTGCTGCGCGGCTCGCCGGTGCGGCTTTCGACGTCGGCGACTACTGCCGCTTCAATCTTGCGGGCCGCCGTGGTGTAGCCAAGGTGGTCCAGGAGGAGCACTGCGGAGAGGATGGCCGCAGTGGGGTCGGCTTTCTGCTGTCCGGCGATATCCGGGGCGGAGCCGTGGACGGGCTCGAACATGGACGGTGCTGTGCGGTCCATGTTGATGTTGCCCGATGCCGCCAAGCCAATGCCGCCGGTAACGGCTGCCGCGAGGTCGGTGAGGATGTCGCCGAAGAGGTTGTCGGTGACGATGACGTCGAAGCGCGAGGGCTCGGTCACCATGAAGATGGTGGCGGCGTCGATGTGCAGGTAGTCGTGGGTGACCTCGGGGAATTCCTTGGCCACTGCCTCGACGGTCCGCTTCCACAGGTGTCCGGCGAAGACGAGCACGTTGTGCTTGTGGACGAGCGTGACGTGCTTGCGCGGACGCCCGTTGGCGCGGCGGAAGGCGTCGCGGACAACACGCTCCACGCCGTGTGCTGTGTTCAGGGAAACTTCGGTAGCAACTTCGTGCGGAGTGCCGCCACGCAAGGTTCCACCGTTGCCCACATAGGGACCCTCGGTACCCTCACGGACCACGACGAAGTCAATGGTGCCTGGGTTTGCCAAGGGGCTGCCGACGGTTCCGTACAGCCGGGACGGGCGCAGGTTCACGTAGTGGTCGAGGCTGAAGCGGAGCTTGAGCAGCATCTCGCGTTCGATGATGCCCGACGGGATGCGGGTATCGCCGGGAGCAGCTCCGACGGCGCCGAATAGAATGGCGTCACGGGTGCGAAGGTCCGCCAGGACCTCCTCCGGAAGGGTCTCGCCGGTCTCAAGCCAGTGCTGTGCACCGAGCTTGTAGTGGGTCTGCTCGAGGGTGACGCCTTCCGCGGCGACGGCCTTTTCGAGGACCTTGACGGCTTCGGCGATGACCTCTGGGCCAATGCCGTCGCCTGGGATGACAGCGAGATTGATGGACGTTGCACTCATACGTCTATCTAGCCAAGCAATCCACATGCTGGTCAAAATCGTCTCACTCTGCGAACACCCCGTAGCGCCGGGTTCAGACCACGGCATGATGCCCTGACACTCCAGCTCCGCATAGAGTCGTATGCGTGGATAGCAGGCATGCAATATACGAATGGTTCCGGGTCAACCGCTTCAAAGTGGACCTTACGGCTACGTGCCTCCTGATCCTGCTCTTTGGGCCGGTCTATCTCCTTGCCGGGCACCCGTGGCTCGCCCTCCTTTCCTGCAGCCTCCTGTTGCCCCTCGCTTGGCGACGCACCCGGCCGGCCATGGCCGCCGTCGTCGTTATCCTTGTGTGCCTGGTCCAGTGGGCGGTGGGTGCGGAACCCGTGGCGGGCCAAATCGCGGTTCCGCTCGTCATTTACGCCACCGCCGCTTACGGACCTGCCTGGGCAAGCCGGACAGTGTTGCTCGCAGGGATGCTTGGCGGCATCATGCTGACCACACGCGAGTTCTCCAGCAGTGCCGAGTCGGGCATCATGGGCCTGACCATCGGGGCCCTCTATACGGTGCTGATTTGGATGCTGGTGCTGGTGAGTTGGACGTTGGGGGACCTCACCCGCGTTCGACGACTCCAGCTCCAGGCATTGGAGGACCGCACCCGGCGCCTTGAAGTAGAACAGCAGCAGGAGCGCCAGTTGGCCGCAGCTGACGAACGATCCCATATTGCGCGGGAAATGCACGACATCGTGGCCCACTCTTTGTCCGTAATCATTACCCAGGCAGACGGCGCACGTTACGCAGCCGCAGCGAAGCCCGAACTCGCCACCGAAGCGCTGGCCACCATTGCCGCCACAGGCAGGGATTCCCTGGCAGAGATGCGACGGCTGTTGGGCATCCTCCGCTCCGACGACGACTCCCCCACCCGCCCGCAGCCCCGCCTCTCGGACCTTGACGAGCTTCTCCTGGGTTTCCGCGCCGCGACACTGCAGGTGTCCTTCGACCAAAGCGGTGCTCCCCGCAGGGCGCTTCCCGCAGGAGCGGAGCTGACCGCCTACCGCATCATCCAGGAGGCGCTGACCAATGTCATGAAACATGCCGGCCCGAAGGCCAGTGCGCGGGTGACGCTCGCCTGGCAAGGCAGGGGCCTGCAGCTGGACATCCTCGACGACGGGCGGGGCGCCGCCGCTGATCCGCCGGCGGCAGGTGGCGGCAACGGCCTGCGGGGCATGGGCGAGCGCGTGTCCCTCTACGATGGTTCCTTGACCGCAGGCCCGGAACAGGGCGGCGGTTTCCGCGTGTCCGCTTTCATCCCCTATTCGGAGGCCTAACCCATGTCCGATGTTCCTGCGCCCATCCGGGTTGCCTTGGTGGACGACCAACACCTGGTCCGCTCGGGATTTGGCATGCTGATCAACTCCCAGCCGGATCTGGAAGTCGTGGCCGAAGCGGCGAACGGCATCGAAGCCGTGCAGGCTCTAGGGGCCACAGCGGCCGACGTCGTCCTCATGGATGTCCGCATGCCCGGGATGGACGGCATTGAAGCAACCCGGCGCATCCTTGAGCAGGCAGCAGCCCAACCCGCGGGATCGCAGCGCGCAGAGGTCAAAATCGTGGTGCTCACCACCTTCGATCTTGATGAGTACGCCTTGGCTGCCATCCAGGCCGGCGCGAGCGGGTTCCTGCTCAAGGATGCCCCGCCCGAAGAGCTCCTGGAGGCGATCCGTACCGTGTACCGTGGTGACGCCGTGATCGCACCGTCCACCACCCGTCGATTGCTGGACCATGTGGCGCCCCTTTTGAGAACGCAGACGCCTGAGCAGAGCGAGCACGCCGCGGCCGTCGAGAGCCTCACCGCCCGCGAGCGCGAAGTGTTCCAGCTGATTGCCCAGGGGCAGTCAAATCCGGAGATCGCGGCGGGCTTGTTCTTATCCGAGGCCACTGTGAAAACGCATGTTGGGCACATCCTGGCAAAGCTCGGCGCCAGGGACCGCGTCCAGGTTGTGGTCATCGCGTATGAGACCGGTGTGGTTGCGCCTGGGGCCTAGCCTCATCCCGGGTTCGTGCCGGGCTCAGACCACGGTATGAGGTGCGGCGCCCGGGAATCGGTCCCCGGCCCGATCCGGCAAGGGTGCACCGAAACCTAGCGTGGAACCATGACAACATTCACGCCTCTCCCCCACCCTTCAGGAACGAACCCGCCGCAGGGATCGGATGCCGCCCAAGCCCGTCCCGCCGTCGAAGCATTTGAGCTGACCAAAAGCTACGGACGCGCCGATACAAGCGTTACGGCCCTGAACAAGGTGTCGGTGAGTTTCGACGCCGGGAAGTTCACGGCCATCATGGGCCCCTCCGGATCCGGCAAGTCCACCCTCATGCATTGCCTGGCGGGCCTGGACTCGGCGGATTCCGGGCGCATTGTCCTGGGTGGCACGGAGCTGACCGGCCTCAACGACCGCCAACTCACGGCACTGAGGCGCGAACGGATTGGCTTTGTCTTCCAGGCTTTCAATCTGGTGCCTACTTTGACAGCCGAGCGGAACATCACGCTTCCGCTTGCGTTGGCGGGCACAACGGCCGACGCCGGATGGCTCAATACCGTTGTCAGCACGCTTGGCCTGAAGGATCGCCTGAAGCACCGTCCACATGAGCTCTCCGGGGGCCAGCAGCAACGCGTGGCAGTAGCCCGGGCACTGTTGACCCGTCCCGACGTCGTGTTCGGTGACGAACCTACCGGCAACCTGGACTCGAAGGCCGGCGGCGAAGTTCTTGCTCTGCTTCGCCGGAGCAGCCAGGAAATGGGCCAGACCATCATCATGGTGACCCATGATCCCGTGGCTGCAAGCTACGCGGACCGTGTGGTGCTGATGAGCGACGGCGGCCTGGTGGGGGAAATCCACGATCCCACGGCAGATTCTGTCCTGGCGGCCCTTGGCAAGCTGGGGGCGTAAGGCATGTTGCGCGTTGCACTGTCCCAACTGACTACGCATTACCGGCGCTTCGTGGCGATCGGCCTTGCCGTGATGTTGTCGGTGATGTTCCTCGCTGCCACCCTCATGGTGGGCGCAAGCACCAACGCGTCCTTGGGTGCGAGTATCGGCGAGGCCTTCCGTAAAGCGGACCTCGTGGCGACGTCCAAGAACGGCGAACCTTTCACCCAGGCCGCCGTGGTCGCTGCTGCTTCTTCGCCCGCTGTGGCTGAGAGCTACGCGGAGCGGTCGACGTATGTGACCTTCCAGGCCGGCGGGGGTGAGCAATTCGGCCGGCTCCGGAATGCTGCCCCCGTTTCCTTGGAGGGCGCCGTCCTCTCATCGGGGTCCATGCCCTCGCAGCCTTTGGAAGCGGCCGTGGATGTCAAGACCGCAGAGCACCTGGGACTTACCGTCGGCAGCACCCTGGAATTGCACGGGGCCGGTCCGGTCAAGAACGCCAAGGTGACCATTACTGGGCTGACGCAGGCCACGAACGACCCCTTCTCTTCTTCGGCAGCCCAACTAATAGCCTCCGAGTCGGTACTCAACGCGGTGCAAGACGCCGGAGCCGGCTATACGGGCTTGCAGTTCGCACTGAAACCGGGCGAGGACGTGTCCGCGGCGAAGGACTACATCTCCCGCCGGATGGACGCTGCCGGGGTGGTGTCGCCCGTCGTTGAAACGGCCCAGGAGAAAGTCACCTCAACGGTCGCGATGCTCAGCGCCGGGCAGGACCAGTTGACGGTGGTCCTGCTCGCCTTCGCTGGGGTGGCCATCCTCGTTTCAACCTTGGTGGTAGCCAATACGTTCTCTGTGCTCGTGGCCCAACGGACCCGGGAATTGGCCCTGCTGCGTTGTCTGGGCGCCGGGCGTTCCCAGATCCGCGGCTCTGTCATGCTTGAGGCCTTCGTGGTCGGGTTCGTTTCCTCCGTGCTGGGTGTCCTTGCCGCCACTGGCCTGATGACGGCGCTGATCGCCTGGGCCAAGTCACAACCGGAGCAGGCTTTCGCGACCCTGGCAGTCCCTCCGTCGGCCATTGTTGCCGGCATGGTGGCAGGCACCTTGTTGACCGTGGTTGCGGCGCTGGTTCCGGCCAAGGCGGCAACCGCCGTCGCGCCTCTTGCCGCCTTGCGTCCCGCCGATGACGCGTCCGTCCGGAACCGGCGTGGCAAGCTCCGGCTCCTCATCGGACTGCTGGCTTTTCTGGGCGGTGCCGGACTGCTGGCCTACGGCAGCCTGAACGTGGCGCTGCCGGTTGCGTTGCTGGGTGGCGCCGCGTCGTTCGTGGGCATCCTGCTCTGCTCCTCCCTTTTCATCCCCTCTGTGGTCGCCTTGGCAGGCCGGCTCGCGGCACCGGCCGGCGTGCCCGGCAAGCTTGCCGCCGTCAATGCCACCCGTAACCCGGCGCGTACTTCCGCGACGGCCGCGGCCCTGCTGATTGGCGTGACCTTGGTGTCCCTCATGATGACGGGCGCCGCGACGTCCCGGCAGGCGTTCAACGACACCCTGGCAGAGAACTACCCTGTTGACCTTTCCGCCCCAACGTCCGTGGACGGCACAGCAGACCCTTCCCAGGCGGTGGCCCGGATCAAAACCCTCGACGGCGTCAGCGCGGCGGTCCTCCTGCAGGCCGTGGGAACCTTGAAGGACGCGTCCACCCCCGATGGCGGACAGACCGTGTACGCCCTCCCGGGAGCCGACGCAGGATCGGTGGTGCGGGATGCCAACCTGAAGCCGGCCCCTGGCGTGGTGTACCTGCCCGAAGACTCCGCCGCCGGGCGCGCGAGTATCGGCACGACAGCCGGCGATATTTCACTCGATGCGAAGGTCCTGCGCACCCGCAACGTCCCTGCCTTCGTCGATGCAACCAGCATTACCTCCGCGGCGCTCCCGGAGACCCCTGGCATGGTGTGGGTGAAGTTAGGCGACTCCGTCCCGGCGGACCGGGTGCAGGCAATCCAGAAGGAGATCGCGTCGGCCCTCGGCGTCCAGGAACGCACTGTCAGCGGCGCAGCTCTCGAACGTGTGACGTTCAACAGCATCATCGATGTCCTGCTGCTTGTGGTCACAGGGCTGCTGGGCGTGGCCGTGGTCATTGCCTTGATCGGCGTGGCTAATACCCTGTCGCTCTCGGTTCTTGAACGGACGCGCGAAAACTCGCTGCTCCGTGCCTTGGGGCTGACCAAAGGCCAACTCCGCGGGATGCTGGCTATCGAAGCTGTGCTGGTGGCGGGAGTGTCAGCCCTCCTCGGCGCGGGCATGGGCATCGTCTATGGCTGGCTCGGCGCGCAGGCAACCCTCGGCGGCATGGCTACGGTGGTTCCCGCTGTGCCGTGGCTGCAACTGCTGGCAGTCTTCGGTGTGGCCGTGGTGGCCGGGCTGCTCGCATCAGTGATTCCGGCCCGGCGAGCCGCACGCTTATCCCCGGTGGAAGGACTCGCCACAGCCTGACGCTCCATCACCAAATGGCGCTCAAAACCGAACGCTCCCGCATTTCCTTCGGTCCTGCCGGGTGGAAATGCGGGAGCGTTCCGCTGATGGGGATGGTTCGTGGAAGAGCGCTAGGCTTCGGCGGGTTCCTCGAAGCGCGGGAAGACAGGGGCAGGTGCCGGCAGTTCAGTGCCAGCGACAATCGGCGTGGCGATCGCAGCGAACTGGCGTGCGTCACCTTCCGGCTGCCCGAGGACCTCAAGGAGCTTGGCCGACGACGACGGCATCACGGGTTGGGCGAGGATCGCCACGATCCGGACCACTTCCAACGTGACGTAAAGGACCGTGTTCATCCGTTCCACGTCTGTTTTGCGCAGCACCCAGGGGGCCTGTTCCGCGAAGTAGGCGTTGGTATCACCGAGCACAGCCCAAATGGCCTCAAGGGCGCGGCTGAATTCCTGCTTTTCGAACGCAGAACGCGCGATGTCCAGCAGTCCACCGGCCCGGGCCAGCAGGGCGTTGTCCTCGTCGGTGAACGCACCGGGCTTGGGTACCTTGCCTTCGCAGTTCTTTGCCACCATGGACAACGAACGCTGGGCAAGGTTTCCGAAGTTGTTGGCGAGGTCCGAGTTCATCCGGCCCACGATCGCTTCGTGGTTGTAATTGCCGTCAGCGCCGAACGGAACTTCGCGAAGGAAGAAGTAGCGGCACTGGTCCAGGCCGTACTGCGCCACGAAGTCCTGAGGTGCCACCACGTTGCCCAAGGACTTGGACATCTTGACACCGTTGTTGGTCAGGAAGCCGTGGATCATGACGCGCTTGGGCAATTCAAGCCCTGCGCTCATCAGGAAAGCAGGCCAGTAAATGGCGTGGAACCGCGAAATGTCCTTGCCGATCACGTGGACATCGGCCGGCCAGAACTTCCTGAACTGTTCGGACTCGACGTCTGGGTACCCCACACCCGTGAGGTAGTTGGTCAGGGCGTCCACCCAGACATACATGACGTGCTTCTCGTCGCCCGGGACAGGAACACCCCAGTCGAAGGTGGTGCGGCTGATGGACAGGTCTTCGAGGCCACGTTTGACAAAGCTTATGACCTCGTTGAAACGGGACTGGGGAGCACCGAACTCCGGCTGCTCGCCGTAGAGCTCCAGGAGCTTGTCCTGGTAGTTGGAGAGCCGGAAGAAGTAGCTTTCCTCAGCCGTCCAGGTTACCAGCGTGTCCGTCTCCTTGGAGTAACGGAGGCCGTCCTCCTTGACCACGGTGTCGTCCTCGACGTAGTACGCCTCGTCGCGGACCGAATACCAGCCCTCGTACTTGGACAGGTAGATGTCGCCGTTGGCTTCCATCTTCTTCCAGATGGCCTGCGACGCGGCGTAGTGGTCCTGGTCCGTGGTGCGGATGAAGCGGTCATGGGAGATGCCCAGGTCCTGGCTCATCTGCTTGAACGCCGCCGAGTTCCGGTCCGCGAGCTGCTTGGCAGTGATGCCTTCCTTCTCAGCGGACTGCTGCATTTTGAGCCCGTGTTCGTCCGTTCCGGTCATGAAGAAGACTTCATAGCCATCAAGCCGCTTGAAGCGCGCCATGGCATCGGTCGCAATGACCTCATAGGCGTGGCCGATGTGCGGCACGCCGTTGGGGTAGCTGATTGCGGTGGTGATGTAGAACGGGGATTTCTCTGGAGACGTCACTCTAAAAAGTTACCTTTATTTCGGATGAAAGAGCTTAGTTAAGTTCGGTCAGCGTATCGCTGAGGCGTACCAACTCGTGGTCGTGGGAAGCCACCATGACAGCGATACCGTCGCTGGTGGTGTCCTTCAGGATTCCGATAATGCGGTTGGCCGCGGCACGGTCGAGGCTGGCTGTGGGCTCGTCCACTACCAGGACCCGGGTGCCCAGGATCAGTGCGCGTGCAATGGCCACGCGCTGGCGTTCGCCACCCGAGAGCTGGGCGGGACGGTGCCGCATCCGGCGGCCAAGCCCCACCAGGTCCAAAAGGTCCTTGGCCATTTCCGTGCGCTGTTCCACCTCGCCGTCGGGAACGGCAGGAAGCAGGACGTTCTCCAATGCGCTCATGCCATCGATCAGGGCACCGCCCTGGTCCACGTAACCGATGAGGGCACGACGACGGTCGGCAATTTCGTCGTCGCCCATCGTGTCCAGGGGGACGCCTTCCCAGAAGACCTTGCCCGACGTCGGCAGCGTCAGTCCGGCGCTGACCGTCAGGATACTGGTCTTGCCCGAACCGCTTCGGCCGGCGATGCAGTGCATCTCACCGGCGTGCAGCGTCAGGTTGAAGTCGTCTACGACGTCGACTTCTTCGGCTCCGCCTTTGTCGCCACCGTAGTGGATGGTGACGCGGCTCAGTTCCAGGGGCGTAGCGTGGTCCGCGGCCCGCACGATCGTGTTGGCGCGGGTCTGCAGCGACTCTTCGGGGGATTCCGGGGTGGCCGCCAGCTCGGGGTTGGGAGTCTCGGTCATTTGACTACTTTCGTTGCGATCGGAATCCAGCAAATAACGGCCAGCAACCCGGCCAGGCCGGCCCAGAGGGCCGCGTAGGGGGCAAGGAGCAGACCCAATCCCAGTGCGCCAAGGACGCCCAAAGGAAGAGCCACGGTGCCCACCAGTGCATTTTCGAAGAAGCGGACCTGTCCCAGCATGTCCGGGTTCCAGCCCATGGCACGCAGTGTGCCCAAGTACTCCCGCTTGGCATGGAGCTCAAAGCGGCCGGTCACAAGCGTCAGGAGAAGCCCAACCACCACGCCAAAGACGGCAAGGATCACGCTTGGAGCCGCAATGCTGGCAGCCGCAAGGCCACTCAGCGCACTGGCGCCTGCCGCACGGGGAATGTCGATCAGCAGGGCGATCAAGGCACCTACCGCGGCACCGAAGACCCCAACGGCCACAGCCAGCGAGATGGAGTTGAACCTGTTGGTGGTGAGCTGCCTGTTGGCGAACGTCAACGGGGAATCCACGGTAACCAGGCGTTCATCATGCTGCGGTTCCTGGTCAACCACGACGCGGTGGCGCAACTGCTGGGCGGCCAACAAAGCCGCTCCGATGTAAATGACCAGCATGGTCGCCGAGACGATCACGGTGGCAATGTTCCAGCTGAGGAGACTGAGGACCACTCCGGCAACCGTCAGCGCAGCAGCACCCACGGCGAACTCTTCAAGGACCCAGGACCGGATCCGCTTCTGGGTCCAACCCATGGCCCGCAGGATGCCGGCCTCGCTTCTCCGCTGGCGTATGTAGCTCACCGTTGAGGCACCGGTCAGGAGCGTGGCGCCCAACAGGGTCAGGAACAGGAGGGTGATGTTGGTTCCTGTCAGGGACCCGGAGACTGCGTCGGCAGCATCCTGGCGTACCCATGACTGCTGGACGGTGCCCAGGGGCGACTCCTTGCCGGCGTCGTCCTTGCTGTAGCCGGGAACAAAGATGTTGGCGTCTTCGCGGGCGGATCCAGCCACCACGGTGGCTTCGAGGCCGAGTTCGCGGATCTGGGTGGCGAGCTTCTCAACCTCGGGCTGGGCTGTCTTCCAGTTTCCCGCGGCGTTGGCACGGACGCGGACGGCGTCGATCACGTTGGCGTTGGAATCGTAACCACGGGCCGCGGCCAGGCCATAGTAGTCAGTGATGGCGCCGGCAGACTGGCTGACCAGGCCTGTAGCGCTCAAGGAAGGCTTCAGGGCCGTGCTTTGGACGTCCTTGCCGTTGGCGTCCTTGCTCAGTGTCATCGGGGCGGGGTCGTAGCCACCCAAAGGCAGCTTGTTGACGTCACCGGCTGCGGCTTGGACGGCGGCCGGATCAAAGGTGCCATAAACCATGGGCAAGGGGGCAGCGGGCTTCTTGCCCGTTTCGAGGTCTTCCCGGTACGACCGTTCGTCGACCGGTTTGCGCTGGGTCTGGTCCACAGGCGCTCCGAAGGAGGACTTCTCAGGCAAGCGGTTCACAGTGACCCAGTCCCCCGGCGTGGCGCTCTTGTCCGAAGCGCCGTTGGCGGCGTCCTCGCCGTCCTTGTACTTCGGCGCAGCTGCGAAAGCGGTGCTCCAGGTGGCCGGGTTGTACAAACCCTGGCTGAACGACGCCGTGCTGCCAAGCAGTTGGCTGTGGTCGGTGGAACCGGGCCACTCCAGGGCAAACGGGGACTTGGAAACGAACGGGAGGTAGTCCTTGTCCAAAGAACGGGTGACCGTGCCGACGTCCTTGACGACCTTGCCGCTTGCGTCAATTTCCTCGATCTTGACCGAGTACTGCAGGTCCAAGGAAGTACCCGTGCGCACGATCAGCGGGATCGCCTTGGAGTCGTTCGTCAGCAGGCCATCACGCTTGGCTTGCTGGTACTGCGTCATGAGCGGTGCCCAGTACTTGAGCTTGACGCCCAGGAAATCAGGGCCCTCCTCGAGCTGTTGCATGCTCAGGCCTGTGGTGAAGAGGCTCTCAAAGTGGCGTCCGATGGCTCCCGCGTCGCGGGCGTCCGCCGGGGGCGCCTTTTCAAGCGGCGCCAGGAAGTCGCCCGCTGAGCCCAGCAGGGCCCTTTCGGCAGCAGGATCGACGGCGACGACGGACTCAGTCACCTCAGGTGCCAGGGGAAGAGCGACAGAAAGGTTGAACAGGTTGTGCTCGGACCCGAGAGCCGGAGCCGGGAACTTGACGCCGGTCTCCCCCTCAGGACCGGCGATCCGGACGTTGCTGCCGCCGGCAGCCTGCTCCTGCACCAAGCGGCCCTTACCCAGGGTGCCCTCGGCACTGGTCTTGAAAAGAGTCTGCTGGTTGACTCCGTCAGAGCTGGTTGCCGATGCTGTCAGGCGGTACTTCTTCGGTGAATCGGACAACACGGACTCGGCCGCAGGCCACTTGCTTGAATCCATGGCGGAGGGGTCGCCCGCAGTGATAGCGCCGGCAAGGCCGGCGTTATATCCCAGGTAGTCCATCGCATTCAGCCGGGGGGCTTCCAGGTTCTGGGACACGCGCGAGACCAGGCTGATGGGAGCCGCTACGGCCGTCTGGCCCATGCCGCGGATTTTGTCCAGTTGATCAAAGCTGATGCCGCCCTGACCATTGGCAATCTCCGGCTGGATCAATGCACCGCCGTCGCCGTTCCGGGACTGATCCGGCTTTGCCTGGACCAGGATGTCGTAGAGTCCCCGCGAGTTCTCGTCCACTGTACGGTTCAGGGCTGCCTGTGACTGGCTCTGAACTAGGACGGACAAACACATGGCGACGATCAAAATGGCCGCGGTCAGCAGCAGCACACGGCTTCTGATGAACCTTTGGACGGCGTTCATTGGGCTCCCTGAGACCTTGATTGCGGGCGCGCACACATGGTCCGGCATTTTGCGAAAAACGCGGGAAATACCGGGCTGTATGTGCAAAAAGTTTGTGGCCGGCCTGCTGCCGGGTCCGAATCCCGGACCCAGCCATTGTAAGCAGACCGGCCACTCCTGCGTGCCTTAGGGTGTGTCGCAGGCACGCGAACATCAGCTGATACGGATCAGTCCTAGTCCTCCAGGTCCACTTCCCGGACCATGTCTGCACCGATCCCGGCCTTGATGGCTTCCAGGACCTGCTGCGGAACGGAGCTGTCGATGGTCAGGAGGGCAAGGACCTGCCCGCCCTCGGTCTGGCGTGCAACCTGCATGCCGCCGATGTTGATGTTATTCATGCCCAGGATGTGGCCAATGGTGCCGATAACGCCCGGGCGGTCTGCGTACGCCACGACCACCAGGTGTTCGCTGATGGGAATTTCAACGTCGTATCCGTTGACGCCCACGAGCTTCTCCACCTGCTTGGGGCCCGTCAGAGTTCCGGCAACAGAGATCTGCGAACCATCGCTGAGAGCTCCGCGGATCGTCAGGACATTGCGGTAGTCCTCAGCGTCCGGTGTGGTGATAAGGCGGGTGTTGATGCCGCGCTGCTCGGCGATGACAGGGGCGTTGACGTAGGAAACCTGCTCGGTGACCACATCAGCAAAAACGCCCTTCAGGGCAGCGAGTTCAAGGACCTTGACGTCAAGCGCAGCGATCTCGCCTGCCACCTCAACATCGATCTGCGTGAGGGAAGCATGGGTCAGGGCGGTGAAAATGCGCCCCAGCTTTTCGATCAGCGGGATGCCTGGACGGACGTCCGGTGCAATGACTCCCCCGGCGACGTTGACGGCGTCCGGCACGAGCTCGCCGGCCAAGGCAAGGCGCACCGACTTGGCCACGGAAACGCCTGCCTTTTCCTGTGCCTCATCCGTTGATGCTCCAAGGTGCGGAGTAACCACCACGTTGTCGAGCTCGAAGAACGGCAGGTCGGTGCTCGGCTCCTTGACGAAGACGTCCACGCCGGCACCAGCGATCTGGCCTTCCTTCAGTGCGGTGTAGAGGGCTTCCTCATCCACCAGTCCACCGCGGGCAACGTTGATGACGTACGCCGATTCCTTCATCTTCGCAAACGCATCCGCTCCCAGCATCCCCACCGTCTCCGGCGTCTTGGGCATGTGGATGGTGATGAAGTCGGAGTTTTCCAAAAGTTCATCGAGGGTGACCAGCTTGACGCCGAGCTGGGCTGCGCGCGCCGAGGTGATGTAGGGGTCGTACGCGAGGATCTCGGTCTCGAAGCCCTGAAGACGTGCCGCGACCAAGGCACCAATACGTCCGAGGCCAATGATGCCGATCTTCTTTTCGAAGAGTTCGATCCCGGTGTACTTGGAACGCTTCCACTCGCCGTTCTTCAACGCCGCGCTGGCCTGCGGAATGTGGCGGGCCAGGCTGAGGATGTGGCCCACAGTAAGCTCAGCGGCCGAGACGATGTTCGACGTCGGGGCATTAACCACCATGACGCCGGCCTGTGTTGCGGACTTGATGTCCACGTTATCCAGTCCGACGCCGGCACGGGCGATGATCTTGAGGTTCTTGGCAGCGGCGATCGCTTCGGCATCCACCTGGGTGGCCGAGCGAACCAGGATGGCGTCGACGTCGGCGATTGCGGACAGCAGCTGGGAACGGTCGGCGCCGTCGGTCTGGCGGATTTCAAAGTCCGGGCCCAATGCCTCGACGGTGGCGGGCGAAAGTTCCTCGGCGAGGAGGACGACGGGTTTGCTGGCTGACACGGGGTGGCACCTTACTTTGGACAACTTTGGGACAGAACTGGACAAGGAGCGGATGCGTGGCCCGGGCACGGCACCGGGACCAGCCCAGAATATCGAATCCGGGCTCTGTTTCCGGTGCCGGGGAGGGATGTTACGACCGGCCGGACCGTTGCTGTGAAGAAGTTCACAGCCAAGCTTGCTGAGTAACCGGAAGGGAAAAGTGTGGGGAAACAACGACGCCCGCCCGGTTGTGTAGGCCGGACGGGCGTCTGCTGCAGTTCTTGGGCCGTAGGGTCCAATCAACCGGAAATCAGCGGGCTGCGGAACCCTCGACGTAGTCGGCGTCCTGCTGCTGCCAGGAGAAGAGCGAACGCAGTTCACGTCCAACTTCCTCGATCGGGTGCTGCTCTGCCTTGGCACGCAACTCCTTGAACTCGACGCCGCCGTTGTCCTGGTCGTCGATAAAGCGCTTGGCGAAAGCACCGCTCTGGATGTCCGCGAGGACAGCCTTCATGTTTTCCTTCACCTCGGGGGTGATGACGCGGGGGCCGGAGACGTAGTCGCCGTACTCAGCGGTATCGGAAACGCTCCAGCGCTGCTTGGCGATGCCACCTTCCCACATGAGGTCCACGATGAGCTTGAGCTCGTGAAGTACCTCGAAGTAGGCGATCTGCGGCTGGTAGCCGGCTTCGGTCAGGGTTTCGAAGCCGTACTGGACGAGCTGGGAAACACCACCGCAAAGAACGGACTGCTCACCGAACAGATCGGTTTCGGTTTCTTCGGTGAAGGTGGTCTTGATGACGCCGGCGCGGGTGCCGCCGATGGCCTTGGCGTAGGACTTGGCCAGGTCCCAAGCGGCACCGGAAGCGTCCTGCTCAACAGCGATGATGTCCGGAATACCGCGGCCGGCTTCGAATTCACGACGGACGGTGTGGCCCGGAGCCTTCGGGGCGATCAGGATGACGTCGACGCCGGCAGGAGCCTCAATGTAGCCAAAGCGGATGTTGAAACCGTGTGCGAAGGCAAGCGCCTTGCCTTCGGTCAGCTTGTCCTTGATGGAGTCGTTGAAGATCGACCGCTGGTGCTGGTCCGGAGCCAGGATCATGATGACGTCTGCCCATTCGGCGGCGTCGGCAACGTTCTTGACCGTGAAGCCTGCGTCTTCTGCCTTGGCGGCCGACTTTGAGCCGTCCTTGAGTGCGATGACTACCTCGACGCCGGAATCGCGCAGGTTGAGGGCGTGGGCGTGGCCCTGGGAACCGTAGCCGACGATGGCTACCTTGCGGCCCTGGATGATCGACAGGTCTGCGTCGTCGTCGTAGAACATTTCAGTCACTTGCGTAACTCCTCTTGAGTGGTTTCTTAGATATTGATGGTGGTGCTGCGGTACTGGGCGCGTGCTCACGCGGAGCGGAGCGCCCTGTCACTCATGGAGCGGGATCCCCGTCCAACGGCCAAGGTGCCGGACTGCACTATTTCACGGATGCCGAACGGCTCCAGCACTGAAAGCAGCGCTGCGAGCTTCTCGGGGGTACCGGTTGCCTCAATCACCAACGAGTCTGTGGACACGTCGACGACGGCGGCACGGAACAGGTCTGCAGCCTGGGTAACCTGCAGACGTGTCGCGGCATCCGCACGTACCTTAACCAGGATGTGGTCGCGTTGTACGGAAGATTCAGAAGTGAGCTCCACAATCTTGATCACGTTGACCAACTTGTTGAGCTGCTTGGTGACCTGCTCGATCAGGTCGCCGTCGGCGTCGACGACGACAGTCATGCGGGACATGCCGGGAACCTCGGTGGGTCCCACAGCAAGGGAATTGATGTTGAATGCGCGCCGGGCGAACAGGCTGGCCACGCGGGTCAGCACGCCGGGCTTGTCTTCTACCAGAACCGACAGTGTGTGGCGGGTCATGCCTAGTCCTCCTCTTCCCATTCGGGGGTCATGTTGCGGGCAACCTGGATCTGGTCATTGCTGACCCCCGAGGGCACCATGGGCCAGACCATCGAGTTGGGGCTGACGACGAAATCGATCACCACTGGGCGGTCATTGATTTCGAGGGCCTTCTGGATGGTGGCGTCGATGTCCTCGTCACGCTCGCAGCGCAGGGCTGCGCAGCCGTAGGCGTCAGCCAGCTTGACGAAGTCCGGAATCCGGATGGTGTCGTGGCCTGTGTTCAGGTCCGTGTTTGAGTAGCGGCCTTCGTAGAACAGTGTCTGCCATTGGCGGACCATGCCCAGCGAGGAGTTGTTGATAATGGCGACCTTGATCGGGATGTTGTTGATGGCGCAGGTGGCCAGCTCCTGATTGGTCATCTGGAAGCAGCCGTCGCCGTCGATGGCCCAGACCACGCGGTCCGGCTCACCAACCTTTGCGCCCATGGCAGCCGGAACCGAGTATCCCATGGTTCCTGCACCGCCGGAGTTCAGCCACGCGTGGGGGCGCTCATACTTGATGAACTGTGCCGCCCACATCTGGTGCTGGCCAACGCCGGCAACGTAGATTCCTTCCGGACCCGTGAGCTCGCCGATGCGCTTAATCACGCGCTGGGGTGCAGTCAGGCCGTCCTCGGGCTCGGTCCAGCCCAGCGGGTAAGTGTCCCGGAGGTTGCCCAGGAAAGCCCACCAGGAATCCAGGTCGGGGGTTCCGCTCAGCTCGAACTGCGTCTTCACGGCCTCGGTCAGTTCCGGAATGATTTCCTTGACCGATCCCACAATCGGCACATCGGCGGTGCGGTTCTTGGAGATTTCCGCAGGGTCGATGTCGGCGTGGATGACCTTTGCGAACGGCGCGAACGTCTTCAGCACGCCGGTCACCCGGTCATCAAACCTGGCACCGAGCGTGATCAGCAGATCGGCCTGCTGGAGCGCGGTAACAGCGGACACGGATCCGTGCATGCCGGGCATGCCCACGTGCTGCGGGTGCGAGTCCGGGAATGCACCGCGTGCCATGAGGGTGGTGACGACAGGAGCGCCAGTTGCCAGGGCGAGCTCCATGAGCTCCGCCGAGGCGTGGCCCTTAACGACTCCACCACCGACGTAGAGGACAGGCTTGCGTGCTGCGGCGATCAGCTTGGCAGCTTCGCGAACCTGCTTGTTGTGTCCGCGGACCACCGGACGGTAGCCCGGCAGGTCCACCTTCGGCGGCCAGGAGAACGTCATCTGGCCAACTTGGGCGTCCTTGGCGATGTCCACCAGCACAGGGCCGGGACGGCCCGTGGAAGCGAGGTGGAACGCCTCGGCCATGACATGGGGAATGTCGTTGGGGTCGGTGACCAGGAACGAGTGTTTGGTGATGGGCATCGTGATGCCCACGATGTCCGCTTCCTGGAAGGCATCGGTGCCGATGACTCCACTGGAGACCTGGCCGGTGATGGCCACCATCGGCACGGAGTCCATGTGGGCATCCATGATGGCGGTAACGAGGTTGGTGGCGCCCGGGCCTGAGGTGGCGATGCAAACGCCAACCCGTCCGGTAACCATGGCGTAGCCTTGCGCGGCGTGGCCGGCTCCCTGTTCGTGACGGACCAGGATGTGGTTCATGCTGGAGGCCATCAAGGGGTCATAGGTGGGCAGGATCGCGCCACCGGGCAAACCGAAAATATCATCCACGCCGAGTTCTTCGAGCGAACGGACAATTGCTTGCGAGCCGGTCATCACCGTTGGGGGTACAACGTTGTTCGGCCCAAGTACAGGAGAGAGAGGTGCAGCAGCGTCGACGACGACGGCCTCAGCCGTGCGGTCGACCTTTTCCGGAGCTTTGTGGGCTCCAGCGGACTTTGCAGCCATCAGCGAGGGGCTGATCGGCGATCCTTTGCTCATCGGACTCTTCCTTAGTGGATCTTCATTGGTGGGACTTGGGAATAAAAAAACCCCTCAGCCTTCCGGCTCTTCGAGGGGTTTGCGCGTGACGGTTCGTTACCAGTCGGGCTAAGCCACGCGCTTGGTAAGGACGACGACGCCGACGGTAACGAATGTGATCATGCGTTCAGTGTTCCCTCTTAGGGAGATACGTGTCAATTGACGACTATCGTATCTCACTATTTGGACAGCGATGTCCGCCTGCCGGACTCCGACTGTCTCAAAACAATCGGAGCCCCCGGCAGGATTCAGCCGCAGTAAGCCCCAGTGGAGGCACTGTGGACCAGCTTGGCGTACTTGGCGAGGACACCCTTGGTGAACTTGGCCGGCATGGGCTCCCAGCCGACCTTGCGGGCTTCGAGCTCGGCTTCGTCGACCAAAAGGTCGAAGGAACGGGCCGCGATATCGACCCGGATCCTGTCCCCGTCCCTGACAAAGGCGATGGGACCGCCGTCGACCGCTTCCGGTGCGACATGGCCGATGCACAGGCCGGTGGTACCGCCCGAGAAGCGGCCATCGGTGAGCAGCAGGACATCCTTGCCCAGGCCGGCGCCCTTGATGGCTCCCGTAATGGCCAGCATCTCGCGCATGCCCGGACCGCCCTTGGGACCCTCGTAACGGATGACCACAACGTCGCCCTTGTTGATTTCGCCGTTGTCCAAGGCATTCAAGGCACCCTGTTCGCGCTCGAACACGCGGGCCGTGCCTTCAAAGACATCCGCGTCGAAGCCTGCGCTTTTCACGACGGCACCTTCCGGGGCCATCGAACCGTGGAGGATGGTGATGCCACCGGTCTTGTGTATCGGGTTGTCCAGGGCGCGGAGGATCTTGCCGTCGAGGTCCGGGGGGTTGATCGAGGCGAGGTTTTCGGCCAGCGTCTTGCCCGTGACCGTGAGGCAGTCACCGTGCAGCAGC
Organism: Arthrobacter sp. fls2-241-R2A-172; assembly: GCF_030208885.1. Lineage (NCBI taxonomy): Bacteria > Bacillati > Actinomycetota > Actinomycetes > Micrococcales > Micrococcaceae > Arthrobacter > Arthrobacter sp. fls2-241-R2A-172. Next base: position 4,540 of record NZ_JARVTB010000009.1, on the reverse strand, counting down.
CCGGCGTCGAGCAGTGCCTTCATGATGACCGGCACGCCACCGATCTTGTCCACATCGGTCATCACGTAGCGGCCGAATGGCTTGAGGTCACCCAGGTGCGGGATTTTGTCGCCGATGCGGTTGAAATCGTCCAGTGTCAGCTCGACCTCGGCCTCGCGGGCAATGGCCAGCAGGTGCAACACCGCGTTGGTGGAACCGCCAAAGGCCATGGTCACCGCAATCGCATTTTCGAAGGCCTTCTTGGTCATGATGTCGCGGGCGGTAATGCCCAGGCGCAACAGGTTGACGACAGCCTCGCCGGATTTCCGGGCAAAGTCGTCACGACGGCGGTCTGCCGAGGGCGGCGCTGCGGAACCCGGGAGTGACATGCCGAGGGCTTCGCCGATGCAAGCCATGGTGTTGGCTGTGTACATGCCGCCACACGCACCCTCGCCGGGACAGATGGCCTTTTCGATGCGGGTGAGGTCTTCCATGCTCATCTTGCCGGCCGCGCAGGCACCCACCGCTTCGAAAGCATCAATGAGGGTGACTTCCTTTTCGGAGCCGTCCTCCAGCTTCACCCAGCCCGGCATAATGGACCCGGCGTAAAGGAAGACCGAGGCGAGGTCCAGGCGGGCGGCAGCCATGAGCATTCCCGGAAGGGATTTGTCGCAGCCGGCCAGCAGCACGGAGCCGTCAATGCGCTCGGCCTGCATAACGGTCTCCACGGAGTCGGCAATGACTTCGCGGGAGACGAGGGAGAAGTGCATGCCTTCATGCCCCATCGAAATGCCGTCGGAAACGGAGATGGTGCCGAACTGCATGGGGAATCCGCCACCTGCGTGGACGCCTTCCTTGGCTCCCTGCGCCAGGCGGTTCAGCGAGAGGTTGCAGGGCGTGATCTCGTTCCAGGAACTGGCGACACCAATTTGCGGTTTGGCGAAGTCGTCGTCGCCCATGCCGACCGCGCGGAACATGCCGCGGGCGGGCGCCGCGTGGATGCCGTCGGTGACGACCCGGCTACGGGGCTTGATGTCCGGAGTGCTGTCTGTCGCATTGTGGGTGGTGTCACTCATGGAGCAAAGTCTATGTGCACCCGGTGCCGGAGCACGCCGTTCGCTCCCGGGTTAAGCGCCACCATCCAATTGTTGCGGACGTCCGCCGTCAGGCCCCGCCCGCTCCCCGGGCGACGGGAGCGGACCCGTCGAGTTCCCTGGCAAGAGCGGCCGCTTCACTTTCGAGCATGTCGAGGACGCCCCTGATGGTGGTGCGGGCAGCAACTTCCTGGCGCGCCAACGCCACAATGCTCCTGCTCGCCTTAACATCCGCGAGCGGGCGGAGCACCAGGCCCTTACGGGCGCTCGCCCTGGCCGTGTACCGCGGCAGCAGGCAGATTCCGTGGCCTGCGCCCACCAACGCCTCCAAGACCCGGAGGTCGGGATAGCGTTGGCCCCTTTGGGCAGGTCGCCCCGCATGCAGCTCGATCTGGCGAAGGACCGTATCGAAGGGAAACCCTTCGGGCACGCCTATCCAGGGAAAATCGATGACATCGTCCGGGCGCAGCTCGTTGCGGGCAGCCAAGGGATGCCCGGCAGGCATGGCCACGTCCAGGGCCTCTTCCAGGAGCGGCACTACGGTGAGCCCGCTCCGGGCGAACACGTCCGGCCCATCCACGCTGTGGGCAAGCACAATATCGTAGTCAGCTACCAAGGGGGCGAAATGGGCCGTCCCGGGGTCCTCGAAGTGGGCATCGAAGGCCAGCCCTTCCACCGCTGCCACACGGTGAAGCACGCCAGGCAGCAGCATCTCGGCGGCACTGGGGAAGAAGGCAACGGACACCCGTGCCTGCCAGCCCTTCCTGTAACTGTCCACGGTGGACTCCGCCCTTGCCATGGCCGTGGCTATATCAGCGGCAGCGGCGGCCATGGCTTGCCCCGCTTCGGTCAGTTGCACACCGCGTCCGACTTTCTCCACCAGGACAACCCCGATTTCGGCCTGCAATGTCTTCAACTGCTGCGAGACCGCCGAAGCCGTGACATTCATGGCGTCCGCTGTGGCGCCAACACTTTGCCGGTCCGCCAATTCACGCAAAATCTGCAGCCTTTTGAAGTCCATGCAGCCAGACTAGGCGACCTGCGGGAATTCGGAGACCGTGAACATAAAGGCCATAATCACTAAGGAGACTGACAAATTTGGGTAAACCAGCAGGTCAAACGCTGGACAGCCCAAAGGCGGACACGTAACGTCGGAAATACCACGAGCTGCACCCCTGTGAGCAGAAGGGCATCCGCCATGGATTGGTTAATTTGGGTCATTGTCATTGTTTTGGTCGTCGCGATTATTTGGTGGCTCATGAGCCGCAACAAGGCGCCGGATTCAACCCCCACCCGGACCGGGGCAACAACAGCCCCAGCGGCCATGGAGCCGGGAAACCGGGGGGCCATCCCCGATACCGCAGCAGCAGCCGCGGGCGTGGCAGGTTTGGCAGGCGTAACGAACCTGGGCACCACAGCTGCCGAGGGCAGCGGGCCTACCCGCGAGGAACCTACGGCCGAGGAACCTGACGTCGTGGCGGAACATGACGTCATGGCGGAACCTGAGGTGGCCGAGGAAGCTGTGGTCGTCGAGGATTCGTCCTCCGCCGGTTCGTCGGACATCCAGCAGGACCAGACTCCCGGCCTCACGGTGGAGGAGCCGGTTGTTGCCGCGCCTGTTGTGGATGAGCCCACGGTGAGCGAACCCAAGGTGGACATCGAACCCAGGGTGGACATCGAACCGGTGGTGGATACGGACGTTCAGGTGGATAGGGACGCCGTAGTTGATACAGACGCGGCGGTGAATACGGACCCGGCAGTCGATCCTTCCGTGGCCGGCGGCAGCCACGCCGACAAAGAAGCCGACAATGCCGAGTGGGAATCATCGTGGACGGATGAGAGCGGGGCGCCCGTGCATCACCACGAGTACACGGACTCCCACTCCCCCACCCTGCCGGGCGCCGAAAGTGCAGCGGCGGAAGAAGCGGTTCCTTCAGGGCACCTGGCAGTTGAGCATCCTTACGGGACGGGATCCTCGAGCTCGCCGGGCGACGGCTACCCGGTGAAGGCGAGTGCTTCTGCCATGACCTATCACGATGAAGATACGGCTGGCTACGAAGACGTTGCCGCGGATGTCTGGTTCGAATCCGCGGCGCATGCGGAAGCTGCAGGCTTCCGGCCTCCCCGGCGAAGCCGGCATTAGCGGGCGCGCCCTGCCTTGTTCCGGCGGCAGCGGGCAGGACAGGACCGTCCACCAGCAGGCGGGCGGGCGGGACTGGCGTGTGCCATCGCCACGGTCCTTGTCCTGACCGCCTGCACCGGCAACCCGTCGTCGCCCGGTTCAGCTGCGACTCCCGGTGGCAGCGGCGGCCCGGTGTCGCACGAAGCTCCCAAGGGCCTCCGGGTGGAGCAAAAGCTCGACGTCGGATTGCAGCTGCCGTGGTCGGTCATCTTCCTGCCGGGCGGCACAGCGCTGGTCTCCGAACGCGATTCAGGCATGATCAAGAGCATCCGTCAAGGCAAGGCAGCCACCGTTGGCCAATTACCGGGCGTGGTCCCTGGCGGGGAGGGCGGACTCCTGGGGCTCGCGCTGTCCCCCACGTTCGCATCCGATCACTGGCTGTACGCCTACCTGACAGCCACCAGCGACAACCGGATTGTGCGGGTCCGGCTCAAGGGCGATGCGGACGGCAGCTTGGCTCTGGGCGAAACAGAGGTGATTTTCTCCGGAATCCCCAAGGCGTCCACACACAACGGTGGCCGCATCCGGTTCGGCCCGGACGGGCTCCTGTACGTTGGCACCGGTGACTCCCAGCGGCGTGACCAGCCACAGGATCCCAGCACCCTCGGGGGAAAGATCCTTCGCCTGACACCGGATGGCCGGCCGGCACGCGGAAACCCCTTCGGCGATGACAACCCCGTCTACAGCTACGGACACAGAAACGTCCAGGGCCTGGCGTGGGACAGCGGAGGGCGGCTCTGGGCCAGCGAGTTTGGGCCCGATGTAGACGACGAGCTAAACCTGATTACCCCTGGCGGCAACTACGGGTGGCCAACAGTAACCGGAGCACCAGGACGGAAAGGCTTCATCGACGCCAAGGTGGTCTGGCCGTCAACATCGGATGCCTCACCCAGCGGGTTGGAGATACTGGACGACGTCGCCTACACGGGCGCACTCCGCGGGCAGCGGTTATGGGCCATTCCCCTCGAAGGCGAAGCGACGGGCGCGCCTGTGGCCTATTTCACAGGAGAATACGGGCGCTTGAGGGACGTCGCCGGCGCTCCGGATGGGACCTTGTGGGTCATCAGCAACAACAAGAACCCCGATTTTGCGCTGATTTTGAGGCCTTGACCCCGGGGCAAACCTCCAGGTGGTCCTCGATTTCACACCGACGGGCAAATCGTGTAGAGTTACTTGTCGTTGCGGAGATCGCCGGGGAAAACAAAGCCCAGTGCGATCGAAGACAACAGATGCACCTCTAGCTCAACTGGCAGAGCAATTGACTCTTAATCAATGGGTTCCGGGT
>NZ_JARVTB010000010.1:0-140487 GCF_030208885.1 Arthrobacter sp. fls2-241-R2A-172 | reverse complement strand
CACACCCCACAAGGGGTCCAGGATCGCTCCGGAGCAACTTTTCAAACTTACCCGAACCGGCCGCACAAAGCAAACCAGAACCGGGCCTCCCCCACCGCAACAGGAGCGCATGAAAGCACTACCGAAACCGGCAATTTTAAGGGAGTTTGTCACCATTATTTCCGCATCAGCGGCGGCGACTCACATAACTTTACACGCGCCCCGCCCCCTAACCAAATCCACCCCCACACCACCCAAAAACCCCGCAGACAACCGGAAAACAACCCCATCAACACCCCCAAACCCGCGCAAATCCCCGCAAGACCTCCCCGTGAAGCCCGTCACACCACCCAACCACCGCAACAACAGGCGAAAACACCAACCCCACCCACCGCCGTCGAACACCCAACCAAACCGGCGGAACGTGAGAGAGCGTCCGGCCCGAAACCGGCGGAAGCTGAGAGAGTGTCCCGTGCATGCGCACCGAGGAATTGGCCCCACGCCGAGCACCGCCCGGAAACCAGAAACGCTCCCCCACCTAAGTGAGAGAGCGTTTGCTGGAATGGGCCGGTAAGTGAATGGGCGTCGGCCCCAAACAGGCGGAACGTGAGAGAGCGTTAGTGGCCCCCGTGGCCGCCGGCGCCTTCGGTCTTGCGCATCATGGCACCCAGGACTACCGCGGCCAGTGCTATGACGGTCGCAGCCAGGAAAGCTGCGTGCATGCCGGCCACCAGGCCGGACGATGCGGCCACCACGGAGTAGATGGAGACCAGCAACGCTGTTCCTGCCGCGCCGGAAACCTGTTGCGCGGTGCTGATGATTGCCGAACCGTGCGAGTAGAGGTGCGGCGGCAACGGGTTCAGGCCTGTGGTGAACGCCGGCGTGAACAGCATGGCAAGGCCAAGGCTCAGGGTGACGTGCAGGGCAATAACCCAGCCAAGCGGGCTGCCTTCGTCCAAGCGGGAGAACTGCCACAGGGTCAGGACCATGAGCACCGAACCGGAGACGGTGAGCGGCAGGGGACCTACCTTGTCGAAAATCCGTCCGATGACCGGACCCAGCAAGCCCATGGCCAAACCACCCGGCAGCAGTGCCAGGCCGGTCTCCAGCGGCTGCAGGTGCAGGGTGTTCTGCAAGTACAGCGGCAACAGGATCACGCCACCGAAAAGCGCCATCATGGCGACGACCATCAACAGCGTCGACACGGTGAACATGCGGAATTTGAAGGCGCGGAGGTCCAGCAGCGGCGAGTCCGACTTCTGGAGCTTGAGCTGCCGGAAGACGAACAGCGCCAAGCAGAGGAGGCCAACTACCAAGGCGATGACAGGTACAACTCCGGCGTCTGCACCACCGATCTGGCTCAGGCCGTACACGAGCCCACCGAAGGCAGGCACGGTGAGTATCACGGAGAAGACGTCCAAGGTGGTCTTTCCACGCTCGCCCACGTTGGTGAGGTACTTGGCACCGATCGCGAAGGCAGCCAAAGCGACCGGCAGCACGAACACGAACATGAAGCGCCACGAGAAATTATCCAGGATGATGCCGGAGACAGTGGGCCCCATGGCCGGAGCCACCGAAATGGCAATGCTGACGTTGCCCATGACGGCGCCTCGCTTGGCCATGGGGACCAACGTCAGGATGGTGGTCATCAGCAGCGGCAGCATGATGGCCGTCCCACCTGCCTGGACGATCCGCGCCAGCAGGAGCACAAGGAATCCCGGCGCCAATGCTGCCAGCAAGGTGCCTCCGCTGAACAGGCCCATGGCGAGCATGAACGCTCCGCGGGTGCTCATACGCTGCAGGATGAAACCGGTGGTCGGAATGACAACGGCCATGGTCAGCATGAAGCCAGTGGCGAGCCACTGCACCGTGGAGGCGCTCACCTGGAGATCCGTCATGAGGCGTTGCAGGGCGACGTTCATAATGGTCTCGTTGAGGATCACGACGAACGTGGCCACCAACAAGGTCACAATGACGGTCACCGACTCACGGGACATCTTTCCAGACGCTGGGGCCTGGGCTCCAGGGGCCTGGGGGCGCGAAGCCTCCGTAGTGGCACCGCCGGTGGGCGCGCCGGATTCGGGCTTGCCGCTGGCGTCGGACGAGACGTCGGTAGACATGAGGATTCCCCAAGGTTTGGTTTTTGGTGGCCGGCGATCTATGCCGGTGAAGACAAGAACAGTCTAAGCGCCCACCGAATTCCCGTCAGTAGGAAATTTCCAAACGCTAGGAAAACAATGGTGCGTTATCGATAAGCCGCACCGGACCTACCTTGGCTGCGATGATCGCCAACCCCTCGCCCCGGAACGGGGTCTCTTTGCAGTTTTCCGCCAGCGGTTCCAGCGTGGAAGGGTCAACGACGTCGAAATAGTCCAGTTCCACGAGTGGCTGGGATGCAACGAGTTCGACGGCGGAGTCCAGGTCCAGCGGTTCGTGGGCGTTCGCCCGGGACTCAATGAGGCGCAGTGCCCGCGAAAGCACCAGTGCAGCGTCGTGCTCTTCATCCGACAGGAAACGGTTCCGGCTCGACAATGCCAGGCCGTCCTCACTGCGGACGATGGGCACCGGGACGATCTCCACAGGGAAGTTCAGGTCCGAAACCATGCGCTTCACCAAGGCCAACTGCTGCGCGTCCTTCTGGCCAAAGTAAGCCCGGTAGGCCGCCGTCGTGCCGTCCGCTGAAGCACCTCCGGGGAGCCCGTAGTGCAGCAGTTTGGCCACCACAGTGAGGGCGCCGTCGAAGTGGCCGGGGCGTGAGGCGCCTTCCCACTTGTCGCCAAGCGGGCCGGCAGTAACGCGAACCAGTGGCTGGCCGCCCGGGTACACCTCGTCAACTGACGGCGCGAAGACCAGGTCAACGCCTTCCGCATCCAGCAGTGCCATGTCGGCCTCGAGCGTGCGCGGGTAGCGGTCGAGGTCGACGGCGTCACCGAACTGCAGCGGGTTCACGAAGATCGTGGCAACCACGACGTCGTTCTCGGCGACGGCGGTCCGGGCGAGGGCGGCGTGGCCGGCGTGGAGGGCGCCCATGGTAGGTACCAGTCCCTGGGAATTCCCGTTTTTGGCAGCCAGGATCCTGGCACTTTCGGCGCGAAGCTGGGCCGCGGTGGTGACGAGTTTGATGGCCATGCTGTTCAGTTTCCTTCCAACGCCCCGGGCTCCTCACCCAAAGCCTTGCTGATCTCGTTAAGTTGTTCCGGCCGCAGCAATCCGCGGTTCACTGCCCGGCGCGCGGTGGCCTGAGCCATGGCCTGGTAGGCGGCCAGGACATCGCCGCCTGCGCCGCCGTCGTATTCCCTAAGTGCTTGGGCGTGCGCGGAAACGGTGCCTGCATCCCCACGGGCCACCGGACCCGTCAACGCGGATTCACCGGAGGCAAGGGCGTTCTCCAGCGTCGCCCGCAGCAACGGGCCCAGCATGGACTCCGGGGCCTCGACGCCGATCTCCCGCAGCATTTGCGACGCCTGCGCCACCAACGTCACCATGTGGTTGGAGCTGTGCGCAAGGGATGCGTGATAGAGCGTCCGGTCACCTTCGGCGATAACCACCGGCTCGGCACCCATCTCCACAACCAGCGCCTGGGCGATGGGCAGCATGGGGGCATCCGCGGTCACGCCGAACGTGCAATCCATGAGGCGGGCCAGGTCCAGGCTCATGCCCGTGAAGGTCATGGCGGGGTGGAGGGCCAGCGGAATCGCGCCGGCCGCGCGGACCGGGTTCAGGATTCCGACGCCGAACCGGCCCGAGGTGTGAGCCACCAGTTGGCCGGGCTGCCAGGCGCCAAGCTTCGCCAGTCCCCCCACCAGCTCACCCAGGGCATCGTCCGGGACGGCAAGCAGCACCAGTTCCGAGCGCTCCACGATGTCCTGGATTTCCAGGATCGGGACACCCGGAAGCAGGTTGTCGGCCCGTTCGCGGCTCGCCTCGGACACCGCGGAAACCCCGACGACGGCGTGCTCGGCCGCGCGCAAGGCCGCACCCAGCACGGCGCCCACTTTCCCGGCGCCAATGATCCCGACTCCGAGTCGTCCTGGCCTAGCCATCCTGGCGGTCCTCCTGTTGTTGTAGTGACGGGGAACTTTGTGGTTGCGACGTCACAGCAGCTGCGACTTCCGGGGCCTGCGGGGCTACCTGCGCCAGCCATTGTTCGCTGGTTTGCCGTTTCCGTGCTTCCCGGGCCCGCGCCGCCTGGTGGTCAAACAAGGCGACGGCCTGCTCTACCCCGGCTTGGAAAACCCTGGGCGAAACGGGTCCGGCCGTGGTGTGGAGCACCAGGTCGGCCACCCGGAAGCGCCGGGCCAAGGGGCCTTGATGCAGCGCCATCGACTGTGTCCGCTGATGCGGAACAACCACCAGTGTGCGCCACCACCGGCCGGAGCGGATCAACAAGGCAGTCCTGGTGGCGAAGAAACCGTTGCGCCGCCAACCCAGTGGGGCCAGCAAACGTGCCCGCCGCGGGGTTACCACGAAGCCGTCATCGCTTGGGGCAGCCGACCGTGCGCCCCGGGCGAGACCCGTCAAACCAGCAGTGAACACCTTCTCGGGATCGTCCACGCCGGGATCAGGCAGCACCAACGACATCATCCGCATGACGTCAGCTTTCAGCCCAACAGGCAACAACATGGTCCGCCCAGCACCTTCTGTGCCCGCGGCTCCATAGCCGGCCACATTGACGTGCATCCGGTACCAGCCGAAAATCCTCCAGATTGGCGGCTGTACAACCATCAGGGCCTGGATGCGCCCGGGCGGCAGCGTCTGCGCCTGGGTGTCCAGCAGTCCATACCGAAGCCGAATACCGTCCGGCGAGATCGCAGCAGTGAAGTTGTAGCCCTTGTTGAACGAACTCCAATACGCGGCCCCGATACCCAGGACGGCAGGGATCAACGCCAGGAAAATCGCCTGGTTGTCCATCAGGACGGAAACGCCCACCACCGCGGCCGCACCAAGCAGGATACCCACGGTCTGCTCACTCAAAAGCAGCGAACCGATGAGCCGCCCCGGGGGTACTGACAGCACCACATGCTCGGGCGCTTCCGGCACTTCCTCCCCGGCGGCCTCCCGGCCACTGACTACGCCCGCAGCCCGCGCGAGGATGGTTGCGCGCAGTTGCTTGGCCTGGTCAACCGGAAGGTACGCCAGTCGCACAGCCGACTCTCCGGCGTCGGCGACCTCGAACTTAAGTTCGGCGAGGCCAAAGATCCTCGCCAGCAGCGGCTGGACGATGTCGATGGCCTGGACACGGTCCAGGCGCGCCTGTCGTTGCTGTTTGAACAGGAAACCGGTGTTCACCCTGACATAGCCCCCAGCCACTTGGTAGCGCGTGAAGTACCAGCTGAGGATAAAACCGCCAACGGTCAGCAGCAGGAGCACACCTCCGCCGGCAAGCAGCCACGGGGCCCGGCTGTTGAGGGTGGGATCCACGAATTCCCGGCCCTGCAGGACGCGCTCGAAAGCGTCGCGGCCAAAGAAATATCCGACGGCGGCCAGCGCTACCCAGCCGCGGACGAACGGCGACGCCGGGTGGACCCGCCGCCAATCGCCGTCGACGGTTTCATCCCGAAGGCTTGCAGCCACGCTTCCCTCCGGGCTCACAGCCCGGCCAGCCGGGCTTCTCCGCGGGCCGACAACTGCTCGCGGAGGCGCGCACCTTCCTCTGCGGGAAGTCCGGGCAGGTGGGCATGGGTACCGGCAGAGGCGGTGTGGAGCTTCAAGGTGCACAACCCCAGGCTGCGCTCGACAGGGCCAACGGCGACATCAACATATTGCATGCGGCCATACGGGACCACCATGGTGCGCTGGAAGAATATGCCGCGCCGAATAAGGAGGTCGTCGTCGCGTTCCGCGTAACCAATGGCACGCACCTGGCGCGGGATCAGGACCAGGCGCCACAATGCCAGGCCCAGCATCACCGCCGGAACCGTGATGGCAAGCCACAGCGGCGGCCAGCGCCACCACCCAAGAAGCACAAAAAGGACCGGCAAACTGAGGACCAGCAACAACACCAGGTTGCCAATGGCCCACTCCACCAAGCGAACCGTGACGTACTTCGGGGAGACCCTGAGCCACTGGACGCCCGGCGGATCAATCGCCGCGGTAGGCATATTCGCCCTCGCCTTTGGTCTCGCCCCTGCGCGTGTCAGGGCCGGGCGTACCGCCCTCGAAATCTTCAGGGGGTATCCGGCAGAACCGCTCAACCACGATCCCCACCACCACCATCGCCACTCCGCCGCCACCCATCAGCAACGCGTTCCAGAGGATGCCCTCGCCACTTCGGAGGCTGACCCTGAGGAGGTCGATCGCGATGCCGGCGTGCCACCCCAGGAGAAGAGTCCCGGCATACGCACAAGCCTGGGCCAGGATCAACGTCCTCGCAGCCAGGATCGGGTTCAGCATGTTCTTCTTCTTGCCGTTCCGCCAGCGCAGCACCCGGATACCCATGATCAGGGTGAGCCCGGCGATAACGCCCATGGTGATCAGGGCAGATTCAGGAAGAACCGGCGTAGCCATGCTGAAACGGTTCGTGGCAACCGTAGCCAACCAGGCAACGACGGCAGCCACCACGGCGATCAGCAGCAGGACCACGGGACGCATTGCTTTCATGGCTACTCCAACGCACCCGTGGCGGGCACGCCGGCAACGTCACCAAAGCCGTCAAAACGACGGATATCCGGCATATCGGAGGCAACGGCAGCCAGTTCAGCTACGCTGCGCCCCTCCAGTTGTGCGTGCGGTTCCAACAGCGACCACGGGTACAGCACGAACGCCCGCTCGGCTGCCCGCGGATGCGGGATGGTCAGGATGGGATCTTCGCTGACAAGGTCACCGAAGACAATAATGTCCACGTCCAAGGTCCTGGGACCCCAACGGACCTCGCGGACACGGTGATGCTTCTGTTCCACATCGTGGCAATGCTTAAGGAGTTCCAACGGCGTGAGGGTCGTTTCGACCGCCATGACCATGTTCAGGAAATCGGGTTGGCCCTCCGGTCCGCCAACAGCCTTGGTCTGGACGACCGGAGACACACCCAGCAACCTGACCTCGGGAGGATCCACAAGATCGGCCACTGCGGTGGAGAGGGTATCGTTCCGCTCGCCAAGGTTACTGCCCAGAGCCAGGATGGCCTTGGTGTAGACAGGTGTCATGACCGCTCCCTGTGGACGCTGACAGTGACATCTCCAAAAGGCACCTCGATGGGCGCCTTGGGCTTGTGGACTGTGATGTCGACGGCGGCCACACTGTAGTTCGCCAGGATGCCCTCGGCGATCCTGACAGCCAGGGCCTCGATCAGGTTCAGCGGCTCACCCTCGATGTGCTTGGTGATCAGCTCGGCAACTTCGCCATAATGCGCCGTGTACTGCAGGTCATCGGTCTGGGCAGCCTTGGTGAAGTCCGTGTGCAGCACTGCGTCCACCACGAACGGCTGGCCGTCACGGCGTTCGAAATCGAACACCCCGTGATAACCGACGGCGGTGACGCCGGTCAGCGTGATCCTGTCCACAGCATTGTCCAATCAGCGGGCGATACGGGCGGCGACCTTGACGGCGTCAAGGCTGGGACCGACGTCGTGAACGCGGACAGCCCAGGCGCCCTTGGTGGCGCTCAAAGCGGTAATGGCCGCCGTCGCAGCGTCACGTTCAAGAGGCGCAGCCGACTTGCCCGAAACAGTCAGGAGCGAACCGAGGAACCGCTTGCGGGAAGCAGCCACCATCACCTTGTGGCCGAGGCCAAAAAGCTTGTCGAGGTTCTTGAGGATCTCCCAGTTCTGGTCCTCGTTCTTGGAAAAACCAACGCCCGGATCGATGATGATCTGCTCCGGGGCAACGCCCGCTGCGTACAACTTGTCGCGGACACCGCTGAGCTCCGCCACGACATCGTCAACGACGTTGTCATAGTCCGTGAGACTGTCCATGGTCAGCGCATCACCGCGGCGGTGCGTGAGGATATAGGGAACCTTGGTGCGGGCCACGAGTTCAGGCATGTCGGGTTCGATGGTCAGGCCGGACACATCGTTGATGATCGCCGCGCCGGCCTCCACGGCAGCCGCGGCGGTGGAAGTGTGCATCGTGTCGATGCTGACCAACGCGCCCGCTTTGACGAGCGCCTGGATCACCGGGATAACCCGGCGCTGTTCTTCTTCAGGGGAAACGGGCTCCGCGCCGGAGCGCGTGGATTCTCCACCGACGTCGATGATGTCGGCGCCCGCGTAGAACATACGCAAACCGAGGGCGATGGCCGTATCAGGCGTCCGGTGGGCGCCGCCGTCGCTGAAGGAATCCGGGGTGACGTTGAGGATTCCCATGACAAGCGTGCGGTCCTTTGGCAGGTCCTCGAACCTGGCCGCGGGTCGCGGCTTACGGAGAACCGGCAACGGGCTTGTGGCCGGGCCGGTTCCGGGTGCTGCAGCGAGGGAGTCCATAATGCTTACCTTCCGAGTATGAGGCTCATGGCCTCGGCGCGGGTGGCCGGGTCATGGAGCTGACCGCGCACCGCGCTGGTGACGGTCTTCGCGCCGGGCTTGCGGATGCCGCGCATGGACATGCACATGTGCTCGCATTCGACGACAACAATCGCCCCGCGCGGGTTCAGGTGCGTGACAAGGGCCTCAACGATCTGAGTGGTGAGCCGCTCCTGCACCTGGGGACGCCGGGCATAAATATCCACCAACCGCGCCAACTTGCTAAGCCCAGTGACCTTGCCATCATGTGACGGAATATAACCGACATGCGCGACGCCGTGGAAAGGCACCAGATGGTGTTCGCACGTCGAGTAGAAGGGAATGTCCTTCACCAGGACAAGCTCTTCATGGTCGAGGTCGAAGGTGGTGGACAGGACCTCCTCCGGGTGCTGGTGGAGGCCCGCGAAGACCTCGGCGTAGGCCTTGGCCACCCGCTTTGGCGTGTCCTGGAGACCGCCACGCTCGGGATCTTCCCCAATGGCAAGGAGAATCTCCCGGACCGCCGCTTCAATGCGCGGGCGATCCACTTTTTGGCCGTGCTTGGAGCCCGTGGCAGAACCGTGGGCGGCGGCGAGGTCGTCGTCGTCGTCGAAATGAGTCACAGCAGAAAGCTTAGCCGTGATGCGGGTGGTCGGGGCCGCCGTTGGGATTCGGTGCCTCGAAGGACTCCTGGCTGCTGACGCCCTGGGCATGCGGGGCCACGACGTCCAGAGGCTCGTCCAGGCGGGCCTTCTTGGCTTCCTCCTGGGCCTCGCGCTCAGCCTTCTCGGCACGGCTTTCGACCGGTGGGATCGACTGGACCGGGCGGGATTCCTTGGAAAGCCAGATCTCGCGGAAATCACGTTTCCGGATGTCGTGGAAGATCTCCGCGATCTCAGCCTGGTTCAGGGTTTCCCGTTCCAGCAGTTCCAGCGCCAGGCGATCCAGGACGTCGCGGTTTTCGGTGAGGATGGCGTAGGCCTCGTCGTGCGCCTGGTCGATCAGGCGGCGGACTTCCTCGTCCACCACGTAGGCGATTTGGTCCGAGAAGTTGCGCTCCTGTGCGGCATCGCGTCCGAGGAACGGCTCGCCGCCACCCTGGCCCAGCTTCACGGCACCAACGCGTTCGCTCATGCCGTACTGCGTGACCATCTTCCGGGCCGTGGACGTGGCCTTCTCAATGTCGTTGGAAGCACCAGTGGAGGGGTCGTGGAACACGATTTCCTCAGCAACACGGCCGCCCATGGCGTAGGCCATCTGGTCCAGTAGTTCGTTACGGGTAACCGAGTACTTGTCGTCCTCGGGGATGACCATGGTGTAGCCGAGGGCGCGACCACGGGGAAGGATGGTGATCTTGGTGACCGGGGCCGAGTTGCGCAGTGCCGCAGCAACCAGCGCGTGGCCACCCTCGTGGTACGCGGTGATCTTGCGCTCAAGTTCCTTCATGACGCGGCTTCGCTTCTGCGGGCCGGCCATGACGCGGTCGATTGCCTCGTCCAAGGCGCGGTCGTCAATCAGGTTGGCGTTTGAACGCGCGGTCAGCAGTGCAGCCTCGTTGAGCACGTTTGCCAGGTCTGCACCGGTGTAGCCGGGGGTCTTCTTGGCAACAGCCCGGAGATCGATGCCCTGCGCCATCGGCTTGCCCTTGGCGTGCACGTTGAGGATCTGTTCGCGGCCGATCATGTCCGGGGCTTCCACGGTGATCTGGCGGTCGAAACGGCCCGGGCGCAACAAGGCCGGGTCCAGGACGTCCGGACGGTTGGTGGCGGCGATCAGGATGACGTTGGTCTTGACGTCGAAGCCGTCCATCTCCACGAGGAGCTGGTTAAGCGTCTGCTCGCGCTCGTCATTACCGCCGCCGATACCGGCGCCACGGTGACGGCCCACGGCATCGATTTCATCGACGAAGATGATGGCCGGAGAGCTTGCCTTGGCCTGCTCAAAAAGGTCGCGGACACGGGAAGCACCAACACCGACGAACATTTCCACGAAGTCCGAGCCGGAAATGGAGAAGAAAGGAACACCGGCTTCGCCGGCAACAGCACGGGCCAGCAGGGTCTTACCTGTACCTGGAGGGCCGTAGAGCAGCACACCCTTGGGGATCTTGGCGCCGACTGCCTGGAACTTAGCGGGTTCCTGGAGGAATTCCTTGATTTCCTGGAGTTCCTCGACGGCCTCGTCGGCACCAGCAACGTCGGCGAAAGTCACCTGCGGCATGTCCTTGTTGACCAGTTTGGCCTTGGACTTACCGAACTGCATGACCTTGGAACCGCCACCCTGCATGCGCGAAAGCAGGAACCAGAACAGGACGCCCAGCAGCAGCACCGGGATGAGAAGCGAGAACAGCCCGGAGAACCAGTTGTTCTCGACCGGCTGGTCCGTGAAGCCCTTGTCCGGGTTGGCGTTGGTAACAGCCTTCACCACATCAGGACCGCGATCCGTGACATAGAAGAACTGGACATTCTTGCCCTTGTCCTGGCCATCCAGGTTCAGGTTGTCCTTGAGTACCAGGTCAACGCGATTCTCGGCGTCGAAAATCTTGGCCTGCTCAACCTTCCCGCTCTGGGAAAGGAGCTCGAGGCCTTCCTTGGTGTCAATGCGCGTTGAACCGCCCGGAGCCAGTGTCGCGAATGCCACCAGGAGCAAGCCAACAACGACAACAATCCAGATGCCCGGGCCCTTGAAGAAACTCTTAGCTTTCATCTGATCGGGGTTTTGCCCCGTCCCTCCTGGTAGTGCTGCAAGGCGCAACTTCTGCGCGCGAGTGGTGCTGCTTCAGTTTCAAGCTATACACCGTTCCCAGTAATTCACGCACTGGAAAGTCCAAAAGTTCCCTCTGGGCGTACACAGGATACTCGTGTCCAAGGCGGCGCGACAGGCTTTTTGGCTACCGCAGCACGGGGGCGGCCTGCGGGGCGCACCCTTTTGCGCCTCCCGCCCCCGTAACACCTGGGGCGCTGGGCGGAACGGGACGCGTCGTGAGCCACACTCGGGTGCGCAAGGCGCGAAGGGGTGCGTCGCCGGGCACCCGTCGTTATCCACATACGCGTTTTTGCCGCTCGTGGGTCTGTGGCTGCAATGAAAGCGTTGGGCTCATGGCAGCCTACGAGTTGATTCTCTCTTCAGATATGGCGCGGCTAGGACAGGACCCCCGGCTCCTCGCCAAGCGCTGCAAACGCGGCGAGTTGGTCCGCGTTCGCAGGGGCGCTTACGTTCCAGCCGCTTACTGGGCCGGCCTGAACGACCGCCAGCGCCACGGACTTCAAGCGGCAGCACTGGTCAATACAACATTGATGCCGCCCACCTTCAACCTGCAAACGGCCGCACTCCTCTGGGGGCTGGGCTTGGTGGGGACACCAAGCCGACTGTGTACGGTCACGCCGGACCAGAGGGGCGGACGATCGAAGCACGGCATCCGAAGAACCCTCGGATCCTTGGATGATGGGGTGACGCAGTTGGGTGGCTTTCGCGTCACGGATAAGGTCCGGACAACCGTTGAACTGGCGTCGAGATTGAACTTCGCTGAAGCATTGGCGGTGGTGGACACCAGCCGACGGATACACACGACAAGGGACTCCGTGGATGCCGGCGACTGGGATAAGGAGAAAGCATGGGGTCCAGCGTCAAGCGCAGAAGACTTGCGGGCCGCTGCTTCCGGGCTTGCTCACCGGACGGGACAACGACGAGTGGCCGGGGTGCTCGAACTATCAACAGACAAGTCCGAATCCGTGGGCGAATCCATCAGCCGGGCGCAGATGGTTCTGCTCAACTTCCCCGAACCCAAACTCCAGGGCTCGTTCACGTTGAGGAACGGACGAACCGCGCGAACCGACTTTTGGTGGCCGGAACTCGACCTCGTGGGTGAGTTCGACGGTCAGGGAAAATACCTGCGCAGCAAGTTGCGGGGCCAACAAACCATTCAGCAAGCAGTGATGGCCGAAAAGGCCCGTGAGAACGCGCTGCGGGCCCTGGGCCTGACCGTTATTCGCTGGGACTGGACGGAAATGATGAATCCTCGAACCTTCGCCCGGATCTTGAATGATGGTGGGCTGAGATCCCGGCGGGCGGCGTAAGTGGCTCCCTAACCGCTGACGGCGCCAACCGGCAGCACCAGCAAGTAGCCCGTGGGCAACTGACTGCTCCAACGCCGTGGCTCACGGACCACGAACTGGGTGGCCAATTGCGCAGGACTGACCAGGCTATTGGGTTCCGGGGATGGCCCCCACTGACCGGAACCGTACGGATACAACGGATCCAGAACACGAACCCCCGTGACCGAGAAGTCAGCGAAGACCCGAGGATCCCCCATGGATTCGAAACCGCTCATCACCCAGGCATGCCGGCCACTCCACATCACTAAGCCCACGGGTCGGCCGGTTTCGGTGATCGCCTTGGCCGCGGTCCGGAGTGCGTCATCGTAAAGGGCTACGCTCACCACTTTGTAAGGACCCATTCCAACCTCAGTGAGTACCTGCGCCCAGCCATAGGGGTTGGCCCCGTTGAACGAATCCGATGATCTCGCCCTGGCCATTTCCCACAGCTCTCCTTGCTGCGCAGAAGCAGTCCATGCGCCACCGCCCGTGGCATCCACCAGGTTGTGAGCCATCTGGATGCTTGCCGCAACGCACCATTCGAACGTGTACTGCGGCACGAAATCGCCCTCCTGGTACAGGTTGAGGGCAAACGGCTGGGGTACGGCGGGCGGGGCCGGGATTGTGGTCGGGAGCGGCGATGACGGTGCGGGCGCGGCCTGCGGCTGGGTTGTTGTCTGCGAATCGCCCGGGAGCGGCGATGACGGTGCGGGCCCGCCCTGCGGCTGGGTTGCCGTGATGGATGCCTGCGGCCGAGCGGAGACGATTTCCCCGGCACCGGAAGAAGGAGTGCATCCCGTAAGGATGGTCGCCACGACGACGAGCCAAAGGAATGGACGGGCGGGGGCACCGGTCATATTTCAGTTTAGCTCCGCGCAGGGCAGCCATCCGAGGGCGGAAACAGCTCAATCATGCGCCCTTTGCCGCCCGTCGCCCCCGTTAAGCGCACACGCCGCACCCTTTGCCGCCCAGCGCACCAGTGGTTGTGGGTGCGGAAAGCGGCAAGTGGTGCGGCGGCGGAGAGCGGCGGTGAGAAGTGGTGCGGCGCGGTGTTGTCTACTCGTAGACGTGCGGGGCCAGCGTGCCGACGAAGTCCAGGTTGCGGTACTTTTCGGCGTAGTCGAGGCCGTAGCCCACGACGAATTCGTTGGGGATGTCGTAGCCGACGTACTTGACGTCGATTTCCACCTTGGCGGCGGTCGGCTTGCGGAATGCCGTGCAGATCTCGACGCTGGCCGTGCCGCGGGATTCGAGGTTGGACTTGAGCCAGGAAAGGGTCAGGCCGGAATCGATGATGTCCTCGACGATCAGGACATCCTTGCCCATGAGGTCAGTGTCCAGGTCCTTGAGGATCCGGACCACGCCGGAGGACTGCGTTCCCGAACCGTACGAAGAGACGGCCATCCAGTCCATGCTGACGTGGCTGTGCAGCGCGCGTGCCAGGTCAGCCATGACCATCACCGCACCCTTGAGGACGCCGACGACGAGGATGTCGCGGCCTTCGTAGTCCTTGTCGATCTGCGCCGCGAGTTCCGCGATGCGTGTCTGGATCTGCTCTTTGGTGTAAAGAACGTGCTTGAGATCTGCCTGGACGTCGTTTGAATCCACCAATGGCTCCTGTTTTGATGCTCGGGTGCGGCTACTGTTGGGACGGTTTCTGATGCCGGAATACTAGCTTCCCACAGCGGGCGGCATCGCGGGGACCGGCTTCGGCCGAATCCGGGCCCGCGGAGGTGGTCGCGGCCCCCGGAGCGGCAGCCGCAGAACCTGGAAGGCCCCGCCGCTCCTGTTCCAGATCGCTGAGGGATAAACGGAATACGCTGACGTGCCCGGGGAGTTCCACCGGACCGGCGGATCCCTGCCGGCGAAGCAACGCCTCCGCGGCTTGGAGCCTTCCGTAGCCGGGCTGCTGGCCCCCGACGTCGGACGCAGCTTTGGCGATGACGCGGAACCTCAGGGCCGCCGGCAGTTCCCGGACGGCGTCCTCGGGTAACCACACGTCCCCATCCTCGCGCCGGACAAGTGAGAGATAGGTCTCGTTGGCCAGGTTCTCCAGGAAATCTGCGTCCTGCTGAAGGATAGCGGCCGTCCGGGCAAGGGACTCGGCCACTCCCGGCCCAAGTTTCTCTTCCAGGACAGGCATGACCTCCACCCGTGTGCGTGAACGGGCATAAGCGGGATCAGCGTTGCTCGGATCATGCCAGGGATCCAGTTCTTCGACCTCGCAGATCTCCAGTGTCTCTTCACGCCGAAGGCCCAGGAAAGGCCGGAGCAGGCGGCCGCGGGCGGGCCGCATTCCTGCCAGGGAACGGGTTCCCGAACCCCGGGCCAGCCCCAGGAGCACCTGTTCTGCCTGGTCGTCCAAGGTGTGGCCCAGGAGGATTGCAGCACAACCGAGGTCGTCGGCGGCGGCGTCGAGGGCTGCGTGGCGTGCGTCCCGGGCAGCGGCCTCGGGGCCAAATCCGGTGGCAGCGACGTCCACGGTGCGCACTTCCACCGGCGCGAGCCCCAGCTCACGCAACGCCGATGCGGTCCGGGCAGCGACTTCAGCTGAGCCGGGTTGTAACTGGTGGTCAACCACCACCGCTGCTACGGATACCGGACGGCCATCCACGTGTCCGCGCCGGGCAAAGTAGGCAGCGACCGCTGCGAGCGCGAGCGAATCCGGTCCGCCGCTGCATGCGACGAGCACACGCTCCGGGTAGCCGGCAGCGGCAAGGGCGTTTTGCAACTGCTTCCGCGCCTTGCCGACGACCGGCGCCAGACGCCCTGGCCGCCGTCGTCCCCTACCAGTGGTGGCCGCCGCAACGGGAGGGTCGCCCGCCGTGTCAGCAGAGGCGGCCAATTCATGGGAAAAGCTCAAAGCCCCATCCGCTCCAGCCACAGCTTGGAGTTATGGATTTCCTCTTCGGTGGGAAGATGTTCGGCCGCGTCCCAGACCCTGTTGAAGCCCTCCATCCCGGCCACGGCAACAACTTCACGGACGAACTTGGCGCCGTCCGTGTATTGCCGCATCTTGGCGTCCAGGCCGAGGAGGTTGCGGATGAACTTCTCCACCATGCCACGTTCCTTGCCGCGGTCGTTGAAGCGTTGGCGGATGGTCCGCACGGACGGAACGATGCTGGCGTCCACGGCGTCCATCACCACGTTGGCGTGACCCTCGAGGAGGCTCATCACGGCGGTGATGTGGGACAGGGAGGCCTTTTCCTCGGGGTTCTGGAGCAGGTCCAGGATGGCCCCACGGCCGGGCACTTTGTCTGAGGGACTGCGATCCTTAAGCGATTTGGCGATGGCCCCGGCCCGGTCCACCAGGGAGTCCATGTTCCCCAGCAGGTTGCCGCTGAGCTTTTCGATCTCGTCCAGCATGTGATGCCTGAGCCACGGCGCCGCGGCAAACTGTACGCGGTGGGTTTGCTCATGGAGGCAGACCCAGAGCCGGAAATCGTCGGGGTGGACGTTGAGTTCGCGCTCCACGGAGATGATGTTGGGTGCCACCAACAGGAGCCGGCCGCCCGGAGGAACGTTGGCGCCCGGGGCAAGGGCCGCGAAGGGGTCGTATTGCCCCAGGACCTTGCTGGAGAGGAAAGCGAGGACGGCCCCAAGCTGCGTGCCGGTGATGGCACCACTGGCGGCTGCGGCTGCAGGGGTCATGGCCACGCTGCTGCGGCTCTCCAGCATCTTTTGCAGCGCGGGCTGGAGCATCACGGCGAAGCTCTGCGTGTTGGCCTTGGACCAGGAGGCACGGTCCACCACCAGGACGTGGGAGTCCCTCAGGTCCCTCGCAGCGTCCAGGCCGGTGATGTCGTGCACGTGGGGGACGGAGATGTCCGCGTTGAAACGCAGGTTATCCACCGCCTTGCCAATCTCCCCTGCGCTGAGCTCAGGACCTGGAGGGGCAAGCCGGCCAGCCGTAGAGGCAGCCAGGTCCCAGTTGATCAGGGACTGGGCCCCTGCTGACGAATCGCGGGCAGATGACACCATACGGACCATCACACCACACGCGGCTGACAATGAGCCCTTAAGTTCGCTGGACGCGGAGCTTCAGCCGCGGCAGCCGCACGAAGCCAGGCCTGACGCTGCCCGGTCCATGGCCACCTTGTTTCCGGCGGCACCCGGTTCGAGCCCGTTGCCGATGAACGAGAACACCAGCAGGCGCCCATCCGCATCGACCACGTACCCACTCAGGGCGATCACGGAATTCAGCGTCCCGGTCTTGGCGCGGACCAGGCCAGCACCAACGGCCGTGCTGGCGTCCACGTACCTGTTATCCAGGGTGCCGGTCAGCCCTGCGATCGGGAAGCCGTCCAGTGCCGCCCTGAGGGAAAGGTCCGGGCCGCTGGTGATTGCACGGACGACCTGGACGAACTGCAGGGCGCTGACCTGGTTTTCCAGGGCAAGGCCGGATACGTCAGCCAACTGCATCGAATCCGTGGCGATTCCCAGCTCCGCCAGCCTTTGCCGCACGGCCGCGGTGGCGCCGTCGTACGTGGTTTCCTTGCCGGACGCGGCTGCGGTCATCCGCCCCAAGGCCTCGGCGAGGAAATTATCCGAGGTCTCCAGCATGAGGTCCACCTGCTCGCTGACAGTGGCGGACTCAGCTGCGGCCAGCACCTTGGCAGGCAGGCCCTTGCCGCGTTCGACGCCGGGACTCACCGCGACGCCGGCAGCCGCCAGCTGCTCGGCGAAGGCCTGGGCGGTGGTGACAGCGGAATCCTGTGGACGGGGCCCGGTCATCACGGTTGGCGAGTATCGGCCCGAATTCAACGCAAGCGGAAAGAGGGGTGCGGTCTCGCCGGCGGCGACGTCGTCCAGGCTCCAGGCCGGGTTAAGGGGTGCGCCGCTGAACAGGGTGTCGTCCACCTGGACGGTGACGGGCCCCTTGACTCCGGCGGCCGTCAACGCGGTGGCCGTATCTGCGGCCAGGGATGCCAGGCCGGCCCGGCCCAACACGGCGTTGGGATCGGAGGCGGAAGCACCCAGCAGCACGTCCCCTCCCCCAGTCAGTACAACCGTGGAGGGATTTGCGGATCCCAGTACCCGCGTCGTGAAGCGCGTGTCCGGGCCGAGTGCTTTTAGTGCTGAGACGGCGGTCAGCAGCTTCATGTTCGACGCCGGGATCCGGTTGGCTGCCGCATCACGGTCAAAGAGGACTTTGCCGGTGGAAGCGTCCATGACCACCCCGCTGATGCTGCCCGCGCCGTCCGGTTTCAACGTTGCATCGAGGAGTGCCGTGACTTCGGCGGACGTCGGGAGCGGGGCGTTTGCGTCCAAGGGAAGGACCCCGCTGGCGTTGGAAAGATGGGCGGGTTCCAGCTGCCAGGCGGGCACTGAGGCTTCTGGTTTGGGCAGTGAAAGCAGCCCGGGCATCATCCCGGCCACCACAACGGCACCGAGGCACAGCAGGACTGAGGCCAAAAGCACCGGCCATTTCAAGCGCCCCCACGCCGCGGATAACCCCGCGCGGGCATCCCCGTTTTTAACGCCCATCATGGAAGTTGCGTGATCCTGTCAGTCCTGAATTGTCCCCGCCGGTTCAAGAAACCCGGGCCTCTCGCTATATCCTCAATAGTAGTCGGCGGCACCGGCTGCAATTTTGCCTGCCGCCAGCCCCGGGCTGAGCAGCCTGCCTGAGGCACCGTCACCCGTGACGGCCGCTTCGGCGGAGCGACGCCCCACCCACACCCGTCAAGGAGCATTCCATGAAGCACGACGTGACCATCGAGATCCCCAAGGGATCGCGCGTCAAGTACGAAGTTGACCACGAAACCGGCCGTGTCCGCCTGGACCGCGTCCTGTTCACCTCCATGCAGTACCCCACGCACTACGGTTTCTTCGAGAACACCCTGGGCGAAGACGGCGATCCGTTGGACGCACTGGTGCTCCTGCAGGACTTCGACCTCCACCCGGGCGTCATCGTTGAGTCCCGCCCGATCGGCGTCTTCAACATGACCGACGACGGCGGCGGAGACGCCAAGGTCCTCTGCGTCCCGGTTGACGCACGCTTCGACCACATCCAGGAAGTCAGCGACGTCAGCGAGTTCCTGATCAAGGAAATCGAGCACTTCTTCACGCGCTACAAGGACCTGGAGCCCGGCAAGTGGGTCAAGGCCGAGGGCTGGGGCGACCGCGCCGCTGCCGAAGCCGAGCTGGAAGCTTCCATCAAGCGTTACGTTCCGGCTGCGGGACACTGATTTTTGCGTTTTTAGCGTACGACGGCGGTTGGTGCGGTTCCCCGTGAACCCCACCAGCCGCCGTCGTTCTTTAACGAATGGATGGGCACCGCTCCCCATCGCGACATACCGTTGGTCCCTTTAGGCTGGGACGAGACTTTTCACTGCATGTAAACAGGGGGTTCCTCATGGCTGGGTTCTACGGTGCGGACATCGCACAGCTTCGCAGTCTGGCAGGCGTCATGGGCAAAGCTGCCGACGCCATCAGCCTGCAGGGCACGCAATTGTCCAATGCCATCAACTCCACGACGGCGTGGCAGGGCAGGGACGCCACAGTGTTCAAGGGCGAGTGGAACAGCCAGCACCGGCAGAGCCTGATGAAGGCCGCAAACATGCTGCGCGAAAACGCGAGCCAGCTGAAGAAGCACGCCAACCAGCAGGAATTCGCCAGCCACAACGACGGCTCCGGTACGTCTGTGGGAGTCCTGAAGGACGTCTACGACAGCGGCATGGGCGTCAAGGACCTGGCAGCCCAGCTCTGGACGGCCTACAAGTACGGCAAGCTGGGCCACGCGGAATGGGTCAAGACGCGCGAAGTCCTCACCAACTGGCGTGCCGGCGGAACTGTTGTCCGCGATGCCATGACGGCCTTGCGGAACGGTGAGAAAGTCACCGATGTCCTCACCGATCTCAAAGCCAACATCCCTTACAGCCAGGCGTTCCAGGACGCGAGCAAGTTCTCCAAAGGCCTTCGCGTGGCGGGCGCCCTGGCCGCACCGCTGAACATCGTGGGCGGCATCAGCGACATGATCAACCCCGAGCACGACGGCTGGCGCGGTACCGGCGACCGGGTAGCCGGAGGCCTGTCCGTGGTGGGCGGCGTGGGCAGCATCATGCTCATGACCGCCGGCGGCGCTGCGCTTCTTGGACCCATCGGTGCCCCGATCGTGATCGGGGCCGGAATCGTTGCCGGAGCCTGGGCGCTGGGCAACCTCGTAGCGGACAACTGGGACTCCATCTCCAACTTCGCGCGGAACCCCGGCAGCTACATAGCCGACGGCGCCAAGGAGGTGGCGGGTTTCGCCAAGGACGTAGGCAGTAAGGTGGCAGACGGGGTCGGTAATGCCGCCAAGTCAGTTGGAAACTTTGTCGGAGGGATATTCGGATGACCACCAGCACCATGAAATGGACCCAGCGGGACATTGAGGCCGCCGCCAAGGTACTGGCATCAGCCACTGCCACGGGAACGCCGCTGCCCACGTTGACCGACGAAGAAGTGGTGGCCCTGGACGGCGTTCAGCATGAGCAACTGGTGGCCACGCCCTGGCTCTCTGCCCAGGATGCCAACAAGGAACTGATGTGTGCCATCGCTTTGCGCGGGCTGCTGGCGAAGGAGCTCGTGTACCCGGTGATTTTTGAGGGTGAGACTGAGCCCTCCCGTCTCCATGCAACAGAGGACATCACCGGCGCCCTGACCCTGCGGCGCAGCGGCAGCAGCGTGATCTCCATTGAGCGCACCGTATCCACCGGCAAGCGCTGGCTGTACGGCTACCTCCATGACGACGGCGCCCTCCTCGAAGAAGTGGATGAAGGCGGACTCCACGGCTTCACCGCCGTGACCCGCGAACAGCTGGTGCCCCGGTTGGCCGAATTCGTGGACCCGGAGAAGGCAGCCCAGCGCGACACCGCCCCGACCGTGTACACGGAACCCCAGTTCGAGGAGCACGCGGCCACCGCACTTGCAGACACCCAGGCTGCCAGCAACGTGGTGGCATTCAACGCCGACACAGACGAGTTTCCCACCGTTACCGTCTACACGGGCCCGTCGGGCGTCCATGTCCTGACACCCCGGGTCACGGGCGAGACCGTCACCCTTGAGCTGAAGGAAACGTCCCAGGCATCCCTGGCCAGCGTCCTCGGCGGGCTCGCCGGACTGGCCTGACGATTCCTCCCCACGCTGCCTACTGCCGTCGAGCCGAAAGCCCCTCATGAGCAATCCGAAGTCCACCACCGCCACCGGACTGGTTGACGCCGCCAACGGCCGTGCCGTCCGGCGCCACACAGACACCGGGGCGTACTTCGTCAAAGCCTCGGGGACCGCGCATTTCTGGGGCCGGGTCCTGGATGCGATCGTTTTCCTGGTGGGGTACTCCGTGCTGGCGGTCATTGCTGCCGTAGTGCGTCAATCCATGATGAACAGCGGCTCCGCGCTGGGCTACAACGACGGCGCCTGGCTGACCATCTACGTGGTTCTGTGGTTCGTTGGCCTGTTCGTCTACGGCATGATCTGGGGAACCGTGGGAAGCGTCGGCGACGCCGCTGCCGGTATGCGCTCCGTGCGGATCAAGGACGGAACGACGGCGGGCGCCTGGTTGGGTGGTTGGCGGGCCATTTGCTGGTCCTTCTTCCCGTTCTTCGTGGTGATGGTCATCGCCGCGGCTTTTAGTGGCGGATCGGGCGACACCTGGGATCCCAAGTTCGCCGCCATCGACCGTCGCTCCGGCCTGGCCCAAGGAATGCCGCCAATCCCGGACCCCAAAGCTGCCGCCGCCCAAAAAGCCGCAGCCGCGGAACAGGAAGGCCTCCCCAACCTTTACGGCCAGCGGCCGGATGCGCGGCCGTAACTGGCTGGTCCGCCGCGTTGAGCGGCGGCTGGAACCGCAGCTTGGGCGGCTCCGCTACGTAGCTTCTTCCCGGCGCATCTTCTGGAAGGTCCTTGTTCCCTGCCTGGTGGTGGGGTTCGTGTTCGGGGCCATCGCTGAGTTCGTCAGCCCCATCCGCTCCACGCGGGAGGCCGGCCACTTCAACGATCCCCTCTTCTATGTCCTGACCAGCATCCTCACCGGGCTTGTGCTCTGGTCCATGACGTTGCTGGGCAGCTTCCGAAAGCTCTTGGTGTTCGACGGCGGGATAGTCGCCAAATACTCTCAAAAACACACCCTGCTGCTGTTCCCCTGGGCTGACATAGCTCCCGCGTCCCTCAAAGTGGTGACCACCCTGGACGGCACTGATCCGGAGCGGCGCCTGGTGGCGAAGCAGAAGGTTTCGCTGGGAGCCGGCGGAGTCAACGCATTGGTGTTCCGGGCGCGCGAAACCTTCTGGGTGTTCGCCACCAACGAAGACCTGGAAGCCATGGTGGGCGCGGTCCACACCTGTTTGCGCCAGGCCGGAATACCCGGCGCCGGCCTTGCAGCGGCGGGCGCGCTTCCCGCCGTCGTGCTGACCGAACGCACCGCACTGGGCTAGCCGGAAGCGCCGCTCCGGACAAAGTAACAGGCAGATTTTCCCCTTGCAGAGCCGCTACCAGCCGGTAGCATGTGATCCACTATGTTCACTCTCACCATCAACCAACGCGACAGCCGCCGCGACGGCGACCTTGTGCCCCAGTTGCTCAAGGACCTTCGCCACATTCCGGCGCGGTTGGATTTCGACCGTTCGGTGGAGGATGAAGTGCAGGGCATTGTCGAGTCCAGCCATCAGGCTGTGGAGACGGCGTTGATCGCCCTCCGGCCCAGCCAGTGGTACGTGGGGATCGGGGTGGGGCCGATCAACGAGCCTTTGCCCAACCTGGTCCGGGATGCTTCCGGGCATGGGCTCGTCTATGCCCGACGGGCAGTGGACCGTTTGCGTAACGGCAAGGAACGCATTCCGGTGGCGGTGGACGGCCCCCTCACGGCGCTGGCCTCCGAAGCCGAGGCTGTGCTGCGGCTCCTCGGGCACATTGTGCAACACCGAAGTGCCGCGGAATGGCGCGTGCTGGACCTGTTGACGCCCGGGGTACGCGGCCAGCAGAAGACGGTTGCGCAGGAACTTGGCATCTCCACCCAGGCGGTCAGCAAGACGCTGGCCCGCGCGCAGTGGGCCGAAGAGCATGCAGCCCGCCCGGCCGCCGCACGTTTGCTGCAAATGATCCTGGAAGTGCGCTGACGCACCCCTTAAAGCAGAACTGAGTGACAGCTAACGCCCTTCAGAACGGTCAGAAGGGCGTTTGCTGTCACTCGCTTGGCTAAATCAGCGGACTACTGGTTGCTGATGTTGTCCTTTGCTGCGGTGGCGCGGTCCTGAACGTCGGCGGCCGCGGCCTGCCCTTCGTCCTTGACGTTTGCCGCTGCTTCGGTGGCGCTGTCCTTGACGTTCTGCATCGCGTCCTGGGCAGGTTCCTTGAGGTGCTCGGCCACTTCCTGCGCAGCGTGGCTCAATTCATCGGTGAGCGGCTGGGCCGCGTCCTTAAGGGCGTGGGCGGCTTCGCGTTCCTTCTCCGACGGCGGGAACAGCGCTGACACCAGGAGGCCTGCACCGAAGGCGATGAGCCCCGCGGCGATCGGGCTGCCTTGGGCCTTGCTCTTCAGCACCTGCGGTGCGTCGCCCAGATCCGAGACGGCACCGGAGACATTGTCAGCGACGCCTGAAACGGCATCCCCGGCCCGGTGCGCGACGTTGCCTGCAGCATCAGAGACGTCGTCGCGGGCACCGAACACGGCCGTCTTCATCCTGTCCACCCGGCGGTTGACGATGTGCGACGGGGTGACCTTATCCGCCACGGCGTCAACGTTGGTGCTCAGCCGCCGGCGAGTTTCTTCGATATCGGCGCGCAGGGCGTCGGGGTTCTGCGTCATCGTGTCTCCTCAGTGTTCGGTTTCAAAGCGGGGGGTATTTCCTTGACGGTTTCGGCCGTACGCGGCATGCCGTTGATGGTCTTCAGTTCCTTGCGGCCCATGGAGGCCAGCACGGCAGCGACGATTCCCCAGATAACCGCCACAACAACGGCGGACCATCCGAGGCCAATGAGCTGGCCCAAAGCCCACCAGAGGGCAATGGACAGGAAAAGTACGGTGATGTGGCCGGCGTAAGCTGCACCGCCCAGCATTCCCGCGCCCTTGCCAGCCTTGGTGGCGGACTCCTTGAGTTCCGCCTTGGCCAGCTCCACTTCCTGGCGCATCAACGTGGAAACGTCGCGCGTCAGGTCGCTCAACAGCTCGCCCAGGGGAAGGGTTTCAGCCTTCTCGTGCGCGGTTGTTGTGGGAGGCAGGTCGGCAGGACTACTCATCGGTGACCTCCGTACTGGGGATCGTCGGGGCGCTCAAGGCCGTCGGGATCAAGGGGGCCAGCCAGCGGGTCGCCCTGCGCCTTGACGCCGCCGGCGTCGGTCTCCGGGTAGGGAAGCGTGGATCCGTCGTAGCCGCCCGTGGTTCCAGCGTCGTATCCGGTGGTTCCGGCGTCGTATCCGGTGGTGGTGGCCGAACCGTATCCCGCGGTGGTAGTGGTGGGTCCCGGCAGGTCAACGGCCGGCGGGGTAACGGCGCCGCCCTGGGAGGGCACGCCCTGGGTGGGGTAATACGCAGCCCGCGGCGTCCCGGCAGCAGCAGTGCCGCTGGTTGAGGCGGATTCGGTGGCGTCCCCTGCCATGCCACGACCCAGACGACCGGCGAGGACACCGGCTCCGGCGGCCAGCAAGAGGAAAGTTCCGGGCTTGCGGCGGGCGAAGCCCTTGACTTCGTCCAGCAGGGAACCGGGATCCCGGCTCTCCAGCCACTGCGCAATCGAGGACGAACGCTGGGCCGCCTGCTGGACCAAGTCCGTGGCCACACCACCGTTATTCGTCGAATTGGCCATGGTGGACAGTTCGTCGGAGATGGAACGCAGGCCTTCGGCAACGCGCTGCTGCTGGGCCTGTGCTTGGTCGGTCAGCTCGCCTTTGGTCTGGGTGAGCAGTTGCCGGGCGTTCACCTTGACCTCCTGGGCAACGTGCCCAGCCTCGGTCTTGGCGGTATCGACCACGCCACCGGCAGCGTCGCCGACGGTGCTGGCCACTCCTGCGGCTTCATGCTTTGCAGCGTCAACCTTGCCGGAGCTGTCAGTTCCGGTGCCCGGAGCGCTGGTGGTGGTTCCTGCGGTGTCGAATTCCACGTCCGGCGAGTCCAGGTAGCTTCCGGTAAACGGTTCGGTACCCGCGGTGCCGCCGTTCCTTGGTGCCGCGAAGCTTCCGTCCTGCGGCGATTGGCTCTCAGTCATTGTCGCTCTCTTTCCACAGTTGGCAGGCTGCGGACAGCAGCCGGGATAGTAAGTATCGTTACTATCAATGGTTGTGTACCCGCTTGCCGCTGTTCTAATCGCGCAATTTTGAAAAGATGGTCGCATCACATGCAGCATGATCCCGCTCGACACTTCCAGGAATACCTGCGAACGTTGGACCGATGAGCCACATGCCCTACAGGCGGCGGCTGATCCCCGCGCTTCGGAAAACAATCACCAGGCACCGGCTCCTGTTCGCTGCCAAAACAGCGGTTGCAGCAGGTCTTGCCTGGTGGCTTGCCCCCTACATGCCCGGTCCTGCCGCGGCCTACCCCTACTACGCACCGTTGGGCGCACTGGTCAGCATGCACCCCACCGTGGCGGACTCCGCCAAACACGGGTTGCAGAGCCTCGCCGGGCTGGTCCTAGGGATCGGCATGGCTTTCGTTGTCACTTCCTTCGCCGAACCCAACTCCTTCTCCGTGGCATTGGTGGTAGGGCTGGGAGTGCTGATCGGAGGACTTCCACGCCTGGGATCGGGTTCGGACTGGATCCCCATGGCTGCACTGTTCGTGCTGGTGCTGGGCGGCTCGAACGCAGAGGGCTTCTCCTTCGGGTACGTCCTCCAAATGGCCCTGGGGGTGACGGTGGGATTCGCCGTGAACTGGTTGGTGATTCCCCCGCTGCACCTGGACGCGATCGACCCCGCCATCAGTGGGCACCAGGGCGCCCTCTCCCGGCAGCTCAAGGACATGGCCCGGGCCATGGAGGAATCGTGGCCACCCAACCATGAAGCGTGGGCCAGCAGGAGTGACGAGCTTTCCCTGACGGCCGCCGAAGTCCGGACTGCTGTCCACCAAGCCGAACTGAGTGCCAAGGCGAACCCACGCTCCCGCCGCTTGGCAACCCGTTTGCCTGGGGACCTGGCTGGTTTACGGACACTCGAACGGCTCACGTTCCACGTGCAGGACATCACCGACGTCCTTGCGAGCGCCATCTGGGAGAAGGACGCGGGGACGGTCATCCCCGACGCCGTGGTGGGCTACCTTTCGGACGCATTGGAGTCCACGGCCCTGGTCATTGACCATTGGCGGGACGGCGAATCGGATGAACTCGGCACTCTGTTGACGGAGGCGAAGGACTCGATATCCGCGCTGAGCGATGCAGTGGCCGAGGCCGCCGCGGGACAGTCACCGGTGAACGCACCGGCGTCGGTGGCCATGAGCCTGCGGCGGATCCTCACCGTGGTGTTGTCCGCCGAGTAAGTCAGCGGGGCTTGAGCGGCGGTGACGCTTTCCGACCCTTCCCCGTCCCCAGCCCGTCCAGCATTTCGGCCAGGGATTCCAGCGATGAATGCTTCGGCGACCAACCCAGCAGCCTGCGTGCGCGTCCCGTGTCCATGATGGGCGCGTTCGCGGCCATGTCCACCCAGCCGCCGTCGGTCGCCTGGAGGCGGAGCCGCCAACTGACCTCGACGACGGCGCGCAGCACCGGGAGCGGGAACGGCAGCAGCCGCCGGGCGTTGAAGGTCCACGCCAGGGCATTGGGGTCGATGACAGGCTCTGCGGCGATATTGAAGGCACCCTCCGCCCTGCGCTCGAGGACACGCCAGTAGGCGTCGGCGACGTCGGACGCATGCACCGCCTGGAACACCAGTTCCTTGGGCAGGGCCAGCAGGGGGAACCACGGTTTGGGCGGCACCAAGCGTGACAGGATCCGGCCCAGGAAGTACCGCCCTACCTCGCTCCCGGCTCCTGCACTGAAGGTCAATGCCGGACGAAGCCGGGCCACCACAATCTCCGGATTGTCCTTGGCGAAATCGTCCAACAGCCGCTCCTGCGCAGCCTTATCCACACTGTAGTGCGACTTCGGAATCCCCGCCGCGGGCCAGCCCTCCTGGGTTCGCTGGTCCTTGGGAGCAGGCGAGTAAGCTCCCACCGAGGACGCACACACGATGTGCCGAACCCCGGCTTTCCGTGCCGCAGCCAAAACATGGGCCGTTCCGGCCACGTTGGTTTGCCGGAGCATTTCCCGGTGGTGGTTTGGCTGGATCAACCAGGCAAGGTGCACCACGGCATCCGCTCCGGACAGCGCAGCCTCCAAGGCCGGCTGGTCCACGGCGGCGCCGATGTCCAAGGTGCGCCAGTCGACGCCGCGGTACGGGGCAGCGTCCAGGTCAGGGTGGCGACGGACCACGCCCACCAGTTCAAGATCGGCGCCTTCCTCGGAACGGGCCGCTTGTAGCCGCTTCAGGACTTCCGTACCGACGTGTCCGGTGGCTCCAGTGATCACAATGCGCATGGCGGAATTCCTCAGGGTTGCGGGTTGTCGCCCGTGGAGCGGATGCGTTCCAGTACGGCCGTGGTGGAGTGCTCGGGCACGTAGTCCAGGATGGTCACGGTGCCGCCGCAACGTTCCACAGCCGCCGTTTCTGCCAACATTTCCGGCGTGTAGTCACCGCCTTTGGCATAGACGTCCGGCCGGAGGAGCTCGATCAATGGAATAGGCGTTGGAGTGTCGAAAACCGTTACGTGGTCCACGCAGCTGAGGGCAGCAATCACTGCGGCCCGGTCGGCTTCATGGTTGACGGGCCGGTCCGGTCCCTTGAGCTGCCGCACGGATGAGTCACTGTTCAGGGCGACCACCAGGACGTCCCCCAATTGCTTGGCCTGGTTGAGGTAGCGGGTGTGGCCACGGTGCAGGACGTCGAAGCAGCCGTTGGTCAGCACGATCCTGCGGCCCTCACGGCGATGCTCTTCAACATGCCGGGCCAACTCCCCTGCCGTCAGCGCTGTATCCGCGAACCCGCTCAGGTGCCGCGTCAGTTCATCGGTGGTGCACACCGATGTCCCTGGCCGGTGGACCACGATGTCGGCAGCGGCCTGGGCAAGGTCGACGCTGGTGGTCAGCGGCAAACCGACCGCCCGGGCCAGGGTCAAGGCAGCCACGAAGGTATCGCCCGCACCTGAGGCCTGCTTCTCGGCTTGCGGACGGGCCCAGGTCCGGTGGGTGGCAACCTCGTCGGTGTCGGGGCCGGACTTCACCGTCAGCGTCCCCTCCCGGTCCAGTGTCACGACGACGGCGGACGCACCGGAGGCGCGCAGGAGCTGCTCCGCGTGTGCCTCCACGAAGGGGCAACGCGCGGCACCTCCCGGGAATTCGACGCCAAGCAACCGCGAGGCCTCCTGGGCATTCGGGGTAGCGAGGTGGGGCTTCAACCCTGCCCAGGCACCGGGATCGTGGGCATCAACAACCACCAGCCTGTCCTGGCGCTTGGCGGGTGCCAGCAGGTCAAGGAGCGCCGAGCGGACCGGCCCTGACAAGGCACCCGCGCCGTAATCGCACAGCACCACGGCCGCAGCGCCCTCAATGGCCTCAGGCACCAACGCGGCCATCACCTCGAGCCCTTCTGCCGGCAACCCGGGGGCTGCGTCATCCAAGCGCAGCATCACTTGCCCCCCGCTGCTGACCCTGTATTTGGTGGTGGTGACCATCTCCGGATGTGACACGACGTGGGAGACGTCAACGCCGGCATCCTCCAGCTGCTCGAGGAGCTGGAGGCCCGCGGCGTCGTCTCCCACAACGGAGACGAACCGTACTTCCGCTCCCATCGCCGCCAGGTTCATGGCTGTGTTGGCGGCCCCTCCGGGCGCAAAGTCGCGGCGCTGCACCTGGACCACCGGGGCGGGCGCTTCGCGGCAGAACCGTTCAATTGTTCCATCCCACCAGCCGTCCAGGATGGAGTCGCCGATGACTGTCACAACAGGACGTTCCTGGGCCAAGCGGGCTGGCAACCAGTCAGCCAGGCCTTCTTGATTGGAGAGGCGTGCCATGGGGTACCTTCCGGTTGGATGACAGTTTCCTGTTCCCGACAGGTACCCCGCGGCACGGGCTTTACACGCCGGCCTTGGAGTTTCCGCTATTGACGACGAAGGGAAGTTCTCATGGCCACGGCTCCCACACCCGGAATCGGCCCGGTGTTGGAAAAATTCGGCGACGTCAGGCGGATTGCCGTCCTCAGGGGTGGCGGCTTGGGGGACCTGATTTATACCTACCCGGCCCTGTATGCCCTGAAGATTGCGTACCCGGATGCCTACATCACACTCCTGGGGACGCCTGTCCATGCCGCAGTCGCGGGCGCAACCACGGGGCCGGTGGACGACGTCGTGATGTTGCCTGTGGCGCGCGGCGTCTACGACGGTCCCCGCAACGGCGAGCGGTTCGACGACGACGCTGAGGACGTTGCCGCCCAGGAACAATTCTTTGAGGCCATGCGCGCGGAAGCGTTTGACCTGGCCGTCCAGATGCACGGAGGTGGACGGTTTTCCAATCCTTTCCTCCTCAGGCTGGGCGCGCGGCACACCGTCGGCACGCGCACCAAGGACGCCATGCCCCTGGAGCGGAACCTCGACTACGTCTACTACCAGAACGAACCGGACCGGTGGCTGGAAGTGGCGGGCCTCGCCGGAGCACCCACCGTGGTCCCACCGCCGCTGCAGCCGCACCCGGACCACCGGCAGGACGTTGCCGGCCTGCGGGACCAAGCCCGGAATTCCTTGGTGGTTCTCCATCCCGGTGCCACCGATCCACGGCGTCGTTGGCCGGCGTGGAACTTTGCCGATGCCGCTGCCGCCTTGGCGGCAGAAGGCGCGCAGGTGCTGGTGGTGGGTGACCGCTCAGAGAAGGCTTTGGCCCAGGAAGTCGCGGAGCTGGCGGTTCGCCAACTCCCGGCAACGGACCGGCAGGCAGTGCGGTCAGTGGCCGGCGAATTGGGCATCGGTGAATTGGCAGCGCTCCTGGCCGAAGCCACGGTGATGCTTGCCAGCGACAGCGGTCCGCGGCACCTGGCGCAGGCCGTGGGCACCCCGACCGTTGGCATCTATTGGGTGGGCAACGCGTTCAATGCCGCACCGCGGGGACGAGGCCTGCACCGCGTCCACATGTCGTGGGTGACCCACTGCCCACGCTGCGGCGCGGATGTAACGCAGGTGGGCTGGACCGCTCCGCACTGCGGCCACGACGACACCCTGATCAGGGGCATCGCCGTGGCCGATGTTGTTCAGGACGTGCTGGACCTTACGGCCACGACCCTTCTTCTGCGGGGGTAATCAGGAGTTCGCGGACCTCGCTGCCGAATGGCTGCGAGAGTGCGAACACCACTGCTTGGGCCACGTTGGCGGGGTCATTGAGCTTGGAGTCGTCCTGCGGCTTGTACTGTTCGTCCCGGTCGTCGAAGAAGTGGGTCTTCATGCCGCCCGGGATGATCGTGGTGACGCCAATGACTCCCCCGGTCTCCGCTGCGAGCGCACGGCTGAAACCGATCACGCCGAACTTCGAAGCACAGTAGGCGGTGGCGTCCGGCAAGGCCCTGAGGCCCAGCGTCGACGCGATGGTGATTGCGCGGCCGCGGGATCCCTTGAGGTAAGGCAGGGCCGCACGGATGGTGGAAACGGTACCCAGGAGGTTCACTCCGATGACCTTTTCCCATTCCTCGGCAGCGACGTCGCCCAGCTTCCCGCAACGATCGATCCCTGCCGCGGTGACCACCCCGTCCAGGCCGCCCAGGCTGTCGGCGGCTTCCTTGACGGCAGCTTCCACTGCTTCGCGGTTGGAAACGTCCACTTCCAGGGCTTTGGCACCCGAGACGTTGCTGACGTCCCGGTCGAAGACGAACGGCGTACCGCCGGCGTCCCGGATGGCTTCCACGATTGCTGCTCCCAGGCCGGAGCCGCCTCCAGTGACGATGACGCGGCCAGGTGTTTGCGTGTTCATGCGGTTCCTTTCGTTGATTTCCAACTCGTGGGTCAGCTGACTTTGGCCAGTGCTGCAGCCAGGCCGCTGGTGGAGCGTGCCGGGTGGAAGGGCACAGTGACGCAGCGCCCTCCCCAGCCCGCGACAAGGCGGGCCTCCGGCAGTTCGTCGGGTTCGTAGTCGCCGCCCTTGACCCAGATGTCGGGCCGGATCCCTTGGAGGCAGGCCTCGGGGGTGTCTTCGTCGAAGACCACTACGGCGTCGACGCATTCAAGTGCCAGGAGCAACTCCGCGCGGTCCTCGACGCTGACAATGGGGCGATGTGCACCCTTGAGCCGGCTGACGGATTCGTCGGAGTTGAGGCACACCACCAGGCAATCGCCCATGCTGCGCGCGGCCGCCAGCGTGCGGGCGTGGCCGGCGTGGAGGAGGTCGAAGCAACCCCCGGTTGCCACCACAGTGCCTCCTGCATCCCGGATGGATTGGGCGAGTTGGACGCCGTCGCGGATGTGGCTGTCAGGGCGTATCGGTTCGACGTTGTTAAGTCCGACGGCGGCACTCACCGCGGGCGCTTCGGGCAGCGCCGCCGCGCCTCCCTTGGCGAGGAAGGCCGACGCATCCTCCACCGCCCTGGCGGCGGCTTCCTGCAGTTCGAGCCCGAGGCCCAGGTACACGGCCAGGCTTCCCGCGAGCCGATCCCCTGCACCGCACGGATCGCTCACCGATGTCCTGGGCGCGGGGATGTCCACCGTTCCACCGGATGTTTCGACCAACACCGCCCCGTCTTCGCCCCTGGTCACCAACACGGCATTGCTCTGCCACTTTTCCCGCAGGTGCTCGGCGGCTTCGCCGGCACCGGTCCGTGAGGGGTTCAGTCCGCCCGCTTTGGCGGACGCGAGCGCTTCGGCCAGGTTCGGGGTTACGACGGCGACTCCGGGCACGGGTTCCGAACCGGCAGGATGCGGGTCCCACACCACCGGGAAGCGGCCGACAACCTCCGCCAAGGCCGCCCGAATCCCTCGGTTGGCGGTGATTCCACGGCCATAGTCGGCCACGACCACCGCATCGGCGGAAGTGATTGCCGCGAGCATTGCAGGGGTGCTGGACGGAACGGGGGCCGGCGCACACCCTTCGTCGAAACGGACCATCGGGTGGCTCCCGATCCGCACACGGGTCTTTGTAGGGGTAGGGGCCAGCGGGTCGCCGGCGAGCACCGACACGCCGGCCAGTGCGCGCCTGAGGTGGCTTGCGCCGTCGTCGTCCGATAGGGCGGTGACCAGCGTGACGTCGTGGCCGTCCCCGGCAAGGACGGTGGCCACCAGGCCGGCTCCGCCCGCACGGCGCCGGATGCCTGCGACGTCCACCACGGGCACGGGGGCGTCAGGGCTGAGCCGGGTGGCGGCACCATTGATGTCAACGTCGAGGAGGACGTCGCCTACCACCGTGATCCTCATGGCTGGCCGCCCGTGTAGGGGCCGGACCGCCGTGCGATCTCGGCGTCGAAGGCCCGGCAGACGGCGTGCACCGCGATCAGGTGGCCTTCCTGCGCGTTCGCGGCGATCGCGTCCACGGTGATGGCCTGGTCGCAGGCGTCGGCGAGCGGGTTGGGGCCGGTTCCGGTAAGGGCCCAGGTGGTGATGCCGCGTTCCCGGGCTGCGCGCACCGCTTTGAGCAGGTTGGGGCTGCGGCCGCTGGTGGACAGGAGGACCAGGATGTCGCCCGCACGGCCGTGGGCCCTGACCTGGCGGGCAAACACTTCCTCGTAGCCGTAGTCGTTGGAGAGCGCGGTGACAGCAGAGGACTCGGCGTGGAGGGAGATGGCAGAGAAAGGGGCCCGCTCGTCGTCGAACCTGCCAACAAGCTCAGCTGTGAGGTGCTGCGCTTCGGCAGCTGATCCGCCGTTGCCCGCAGCCAGCAGCCGCTGGCCCGACAACAGCCGGTTGGCGAGTTCGGTACCCCATTCGCACAACCGCCCTGATTGCGAGCGCAGGGATTCAAGCGCGGGCAGGACGTTGTCCAGGTGCGTTGTCACCGCCTTTTGGTGCGTGGGCCCGCCGGTTTCGGGAGTCCACCGTTCCGGGGCTGCCACAGGGCTTTTGATGGTCACAGGGCTGTTGATGGTCACAGGGCCGTTCCTTCCAGTGATTCCACACCATCGCCTGCTTGCCGGGAGAGGCCGGCAGCCAGGACGGATCGGTAGGCTTTCTCGGTGTCCGCGGCGATCCTGTCCCAGGTGTAGCGCGAGCGGGCGCGGCGTGCGCCGGCTCGCCCCATTTCGGTGCGCAAGGCAGGATCGGCGAGTAGTTTCCCCAGTGCTTCGGCTATCGCTTCCGGGTCCCGCGGCGGAACATGCAGCCCCGTTTTCTGGTCGACGACGGTCTCCCGGAGTCCGCCCACGGCGGCCGCGACCACGGGCACCCCGCAGGCCATGGCCTCGAGCGGCACGATCCCGAACGGCTCATACCAGGGGGTGCACACCACGGCGTCGGCGCTGCGGAAAATACCCGGCATCGCGTCCCTGGGGACCTGTCCGCGCATGGTCACCTTGTCTTCGACGCCGAGTTCCTTGGCCAGGGCATGGAGGCGCTGCGCTTCGGGGTCCTCCTCAAGGGTGAGCGCGTCACCGGAACCACCCACAATCAGCAACTCCACATCGTTGAAGCCTGCGTCCGCCAGGAGAGGGAGTGCGCGGATGATCAGGTCCACCCCCTTGCGTTCCACGAGGCGTCCCACGCTCAGGATCCGATGCGTGCGCGAGGTGGGTTCGGCGTCGGACGTTCCGGGGAACAGCGTCAGGTCCACGCCGCAGGGGGCAATGGAGATTTTGGATCGGCTGATACCCAGGGCCTTGAGTTCGAAGACTTCGTCGGGGCAAGTGGCGATGACCCAGTCTGCGGTGCGGCCCACCCACGGCTCCAACCAGGCCCGGGCCGGTGGGCTGGTGTCCGCGGAGCCCTGGTGGCGGCGCTTCACCGAACCAAGGGCGTGGAAGGTCTGGACCACGGGCACGGGATCAGCGGCACCGGCACGTTTGGACGCCTGGATCGCTGCCAGTCCGGACATCCAGAAGTGCGCGTGCACGACATCCGGGAGGTCCTCGCCCCAGTCCGCACAAATCCCGTCCGCCAGCTCACCCATGAACGGCAGGAGCTCGTCTTTGGGGATGCGCCGGGCGGGCCCCGCATCGACGTGCACCACAGTGAGTCCAGGCCCCACCTGCACCTTCGCCGGCAGATCGGGGTCATCACGTCGCGTGTAGACCGTGACGTGGTGGCCGCGGGCAGCCAGGCTGGAAGAGAGCGCCGCTACGTGGACGTTTTGTCCACCGGCGTCGACACCTCCCAGGGCGGCCAGCGGACTGGCGTGTTCGGAGACCATGGAGATTTTCATGGGTGCATCCTCTCGGTGTCATGGCTGGCCTGGGTGTGGTGGCTGAGCGGTATGAGCCCGGATTGCGGGCGCTGTCCATGCTTGGCGGGAAGATCGGCGAGGAGCTCGTCCCAGGCCCGGAGGAATTTGCCCAGCCCGTAACGTTCCAGCGCTGCTTGGCGCGCCCTCAAACCGATCGCGTAGGCGTCGTCCGCGTCGGCCAGGAGGCGCCGGGCGAACTTTTGGAGATCGTCGACGTCGTTGGACACCAAGCCGGTACCGTGCGGGACTGCCCGGGCTGCTTCAGTGGTGGCCAGCGCAACGACCGGCATGCCCAGGTGCATGGCCTCCAACAGGGCAAGTCCCAGCGAGGTCCATCGCAGCGGGTGCAGGTAGAGACGGCATCTGGCCAGTTCCCGGTGGAGGCGGGCGGCAGGAACGTCACCCGAGATCCTGAGTCGATCCCCGCCCAGGCCGTGGCTGCCGAGGTCCAAAGCGGACGGCAACGCTTCCGTGCCCATCCCGAACACCCTCAGGGGTCCAACCCGGGCGAATCCCGGAAGCAAATCCGTGCCGGTGACCCGTCCACGCCGGACGGGCTCGTTGACCACCACGCCCATCTCCTCCCGCACACCGGTGTAGAGGTGCCCCGGATCCGGAATCCCGTGCTCGATCACTGCAGTGGGGGCCGAGCCCGTATCCCAGAAGAGCTGGTTGAAATGGGTCACGTGGACCACCGGGATGCTTCCCTGGTCGGCAAGTGGATGCAGCGAAAAGGGGACATCGCCCTTGGGGGTGTTGTGTTCCAGGTAGACCGCAGGAACGTCCACCCCTGGGCGGCGGCGCAGGGCCTTGGTGACGGCTGCGATTTCCTCCGGCCGTTGCAGGACCACGGCGTCCACACTGTCCGGGTCCAGCGTGCCCAGGTCCACTTCCTTGGCGGCGACCGGCCAGTCACGTCCCCCTCGCCCCAAACCCCAAGGGCCGCCGTCGGGCAATGTGGGCAGGAGGTATTCGTGCTGGCCCCGGACGAACGCTTCCATCCAGCCGCCGTGGACGTGCCACACCAGGATCCTCATGGTTTCCAGACCTTCCGTCGGGTGGAGAGCGACGACACGCCCCCCAGCAACCGTTCGACAGCCTCCAGGACCTGCTCCGGGGTGACCGAGCTCAAGCACGGATGCCCCGGAACGGGGCAGGTCCGGGCCCGGGTGTTCTTGCATGCAGCTTCCTGGTCGCCCAGCAACTCCATGGGTACGCCGTAGGGTGCCCAGCGGATCGCCGGAACCACCGGCGCGAACAGGCAAACCACCGGGGTACCCACCGCGGCGGCCAGATGGGCGGGGCCGGTATTGCCCGTAATAACGACGGCGGCGCCCGCGAGTACCGCTGCGAGCGTGCGGAGGTCGGTTGCGCCCCCGAGGTTCCTCGCCGAAGGCCCCGCGACCGTTGCCGTGAGCGATGTTTCGCCAGGTCCCCCTGTGACCACCACCCGGTGTCCGTAGGCTTGCAGGACTTCCACGGTTGCTGCGTTGTGCAGCGCAGGCCAGGCCCGGGCGGGGGCTGTCGCGCCGGGGTGGACCACAATGTACGGGCCTTCGCTGGCCAGTTCCTGAGCTGTTTTGTCCGGATCCGGGCCGGCCGTGATCCGCAGTTTGCCGTCGTCACCGTTGGGCAGGACATACCCTCCGGCATCGGCGAGCGCCAGGGCACGGACGGCTTCGGGCTGGTCCTCGGGGAAGTCCTCGCCTGGTTTGAGCCGGACGTCCAGCAGCGAACCGGCGTAGTCCGTGGAAGCCCCCGTGATCTTTCCGACCCCGGCCAAGCGGAGCAACAGCGCCAGCGGAAGCGGCGATTGGTGGAAGGAGGTGAGGATCAGGGCTTCCTCAATGCGGGAACTGCGGACGAACTCGATCAATGCGTTGGTGGTGTCTTCCGTGGCAGGGGGCGCGGGATTCACAATCCAGGGGCAGGCCCATGTGTGCACTTGGGTAACGCCGGGCAGCATCCCGCCCGCGCTTGCGCCTTCAGGTCCGCACAGCAGGACCACGTCATTGGGCCGGCTCCCATCGGGCCGGCTTCCGTTCGCCACAGCGCGCAGGGCAGGTCCGGAGAGGAGGACATCGCCCATGCTGTCCAGCCGGGCCACCAAGACCCGGCTCATACACGGGTGTCCTGTTCTTCAAGTGCCCCGGAGAGTACGAGGTCCACTGCTTGGCCCAAGTCCTCGGCAACAAAGCGGGCGGCGGCGATTTCTTCGCGCCGGGTCACGTCCGTTGGCACCAACACACTCCGGGCACCCGCTGCGGCGGCCGCTTCCATGTCTGCACCGATGTCGCCAACGAAAGCGACTTCCTCCGGCAAGAGACCCAGCGTGCTGCAGGCTCCCAGAATCATGCCGGGGGCGGGCTTGCGGCAGTCGCATCCGTCCTTCGGGCCATGTGGGCAGATTTCCCACACATCGAACGGGCCCAGGAGTTGATCCACCCGCTGATTCACTGACATGACCTGGTCCAGGGTCACCAGTCCACGGGCCACGCCCGATTGGTTGGTTACCACTCCGGTGGCCAGTCCAGCCCGACGCACTCGTTCGAGGGCGGACAGGGCACCATCCATGGGCTGCACCAGCTTCGGGTCGCCGTTGTATGGCACGTCAACGACAAGTGTTCCATCGCGGTCAAACAGGACCGCCTTCAACGTTCCGGTTCCTCCCATACCCGCAACGTTCCCCAGTTCTCCGGACGCTAAACAGTGCGGTCGCGAGAAGTTTCGTGCCGCTAGACTCCTAGCGGGAGGCCTCCATGGACACTGTCGATAGCACCGAACAACCCTTGCTGCTCGCCCTGCGCGCCCTGAAGCTTGGCGACCTCCTGGTCGCTGTTCCGGCACTCCGGGGACTGCGGAGGGCATTCCCCGACCACCGGATCCTGTACGCCGCGCCGGCCTGGATCGCTGAAGCATTGGAGCTGGTTGGGGGCATCCACCACCTGCCCACGCCGGGGCTCGACGATCCCCTCACGGTCCCGCGGGGCGCGGTGGACATCGCCGTGAACCTGCATGGAAACGGGGCCGAGAGCCGCCTGCGGATCGATGAGTTGCAGGCCCGGCGGGTGATCGCCCATGAATCGCCCGGCCTTGAGGGGCCTCCTTGGTCCAC
Organism: Arthrobacter sp. fls2-241-R2A-172; assembly: GCF_030208885.1. NCBI lineage: Bacteria > Bacillati > Actinomycetota > Actinomycetes > Micrococcales > Micrococcaceae > Arthrobacter > Arthrobacter sp. fls2-241-R2A-172. The sequence continues at coordinate 103,524 of NZ_JARVTB010000010.1, read as the reverse complement.
CGGGTTACCCGAGCGGGAACGCTGGACCAGGCTGCTGAATTGGCATGGGATTGACGCCGATCCCCTGGACTTCCGGCTGCAGCGTCCCGCCGTTCCTTCGCCGAGTCCCGGCGCCACAGTGATCCATGTTGGCGCTGCGTACGGCAGCAGGCTGTGGCCGGTGGAGCGATTCGCCGACGTCGCGGTCCAACTCGCTGCGGCAGGGCACCGGATTGTCCTCACAGGCGGCACGTCGGAGCGCGGGCGCGCCGAGGAGACGGCTGCCCTGGCCAAGCGCAAAGGAGCAAACCTCGACGACGGCCTGCTGGCTGGGCGGCAGGGGCTCGCAGAGTTTGCGGCCACCATCGCAGAGGCGCGCCTGGTGGTCTCCGCTGACACTGGGGCGGCACATCTTGCCTCTGCCTACGAGCGCCCGTCAGTGGTGTTGTTCGGTCCCGCGCCCGCGGAGGAATGGGGTCCGCCGCCGGGCCCGCACGTGGTGCTGACCGCCGTCGAACTTCGCCGCGGCGACGTCTTCTCCGCAGACCCCGACCCCGCACTCCTGGCGGTCAGCGTGCGCGATGTCCTGGATGCCGTGGAGCGCCTGGACTGCTAGCTGCCCGTCGTCGTGTGGCTAAAGGGCTGTTCCGTCCCGGAGCCGGACTTCGTCGTCCAAAAGTTTGGTTTGGAGCGAGACGAGGACCTTGGAAAGCTTGCGTGAAACCTGCATCTGGGACATTCCCAGGGCCTCAGCAATGGTGGACTGCGTCTCTTCGCGGTAGTAGCGCCGGTACAGCAGGTGGCGGTCCTCAGGCCTAAGGTCACGAATCGCATTCCGGAGAGCCAGCACATCCTCCAACCGGTCAGTGGGGCAGCCAAAAGCAGACAGGGAACCCTGCAACCCCTCACGACCCTCCCCCGCGGGAGCGTCCAGGGAATCCGGACGCTTACTGGTGCCCGCCATCAGCGCTTCGCGCACCTGGCAGGGTTCCAGCCGGAGGTCCTCTGCGACTTCCTCCGGGGATGGCGTCCGTTGCAGCACCTGTGTCATTTCCTCCGTCCGGGCCAACACCTGACGGCGAACGTCCTGGATGGTGCGGGGCGGCCTGACAACCCAGCAATGGTCGCGGAGGTACCGCTTGACCTCGCCGGCAATGGTGGGGGCGGCATAGGCCGGAAAACTGACGCCTTTGGACTCGTCGTAGCCTCGGGAGGCCTTGATGAGGCCCATGTAGGCGACCTGCCTGACATCATCCAGGTCGTGGGTATGGGCGGAATACCTGGCCGCAATGGATTTGGCCAGATTGAGATGGTCCAGGACCAGGCTGTCCTGAAAACTTTGGCGGATGCTTCCTTCAGGGGCAACCGGAGGCCTGGTACTGACGTCGAAAGGTCGGGTTTGACGCATGGGCTTCGATCCTTTGACCGGATGAGGGGTGAGCCCACGGCAAGACTCCTTAAAAAGAGAAGCACACTTACTATTGGCTTTCAACGGGTGCCGGAGGTTAGTCTCGAAAGGTAGCCACCGCCACGGATCGGAGATACACATGGAAGACCCACAGCTCCTCGAGCCGAATTCCGTGGTGGCTGAGGTTCAGGACTTGCTGCTCGCCACTCCTGACGTCGAGGACTTTCTCCATGAGTTGGCCCGGCACTCAGCTGCCATGTTCAGCACTCCCGAAAAGGATGTGTATTGCGGCATCACCCTGATGCGGCAGCGCAACGCCGGCACAGTTGCCAGCAGCAGTGAACGCGCGCGCCAGCTCGACGAAATCCAATACTCCTTCGCGGACGGGCCCTGTCTTCACGCCTGCCGCGAGGCCACCCAGGTCCACATCCCGGATTTCGAGAAGGACAACACCTGGCCCGAGTACAACAAGGCCATCACAGACCACGGTGTCCGCGCCGTCCTGGCTGTTCCATTCCCCCTGTCCGAGGGGGTCGCCATGGCTGGCCTTAACCTCTACTCAGACCAGCCCCACGCCTTCGACCAAGCCGCCGTGCAGCGTGCCAACGACTACGTTCAACAGGCATCCAAGGGCCTCCAGCTCGCCGTGCTGATCGCGCAACACAGCCAAACCGCGGCCAACCTAAGGGCCGCCATGGAATCCCGGACGGTGATCGACGTGGCGACGGGCATCATCATCGCCCAGAACCGCTGCACACAGGTCGAGGCCATGGAACTCATCAAGAAAGCCTCCAGCAACCGGAACGTCAAGCTCCGTGTAGTGGCGCAGGCCATCGTTGATTCAGCCGGGGGCGGACCGATCCAGACCGTGTTCCAGTAGCCGCAAGGATTGTGGCACCCCAGTCCCGCGCTTCTTCGCCACGCCCACCGTTCAACGGCGCGCCCGACCAACAACGCCGGAGGCCCACGCCCCCACCAGTCCTCCCCAGCTCCTGTTTTGCACATAGGGACATCAGGGTGGCCGGAAGAGTCGCTTTCTGCCTCAGTGTTTTCGTATGGACATTCCTTCCGGGCTCATCGAGACACCCGCAATCCTCCGCTCCGGAGGCAGAACCGATGCCGTGCACAGCAGCTTCATGGCCGGCAATCTTGTGAGGATCCGGCGCGGGTTCTACGTACCAACTTCCCAGTGGGTCGAGGCCAAGCCTTGGGACCGGTTCGCGTGGACCCTGGCGGCCGCCACCCGAGCTATACCTGGCCTCGTTCTTTGCCGCGAAACCGCTGCATTCGCCGCAGGGTTACCAATACTTCAGACGCCATCCCATGTGGAATGCTTGACGCCCCATCCGAGCCGATCCGGTAGCCGACGCCCCACTTTCTTAGCCCACCAAGCCACTGATCAGGATGGTCGCGTCGTAAGGGAAACTGGTTACCCGTTGCGGTATCACCTTGGCCAGGAAGGACATCGGGAAACCCACGGAGAATTTACCTGCACTGGACTTCTGCGAACAGTCCTTGATGTGGCCTTCTCCTCCAAACTGAGCCAGTCATTGGTAGTCACCGATGGCGCAGCCCGGAAGCTGTGGCTCCGCGGAGAATTGGAGCCTGGCGTCAGCCTCCTGGAGCACCAGGAGCTCGCCGCTGCCGTTCGCTCACACCCGCACGCGGCGGCCCGGCATCGTGCCGAACTCGCACTAGCCCTTTCGAACCCCTTGGTTGAGTCCGCCGGGGAGTCCTACAGCCGTGCAGCCTTTCATTATCTGGGTTTTGAACAGCCCGAACTGCAGCACGACTTCAGCGACCTTGACGGCTTCATTGGCCGGAGTGACTTCTGGTGGCCTGGTCGGGACGGAAGGAAGGGCGTTGTCGGGGAGTTCGATGGCAAGGGCAAATACACGGACGCCCTCATGAGAAGAGGTGGCAGTCCGGAGGAAGCCCTCTACCAGGAAAAGATCCGCGAAGACCGTATCCGGGCACTGGGCTTTGCTTTCGTCCGATGGGGATGGTCGCATGTCCGGGATCCGGAGCGGCTGCGCAGGAAACTCATCTCGGCCGGGTTGTCTCCCGCGGGAAAGTCCGCGCTACTGAGAACCGTTTCCACATGAACTGGTGCCCAATCCGGGCCTCATTGGCCTGCCGACCCGTACTCCGGCGGGATATTCGTACAAGGGCGGGATCCGGAGCCGGGAACGAGTATCCGGGCACAAAAAAGGAAGGGAAATATTCCCTTCCATATTCAATGTATAACCCACACGGGGGCTTGCGGCAAGGTCCCCTGCTTGCCGAACAATTGACTCACGAACCCCATCACCACAGAAAAAGGGAGTCGTGGGATGCCCGAAACCAGCCCTCTGAAATCCAGTGCTTTCGCCCTGCCCGAGCACCTTAACCGCAAAGCCAACCCCAAGCTGATTGGCAGCGATGAGCAACACTTTGAGGCAATTGCTGAGACCCTCGCGGAGTCCATCGCCGATTTGTCCGACCGTCTGGAGGAGACCCGCAAGCAACCAGCCGGTCGCGGCCAACGGGCGTTGGACCGTGACCAGGAGATCCATCGCCTGACTGCCCGTCTCCGTGCGCTCCGCCGCTTTGGGCTGGATCTGTGCCTGGGCCGGATGATCCCCGAAGACACTCAGGAGCCGGTGTACGTTGGCCGTTTGGGCCTGAGCGACAAGCGCGGACGCCGCCTCCTTGTCGACTGGCGTTCGCCGGCCGCCGAGCCGTTTTTTGGTGCAACGCACGCCAATTCCATGGGCTTGGTGAGCCGTCGCAGATACCGCTGGACCCGGGGCAGGATCAGCTATTACTGGGACGAGGTGTTTACGGCCGACGGGCTGGAGGGGAACGAGGCCCTCGATGACCAGTCCGCGTTCATAGCCAGCCTGGGCACCAGACGCTCCCCACGGATGCGGGATGTGCTGGGGACGATCCAGGCTGATCAGGACGCGATTATCCGGGCCGGCTCGCGGGGTGCCCTGGTGGTGGATGGAGGTCCAGGCACTGGTAAGACGGTGGTTGCACTCCACCGCACGGCCTATCTGCTGTACTCGGATCCCCGCCTGGGCCACCGGAGCAACCACCGGAAGAGCGATGTCCTTTTCGTCGGCCCACACCAGGCTTACCTGGCGTACGTCGCCGATGTCCTCCCCAGCCTGGGAGAAGAGGGAGTGCAGACGTGCACACTCAAGGACCTCGTCCCGGAAGGAGCCGGCGCCGGGGATGAACAGGATCCGGAGGTGGCGCGGCTCAAGTCGTCAGTGAACATGGTGAAAGCGATCGAGTCGGCGGTCCGGTTTTACGAGGAGCCGCCATCGAGGGAGCTGACGGTCGAAACTCCGTACGCGGACATCCGGGTGGGCGCTGAGGACTGGGCGGAGGCTTTCGATGCCGCCGAACCCGGTACGCCACACAACGAGTCCCGCGACGAAGTGTGGGAGGCATTGCTCGCTATCCTCATCGACAAAATGGAGGATCACGACACTCCGGAAGACATCCTGCGCCAAGCCTTCTCGCAGAATGCCGAACTGCGCAATGCCTTCAACCGGGCGTGGCCGCTGCTGGACTACAAGGGCCTGGTGGCAGACCTCTGGAGCGTTCCCGCCTACCTGCGCTTGTCGGCACCGTGGCTGCATGCCGAGGAAATCGCCGCCTTGCAGCGTGACGAGCCGGCCGCGTGGACAACCTCCGACCTTCCCTTGCTGGATGCAGCCAGGCAGCGGCTGGGTGACCCTGAATCGTCGCAACGCAGACGACGGCGGCAGGTCGCCTTGGCTGCCGAGCGGCAGTTGATGGACCGGGTGGTCGATGACCTGATTGCGGCCGACGACTCCGAACTCATGGAGATGTACATGCTGCGCGGCGATGACATGCGGGAGAAGCTCGTGGACGAGGATGGCCTGGAGGCAACCGATCCCGACCTTCTCGCGGGTCCATTCGCGCACATTGTGGTCGATGAGGCGCAGGAGCTGACCGACGCGGAATGGCGGATGCTGCTGCTTCGCTGCCCTTCGCGAAGCTTCACTGTGGTGGGCGACCGTGCCCAGGCCCGGCACGGATTCAACGAATCATGGGAGGAACGCCTGGAGCGTGTGGGAATGGGAAGCGTGCAGATGGCCACACTCAGCATCAACTATCGGACGCCGGAGGAGGTCATGGCAGAAGCCGAGCCCGTGATCAAGGCAGTCCTCCCTGACGCAAACGTGCCTGTTTCGGTCCGCAGCACGGGGATTCCTGTGCTGCACCAGCACGCGGATACGCTCCATCTGGTCCTGGACACCTGGCTCGCGGCCAACGCTGAAGGAACAGCGTGCGTCATCAGCAAACAAGGACACTCCGACGCCGGTCCTCACGAGGGCCGCGTCTACTGGCTCACTCCGGAATTGGCGAAGGGGCTGGAGTTCGACCTCGTCGTCCTGGTCGACCCGGAAGAGTTCGGTGAGGGAGGCGCGGGCCACGGCATGGAAGGCGCGGTGGACCAGTATGTGGCGATGACCAGGGCAACCCGGCAGCTGGTAGTCCTCCGAAGCACCCACAATGTTCCGTGATGTCTGTTCAGTGATGACTGTTCACGGTCCGTTAATCCCGTGCTGTGGCGCCGGTCCTAGTTCAGTGTCGGGGATGTCTGCTGTACTGGAAGCATGACTATTCTGACTGATACTCCAGTTGCTGGCATCGATGACCAGCTCAAAAACAACAACAAGCTCATGATCGCTTTGGACGTCGACGGCACACTCGTCGATCACGATGGCCACATGTCCCCGGCTGTCCGGTCCGCTGCACAGGCCGTTGTGGCCAGCGGGCATGACGTCATGATCGCTACGGGCCGCTCACTCAATGCCACGCTTCCCATCATCGAACAGATCAGCCTGGAGCGGGGTTACGCGGTCTGCTGCAACGGCGGCGTGACGCTCCGGCTGGACCCCGCAGTGGAGTCCGGCTACGAAATTATCCACAAGGCCACGTTTGATCCCGCTCCGGCGCTTCAGGCACTGCGGAAACGGCTGCCTAACGCCAAGTACGCGCTCGAGGATGAGGACGGAAACTTCCTCTCCACCGAACGCTTCCAGGATGCCAGCTTCGGCGTGGAGTCCATCGGCGTCGACTTCCAAACGATGCTGGACGCCACTGCGGTCCGCGTGGTGGTTTTCAGCACCGACAACACGTCGGAAGAGTTCAACGAGGCAATCCGGCACATTGGACTGTCCGGCGTGACCTATTCCGTGGGCTGGACGGCCTGGTTGGATATCGCTGCTGAGGGCGTCACGAAGGCCAGCGCTTTGGAAGCGCTGCGGCAGAAGCTCGGCACGGACCAGGCCAACACAGTGGCCGTGGGCGACGGCCGCAACGACATCGAGATGCTCACGTGGGCCGGCCGCGGCGTTGCCATGGGCCAGGCTCCGGATGAGGTTCTCGCCGTTGCTGATGAGGTCACCGCGTCAGTGCTCGACGACGGCGCAGCCTTGGTTTTGCGCGGCCTGCTGTAACTGCCACCGAAAACCCCTAGAGGACCGGCAGGACCTCGAGTCCGCCAAGGTACTTCTGCAGCGCCTTGGGAACATTGACCGAGCCGTCCGGGTTCTGGTGGTGCTCAAGGATGGCCACGATCCAGCGCGTAGTGGCCAACGTACCGTTCAACGTGGCCACGGCACGGGTGCCCTTGGCGACACCTTCGTCGTTGATCACGCGTTCACGGATGTTGAGCCGGCGTGCCTGGAACGTGGTGCAGTTGGACGTCGAGGTGAGCTCGCGGTAGGCGTTCTGCGTGGGGACCCAGGCTTCGCAGTCGAACTTGCGGGCTGCGGACATGCCCAGGTCTCCGGCTGCGGTGTCGATCACGCGGTAAGGAAGCTCGCACTTGGCCAGCATTTCCTCTTCCCAGGCCAGCAGGCGCTCATGCTCGGCGGCAGCTTCCTCAACGGTGGTGTAGATGAACATCTCCACCTTGTTGAACTGGTGCACTCGGATGATGCCCCGGGTGTCCTTGCCGTGCGAACCGGCCTCGCGGCGGTAGCAGGAGCTTTGGCCCGCGTAGCGGATGGGGCCTGCGGAGAGGTCCAGGATCTCGTCTGCGTGGTAGCCGGCGAGGGCCACTTCCGAGGTTCCCACAAGGTAAAGGTCGTCTTCAGCGAGACGGTAGATCTCGGCGTCGTGCTTTACATCGAAACCGGTGCCCTGCATGGTCTCCGGACGCACCAAAGTGGGGGTAATCATGGGGACGAAGCCGGCATCGATTGCCTGTTCCATGGCCATCTGCAGCAGCGCCATTTCCAGCCGGGCGCCAACGCCGCGGAGGAAGTAGAAGCGTGAACCGGAGACCTTGGCACCGCGTTCCATGTCGATCGCGCCGATCAGTTCGCCGATTTCCAGGTGGTCCTTCGGCTCGAAATCGGTGAATTCGCGGGGTGTGCCGACGGTCTTGACCACGACGTAGTCGTCTTCGCCGCCCTCGGGCACGCCGTCCACCACCAGGTTGGGGATCACCCGCAGGAGCTCCTCCTGCTTGGCCTGGGCTGCGGCGGCTTCAGCGGAAGCGGCCTTGACTGAGTTGGCGAGTTCCTTGACCTCGGCCAGCAGGGCCTGCTTTTCCTCACCCTTGGCTTGGGCCACCTTCTTGCCGAAAGCATTCTGCTCGGCGCGGAGGGTTTCGTGTCGGATCAGTGCTGCACGGCGATCGGCGTCAGCGGAGATGATCGCGTCCACAACGGACTCATCGGCACCACGGGCGCGCTGGCTGGCACGGAACTTGTCCGGATTTTCGCTGAGGTCTTTTACGTCGATCACCACACAAGAGTATCGAATCCCCCGCGGAACACCGGTGCGCCGGCGTCCAAACGCCGGACAGCCCACGATCCGGCAAAACAGGGCAGCCCAGCGGGATAGTGTTGGAGCACCATGAGCGACTGGATCCTGTACGTGATTCTCGCTGGGGGCGTGGCGTTTGCCGTCTCCAGTTGGTGGGGTGTGCGCCGATTGAAAGCCCGCCACATCAGGAGCGCCGTTCGGGAGGATGCCCACAAGCCGAACCCCGGCGACCAAAAGGTCGCCGTCATCCTGAACCCGGTGAAGAACAACGCGGAGGTTGCCCGCAAGGCCATCATCGACGCGTGCGAGCTCGCCGGCTGGGACGCGCCCCGCTTCTATGAAACTACGGTGGACGACCCCGGTTACGGCCAGTCACGGCAAGCGCTGGCCGACCGCGCCGACGTCATCCTGGCGTGCGGTGGCGACGGAACCGTCCGCGTGGTGGCCGAGTGCCTGGCCCACAAGAATGTGGCGATGGGCCTCATTCCGGTGGGCACCGGAAACCTGCTGGCACGCAATGTCGATCTGGATGTCACCGACATGGAGGGCTGCATCCAGACAGCGCTGTTCGGCCACCAGCGCTACATCGACACCGCCACCATGGCCATCAGCAACAGCATCACCGGCCACGCATCCACGCACACGTTCCTGGTGATCGCGGGCATGGGCCTGGACGCCGAAGTTGTCGGCGATACCCGGGAAGAGCTCAAGAAGACCGTTGGCTGGCTTGCCTACACCGAAGCCGGCGTGCGCCACCTGCCGGGCCGGCGGAAGCGCGTCAGCATCACCATGGATGACGAGCCCGAACAGGCACGCAAGATCCGCAGCGTGCTCTTCGCCAACTGTGGACTGATCCCGGGCGGCATCGACTTCATTCCGCAGGCCATGATTGACGACGGCATGCTGGACATCGTGGTGATGAGTCCGCGCAGCGCGTTCGGCTGGATCGCCATGTACACAAAGATCCTCTTCAAGCACAAGCACAACCTGCCCATGATGAGCTTCTACCGCTCGGGCAAGGTGACCATCCGCAGCCAGGAACCGATGGCCACACAGCTCGACGGCGATCCCTCCGGTGAGGCCACGAAGGTCACCGTGCAGGTTGAGCCAGCTTCCCTGCTGGTGCGCGTACCGAAGGCGAAGACCGCCTAGACAGCCCCGGCGTCAGGCTGGGCCGCGTTCCGCTCGGCTTCTTCGGCCGCTGCTTTCGCGGCAGCCCGGGCTTCGGACTGCTCCTTGATCATGGCCTGTTCTTCTTCAAAGCGGAGGCGATCCGCACGATCAGCATCGTCGCCGTCCCAGTCATCTTTGTTGTCACTCGAGGGCTTGGGATTGACGATCATGCCCTGGCCGTCTTTGTCATCGCTGTGGACAGTCATGACCGCTCCCTTCGTTGGTAATTCATCCACCGTTTATGGATCAGGCAAGCATACGCACACTTCCATCACTGCGAAAGGGCCTTGTGGACAGCGCCTACGAGCCCTTGAGCAGCGAGTCCACCCACGCGTGGGCGGAGGCAAAAGCCGCGTCGGACGTGTGCGGAGCCACAACGGCTGCCTGCCGGTCCGCGCGGGCGTAGGAGCCAAGGAACCGGGTTGCCGGGCTGATTCTGTGCAGGCCCGCCAACGCATCCGCTACCCGCGAATCCGCGGCGTGGCCATCGGCGTCAATACTGAAGAAGTAGTGGCCCAGATACTGTCCGGTGGGCCGCGATTCGATCCTGCTGAGGTTCACGCCGCGGGACGCGAACTGGTCCAGGATGTCCATGAGGGCGCCGGGGTGGTCCTGCGGAAGCGGGACCACGACTGTGGTCTTGTCGGCTCCGGTCCGCTCCGGAAGCGGGCCGGGGCGGCTCACCAGGATGAACCGTGTGACGGCGTCCGGGTTGTCGCCGATGTTCGCGGCCAGGACGTTCAGCCCGGGCTGTTCGGCTGCGATGAGCGGGGCGCAGATTGCCGCGTCATAGGGTGCGTCGTCCGCCAACAGGCCCATGGCCGCGGCCGCCGTCGAGGAACCCGGATCGTAGTCCGCGTTGGGCAGGTGTTCGTCTACCCAGAGGCGGCACTGCGCCCAGGCGTGGCCGTGCGTCGAGATCCGCTTGATGTCGGAAAGCGCGACGCCGGGCCTCGCCACCAGAACGAAGGTGATGGGAACCAGGGCCTCACGGATGATCCGCAACTCCTGGCCCGTGGCGATCGCATCCAGGGTTGCAGTGACCCCGCCTTCAACCGAGTTCTCGATGGGGACCATGGCCGCATCGGCTTCGCCTGCCCGGACCCGGTCCAGGGCGGTGTTGACGTTGGTGCAGGGAATGCGGGTGGCATCAGCAGCGCCCGGCACCTGCATGAGGGCAGCCTCGGTGAAGGTGCCCTCGGGGCCGAGGAACGTGTAGGTGACTGCCGACATTAATATTCCTTGATGGTTATATGCGCTGGTTACAGAACTACCGGCTTGAGCCCGTTGTCTGAAACCATCGGCTTTCCTGCTTCCAGCCACATGTCCATCCCACCGGCAACATTCACCGCGGAGTAGCCCTGGCCGACCAGCCACTGAACTGCCCGGAAAGATCGGCCGCCGGTGCGGCAGATGACGAAGAGGTCGTCGTCCGGGTCAAGCTCGTCCAGGCGCGCCGGCAGCTGGTCCATGGGGATGTGGCGTGCACCTTCGGCGTGCCCTGCCACCCATTCGTAGTCTTCGCGGACGTCCAGGATGCTGGCATCAGCCGGAATGTCGCCAACAGGCACAGTGTCAAAGTCGCTCATTGGGGTCCCTTCCCATCGATTTAAGTCCAGCATCCAGCCTAGTCCTCGCAGCCCGAAGCAGTAACCTGGACCCGCAGGCGGTTGCTTACGGGAGCGCAGGCGTTAAGACTGGACCCGAAGCAATCCATCGAAACCGTGAGGAGCACCCCGTGCCTGCTGGGCAACCCACCATCCTGGCGACGTCCGGCGGATACAAGCCGGGCGAACGCACCAGGATCGAGTTCAACCACTTGATGCACTACGCCGTGGAGCTCTCCGGCGTGACGGGCCGCGCGCCGCGGGTGACGCACATCGGCACGGCGTCCGGCGATCAACGCTGGTGGGCCGCCGAGATGGACCAGGCCGCAAGGATTGCGGGTTTCGACTTCAGCCACCTCAACCTTTTCACCATGCCGAACATCGCTGACCCGGAAGCGCATCTCCTGGAACAGGACGTGGTGTGGGTCAACGGAGGTTCGGTGGTGAACCTGCTGGCGGTGTGGCGCGCGCATGGGCTGGACCGGGCCCTCCGGAAGGCCTGGGAGGGCGGCGTGGTGCTGGCCGGCGTTTCCGCCGGTTCGATCTGCTGGTACCAGGGCGGCGTGACCGACTCCTTCGGTCCGGAACTGCGCCCGGTCACAGACGCCCTCGGCTTCCTGCCCTACGCCAGCGGCGTGCACTACGACTCCGAACCCCGCCGCGCGCCGGCCATCCACGCGTTGGTGGCCAACGGCACGCTGGGTGAAACCCACTGCACGGACGACGGCGTCGGGCTGGTTTACCGGGGCACGGAACTGGTGGAGGTGGTCTCCGAGGTGAAGAACAAGGCAGCCTTCCGGGTGACGGCCGGTGCGGGCGAGAGCGTGGACGCCGTGGCAGTGGAGGAGCGGTTGGAGTCGCGTTTCCTTGGCTGATCCTTCGTCCCGGGCCCCGGCCGGCCTGACCGCCGTAGGACTCCGTGATGCGTTGGCTTCCGGCGATCTGTCCGCCCGCGAGGCCTCCCAACACTTCCTCTCCGTCATCGAGGAGCGGAACAAGCACCTCGGCGCGTTCATCACGGTCATCCAGGAACAAGCCCTGACCGCAGCCAACACCGCCGACCAGTTGCATGCCCGCCTCTCGCGCCAGGGCAGGCTGGAGGAACTTCCCCTGCTTCACGGGATGCCCACGGCGTTCAAGGACCTCACCGACGTCGCGGGGGTTCCCACCACGCACGGCAGCGCGGCCCTGGACCACAAGCCAGCGTCCGAGGACGGCGCGTTGGCGGCGCACTTGAGGCGTCACGGCGTCATCCCACTGGGTAAGACGCAGGTTCCGGAGTTTGGACTGACGGCCTACAGCGAAAACCGCGTGGCACCGCCGTCGCGCAATCCGCACTCACCGGGGCGAAGCTCCGGCGGCTCCTCGGGCGGCAGCGCTGCCGCAGTGGCCGCAGGGTTGGTGCCGTTCGCGCCGGGTACCGACGGCGGCGGGTCCATCCGGATTCCGGCCGGTGCCTGCGGACTGGTAGGCCTGAAGCCCGGGCGGGGCACTGTGCCCGTGGGCACCAGCACCGGCGATACGGCGCAGTTGGTGGTTACCGGCCCGCTCGCCCGGACAGCCGCCGATGCCGCCTTGCTCATGGACGCCCTGGTCCCCCGGGACCAGGCGCCCGACGGCGGATACCTCGCCAACGTGGGTCGGGCGCCTGAGCCCCTGAAAATCGGTATGAGCCTGGCTAGTCCATGGGCCGGGATCTATCCCTTCGAGATTGAGCCTGAAGCGATGGACGCTCTGGCGAGGGGCCGCGAGCTGCTGGAAAAGGCGGGTCACAGCGTCAGCGAAGCGGAGATCCGGTACGACAACCGCTATCCGGAAGCGTTCACCGCAGCCTGGACCGCCGGCGTCGGAAGCGCCCGGATAGCACCCCGACGGGAGGCGCTGCTGACTCCGCTGACCCGGACGTTCCGGCGCCGGGCGCAACAGCGGAGCGCATCCAAGGTCAACGAAGCGCTGGGTTTCCTCCGGCAGTTCCAGCACGACACGATTGCGCAGTACTCTCCGTGGGACCTGATCCTCATGCCCACCTTGGCGCAGACGCCTCGGCCCATCGGCTGGTTCACCGGCGGTGGGCACAGCGGCGAGCGCTGGCCGAGCGAGTGGTCCGGCGACGCCGACGACGACTACAGAAGGCAGTGCGAGTACGCGCCGTGGTCCTCCATGGTGAACGTGTGCGGACTGCCGGCCATCAGCATCCCGGTTCACACAACCGTTGGTGGCTTGCCGATGGGGATCCAACTTATTGGCCGGATGGGTTCTGAGCTGCAGCTTCTCCAAGTGGCAGCTTCTCTGGAGGCTCATTCCTGACCGCGGGCACGCGTGTCTAGCATATGGAAAGTGCTTGCCTTGAGCATCTATCGATGTGACAATGCCCGCGGTCAGTGCCAGCATTGAGAAAATGAGCACTCCACAAACCACGGCTGAGCCTACAAAGGCTTCGGGCGATACGTCATTCTTCGGCCACCCCAAAATGCTGGCCAGCCTCTTCTCCGTGGAGATGTGGGAGCGATTCTCCTTCTACGGCATGCAGGGCATCCTGCTCTACTACATGTACTTCACCGCCGAACAGGGCGGCCTCTCCATTGACCAGGGCCTCGCTGCCAGCCTGGTGGGCGCCTACGGTGGAGGCGTCTACCTGTCGACGATCCTCGGCGCATGGCTCGCCGACCGTCTGTTCGGCTCGGAGAAGGTTCTCTTCGGCTCCGCCATCATGATCATGGGCGGGCACATCGCCCTGGCACTGATTCCGGGGATTCCGGGACTCATTCCCGGTTTGGTACTGGTGGGCGTCGGCTCCGGTGGCCTGAAAGCCAACGCCACGGCCCTGGTTGGCACCTTGTACGGCGAGAAGGATGAGCGCCGCGATGCAGGTTTCTCCATCTTCTACATGGGCATCAACATCGGCGGACTCATTGGGCCGCTGGTCACCGGTTGGCTGCAGACGAGTTTCGGCTTCCATATCGGCTTCGGTGCCGCAGCCGTGGGCATGGCTATCGGCCTGGTCATTTACGCGCTCGGCCGCAAGCGCCTGCCCGAGGAAGCACACCGTGTCCCCAACCCGCTCCCGGCGAAGGACCGCACAAAGTACGGGCTGATCTTCCTGGGCATCCTTGTGGTGATAGGCGTCCTGTTGGGAACGGGGCTCGTCAACGCCAACAACCTGGCCCGCAGCATGGCGTACGCCGCAATCGGAGCTTCTGTGATCTACCTGGTCCTGATCTTCCGCAGTCCCTTGGTCTCCGGGCTGGAGCGCAAGCGCGTGGTGGCCTTTATCCCGCTCTACATCGCATCCGCCGCATTCTGGGCACTGTTCCAGCAGCAGTTCACGTTCATTGCCGTCTACTCGCAGGAGAAGCTGGATCGCAATCTCTTCGGCTGGGAAATGCCGGCCGCGTGGGTCCAATCGATCAACCCGGTATTCATCATCATCTTTGCCGGCGTCATGGCTGCCCTCTGGACCAAACTGGGCCCCAAGCAGCCCAGCTCGCCGCTGAAATTCTCTGCGGGCCTGTTCATCATGGGCATTGCTTTCCTGGCCTTCATCCCTTTGGCGGGCGACGGTAAGACCCCGCTACTGGCACTGGTGGGAATCCTGTTCCTGTTCACGCTGGCGGAGCTGTTCCTCTCCCCCATCGGCCTGTCCGTCAGCACCAAGCTCGCCCCGAAGGCGTTCCACACCCAGATGGTGGCCCTGTTCTTCCTGTCCGTCTCCCTCGGCACCACCCTGGCCGGCATCCTGGCCGGTCTTTACAACCCGCACGACGAGCTGCCGTACTTCCTGGGCATCGGCGGCGTGGCAGTGGTGCTCGCCGTGGGCCTGGCTTCGGCAACTCCCGCGATCAAGAAGTTGATGGGCGGGGTTCGCTGACAACCGACACAGCCGGACGTTGACCAACGACGGCGACCCTTGCGCCTGGTGGGATTCCCACCTGACGCAAGGGTCGCCGTCGTTCGCTTTTGCTTAGTAGTTGTACCGGCTGGTGGAGGCCCCGATCGCGGCAAAGAAGATGATGCCGAAGATTACGGTCAGTGCAATGCCGATGTAGCCCATCACCAGGCCTGCGATGGCCATGCCTTTGCCCGCTGGTTCCCGCTTGAGCGCGATGTGGCCAAGGATCACCGCTGCGATCTGCGGCAGGATGAAGAAGCCGAAGCCCACAAAGATGGCGATGCCGCAGCACATGCTGGCGATGCTTAGGCCTTTGGGTTCAGCCTGCATGGCGTAGTACGCCGGCTGGCCGTACGGTGACTGCGGCTGGCCGTAGGGCTGCTGGCCAAATGCCTGCTGCTGGTACGGGCTGGGCGGCTGGCCGTACGGCGACGGCGGCTGCTGGCTGTAGTCACCCGGCGAGTAAGCGCTCTGGCTTGGGGGCTGCGGCTGGGTGTAGAAGTCGTTCTGGCCTTGGGCGTTTTGCGTATAGGCGCTTTGCTCATGCGGCGGGATTGGCTGGGTGGCGTTGGCCCCCTGATCCGGCGTGCTGTAATCCGGCGTGGCGGGCTGCGGCGCGCTGGCCTCCGGTGCGCTGAACTGTGCGGGCGGAACGTACTGCGGCGGTTGGTAGCCCGCAGGCTTGTCCTCGTTGTCCTTGGATGGCTGATCTGACATAGGAATCCCCCTGCTATCTGGTCTTTGATCCCAACACTACCGCCGTCGCGGGCGGTGCATAAGTAGGACACATGTGACGGGATTCATGCATATGCATGGAATATGAACGGGAAGCGCAGGGTTGTCACTAATAGCGACGTAAGCAGCGCTAACTACGGAATCTGCGGGATTCGTCCCGCGAAGGAGGAATCATGGGTAACTTCGAAGGCAAAACCGCGCTCGTCACCGGCGGCGGTTCAGGGCTCGGCGAAGCGATCAGCAAGGACCTCGCCAAGAACGGCGTCAACGTGGTTGTCACGGACGTCAACCTCGACGCCGCCACCCGCGTAGCCAATGAGATCACTGCCGCGGGCGGGAAGGCCGTACCCTTCCAGGGCAACACAGCTGTTGCCGAGGACAGCAAGAAAGCCGTCGACTTCGCGGTCGAGACCTATGGTGCCCTTAACTACGCCGTCAACAACGCCGGAATCGGCGGAGCCAACGCCCCCATTGGCGAAGTCGACATCGATGACTGGGACCGCGTTATTGGAATCAACCTGAGCGGCGTCCTGTACGGAATGCGCTACCAGATCCCGGCCATCCTCGCAGCAGGCGCTTCCGAAGGCGCAATCGTCAACATGGCATCGATCCACGGTGCCGTCGCCGCACCCGGCAATGCCGCCTACACCGCAGCCAAGCACGGCGTCGTCGGCCTGACCAAAAACGCAGCCGCCGAATACGGCGCCCAGGGCCTGCGCGTCAACGCCATCGGCCCGGGCTACATCGACACCCCGCTCCTGGCCAGCGCCCCGAAGGAAGTTATCGACGGCCTCGAAGCCAAGCACTCGCTCGGCCGCCTGGGCAAGGCAGAAGAGATCGCGAACGTCACCACGTTCCTCCTTTCTGACAAGGCCAGCTTCATGACCGGTTCGTACGTACTCGTCGACGGCGGCTACACGGCTGTCTAGCGGCGCCTCCTCTCTGACACCCCCGCTCCGCCCCTGTTCACTGGACCGGGGCGGAGCGTTCTTTTGGCTAGCAGCCGTACTTGAACAAGGGGTTAATCTTCATTCAGGGGCGGCAGCCGTGGGCGCCATTCGGCGTCACAGGGACCGGATCCCGGACATTTCCTGTCGGCAGGCCCCGAGGTCTGGCATGCTGGACCCCATGGCTAGCCGAGCGGGCACAGTTGCCCTTCCCCAAGACCTTGTAGACATCACAGCCCTGTTGGACGCGTACTTCGACGTCGCTCCTGACCTGGGTGATCCCGCGCAGCGTGTGGCGTTTGGAACGTCTGGACACCGCGGATCCAGCTTGAAGGCGTCGTTCAACGAACCGCATATCCTCGCGATCACGCAGGCAATCGTCGAGTACCGCGGGCGCCAGGGCATCACCGGGCCGCTGTTCATAGGACGGGACACCCACGCCCTCAGCGAACCGGCACAGAACTCCGCGCTTGAAGTTCTGGCCGCCAACGGAGTCACCGTGCTGGTTGACGCACGGCACGCCTACACACCCACGCCAGCGCTGAGCCACGCCATCCTGAAGTACAACCGCGAAGCAGCCCCGGGCACGCCCCAGGCCGACGGAATCGTGGTCACCCCCAGCCACAACCCGCCCGGTGACGGCGGCTTCAAATACAACCCGCCCCATGGCGGCCCGGCTGACACCGACGCCACAGGCTGGATCGCCGACCGCGCCAACCAACTGCTGGAGAACGGCCTGCGTGGTGTTAAGCGCATTCCGTTGAACGATGCCTTGAACGCTGAAACCACCGGCAAGTTCGACTTCCTGAGCAGCTACGTGGACGACCTCCCCTCAGTGCTCAACCTCGACGCGATCCGTGAGGCCGGCGTCCGCATCGGCGCAGATCCCATGGGCGGCGCTTCGGTGGACTACTGGGGCGAAATCGGCGAGCGCCACCAGTTGAACCTCACGGTGGTTAACCCCACGGTCGATCCGCAGTGGGCTTTCATGACCCTGGACTGGGACGAGAAGATCCGCATGGACTGCTCGTCGCCGTCGGCCATGGCCTCCCTGATCAAGCGAATGTCAGTGGGTGCGGACGGTACAGCCGCCTACGACATCGCTACCGGTAACGACGCCGACGCTGACCGCCACGGCATCGTCACCCCCGACGGCGGCCTCATGAACCCCAACCACTACCTTGCCGTGGCCATCGACTACCTTTACCGGAACCGCAGTGGCTGGAACCCTGAATCAGTGGTGGGCAAGACCCTGGTTTCCTCCTCGATCATCGACCGCGTTGCTTCCGGGCTCGGACGCAAGCTGGTTGAGGTGCCGGTCGGTTTCAAGTGGTTCGTCCCTGGCCTGCTCTCCGGCGAAGGCGCATTCGGTGGCGAGGAATCAGCCGGAGCATCCTTCAACAAGCTCGACGGCAGCGTCTGGACCACCGACAAGGACGGCATTCTGCTCGCTCTTCTGGCTTCGGAAATCACGGCCGTCACCGGCTCCTCCCCCTCGCAGCTGTACAAGGGCCTCACCGACCAGTTCGGTGCGCCCGTATACGCGCGAATCGATGCCGCCGCCACACGTGAGCAGAAATCCAAGCTGGGCAAGCTCTCCGCCGCCGACGTCACGGCAACTTCCTTGGCCGGCGAAGAAATCACCGCCAAGCTCACCGAGGCACCGGGCAACGGCGCTTCGATCGGCGGCTTGAAGGTGGTTACGGAGAACGCCTGGTTCGCGGCACGCCCTTCCGGCACCGAGGACGTCTACAAGATCTACGCGGAGTCCTTCAAGGGCGCCGACCACCTGAAGCAGGTTCAAGAAGAAGCCAAGGCGCTGGTGGACGGGGTCATCTCGTAGGTGAGCGAGCGTCCGCCCCAAGCAGGCGGGACGTGAGCGAGCGTCGGTGAGTACCAACGCTCACTCACGAAACCGACGGGATTTCCCAACGCTCTATCACATCCCGGCCTCCTGGAACACCACTGGCCCTTAAACAGGAACCGCCGCTTAAAACAAGAACCGCCCGCTCACCTCAGGTGAGCGGGCGGTTCTGTGTTCGGAGTGCTAGACGGTGCGGACCACGTCGTCGTAGGAGAACTTCGGCTTGGCTGCGCCCCAGGCGTCCGGGCCGGGCTGGCCGATGTTGACCACGAGGAAGCTCTTCTGGTCACCGTTCGGGAAGAATTCGGCGTCGATCGCGGCGAAGTCGGCTCCGGTCATCGGTCCTGCGGCGAAGCCGAGCGAGCGGACGGCCAGGATGAAGTAGCCAGCCTGCAGGTGGGCGTTGTTGTTGCCCGTGGCTGCAGCAAGTTCAGCGTTGTCGTCGTACATGGCCTTGGGCGCACCGTACTCAGGAAGGAACTTGTCCCACTGACCCTGCCAGTTGGTGTCGTAAGACAGGAGCGCGACCAGGGGTGCGGATGCGGTCTTCGCCTGGTTGCCGCGGGACAGGTGGTCCACCAGCTTGGCACGGGCTTCGTCCGAGCGGACGTAGGTCACGCGGAGCGGCTGGGAGTTGAAAGCCGTCGGGCCGAACTTGGTGAGCTCATAGATGGCGCGGGCTTGCTCTTCGGTAACCTCACCGGCAAAGCTGTTGGCGGTACGGGCTTCGGCAAAAATGGCGTCGACTGCTGCGGCGTCAATGACTGCTTCTTCGTGTGCAATCGTCATGGATGAACCTTTCGCTGGGCCAGGCCTTGTGGGCGGCCGGGCACTTCTGCTTTCCATGGTTGCAACTTCAACCTTGCCTGTCCTCTTCCCATGACGGCGCGTGACGTTGCGCACAAAGCATGACTCCGCGTGTCGCTTCTTTGCGTTGCGGGGCCCGCCATGCGTGCCGAATCCAGCGCGAAGCGCGTAGAGCAGGCCCCGCAATGGCGGTAATGTTGCACCGAATCCCAACACTCTTCTGAGGAAGGCCTGCCATGAGCATGCTCGGCACCAAATGGAAGCTCCACGGCAACGGCAAGTCCATCCGGCCCGGCCACGTGGTGGCACCGGATGAGCGGCTCGCGTGGCCGTTGACCATCGGCATCGGCATGCAGCATGTTGTGGCCATGTTCGGGGCGACCTTCCTGGTCCCCATCATCACCGGCATGCCACCAGCCACCACCTTGTTCTTCTCGGGCATCGGGACGCTGCTCTTCCTGGTGGTCACTAAGGGCCGGGTGCCCAGCTATCTCGGTTCAAGCTTCGCGTTCATCGCCCCGATCATGGCGTCCCAACAGCAATACGGCGTCAGCGGCGCCTTGGGCGGCGTGGTGCTGGCCGGCGTCGTACTGGCCCTTATTGGTGCCGTCGTGCAGAAGTTCGGTGCCGAATGGATCAACCGGCTCATGCCGCCGATCGTCACCGGCGCCATCGTGGCGCTGATCGGCCTCAACCTGGCCCCTGCCGCGAAGAACAACTTCGACGCCGCTCCCGTCACCGCCTTGGTCACCTTGGTGACGATCATCCTGGTGTCCGTCCTGTTCCGCGGCATCCTGGGACGGCTGAGCATCCTGGTGGGCGTTGTGGTTGGGTACCTGGTGGCCATGATGCGCGGCGAGGTCAGCTACGAAAAAATGGACGCCGCAGCCTGGGTTGGCCTCCCGTTCTTCCAGACGCCCGAGTTCCACATTGGGGTTGTGGGCCTGTTTGTGCCGGTGGTGCTGGTGCTGGTGGCCGAGAACGTCGGGCACGTGAAGTCGGTAGCCGCTATGACCGGCCAAAACCTCGACGGCGTCTCCGGGCGCGCACTGATGGCCGACGGCGCCGCGACGGTACTTGCCGGATTCGGCGGCGGTTCGGGTACAACCACGTACGCAGAAAACATCGGCGTCATGGCCGCCACCAAGGTCTATTCGACGGCGGCGTACTGGGTGGCCGGTATCTTCGCCATTCTGCTGAGCTTCTCCCCGAAATTCGGAGAACTGATCGCGACCGTCCCGCCGGGCGTCCTGGGTGGCGCCGCGACGATGCTCTACGGCATGATCGGCGTCCTTGGCGTGAAGATCTGGGTGCAGAACAAGGTCAATTTCTCCAACCCGATCAACCTGACCACCGCTGCCGTGGCTTTGATCATTGGGATCGCGGACTACACGTGGACCATTGGCGAGCTGAAGTTCACCGGCATCGCCCTTGGGTCAGCTGCAGCACTGGTGATCTACCACGGCATGAAAGGCCTCGCCCGTTGGCGTGGGACCGTTGCTGAACCGGAGACCGAGACGGCGGGACTGCCGCCTGCGGTGAAGTCGGCGATGAACGCCGCCGCCAAGCGAACGGGACGCAAGGGGAAGTAGCCCCGCAACGGCCCGCTACTTGCTCCCGAACCTGGCGTTGTAGCGGCTCATGAGTGCGGCCATGGCGTCGCGGGCGACCGGCTCCAGGGGACGGTAGGTCTTGGTTCCGTTCGCCTCGGCCCAGCCGGTACTGGTGCCGCTAGCCGCCAACCAGGTGATCTGCTTGTAGAACGGATTGTTCGTGGCAATGTCCGCAAAAGGCGACTTTGCGGGCGGGCTGTAGGCCGGCGAACCTGCCAGGCGGTACATGAACGCGGCCATGGCATCACGCGCAACTGGTTCAAGCGGCCGGTAGGTCTTGGTTCCATTGGCTTCGGTCCAGCCCGTGCTGATGCCCTTGCTGGCAAGCCAGGTGATCTCGGTGGTGAATTGGCCACCGGAGATATCAGAGAAGATCGGTCCGGGATTGGTGGCGAAGGACTTCAGCTGAGTCAGCGTTCCGTTGAAGACGTTCTGGTCCCCGGGGAGACGCCCGAGTCGGCGTGCTGCCACAGGGTGTAGGTCTTCCAGCCAGTGGGAAGCGCTCCGGGCGTGGATGGGTCGAGTCCTCCGGGGTGCGGGAGGAACCGGCGCCCCCACGTCATGCGACCCAGCCTACTATCCGGTAGCCACACGCCGGTGCAGGCCCGGGCGCGAAAGCCACTCGGAAGAGCAGCGCTGCCCGACGGAGCAAATAGTCAGCTTGCTTACTAAGACCGTGTTCCCTAGGCTGGAACAGGTCAGACAAACAACTCTCGCAGCAACGGCATGTGCCCAAAAGGCAGCCGAACAAGAGGAGGAACAATGTCAGAACACAACATCTCGGGCAAGAAGGTCGCATTCCTGCTGACGGACGGGGTGGAGCAGGTGGAACTCACCAGCCCATGGCAAGCAGTGAAGGACGCCGGTGGCGAACCTACGCTCATCGCCCCTGAAAAGGGCACCATCCAGGGCTACAACGGCACCGAGCCAGGCGACACCTTCGATGCAACCCTCGCGGTGTCAGACGCCAATGCATCCGACTTCGACGCCCTGGTACTCCCGGGCGGCGTCGTGAACGCGGACAACCTCCGCGTCGACAAGGACGCCCAGAACTTCACACGAGCCTTCTTCGAGCAGCACAAGCCCGTGGCATCGATCTGCCACGGCCCATGGCTCCTCATCGAGGCCGGCGTAATCAAGGGCCGCAACGTCACCTCGTACCACACGCTCCAGACGGACCTGAAGAACGCGGGCGCCAACTGGACCGACGAGGAAGTCGTCGTGGACCAGGGCCTGGTCACCAGCCGTAAACCGGACGACCTGCCCGCCTTCAACGCCAAGGTCGTGGAGGAAATCTCCGAAGGCCAACACGCCGGCCAGACCGCCTAGCGGCCACCGAGGCACCAAACCCGGGTGCCGTCGTCGTACTTTCACGAGAAGTACGACGGCGGCACTCGCCTTTTCGTCGCAATGTTGCGCACGTCACACTCGCCACATACGCTGGGGGGCGCTGCAGCGTGGCAGCAACGATGAAAGGCAGTACATTGACCAGCGAGAAGCTTTCCGTAGTTGTTCGCGTCGACGTTGACGGCGAACAGATCCAGATCGCAGCGACCGGTCACGTGACCGCACAGAGCCTGCAGGGGCTGTATCCGGTGGTTCAGCGGACCAGGAGCCTGGGCGGCGGTCTCGGCGTCGAGATGGACCTGACGGACGCGATGGTGGATCCCGAAGCCCTGGATCAGCTCAAGGTTTATGCTGAGCTCCATGAAATGCCGGTCAAACTCAACCCTGCCCCCGGCAACGTGACTGCCCTTCCGTCCCGCGAATTCCAAACAGCAAGCCGAGCAGCCTAACAGGAGGCACCGATGCGCAAAGTTACCGCCGGACTGTTCCACTCCGTCGATGGCGTGGTCCAGGATCCGTTCAAGTTTCAGTTCGATAGCTTTGACGAGGACCTTGGCAAGGGCCTGACCAAGATGATCAATACCGTGGACACTGTGGTCCTAGGCCGGATCAGCTACCAGGAATGGGCCCAGTATTGGCCGAACGCGACGCAGGACGACGACTTCGCCAAATTCATTAACCCCGTCGAGAAGTTCGTCGCATCCCGCACGTTGGCTGAGCCGCTGGAATGGGAAAACTCGCACCTGATTGAGGGCGACGTGGAGCAGTTCGTCACGGAACTCAAGAACCGCGACGGCGGTGAGATCGCCGTGTGCGGCAGTATCTCGCTGGTACGCCAACTGCTGTTCGCGGGCGTGCTCGATGAGCTGACCCTGATGACGCACCCGGTGATTGCCGGTACCGGCCGTCGGCTCTTCGAGGACGGTGATCCGCTGAACCGGCTGGTGCTGGAGGACCAGTACGCCACCAGCAAGGGCAACGTGGTGAGCACGTACAGTCTGCGGAAAGACTAAACGCACGACGGCGGAGCCCGCCTGCCTCGTTTGGCGCGGCGCCGGCCTGTTTCCAGCAGCTGCACATCAACGTAACCGGTGCCCGGCATAGGAGAACCGCGTTGTTTGCGAAGCCGCGTGGCTTTGTACTCGTCCCTGGACAGGTTGAATCCATACCAGGCAATAAACCCCGCCAGCCCCATACCCCAAAGAGCGCCCCATGAGGGGCTATCTCCTTGAAAAAGCGGGGACAGAAGCATCGCCACCGACGCAACGAACCCAAGGCATCCGAATGCCGACAGAATCGCCATCCCCCACCAGGAACTCACCTGCGCCTGGCCGCGACCTGGCGTGAATCCAATCTCATCGCCGGCATAACTGTGGAGTTCGCCGGTGCTGGTCCTGCGGAGCACTCGCTTCTGACCATTGGCCACGGCCTCCTTGTGCTCGGCATACACTTCATCGTCCCGCAGATCGCGCTCGGGGTCGTAAACCACTGCCAGCCTCCAAAGCTCGAAAAGTCCAGCCTAGCGGCCACGGCGTGTGGCCGCGGCGGCGGGTCGACTCGCTCGCTCGATAACGGCGTGTAGCTACTTCTTCCCGGCCTTCAAATCCGCAACCACCTTTGCGATCCGCCGGGCACGGGTTTCCGGCGTCTTGGCGTCCCCGATCGGCTCCACGTACCTCCGCTGCGAACTGTAATTCAGGGTCTCGTAAAAGGCCTTCGCCCCAGGCTCGGCGTCCAGCGCGGCAGCCAAGTCCTGGGGCACCTCGATGATGCGGGGCTGGGTATCCACTTCCAAGCCAACCTCAACCGTGTCCCCAGCGGAAGCGCCCGTCAGTTCACGGTTCGCCGAGCTGACGCCCACCATGTATTTGCCGCCCATCACCGCAACGCTGCTGCGATAGCTCTGGCCGTTGATGGTCACCACCACCGGCGGGCGCTTTCCGGCACCCAACCCGTCAACAACCTCGTCCGGAACCTCGATGCCAGCCTTGTTGCCATCGCCCACGATGGTCGTAGTGAATTTCATGACCCAAGTATGCCGTCGGCTGAGAGTAGACGCACCCCGTCGGCTGGGCTACGTTCGAACGTAAGCGTCCCACCACAAAGGAGACAGAGCATGGATAACCAGGACCTGCTGGAACGTATTCAGTCGCTGGTCGAGGAGGAACACCGCTTGCGCGACTCCACCAGCACTGGGGCGGGGGATGACAGCGCCCGCCTCGCCCAGCTGGAGGCACAGCTGGACCAGTGCTGGGACCTGCTGCGCCAACGTCGCGCCAAGAAAAACGCCGGCGAGAACCCCGACGACGCCGAGCCCCGGCCGGTCGACGAGGTTGAGGGCTACCGCCAGTAGGCGCTACGCCCCTTCAAGCACCTGGCTGGTCGCCCACGCCAGGTACTTGGCCGCATTAGCCACGGCATCGGCGACGTCGGGAACACCATCCTTGCGCTGTGCAACGTCCAGCAACTGCGCGGCAGCCACAATCCCGTGCTTCGCCAGGTCTTCCGGCGTGACCGTGATGCGCCCCGCAACGGCCACCACTGGTATGCCGTGCACACTGGCGGCGTCGGCTAGCGCGATCGGCGCCTTGCCCGTGAGCGACTGCTCGTCCATGGACCCCTCGCCGGTGATGACCAGGTCGGCCTCGCCCAGGTGCTGGGCCAGGCCCGTGAGGCCTGCGACCAACGCGAAGCCGCCTTCCAGCGCAGCGTCAGTAAAGGCCAGGAACGACGCCGGGAACCCGCCTGCCGCTCCGGCTCCGGGCACGTTAACGTCGCGGCCGGTGGTTTCCCGAAGGAGCGATGCCCAGTTGCGAAGGCCGGCGTCGAGCTTCTCTACGGCGTCCTCATCGGCGCCTTTCTGCGGACCGAAAACATGTGCGGCGCCATCAGGCCCGTACAGCGGGTTCCGGACGTCGACGGCGATGCGGAACGTCACGGCCGAAAGCCGCGGATCCAGCCCGGAGACATCCAAGGCGACGACGTCGGCCAGCGAACCGCCGCCGAGGGGCACCACGTTCCTCGCGGCATCGAGGGGCTTGAGCCCCAACGCACGCAAGGCTCCGCTGCCGCCGTCGGACATTGCCGAACCGCCCAACCCCAGCACGATCTCAGTGGCACCGGCTTCGAGAGCGGCGGCGATCAGCTGGCCGCAGCCGTAGCTGTGGGCGCGGAGCGAGTTCTCGGGAGTCGGCTCCATGTGCGCCAGGCCGGATGCTTGCGCGGTTTCGATCACGGCAGTGGCGCCGCCAAATGCGTCCTTGCGGATCGCCCAGGAAGCGCCAACAGGCTTGAGGATGGGCCCAACCACGGCGTTGTTCCGCTCTTCGTAGCCCGCTGCGATGGCGGCATCCAGTGTGCCTTCGCCGCCGTCGGCCACCGGGAACTGGGTGGTCACGGCATCCGGGTAGACGCGGAGGGCGCCTTCGGCCATGGCTGACGCGGCTTCGGCAGCGGTCAGGGATCCCTTGAACTTGTCGGGGGCGATGAGGATACGCATGGATCCATCTTGCCAGCTTTGCTGGGAAAGCGCTTGCCGCAGCGTAACCTAGCCGTTCAACACTCTAACCGGAGCGTCCGCAAGCCACGCTTTCACGTCCTCGAACGCACCACCATAAAACTGCCGGTAACTCTCGTGCGTCACGTAGCCGATGTGCGGCGAAAGCACCGTCCGGGGAGAGTGCAACAATGCATGCCCGGAAGGAAGCGGTTCCTCGTCGAAGACGTCCAAGGCGGCGCCCCTGATCCAGCCTTCCTCCAGGGCCTGTACGAGTGCTGCTTCGTCCACCAGCGGACCCCGGGCCGTGTTCACCAACAGCCCCTCCGGGCCCAGAAGCCGGAGTTCCTTGGCTCCCACAATGCCCTCCGTACGCTCCGACAACCGAAGGTGCAGCGTGACCACGTCGGACTCGCGGAACAGCTCCTCTTTTGTCACCTTCCGGGCGCCCGCTGCTTCGGCTGCTTCGGCGGTGAGGTTTTGGCTCCACGCCAGGACGTCCATCCCAAAGGCCTTGGCGTAGCGGGCCATTCGGGAACCGATCTTGCCCAAGCCCACAATGCCCAGGGTCTTTCCCTCGAGTTCGAACCCAACGCCCGTTTGCCACTCCCCCGTCCTGAGCGAGTTCTCCTCCACAGGAAGGTTCCGGGCAAATGCCAACAGGAGCGCCCATGCCAGCTCCGGTGCCGCCGCCGGTGAACCAGCCGTCCCGCACACCACAATCCCGCGCTCCTTTGCCGCTTCCATATCAATGGCGGCGTTGGCCATGCCCGTAGTCACCAGGAGCTTGACGTTCGGCAGGGCATCCAAGGCACTCTGCGGGAACCGGGTGCGTTCGCGCATCGCCACAATGATGTCGAACGGCGCCAAGGCGGCCACGGCCTGCTCCTCCGACACGAAAGGTGCGCTGAAAACACTGACCTTCACGTCGTCGTCGAGCAGTGACTCCCACGGGGCGTAATCCCCGGAGACCTGCTGGTAGTCATCAAGGATCGCTAAACGGAACAGGGTCACGCCAATCTCCCTCGCACAGTGGCTGCTGGTACTGACCACCATCTCACGTAGGTTTTTGGGTGTCAGCCCAACCCGTCGGGCGCCGTCGAAACCCTGGGGATGTGAGCGAGGGTCCACGGGAAACGGTAGGGATGTGAGCGAGGGTCCGGTTCCCCCCAACCCTCGCTCACATCCCACCCGCTTCAACCAAACGCTCGCTCACACCCACTCGCCGCGACGGACCAGGACTTCCTTGAGGAGGTCGAGCCGGTCGGACACGAGACCGTCCACGCCAAGATCCAGCAGCCGGTCCATTTCCGCGGGTTCATTGATGGTCCACACATGCACCTGCAGGCCCAGCCGATGGGCGCGTCGGACGAAACCCGGAGTCACAACCGGGAGCCTTCCGTAGCGGACCGGGACCTGGAAAACGTCGACGCCGGCAAGCAGCTTCCGTGCCAAAGTGGCGGGCAGGACAGGACCCAGAAGAACAAAAAGCGCCGTCAGAGTGCTGCCGGCCGAGGAGGCCACACGCCGTGATAACAGCCGAAGGACTGCGCGGCGGCGCCTGTCCGAAAAGCTCGTCACCAGGACCCGGTGGTGGATTCCATGCCTCTCAATGGCCTCCGCCAAGGGGCGCACCGAGTTCCAGTCCTTGACATCCAGGTTCAGCCGGGCGTCCGGCAACGAGGTAACCAGCTCGTCGAACGTTGGCACCGGCTCCATCCCACCAATGCGCGCCTTGGCAACCTCCGCGGCGGTCAGCGAGGAGACGGTGCCCACGGAATCGGTCACCCGGTCCAGGGACGAGTCATGGAAGACAAGGACCACGCCATCACGGGTGGTGTGCACGTCCGTTTCCAGATGCGCAGTTCCCAATTCGACTGCAGCTTTGAAGGCTGACATGGAATTCTCCAGGCCGTCCAACGAAAAACCCCGGTGCGCGAAGGCCAAAGGGCCAACCGAACCGTCCTTGCGGAGGAAATAGGGCAGCTTCACACCCGTAGCGTAGCCGACGTCCGCCCCAAAGAAGTGTGTCAGGCCTCGTGTGGAACGATCGCGACGCCGTCGCTGACGTGCACCAGCGTCCGGCCGCGACCGCCGTCGAGCTCCACCCAAACTGCTGTGGCGTCTCCGG
The DNA here is from genome assembly GCF_030208885.1 of Arthrobacter sp. fls2-241-R2A-172. Classification (NCBI taxonomy): domain Bacteria; kingdom Bacillati; phylum Actinomycetota; class Actinomycetes; order Micrococcales; family Micrococcaceae; genus Arthrobacter; species Arthrobacter sp. fls2-241-R2A-172. The sequence continues at coordinate 75,727 of NZ_JARVTB010000010.1, read as the reverse complement.
TGACGGCGTCCACCACACCTGCGGACTCGTAACCGGGGGTGAGCGTGACCTTGACGCGGTCGCCCTGCCGCAGCGAGCGCCAGTGATGGTCCGGTTCGATGCGCCGCAACGGCGCAGTGGTGAAATCGTTGATCCTACGCTTTGCCATGGTTCCCCTGCACCTTCGACGTGCTAACAAGTCCGTGGCTGAAAGCCTACGGGTGCCACGTGAACGCCGGTTGTATGGAGGCTGGGAACTCGGTGACAGCTGCGGCCTGCGAAACTAGGGGCATGACTGTATTGATTGCCGGGTGCGGCGACCTCGGAACCGAAGCCGGGCTTCGCTTCGCCGCCGCCGGCCGTGAGGTTGTTGGCCTGCGTCGGTCCCCCGAAAAGCTGCCGCCCCAGATCCGTGGAATGTACGCGGACCTCGCCAAGGACCTGCCGGAGTTTCCCTCGGATGTGGACATCGTGGTGATTGCCGTGGCAGCCGATACCTCCACCGAGGAGGCCTATCGCACGGCTTATCTGGAGGGCACCCGGAACGTGCTGGACGCGTTGGAGCGGCAAAGGTTGGAGCCGCGCCGGATCCTTTTCGTCTCCTCCACGGCTGTGTACAAGGATTCCGGCGGGGCTGTGGTGGACGAGTCCACGGCCACGGAGCCGACGCGCTTCAGCGGAAAAGTGCTGGTGGAGGCCGAAGAATTGCTGTTCTCTCGGACCCGAGGCACCAGCACAGAGGCCATCTCGTTGCGCCTGGGCGGCATCTACGGACCGGGACGCACCCGGCTGATTGACCAGGTCCGCACAGGACAAGCGGTCATTCCCGCCCGGCCCCGGCACACCAACCGCATCCACAGGGACGACGCCGCAGCCATGATCGTCCACCTCACCACCATGGACCAGGCTCCGGATCCGGTGTACATAGGCGTTGACGATCACGCGGCAGAAATGGGCGAGGTCATGCGGTTTCTTGCTGCTGAACTGGGCTGCCCGGAACCCCCGACGGCGGCACCCGGCGACGCGTCCGACGCCGGCCCTGGCGACAAACGCTGTTCGAACAAGCGTGTACGGGCCACCGGGGTCGAACTCACCTTCCCCACATATAAGGAGGGCTACCGCGCCCTGCTGGCGGGCAAGGGCGTGCGGCACCCGTGACGGGGCCTGCGTGGGGGCGGGCATATTTTGCCGCGCAGGCCGTGGCGGGGGCTGCCTGGTGGATCTCAGTCTTTGCCCTGCCACTGATCCGTGAATTAACGCTTGGACGGTTGGATCCTGTCATGGTTGCCTGTGCGGATATCCCGCTGTTCGTCGTGGCTTCGGCCGTGGCGGCCTGTGGCAACAAGGCGGCGGCTGTCATCGCCACCGCCTGGACCTGCTTGGTCACCGTGGCGTTGGCAAGCTATGCCACCATCAGCACCGAAGCAGGGTGGGGCGTTGTGGCCATGGCCGCCGCGTCCGCATGTTCCATAGTGGCGCTCTGCCTCGTTGCCTACGGACGAGTGCCATCTGAGTGGGTTCTCCGCGGTCCGTTCGCGTTCCGCCCAGCAGCGCAACGCCCCACGGCAGCTCCGCATGTCGCGACGACTTTCGCGCAACTCGTGCTCTTCTGGAGCTTCTTCCTGGGAGTGATTCCCCTCGCGGTGTCAGAACTGGAGCACCGCTGGGCTGTCGCCCTGCCGATCCCTGGCATCGCAGGCGTGATAGGCGCGGTCCTCCTGGTACTTGCCAGCGCACTGGGCATCTATTCAGCACTGGCCATGTCCACCCTTGGACAGGGCACGCCGCTGCCGTCCGCGATGCCCAACCGTTTGGTCATCGCCGGGCCGTACCGCTGGATCAGGAACCCGATGGCTCTCGCAGGAATCGTGCAGGGCGCTGCCATCGGACTCATGCTGGGATCGTGGCTGGTGGTCGCCTACGCGGTGATTGGCTCGCTGGTGTGGAATTACGCAGTGAGGCCCCACGAAGAAGCTGATCTCCGCCGACGGTTTGGCACAGACTTTGACCGCTACTGCGACAACGTCCGTTGTTGGGTCCCGCGGTTCGGAAACTAAACCCGCTGTTCGGTGAGTTTCGCCTCAAGAACCTGGGCCACGCCGTCGTCGTCGAAGTGGGGAGCCTGCTGGCCGGCGGCAAGAATGGCCTCCGGGTGTCCGCTGGCCATCGCGTAGCCGTGGCCCGCCCAACGGAGCATCTCAATGTCGTTGGGCATATCCCCGAACGCCACGACGTCCGCGGCCTCGATCCCCAGCGACTCGGCGTACTTGGCCAGGGTGACGGCCTTGTTGATGCCTTGGACGGACATTTCCAGCATTGCCGTGCGTGGGGCCGAATGCGTCGTGCTCACCAAGTGGGCGACTGCCGGCTGCACCTCGGCAAGGAAATCGTCAGGGGTGCCCTTGCGGGTGATCGCCAGGAACTTTACGACGGCGTCATCCGCCGTCAGCGTCTCGTCCAACGGCCGGGGGGTGAACTCGGCAAGCAGCTCACTGGTTTCGTTCTCGATGAAGCCCGGCTCCAGCTGGAAACCTGTCAGGGTTTCGACCGCGAACAGGGCATCGGGCCTGATGGACTTGATGATGCGGCGGGCCTCAAAGACTGACGCGGCGTCCAGGACGCATGAGGAAAGTGCTTTTTCGGATTCCAAATCCCACACGACCGCGCCGTTGGAACAGATCACGATTCCGCTGTGGCCGAGCTGCTCCTGAAGCGGGTAAAGCCACCGCGGCGGCCGGCCCGTGACGAAGACCAATTCCACCCCTGCGTCACGGCACGCCTGGAATGCCTTGATGGTCCGGTCACTGATTTTGCCGTCGTGACCGAGGATGGTGCCGTCAATATCGCTTGCTACGAGCCGCATCAATCCAGTCTAGTGGGCTGCTGATCTGGCGCCGCCGAAGCCAAGTGATAGCGCAGCCCTGGAAGTGCCCCATAGTGTGGGTTCATGAGCGAGAAGACCGGAACAATCGAAGAACACAGCACACGCGGCGCGTATGTCACCGGCGGTGAGTTCAACCGGGACACGAATTATATTGAGGACCGCATCACCCGCGATGGCGCACCCGGACCTGACGGAGAACCGGGCTGGCCTGTCGAACCGGGACGGTATCGCCTCATCGCAGCGCGGGCATGTCCGTGGGCCAACCGAACTGTGATTGCCCGCAGGCTCCTTGGGCTCGAAGACGTCATCAGCCTCGGCCAGCCAGGACCCACACACGACGCCCGCTCCTGGACGTTCGACCTCGATCCGGACGGCAAGGATCCCGTGCTGGGCATTGAGCGGCTGCAGGAGGCGTTCTTCCGCCGCTTCCCGGATTACCCCCGAGGCATCACTGTTCCGGCCATTGTCGATGTCCCCAGCGGGGCAGTGGTCACCAACAACTTCCCCCAGATCACTCTGGACTTCTCCACGGAATGGACGGAGTTCCACCGGCCCGGCGCCCCGCAGCTCTATCCGGAACACCTGCGCGAGGAGATCGACCTGGTCAACAGGCGCGTCTTTACCGAGGTCAACAACGGCGTGTACAGGTGCGGGTTCGCGGGCTCACAGGAGGCCTACGACGCCGCCTACGAACGGTTGTGGACAGCCTTGGATTGGCTGGAGGAACGGTTGACGACCCAGCGCTACCTGGTGGGCGACACCATCACGGAGGCCGATGTCAGGCTCTTCACCACCCTGGCCCGCTTCGATGCCGTCTACCACGGACACTTCAAGTGCAACCGGAACAAGCTCAATGAAATGCCTGCCTTGTGGGGCTACGCCCGGGACTTGTTCCAGACTCCGGGCTTCGGCGACACCATCGATTTCGTGCAGATCAAGCAGCACTACTACATAGTGCATGAGGATATTAACCCCACGCAGATCGTTCCTGCCGGCCCGGACCTGTCCGGGTGGCTTACCGACCACGGACGCGAGGCCCTGGGCGGCAACCCCTTTGGTGAGGGCACCCCACCGGGCCCGGTCAAGGCCGGTGAAGAGGTAGCCGCAGGGCACGGGGCCGGCTAGCTCCTAAGCCGCACCCTGGTTGAGCTCGGCGCGGGTCGGGGGGTTGGCCCCGGCCCGCGAGACCGTGACAGCGGCAGCACGCGTTGCATGATCCAGGATCGCGGCGAGTGTCTCCGCAGGCATGGCCCGGAGCGCGTCCCTGTTCTGCGCCCCGTCCAGCCCGTGGTCCACAATCGCGGACAGCAGCCCGGCCATGAACGAGTCCCCCGCACCCACAGTGTCCACGACGTTCACGGAGGGCGCGGCCACTTCCGTTTCCCCGGCCCGTGTGATCCCCCATGGCCCGCGTGATCCACGGGTCACCACCACCAACGCAGGTCCTTCGTCGCCGCCCAGGGCCAGCCAACGGCGCGCGGATTCCGTCGGATCGACGCCGGGATACAGCCATTCGAGGTCCTCGTCAGAGGCCTTTACGACGTCGGACAGCACTACGAAGCGTTCGGCTTGCCTACGTGCGTAGTCGACGTCCGTGATGATGCTTGGACGGCAGTTGGGATCGAAGCTGATGGTGCTGGCCGGGTGGGCATGCTCGACGGCGGAAAGCACCTCCGCGGCGCCGGGCTCCAAGGCAGTGGCGATGGAACCTGTGTGGAGCAGGGTGGTGCCCTGCAGCATCAGCGGCAGCCGCGGGGCGAGGCCGGGCAACTCCCAAGCGAGGTCGAACGCGTAGGTGGCGGCGCCGTCGTCGTCGATTTCAGCGGTGGCGACGCTGCTTGGTTTGTCGTCCGGCGGCAGCGGCACCATCACCGAACTTGAACGCAGGTGCGCGGCGATCGAGTCGCCGTAAGCGTCGCGGCCGTACCGCCCGATGAACTGGACGGGGTGGTCCAGGCGCGCCAGCCCGACTGCCACGTTGAGCGGGCTCCCGCCCACATGCGCCTCGATTCCAGAGGAGCGTTGAACGACGTCCACCAGGGCTTCACCAATGACAGTCAGCATGGGACCACTCTGCCAGAGCGCGGCCTCCGCAGCCCAACAATTACGAGAGCAATCGCTGCACCAGCTCGCGGCACTTCTTGTAAGCCACTGCCTTGGGATCGATCAGGTCGAAATGGTCGCCGGGCACGCGCAACAGCTGGGCCGCGCTACCGGCAGCCGTGGCCGCAGCAACGTAGGCTTCGGACTGGCTTGCAGGAACGTCCTCGTCTTCCGTGGCGTGCACGGCATAGACGGGGACGTTGATGGGCAGCAAACTCATGGGATCCGCGTATTTATGCCGTTTGGGGAATCTGGCCGAATCACCGCCCATGAGGTTGCAGACTGCGCCGTTGCTGAGGTTGAGCTTCTCCGCGGCCGCAAGGTTGAGCAAGCCGGACTGGCTCACCACGCCTGTCAGGTGGACCGCGTTGTCCTCGGGTGAGCGCACCAGTTGGCGGTCGGCGTCGGGAGTTCCTATGGCCGAAAGCCGCTCACGACCGGCGGCCCAGACAGCAAGGTGACCGCCAGCCGAATGCCCGAGTGCCACCACTTTGCCCAACTGGAGGTCGTGGTCGCCCGCGATTTCGGACAGATGGTCGATGCCGGCCAGGATGTCCTCGAAAGTATGGGGCCAACCACCGCCGTTCCCTGCCCGCCGGTATTCAAGGTTCCAGGCCGTGATGCCGTGCGCTGCAAGGTCCCGCGCAAGGGGCTCACCGAGCTCCGCACCGTACTGCGAGCGCCAGTAGCCGCCATGGATCACAACGGCGACTCCACCGGCAGCTGCTGATGCGCCGCGATGGTTCCCGTTGTTCGGTTCAGGTATGAAGAGTTCGCCCCACTGACTGGGGTGTTCGCCGTAGCTGTACTTGTGCCGCAACATTGCGCCCTCCTTTGTACTGAGCCTATCGTGACGATCCGGAAGTTTGGCTAGGGGCACCCCGACGGCGAGTGGCCGGGTTCAGTGTCGGACCCGACCCGTAAGCTGGGGGCATGGCAAGCAATTGGGACAGCCTGGACCAGGACCAGCGCGACGCAGTGGACGCGAACGTGGCCCTCTATGAGCGGGTTCGCCCTGCCCTCAAGCGCGTTACCCGCGATGTCCTGCTCACGTTGAGGGACATGCTGAACGACGCCGAAGTCACGCCGTTGTTCGTCACGGGACGGACAAAGACCGTGGAGTCGTTCCGGGAAAAGATTTCCCGGACGGATGATCCCTTGGAGCCGGGCGGTCCGCGGGTCCTCAAGTTCCCGGACCCTTTCCGCACGTTGAACGACATGGTGGGCATCCGTGTCATCACCAAGCTGCCCGCCGAAAACGCTGCGGTAGCCAACATCATCAAGCGGCAGCGTCAGCTCTTTGATTGCCGTGGCGACCGCGAGAAGGACATCGGCTCCATCGAGTCCGGGACCTACGGCTACTCCAGCCGCCACCTGATCCTTCGCACTATCCAGAACGAGGCCGTCAAGGAGTACCAGCACGTCTTCAATCCGGACATGCCGGCCAACGGCAGCTATTTCTTCGAATGCCAGATCCGTACAGTGTTCGCGCACGCCTGGAGCGAGATTGAGCACGACATCCGTTTCAAGGCCGAAGATCCACGCGCCTGGACACCCCATTTCGACCGTCAGTTCACAGCAACCGCGGCAATGCTGGAAACGGTGGAGAGCGCCTTCGCCGACCTCCATGAGCGCTACGAGGAAGTCCGCAGCTACTGGGACCTGGAGGGTGAGGGCGGTTCGCCCCTGACTCCCAACCGGGTTCGTGATGTCTGGCGGACGCTCCTTCCCCACGTTGACCGTAAAGTTGATGACGACTGGGGATGGGCCGCCGAGCTGCTTGCCGCCCACGGACTGACCAAGACCGTGGAACTGGCTGGGCTGCTCAGCGCCAACCGGATCACCGAGGTCCGCAAGGCCCTGGACCACCGCTACTCCCCCGGCCCCGACCGCCTCCTGGATGACCTCCTGCTGTGGCAGTACGGAACCGAACACATTGATCTCACCGCCGAGGCGCCCGACGTCGTTCCGCACCCGCGGCGCGACAGCCTCCAGCGGCGTCTTAAGCAGATTGAGCGCTACCGTCAGACTGCTTTGTAAAGACCGCCCCCAATAAGGACCCATGACTCCCGAGCAACTCATGTCACTGCGGGTGACGTTCCGTTCGCCCCGCCGCCTGCTGACGGAATCCCTCGCGGGTCTCGTGGTGGCTTTGGCACTCATCCCGGAGGCCATCGCGTTCTCGGTGATTGCGGGCGTGGATCCTCGGATCGGGTTGTTCGCTTCGTTCACCATGGGCGTGGTGACCGCACTGGTGGGAGGCCGTCCCGCCATGATCTCCGCGGCAACCGGGGCGGTGGCACTGGTGATCGCTCCGGTGATGAAGGAACACGGACTCGACTACCTGATTGCCACGATCATCCTTGCCGGGGTTTTCCAGATCATCCTGGCGGTGCTGGGGGTGACACGGCTGATGCGTTTCATCCCGCGTTCGGTGATGATCGGTTTCGTGAATGCACTGGCCATCCTGGTGTTCATGTCGCAAATGCCGGAACTCTTCAACGTCCCTTGGGCGGTGTATCCGATCGTCATCGTGGGATTGGTGATCGTGTTTCTTCTGCCGCGCTTCACCAAGGCTGTTCCTGCTCCCTTGGTGGCGATTGTGCTCATCACCTTGGTCACTGTGCTTGGTGGAATCGACGTTCCGACCGTGAGCGACAAGGGCGAACTCCCGGACAGCCTCCCGGGCTTCTTCCTGCCCAACGTCCCCTTGAACCTGGAGACGTTCCGGATCATCGCACCCTTCGCCTTGTCCATGGCCTTGGTGGGTCTGCTGGAGTCGCTCATGACCGCCAAGCTGGTGGACGACATCACGGACACCCGTTCAAACAAGACACGGGTCTCGTGGGGCCAAGGTGCGGCAAACATCGTGACCGGGTTCCTGGGCGGCCTGGGCGGATGCGCCGTCATCGGGCAGACCATGATCAACGTCAAAGGCTCGGGGGCACGCAGCCGGCTGTCCACGTTCCTTGCAGGCGTTTTCCTCCTGGTGTTGGTGGTCGTCTTGGGTGACGTTGTGGGAATGATCCCCATGGCAGCCTTGGTGGCCGTCATGATCTTCGTTTCCCTGATCACCTTCGACTGGCACTCCGTGCGGCTTTCAACCCTGAAGCGCCTCCCGAAATCCGAGACTGCGGTGATGCTGGTGACCGTTGCCGCTGTGGTGGCGACACACAATCTGGCGGTGGGAGTCGGCGTCGGCGTTCTGACCGCAATGGTGCTGTTTGCGCGGCGGGTGGCCCATTTTGCGACAGTCGAGCGGACCGAACTGGAGCTCAACGGAGAGACCGTGGCGACGTACACGGTAGACGGTGAACTCTTCTTCGCCTCATCCAACGATCTCTACACCCAGTTCGACTACGCAAAGGATTCCTCAGAAGGCATAGATCGCGTAGTTATCGATCTCCACGGCTCGCACATCTGGGATGCGTCTACGGTGGCCGTCCTCGATTCAGTGACTGAGAAGTACCGCAACCATGGGCGCGAGGTGGAGTTCATTGGGCTGAACGAGGCCAGCGTGCGCATGCGGGAGCGTCTGGCGGGGAAGCTCAACTCCTGATCAAACCCGGGATGAGACGACGGTCATCTGACATATACACGGCCGTGAATGTAACGAAGTCGTCCCTGCCGCGCGCCAAGTGTGAGCATGGATGAATGCTTGAGGCAACCAATACCCCGTCAAAGACCCAAGAACCCGCGAACGCAGCCCTTGCCGCTGAGGCCAGGATTGCGCGTATTGCCGTGACGGTGTTCCCGCTCCTGGTGGTGGCAGCAGGTGTCCTCGGGTTCCTGCTTCCGGATGTCTTCAAACCCATGGGCACCGCAGTCCCCTACCTGCTCGGCACCATTATGTTCTGCATGGGCCTGACGTTGACCCCACCGGACTTTGCCTCGGTTGCCCGCCGCCCCTGGGCCGTGGCACTGGGTATTGTGGCGCACTACGTGATCATGCCCGGCGCCGGTTGGCTCATCGCCGTTCTTCTGCAATTGCCGCCGGAACTGGCCGTGGGCCTCATTCTGGTGGGTTGCGCTCCGTCGGGTACTGCTTCGAACGTCATGGCGTTCCTTGCCAAGGGCGACGTTGCCCTTTCTGTGGCTGTCGCCTCGGTTTCGACGCTGATCGCACCCCTCGTGACACCGGCACTGACGCTGTTCCTGGCGGGCTCCTTCCTGCACATCGACGCCGGCGCCATGGTCCTGGACATCGTAAAGACCGTCTTGCTGCCGGTCATCGCAGGCCTGCTGGCCCGCTTGTTCCTTTCCAAGCTGGTCGCAAAGGTCCTTCCGGTACTCCCCTGGGCGTCCGCCGTCGTTATTTCCCTGATCGTGGCGATCGTCGTGGCGGGCAGCGCCAGCAAGATCGTTGCTGCCGGCGGAATTGTCTTCCTGGCAGTCGTCCTCCACAACGGCTTTGGCCTGGGGTTGGGCTACTTGGCCGGCAAACTCGGCCGCCTGGACGACAAAGCCCGCCGTGCCCTCGCATTCGAGGTGGGCATGCAGAACTCGGGGCTGGCCGCCACGCTGGCTACCGCCCACTTCGGCGCACTGGCCGCACTGCCGTCCGCCGTGTTCTCCCTGTGGCACAACATTTCCGGCGCGATTGTCGCCGCCTGGCTGGCTCGGCGTCCGCTGAAGGACTAACCCCGGGTGGTGCCGCGCCGGTGCAGTTTCCACGGCGAGGCCACCCGGACGCCGGCGGCGGGAGTGGTGCCAGACAGGCGGTCCAGGAGCATATGGACCACCTTTTCGAAGATGGGGTCAGGTCCCACGGTGGTCAACGCGGGATCGTATTCCTGACCCTCCGTTGAGTTGCCCACACCAACTATCTGGATATCTTCAGGCACCCGAAGGCCCAGCCTGTAGGCGGCTCGGATGGCCTGCAACGCCTCCATGTCGTCGGTGCAGACCATGGCGGTGGGCCGGTTGGGCATCTGGAGCAGCTCGAGCGCCGACCGGTACGCTGTAGCCGGGTGATGGTTCGACGTCCTGACCAGAGACTCGTCGAGCGGAATTCCGGCCCTCTCAAGCCAAGCAGCGTATGCGGCATAGCGGCTCTTCCGGCGGCCTGCCGGATCGGCCCTGCGGATGCAGGCGATCCTGCGGTGGGACGCGGTGAGGAACTCCATGCACTCCCTCAGCCCAGCCTCGGATTCAGGGGCCAGGACGTCGAATCCCTGCGGTTTCATGGTCCCCGAGATCACCACTTGGGCAACCCCGCGGCGGGCCAGCTCCGTGACCGTTTCGTCCTCGGACCTCGATTCCGGGAAGTAGCCGATGATCACACCATCAGCACCGCCGGACATCATGAACTGACGCCAATCGTCGCCCAACAGGATCACTGGCTGGAACCCATGCTCGGGCAGGATCTTTGCGGCCGTTGTTGCCAAGGCCCGGTCCCAAGGCCACTCGAGGTTCCCGATCGCCACAGCCACAACATCCGTCTTGCCCCGACGCATTCCCCGGGCAGCCTGATTTGGCACATAACCCAGCTCTTTGACCGCCGCCAGCACCCGGTCCTGGGTGGGCTGGCTGATCCGGGTTGTGCCGCCGTGCCGGCCGGAGAGCACGTATGACACCGTGGTCAGCGATACGTCGGCCGCCATCGCAACGTCACGGATGGTGGGCTTGGATCCCTTGCTCACGGGGCGACTCCTGGTAGACAGCGCATTTCCTGAACTCTATCTTCAACCAGTTGGACTCCCCTTGACGCAATTAGTTGAGAGCGTTAACAATTACGGGAGTTATCTGTATCCCAAGCTGGAAGATCATTCAATGAAGAACTGGGCAGGAAACCTCGAGTACTCCTCCACGGAAGTGCACCGACCCACGTCGGTTGGCGAGCTGCAGGAGCTCGTCGCCAATGCGTCCCGCATCAAGGCTCTCGGCTCCCGGCACTCCTTCAACACCGTCGCCGACACGGACGGGACCCACATCGTGCTCGACGCCCTGCCTCAGGAAATTGCCCTCAACAAAGACAAAGGGACCGTCAAGGTCAGCGGCGGGATCAGCTACGGCGCGCTGGGACGCGCGCTGGAGGAACAGGGATACGCCATCCACAACCTCGCATCGCTTCCCCACATCTCCGTCGCCGGCGCCATCCAAACAGGCACGCACGGCAGTGGGGTCAACAACCCCTCCCTGGCTGCCGCCGTCGTGGGCGTTGACCTTGTGCGCGCTTCCGGCGAGCTGGTGACACTCACCGTGGACGACGACGAATTCCTCGCCAGCGTGGTGGGCGTGGGAGCCCTGGGCATTGTGACGGGATTGGAGCTTGCTGTCAGGCCCAGCTACGAGGTCCGCCAGCGTGTCCTTACTGATCTGTCCTGGGACGGCGCCCTGGCGAACTTCCACACCATCGCGGCCAGCGCCTACAGCGTCAGCTTCTTCACGAATTACACGGGAGATGCCATCCCCCAGGTGTGGTTCAAGGCGCTGGACACCGAAGCTCCTTTTGCGGACCTGTTCGGCGGGACGCCTGCGACCGCGGCACTGCACCCGCTGCCTGATATGTCCGCCGAGAACTGCACCGAGCAGCTGGACGTCCCCGGAAAGTGGCTTGATCGCCTGCCGCACTTCCGGCACGAATTCACGCCAAGCAATGGCGAGGAACTCCAGAGCGAATTCCTGCTGCCCCTGGACCAGGCGCCTGCGGCACTGCAGGCTATCCGGGGCCTGGCGGCCACGTTGGCACCGCTGTTGTTCATCTCCGAAATCCGCACAGTGGCCGCGGACGAGTTCTGGCTCAGCCCTTTCTACCAGCAGCAAAGCGTAGCGCTGCACTTCACGTGGAAGCCCCTGCAGGCCGAGGTGGAGGCGGTACTCCCCGAACTCGAGGAAGCGCTGCGTCCGTTCGGTGCCCGGCCGCACTGGGGCAAACTCTTCACCCCCAGCCAGTACGACTTTGCCGCTCTCTACCCCCGTTTCGGGGATTTCCGCGCGCTCGTCCAGGCGAACGACCCCACGGGCAAGTTCCGCAACGGTCTCCTGGACAGCGTGCTGGGCGTAGCCGTTAGGTCCTAGCCGTCCACCTAGGCCGTTGCCGGGCCGCTGTTCCGTTGCTGGCCAGCGACGGAACAGCGGGTTGGCAACGCGATAGGCGAGGGCTCCTACTCGATGTGGGCCAGGACAGCGCCCGTCGTAACAACTCCGCCAGCGGCCGACACTACCTCTGACAGGGTGCCCGACCGGTGCGCGGGCACCTGGGTTTCCATCTTCATGGCTTCCAGGACAACCAACGGATCACCGGCGGTAACTTCGGCTCCCGGGTCGACGAGCCACTTCACCACTGTGCCCGCCATGCTGGAGACCAGTGCGGACTCAGCGGGTGCGGCACCGATGCCGGTGACAGAACCCGGCGTATCGGTCGATGTAGAAAAGGCTGGGACGCCCTGCCCTGACCGGGCCCAACCATCCAACAAATCGGCTGGAAGACCCACGGCGAGCCTCTTGCCATCAACGTCGACAGTGATGGTTCGCCGTTCTCCTCCCGGGGCCACCACGTTGTACTCGGGGTCCACGGGAATTTTGTCCGCAAAGTCGGTTTCGATCCACCGCGTGTGCACCCTGAGTCCGGCAGGGGAGGTGAAGTCCTCGGACTCCAGGACGGCTCGGTGGAACGGTAGAACAGTCGCCAGCCCAGTGATGTTGATTTCAGCGAGGGCACGGCGGGCACGGCGCAGCGCCTGCTGTCGATCTGCTCCAGTGACGATCAGCTTGGCCAACAGCGAATCAAACTGCGGCGCAACGAACGAACCGGAGCGTACACCGCTGTCCAAACGGATGCCCGGTCCGGTGGGCGCCTCGAGGAGAGCCACGGTGCCCGGTGAGGGCAGGAAGCCTCGGCCCACGTCCTCCGCGTTGATGCGGAACTCGAAGGAGTGTCCGCGCGCCACGGGATCCTCGGTAATGCTCAACGGCAACCCTGCAGCGATCCGGAACTGTTCCTGCACAAGATCAATTCCAGCGGTTTCTTCCGTGATGGGGTGCTCAACCTGGAGGCGGGTGTTGACCTCGAGGAAGGCTACGGCGCCATCCGCAGAGACCAGGAATTCCACGGTTCCGGCACCGAAGTAGCCGGCTTCACGGACGATTGCCTTCGCGCCATCGTAGATTTGCTGGCGCTGGGCATCGCTCAGGAAGGGCGCGGGAGCTTCCTCCACGAGTTTCTGGTGTCGGCGCTGAAGGGAGCAGTCACGTGTGCCCACCACCACCACGTTGCCATGGACGTCCGCAATGATTTGGGCCTCGACGTGGCGCGGCCGGTCCAGATACTGCTCCACGAAGCATTCGCCGCGACCGAATGCTGCCACAGCTTCACGGACGGCGGAATCGAAGGCTTCCTCCACTTCGGCGAGTTCGCGAACCACCTTCAGTCCGCGGCCGCCACCACCAAAGGCAGCCTTGATGGCGATGGGAAGTCCGTGTTCCTCAGCGAACGCGCGAGCCTCGGCGGCCGAAGAAACCGGGCCGTCGCTGCCGGCAACAAGGGGAGCCCCGGCGCGGACGGCGATTTCGCGGGCCGTGATCTTGTTGCCCAACTGCCGGATCGACTCCGGCGAGGGACCGATCCACTCGAGCCCGGCGTCGAGCACTGCCTGTGCGAAATCGGCGTTCTCGGAGAGGAAGCCGTAGCCGGGGTGGACGGCGTCCGCGCCGGACTGCTCCGCCACCGCGAGCAGCTTCCCGATGTTCAGGTAGCTCTCAGCGGGAGAGTTTCCGCCCAGGCTGTAGGCTTCGTCCGCAGTGGCAACGTGCAGGGCATCGGCGTCGATGTCCGCGTAAACGGCCACCGAGGCAATGCCGGCGTCGTCGCAAGCACGGGCGACGCGGACGGCGATTTCGCCACGGTTCGCGATCAGGACCTTGCGCATCAAATACTCACTTCTCTGGGGTGTTCATAAAAGTCGTTGAATCCGGAACGAACCGGAATCGGATTCGTCCGCCGATGGGCACCTGCGCGGCACGGTCCAGGTGTTCATCGCGCACCACGCCGATTACCGGATAGCCGCCGGTGATGGGGTGGTCGGCCAGGAACAGCACGGGCAGTCCGGCGGGTGGAATCTGGAGGGCTCCGGCCATGGTGCCTTCACTGGGTAGTTCACCTTCGCGGCTACGCTCCAGCGGGGTGCCGTCCAAACGCATGCCCACCCTGTTGGACTGCGGCGTGACCACCCATTCCTGGGAGCACAGCGAATCAAGCGCCTCCTGGTCGAACCAGTCGGCCCGGGGTCCGGGAACTACGTCCAGCTCCGTGACGCCGTTGCCCGGGAATTCGGGTTGCAGTTCGGGGCTGCCAACAGCAGTGGAAACGGTAGCTTCGCCCACCGGGAGCATCTGTCCTATAACCAAAGGAGCCGGGCCGATCCCGGACATCGTGTCCGCCGAACGGCTACCCAGGACCTCGGGAACGTCTACTCCGCCCCGGATGGCCACGTAATTCCGAAAGCCGGACTCGGGGGCACCCAGGGTGAGTACTTCGCCGTCGAGCAGCGCGAAAGGTTCGGCCATCGGGACAGTCCGGTGCGCGCCGCCGACCTCAGGCTCAACCCACGACGGCGACTGGATAGCCAGCGTCGTCGGCGCACCTGCCACAGCAATCACCTGGTCGCCGACCGCCTCGATAGTGAGCCCGCCATTGACGCTCTCAATGGCGGCGGCCGAGGGATCATTGCCTACCAACCGGTTGGCCCGTCGCAATGAAGCCCGGTCCAAGGCACCCGCAGCAGAGACACCCAGCGGACCATAGCCGCGGCGGCCCAGGTCCTGGATGAGGCTCTGGGCACCCGGATTCAGAATTCGAAGACCCGAGTCAGGGTGGTGCTCCGTTTCAGGTTCGCTCGCCGGTGAGGCACCAGCCACCACAACCTCGCGGACCGCCCGGTACTGCACCCGGTCGCCCGGACGAACCAAGGCAGGCTGGGACCGTTCCAGATCCCACATCTTGGCTCCTGTCCGGCCGATCAGCTGCCACCCACCGGGGGAACGGCGAGGGTAAACCGCCGAGTATTGTCCACCGAGGGCCACGGATCCCGCAGGAACCGCCGTGCGTGGTGAAGGACGGCGGGGAACCGTGAGTGCTTCATTTTCGCCCACCATGTAGCCGAAACCGGGTGCGAAGCCTGCAAAGGCCACTGTCCAGATCTGGCCGGTGTGCGCGGCGACAACGCCGTCCACGCTCAGGCCGGTCAGCTCCGCGACATCGGCGAGGTCGTCGCCGTCGTACACGGTGTCGATAACAACCAAGCCCGAATCAGTGACTTCCGGCGCACTGAGTTCCAACTCCAGGAGCCGGGCGCCGATGGCGCGGGTGGCCGCTGCGGACTCACCAACCACCATCACCGTTTCTGCGGCGGCAAGAACGTCCACCTGCCCCGGCAACGGCGCCTTGCTGAGCATGTACTGCAGGGCGAGGACATCCTGCAGCCCATCCAGTTCGGCCAGTACAGCCCGGGTGCCGACCGGACGAACGGATCGAACCTTTTTTGCGGTGGTCGTGTGCATCACGGTTTCCATCTTTTCGCTACGCCGCCGGCTGAGCGTGCGTCCCCTGCATCAAACGAACGTCTTCTTCAGGCTTGGGGTCGCGGCCCAGGAGCATCCCGACGATCGTGACAACTGCCGCAACGAGGATGTAGACGGCAATCAAGTACCAGCCACCGCCCGCGGCACCGTAGAGCGCCGTGAAGATGATGGGTGCGACCGCTCCACCGATCACGCCGGCCAACGTGTAAGCCAACGAACTGCCCGCGTAGCGGAGCCTGGCAGGGAACTGCTCGGTGATAAAGGCTGCTTGGGGGCCGTACATGAAGGCGTGAAGTGCCAAACCGATCACAGTGCCGATAGTCAGCATTACTACGGACTTGCCCTGGATCATCAGGAAGAAGAGGGGGATATAGGCTGCGGTCGCTGCTGCGGCAATGCCGTAGACCCAGCGACGATTGAAGCGGTCGGTCAGCGCCCCGGCCATCGGGATCAGGAAGAGCTGGAAGGCGGAACCGATCAGGATGGCGGACAGGACGTTGCCCGTGGTCATGCCCAGTTGCTTGGTGGCGTAAACGGCGACGAACACCGTGAAGAGCGCGTACAGGATGTCGGGGCAAACGCGTGAGAGTGCTGCAGCCACCAACGCCTTGGGTTGCGTCGTGAAGACTTCCTTAATGGGAGCTTTGGGGCGGTCCCCCTGGGCCTGGATGGCCTTGAACACTGGGGTTTCCTCGAGCCTGAGGCGGATAATCAGGCCGAACACCACCAGAAGCGCTGAAGCGAGGAAAGCTACACGCCAGCCCCATGAAAGGAAGGCTTCGGTGCTGAGTGAGGCGGCCAGGATGGCAAGAACGCCATTGGCCATCAGGTTGCCCGCCGGCGGACCGATCTGGGCTGCCGAGGACCAGAAACCACGCTTGTTGGGGTCACCGAATTCACTCGACAGGAGGACAGCGCCGCCCCATTCGCCGCCGACACCGATGCCCTGGGCCAAGCGCAACAGCACCAGAATGGTTGGGGCTGCGACGCCGATGACGGAGTAGTCTGGCAGCGCTCCGATGAGCACAGTTGCCACCCCGATGAGGACAAGGGTGAAAACCAGGACGTACTTACGGCCGATCTTGTCACCCAGGCGGCCAAAGATGACGCCGCCAATCGGACGGGCCAAGTAGCCCACCGCGAATGCTGAGAACGAGAGCAGCAGTGCAACGAATTCGTCATTGCCCGGGAAGAAGATCTTCGGGAAAACGAGTGCTGACGCCACTGAGTAGATGGCGAAGTCGTAGTACTCCAGCGAGGTGCCGGTGAGGCTGGCGACGTACGCCTTGAGCGCACCGGGTGGCGGCTTCCTTGTCGCTGCCTTGGCTGCGTTGTTGGTGCTGGTCATGATGACCTCCGGGGGATGAGGGATGGTGCGGGGCGCCCGGGATGGGCTAGAGGAACGAGCCGACGGTCACGCCGGCACCGGCCAGAGCGGACTTCACTGCGGTGGCCATGGCAACGGCTCCGGGTGAGTCACCGTGTACGCATATGCTTTCTGCGCGGATGTTCAGGATGGAACCGTCCGTGGTCCTGACGGACTGTTCGGTGGCCATCCGTAGGACGTGCTCCGCAACTTCGGCGGGATCGTGCAGAACAGCACCCGGCTGGTTGCGCGAGACGAGCGTTCCGTCAGGGTTGTAAGCGCGGTCCGCGAATGCTTCAGCAATGCCTCGGAGACCGGCGTCTTCAGCGAGACGGAGGACTTCGGAGCCCGGGAGGCCGAGGATCGGAAGGTTGGGGTCTACCGATTTCACGGCCTCGACGACGGCACGCGCCTGGGCGGTGTGCTTGACGATCGCGTTGTAGAGACCGCCGTGGGGTTTCACGTACTGGACGCTGGCTCCCGTCGTGGCGGCCAGCGCCTGCAGCGCTCCGATCTGGTACACAACGTCGTCCGCGAGTTCCATGGGGTCGATATCCATGAAGCGGCGGCCGAAGCCTGCGAGGTCGCGGTATCCGACGTGGGCGCCAATAACGACGCCGGCCTCCACCGCCTTCTCGCAGGTGCTGCGGATGACGCTGGGGTCGCCAGCGTGGAATCCACACGCGACGTTGGCACTGGACACCGACTCAAACATGGCCGCATCATCGCCAAGCGTCCAGCGGCCGAAGGACTCGCCGACGTCGCTGTTCAGATCGATGATTGCCATGATGTGATCCCTGCCTCGTGATGTGCGTTACATCAAGAATGCACCAATCTGCTGGATTGTTCAACAATCCAGCGATCCTAATTTTCGGCGATCGTGTAATTTTAGTGTCATGGCCGGTGCAGATCAGGAATCAAGCGAACACGCTGGCTTTGACGGTGCACGCGCCAGAATGCGGCTCAGGGTTCCGTCCGTGGCTGAGCGCGTGGCCGAAGAACTGCGGTATCAACTGGCAGAAGGCTTCCTTGTTCCCGGCTCCAAGCTCACCGAAGCCACCATCGCCGAGGATCTGGGCGTCTCCCGGAATACGGTCCGTGAAGCTTTCGCCGAACTGGCCGGTGAGCGGCTCCTCCTCCGCCAGCCCAACAAAGGCGTCTATGTCGCAACCCTTGAGGCCGGCGATATCCACGACGTCTACACCGTCCGCCGTGCCATCGAAGTCAGCTCCATTCGCGCAGGTGGCTCACCGGAGCGCATTGCTGCCGTCAGGGCCGCCGTCGAGGAGGGTAAGCGCGCAGCAGCAGCCGACGACAATGAAGGACTCGGCAGCGCCAACCAGCATTTCCATGGAGCAATCGTTGCCCTCGCCGAAAGCAACAGGCTGGACACGATCATGGCCCAGATCCTGGCGGAAATGCGGCTCTACTTTCACAAAGCCACCATGAACGCCCACTTCTACAGCGACTGGCTGGCCGAAAACGAGCAGATCTGCGCAGCGCTGGAAGCCGGCCACTTGGAAGAGGCCGGGGACCTGCTCCTGGCTTACCTCAACCGTTCCGAGCAGCAGCAGACCGCAATCCACGGGGACTAGTCAGCGCTTGCCCTTCTTGCGCGATCCCTTGCCGCGGCCCTTGTCCGGGTTCGGGGCGTAGCGCTGTGCGACGGCTGGCTTCTTGGGACCACCGCCGCGGCGATCCGGCTTGGGAGCCTTCTTGGGCTTCTCCTGCTGGGCAGACGGTTGCCTGGAGCTTTGCGCCGTACGGCCACGCACGATCCCGATAAATTCCTCGATGACGGGGTTATCCGTACCCACCAGCCAGGCCAATCCAATCTGCGTGCCGGGCGCACCGGTCAAGCGGCGCATAACGGTGTCCTTGACGTTCAGATGCCGGGCAACCGACATGGGCAGGATCGCCAATCCCGCGCCCGATGCGACAACCTGCAGCGCCATGTCAGGGCCGCCCATTTCGTCGATGTCCAGGAAGTTTTCCTCGGCAAGGTCGTCCAGGGCGACTTCCTCGAACACGGAGATCTCATGTCCCTTGGGAGCCACCACCACCGGCTGCTCTTCATACAGGGGGATAACGTTGAGGCCTTCACGATCCACGGGCAACCGAACAAAACTAAGGTCCGCTGAACCATCACGCAGCACCGAAAGCTGGGCGGCGTCGTCGGACATGAACGCGTGCAACGGGTATTCCGGCATCCGCTCTTCCCACCGGCGGATCCATTTCCCAGGTGTCACCCCTGCAACATAGGCGAACCGGAGGCCCGGTTGGGGTTCGGCGGATTCTGCGGTTTCTTCAGTGGCTGGCACACACTCACAGTACCGGCCAGATACCCTTGAAGCATGACCCCCAAAGACTCCCAGTCCATGAAGCCGGCAACAGTTGCCAAGAAACTCGGCATCTACCTGCCGGCGACACCGCAGGAGTTCCAGGATTCATCGATCTCCCGCGACGAATTCGCCGAACTTCAGGCCAACCCGCCGGAGTGGCTCGCCGAACTGCGCCGCAACGGCCCCCACCCGCGGCCGGTTGTAGCGCAGAAGCTGAACATCTCCATCAGTGGCCTCGCCCGCGGCGGCGTGGAAGAAGCGCTCACGACGGCGGAAATCAGCGAGCTGCTGCAGTCTCCCCCGCAGTGGCTGGTCACCGAACGGGCCACGCACGCCGCGGTCCGCAGCGAAGCCCAGCGCGTCAAGGACGAAGCCCACAAGAAAGCAGCCACCAAGGAAGCCAGGGAGAACGCCGCCGCCAAGCGCGACGCCCCCAAAGCCTCCAAGCGGGACCACGCGTAACGTTTAGCATTTCAGTGGCCGGGACCTGGGTCCCGGCCACTGCTTTTTAAGGCCACTGCTTTTTAGCTGTTCTAATCCTGATGAAGCTGGACGAAGTTGCCGCAGCCGTCGTCAAATACTGCGCTGACGCCGGAGGGGTCCTCAGCGGGCTCACTCTTGAAGGTGACCCCAGCGGCGAGCAACCGCTGGTACTCGGCCCGCACATCGGGCACGCCCAAAACCACTGCGGGCATCCCTGCCTGATAGACGGCGTTCATGTAGTTGGCACCAATGGGGTTGTCACTCGGCTCCAGCAACAACCCGGGCGAGCTGTTGTTGTCCGCCCCGGGATCCTTGATGATGAACAGGTTGTACTCCGGCATGGCCATGAGCGTCTCAAAGCCCAGGGTCTCCGTGTAGAACGCGTGGGCTGCTGCGGGGTCCTTGACATGGATGCTGCACATTTTCAGTCTCATGCGCCTAGGCTACGCGCCGGGTCAGACAACCTGGCCCCTCGCGCCCACGCAGGCACTGGCGCATACTGAAATCAAAGCCATGTGATGTCGCCTGGAGGTGGTCCGATGCCCGCCATGATGCTCCTGTGGGGTGCAGCCCTGGTTCTTGCAACCGCAGCAACCACGTACGCCCTGCACAGCAAACTAATGCATGGTCGCGACCCGGAGCCGGACGGGATCTTCTGGGACGTTTTCGGAGGGTCGGTGGTGATCCTTCCCGCCATCCTGGTCCCGGCAGTCCAGTGGTCCCCCGCCGGCCTCATCATGGTCTTGGTGGGAGTGGCTACCGTTGGCGGAACCCTGGCGAGTATCCGCAAAGTGGAGCGGATCCACGCAGCCGAACCCCGGCGTCGTGCTGGTTTTGTCCAGGACACCGCCCGCCACCAGAACCTCCTCCAGCAGTGGCAGAGCTACGAGCTTGACCCCGGCCGGACCATCGACTTTCCGGCCATGTCGGACGTCAGGATCACCGAAACGGCGATGCTCGCCCGGGCCATGCGCGAGGCGGAATACTGCAAGGTGACCGCCGGCACGGACTACAGATCCGCCGTCGAACGCCTGGCCGAAGCCCTGAAGGCGGCCGAGCGCGCTGCGGGAGTCCCAGAACCTACGTTGTGAGGCCCACTCTGCGCCCCGAAGCGTGGATTTAGCGCGCAGAGCGGGCCCCACAACGCGCACGTAAAGGCGGGCGCGCCCCAGGTTTACGCTCGGGTCAGCACCTTGCCCTTGAAGAACTCGGGCCGCAGCCGGTACATCACCAACATGATCGCCACGCCCAGCAGGATCACGCCCATGCCCAGGATGAACACCAGGCCCACCCCGCCAACCGATGATCCGGAACCATATTCCGGATCCATCGAGTCCATGGCGGTCTTTACGAACATCACCAGCAGAATCACCCCGCCCACCAGAGGCGCCAGGAGCTTGAAGAAGAAGGCGCGCACGCTGCTGAAAGCCACGGCCCGGAAGAACCAGACGCAGGCCAGGGCCGTGATGCCGTAGTAGAAGCAGATCATCATGCCCAGCGCGGTAATGGTGTCCCAAAGGGCGTTTTCCGACACCGTCCGGGTGATCACGTAGAACGCCGCTGCGGCGATTGCAGCAGCAATCGTGGCGAAGCTGGGGGACTTGTACGTGGGGCTGATGCTCCCGAACCGCGGCGAAATGGCACGGTAGTGGCCCATGGCCAGCATGGTCCGGGCCGGGGACACAAACGTGGACTGCAAGGATGCCGCCGAGCTGCTCAGGATGGCCAACGACATGAGGATCGCGAACGGACCCATCACCGGGCCCGCCAGGACGGCGAAAATGCTGGACTGGTTTTCCGGGTTCCCGGCACCCAGCCCGGTGTCACCGACGCCCGCGAAGGACAGGGTGGCCAGCGCAACGGTCATGTAGATGATCACGATGACCAGCACAGTGATGGTCGCGGCACGGCCCGGGGTCTTCTCCGGATTCTTGGTTTCCTCATTCATGGTCAGGGTGACGTCCCAGCCCCAGTAAATGAAGATCGAGAGCGAAACGCCTGCTGCGAACTGCGAGAACGAGTCCACCGCAAAAGGGTTGAACCAGTCGGGCGAAATGGCTGTGGCATCAAACGCGGTTCCGTTGGCAACGTGCACGAACGCCGATACTGCGAACCAGCCCAGGACCAGCAGCTGGAAGGCCACCAATACGTACTGGACGCCCTTGGTGGTCTCCATTCCACGATAGGAAATCCAACACGCAATGGCGATGAACACCAACGTGGTGGCGATATTCAGGGGCAGGATCTTGCTGAGGCCGGCCAGTTCCGGATTACTGAAAAGCTGGCCGAGCATCAGGTAGAAGAAGTCCACCGCAACGGCCGCAAGGTTGGACAACACGATGATGGTCGCTGCGATCAGCCCCCAACCACCCATCCAGCCGATCCACGGACCGAAGGCGCGCGTCGCCCACGTGAAGGAGGTACCGGCGTCGGGCATTGCGTTGTTCAGTTCGCGGTAGCCGAGCGCCACCAGCAGCATGGGGATGAAGCCCACCAGGAAGATGGCGGGAAGATGCACGCCCACTTCCGAGACCGTGGGGCCCAACGCTGCGGTGAGGGTATAGGCGGGCGCGATGCAGGAAACACCGATCACGACGGCGCCGATCAGGCCCACCGATCCGGCTTTCAGTCCCTTTTCACTCAGGGAAGATTCTTTCGACTGGACCGTCTTTGGTGCAGTTGACATGGGTATTGCCTCTCAGGCGATTGCTATGAGCTTTGTCGCGTGTAGTCGCGGGGGACCACAATCATGGGAACGGGTAGGGCACGCAGGATCCGGTTTGCGGTGGTGCCAAGGAAAGTAGCCCGGTGCTGGGCGAGGCGGCTGGAGCCGATCAACAGGATTTCGCCGTCTTCCCAGTCAAGCCGGTCCACAGCTTCCTCGATGGTTCGGCCCTTGGCCACCACGATCTCGGGTTCAGGCAGCAGCTCATCCGCGGATGAACTTTCGACGGCGGCAATCCGCTGGGCGGCATGCATCCAGGCCGCGTCGAGCAACTCAGGCGAGTCGCCGCCGTCGAGCGCCAACAGGGAGACGAGCCGCAGCGGAAGGCCGCGATCACGCGCAGACTCCACAGCGAGGTCCAGGAGCTCATCGGCCCCGGGTCGCGTGCCGAAACCGCAGCTCATCCGGGTGATCGGTTCCGTGCGACGGTATCCGTGCGGCGCCAGGGCAACCGGCAACGGCGCCGAGTGGAGCAACGCACCAGCCACCGAACCAATCGTGAAGCGCTTGAGCAGGCCACTGTTGGTGGCTCCGATCACCAGCGCCGCAGCATCCATCTCCACGGAGGCATCAATCAACGTCCGGGCTTCGGAATCGCCGCGGCGGATGTGGCCCCGCGCGGTAATGTCCGCGGGGACCAGGGCCAGGCCTTCGTCCAGCCAACGCTGCGCTTGCTCGTTGAGGATGTCGTCGTAGCCGGTCTCCGGCGGGTAGACGGCGTTGAAGGGAGAGTCCTCGGGGATCACCAGGACCAGGTCAAGGCTCACATCGTGGTTCCGGGCAAGCGCCACGGCGAGGTGGACGGCGTCGTGCCCCCTCGCGTTGGCGGTGTACCCCACTACGTAGCGCATGGCTCTCCTTGGATCTGCTCTTAAACGGTGCTGCCGGCAGGCCGGGAAATGCTGCTCCCCCGGCCTGCCGGTGTGATTACCACAGGGTGGTTAGACGCTGACCGACGCCAGCTTGTTGGCTTCGACGATGCGCGCGGCGGTCGCCTGGCCCATCCGGACTGCGCCGTCAACGTGCTGGTAGCCCTCGGCTGCCAGGTCCGAGGAGGACCAGTAGATCGGGCCGACGTTGGCGTGCTGGTCCTTGCCGTAGCGGTGCAGGCCGCCCAGGTCGTAGCTGGAGGCGTAGGCACCGCGGGTCCATTCCTCGGAGCCCCAGTCGGACTCGTAGTAGACCTCGGGCGTGAGGGCCTTGTCGCCCAGGAATCCGGCGATGGATTCGAGGATGGCCTTCTTGCGGTCCTCGGCGCTCAGCTCGAACACGGCGTCGGCCTTTTCGTCGGAGACGAAGCCCACCAGGGTGCCGCGGGTGTCGCCGTGGTTGGTGTTGTCGTAGACCTCCTGGACCAGTGCGCCGGCGCTGAAGCCGGTGCCGGAGAGTCCGTCTTCACGCCAGAAGGGGGTCTCGTAGACGGCGTGCACCTTGATGACCAGGCCCAGCGACTGGTGCTGGTGCATCTGGTGCTGGCGGCGCGGCAGCGGCGGGTTGAAGGAGACACGCGAGTAGAGGTTCGGCGGAACAGCCATGATCACGTAGCGCGCGTTGACAGTGGCCTGCTCGGACACCACGGTGACCTTGTTGTCTTCCCAGTTGATGGTGCGCACAGGGCTGTTGAGGATGACGTCGGAACCCAGTTCTGCTGCCTGCAGCAACGAGACCTGCTGCATGCCACCTACCACGCGCTTGTCCAGGATGAAGTCCTCGTCCGTCAGGTGGCTGAAGCTGCCCGCGGAAGCAGCCATCAGGACTGCCTGAAGTGCCGAGAAGGCGTGGGCGGGCTTGGTGAGCATGCCACCGGCGATGAAGAGGCCGATGTTGTTGCAGGCTTCCTCGTCACTGGAGTTCTGGCGGAGCCAGTGGTGGAAGGAGATGGTGTCCAGCTCGCGGGCCTTGGGGTGGGCCCAGGGCTCGGTGGGGCCGATTTCGGCCGCCAGTTCGTCAAGGATGGCCACCAGCTTGTCCATTTCGACCTTGGTGGTGTCGTTGACCGGGAAGGAGTCGCCGGTGTACCGGGTGCGCTTGCCGTCGGCGCCGATGTAGACGGACTCGCCGTCGCGGTAGCGCGAGTACATCTCCAGTCCAAGCTCATCCAGCAGGGCCATGAGGGCCGTCTGGTCCGGTGAAACCCACTGACCGCCGATCTCCAGCATGGCGCCGTCGATGGTGTCGGTCCAGGTGCGGCCGCCCACGCGGTCGCGTGCTTCGAGCACTGCGACGCTGAGTCCGGCCTTCTTCAATTCGCGTGCCGCCGTCAACCCTGACGGTCCGGCACCGACGATTACAACGTCGCGATCAAGATTCTGCATGATGTCCTCTCCGTGGCCGTCCGTTGGCGGCTGACCAATAAATGAATGCCATTCATTTATATCCAATAGTAGCCGCCCTGACCCCGGCTGTGAAGACCCGGTGGAATAATGCTGGGGACACAGGCAGCAGAAAGGCTCCCGATGCCCGCACCGACTCCCGCAACGTCCGCCACTCCGGCGCGCCCTGTACGCCGCCGCGCCGGCAGGCCTACGGCCGCGGTCCTGGACCAAGGCGGCATCACGACGGCGGCCCTGGAGTTGATCGGCACCAAGGGTTACAACGGACTCACCATGGCCGCGTTGGCCCGCTCATTGGGTGTCGCACCGTCCGCGCTGTACAACCACGTCTCATCGAAGGACGACGTGCTCATCCTGCTTATGGACCACCTGGCCGCGATGGTGGACGTCTCGGCATTCGGCAGCGAACCATGGGAATCCGCCGTTCGTCGCTGGGCCTGGTCCTACCGCGATGTCTTCTCTGAGCACACTCCCCTGATTCCGATCATCGCGGTGCTGCCCGTTGCGAACGCCCCCAAGACACTCGCCATGTACGAGTCCGTCACTGCGGGCTTCCGCGAAGCCGGGTTCCCCGAGGACCGCATCATTTCCGCGATCGTAGCGCTTGAAGCCTTTGTGTTCGGCGCCGCGTACGACGTCACCGCCCCGGACGACATTTTCGACGCCGGCAGCCTCGCCAGCCAGGTCCCCAACTTCACCGCAGCCGTGGACCGACTGGCACTGGAGAATCACCCGCGGCCGACGGATGTTGCGTTCAGCCTGGGACTCGAGGCGCTGATCAGCGGCTTCGGGGCGTTGCGCGCCTGACGTTTACCGAAGGGGCCGCCCCTTCAGATCCACCACGGAATACTCATTGCCAAGATAGTGCACTATGCTGCACTTTGTGGAAGACAATGCAGAAACTTTAGCGCGGGCAATCGGCGAGCGCGTAAAACAGGAACGCAAGGGCCGGGACTGGACCCTCGACCAGCTGGCCGAAATTGCGGGGGTCAGCCGCCGCATGGTGGTCAATGTCGAGCAGGGTGCGGTTAATCCGAGCATCGGAACCCTGCTGCGACTCAGCGATGCCTTGGGTGTCGGGCTGCCCGCCCTGGTTGAGCCTCCAGCATCCCGGTCGGCGAAGATCACCCGGTCCGGTGAGGGCGCCGTTCTGTGGACAGGGCCGTCCGGGGGCCGGGGCGTCCTGGTCGCGGGCACCGAGTCTCCCGACGTCGTCGAGCTTTGGGACTGGACACTGGCGCCCGGCGAACGGCACGAAAGCGAAGCGCACTCCGCAGGTACCCGCGAGTTGCTGCAGGTTCTGGAAGGCTCGCTGACGGTGAGCGTCTCGGAGGAAATCCACGTACTCAGCATCGGCGACGCCTTAACCTTCTTTGGCGACGTCGGCCATGCGTACTCCAATGACTCCCGGCAGCGCACTCGGTTCACCCTGACCGTCCTGGAACCAGGGGTCGGCGCAGCACATCGGACGGAGACCCCGAATGCGTGACCGTTTGTCCGGAACCATCGGCGGCCTTCCTCCATGGTCAATGGCCGTTGCCGCGATGATGGCGGTACAGCTCTCGAATGCCCTGTCTGTTGCAGTCATTCACCAGGTGGGACCCGCAGGCACGGCCTGGTTGCGCATGTGCTTTGGCGTCGTGTTTTTGTGGCTGGTGAGCCGTCCGGCCATCCGGTCACTGCGACGCCGCGACCTGCCCGCATTGATCGCACTCGGAGTGGTCACGGGCTTCATGACCACATTCTTCCTTGCCGCCGTCGAGCGCATCCCACTGGGAACCGCGGTCGCCATCGAATTCCTGGGTCCCCTCACCGTGGCCGGCCTCATGAGCAAGCGCCGGAAGGCGCTTATCTGGCCACTCCTCGCCTTCATGGGTGTGGTGCTGCTGACGGAGCCGTGGCACGGCACCATCGACATGGCCGGCGTGGGATTCGCCCTTGCGGCCGGGACATGCTGGGGGCTGTACAACGTACTCACCCAACATGTTGGCGATCGTTTCGGTGGCATCAGCGGACTCTCGCTCACCATTCCGGTCGCCGCCCTGGCCACGCTGCCCATTGGCTTGCCGCAGGTCCTCGGAGGATCCCTTGAGTGGTGGGTGCTGCCTGTTGCAGCCGGGATTGCGCTGATAACTCCGGTGATTGCTTTCGGGCTGGAGATGCTTGCCCTCCGGCGCATGACGCACACTGCTTTTGGCACGCTGCTGTCCATTGAACCGGCGTTTGGCGTGCTGATCGGCGTGCTCGTTCTGGCTCAGGCACCCACTGTCTTGCAGCTTGTTGGGGTCGCCCTGGTTGTGGTTGCGGGGACTGCGGCGCAGCAAGGTGGCCGCCGGTCTCCCACGCCGGCGATGACGACTGACGTTCCGGCGTCGCCCGCGGCCCCCTAGGTCTTCGGGCTTCGCCTGCCCGGTGAAGGCGCAGTGGGCTTTGATCGGCAGGAAAGCTTGTAGAACAAGTAGCCAACTTGTATTCTAAGTAAAACCACTTAGGAGAACCATGAGCACCGTAGATCTGATCCGCCACATCAAGCTGTCCACCGCTACGCTTCCCCTTTCCGTGCCGATCAGCGACGCCAAGGTCTTCACAGGCCGCCAGAAACCGATGACCGAAGTGGTGTTCCTTTTCGCCGAGATCACCACGGAACAGGGACACACCGGCCTGGGCTTCAGCTACTCCAAGCGTGCGGGCGGCCCTGCGCAGTATGCCCACGCCAAGGAAGTGGCAGAAGGAATCATCGGCGAGGACCCCAACGACATCGGCAAGATCTACACCAAGCTCCTTTGGGCCGGCGCCTCGGTGGGACGCTCGGGGGTGGCAACCCAGGCCCTCGCCGCCATTGACATCGCGCTCTACGACCTCAAAGCCAAGCGTGCCGGACTCCCTTTGGCCAAGCTGCTGGGGTCATACCGGGACTCCGTCCAGACATACAACACCTCCGGCGGCTTCCTCAATGCCACCCTGGACGAGGTCAAGGAACGCGCCACGCAATCCATCGACGAAGGCATCGGCGGCATCAAGATCAAGGTGGGCCTGCCCGATTCCAAGGAAGACCTGCGCCGCGTCGCTGGAATCCGCGAACACATCGGCTGGGACGTGCCACTCATGGTGGATGCCAACCAGCAGTGGGACAGGGCCACCGCCCTGCGCATGGGCCGCCAGTTGGAGGAATTCAACCTGGTCTGGATTGAAGAACCCCTGGACGCCTACGACTTCGAAGGCCACGCGCACTTGGCCCAGGTGTTGGACACGCCCATCGCCACGGGCGAAATGCTGGCCTCCGTGGCCGAACACAAGGGCCTTATCAACGCGAACAGCTGCGACATCATCCAGCCGGACGCGCCCAGGGTGGGAGGCATCACCCAGTTCCTCCGACTCGCGGCCCTGGCGGATGAGAGAGGCCTGGGCCTCGCGCCCCACTTTGCCATGGAAATCCACCTCCACTTGGCCGCGGCGTATCCCCGCGAGCCCTGGGTGGAACACTTCGACTGGCTGGACCCGCTGTTCGAGGAGCGCCTCGAAACCAAGAACGGCCGCATGATCGTCCCGGACCGCCCCGGACTGGGCGTAACCCTCAGCGGACAGGCCCGCGCCTGGACCACCGAATCCGTGGAATTCGGCGCGTAATCTTGAACCCATGAGCCGAAACCTGACCGCGGACCTCGCCGCCGACCTTCGCAACCGCATCGTCGACGGCGCCATCCAGCCAGGTGAGAAGCTGCCCAGCGAAAACACCCTCATCAGCGAATTCGGGGTGAGCCGGACCGTCGTCCGTTCGGCCCTGACCCGGCTGCAGGCCGAGGGACTTGTTGAAACCGAACGTGGGCGGGGCAGCTTTGCGCTGACTCCGCCCGCCGAGGGTCCGTCGCAGGCGCCCGGAACCCGCCCGGTCTCCAGCATGGAGGACCGCTTGCAAATGCTGGACTTCCGCGTTGGGGTGGAAACAGAAGCCGCTTCCCTGGCCGCACGCAACCACACCGAACGCCAGCTCAAGGCCGCGCACGGCGCCTTGGAGCAATTCATCGCCAGCGCAGGCCACCCGGCCCACTCCATGAAGGCCGACTTCGAATTCCACAGGGCCATTGCGGCTGCCACCGGCAACCCCTTTTATACGGACTGCATCTCAGCATTGGGACAAACCATGATCACGATGCCCCGCCCGCGCCTGGTCACCACCGAGGACCAGGACTCCCCGGAGCGGTTCGCGGAGGTGGTCCACGAGCACACCTCTATATACACAGCAATCTCTGAGGGAGATCCGGTGGCAGCAGCGGCAGCAATGCGCGTGCACCTGAATAACTCACGACGCCGGTTCACCGGATCCGCACGCAGCTAACGGTTCCGCGGGGCTCACCCCGCACCCTTGGCCCACCTGGGACGGTCAAATCCGGCCCTTGTTCGAAATCCCTGCGCTGCATCCCCGTGGCTGGCCCGCATATCCGTTGTTGCCCAGCAACGGATGAGCGGGTCGCCAACGACCTTGTGAGCGTAAAAGGTGAGAGGACAAAACAAAAGAGCCCCGATCCTAAGACCGGGGCTCTTTCCTTTGCGTGCGCGAGGGGGGATTTGAACCCCCACACCCTTTCGGATACTGGCACCTGAAGCCAGCGCGTCTGCCGTTCCGCCACTCGCGCGCAACTTCTTTTTCCGGACTTCAGCAGGCTTCCCAGCTTTGTTTCCTTCAAAAGCAGCGAGATCAAGCATAACGGACATTCGCTGGAAAACACCAATCGGGGTGCCAAGAGGGTCCCGCACACCACTCTCACCCGGCAAAATTCCCTCAACAACGGCTGAATTCCATGGAAATTTCTCGCCCCGGCAGCCGCGCCAGCAAGGGCCCGGAGAGAACTTTTCCGGGTCGTAGGGCGTTGTGGATTAAGGCCATTCCCAGTCAGTCCCAGTAGTATCGGGGAGTGGAAGGGCCGTCAGGCGCGCACTTCGCTGTGTGCGCACTCGGACTATCGGACAGGCACAACAGGTGCCGCGGCAAGGAAAGGAGAACGACCATGGGTTTGCTGGACAAAGTCGAGCGCGGCATTGAAAAAGCCGTCCGAAACGTCTTCTCCACGGGGTCGCGGGCACGTGTTGAACCGGTGGAGATCGCGAGCAAGCTAAGGCGCGAACTGGACAACCAGTCCATCACCATCGCCGCCGGCCGCACCCTGGCTCCCAATGTTTTCGATGTCCTCCTGAGCGATGAGGATTTCGCAAGGGCGCAGGAGTGGGGAACTCCCCTGGCCGAGGAACTGTGCGATGTTGTGATCCAGCACGTCCGCAGCCAGGGCTACACGCTTCAGGGATCTGTCCGGATTTCGTTCCGTCGAAACGACGAGGAACGCGCCGGCCATTTTGAAATCACCTCCCGGACCGAGAAGCAATCAAATGATGCAGCGCCGGCTGCCCAGGCCCCTCGCAGCCACGTTCCCGCTGCTCCCGCCCGGCAGCCCACCCGCCTCCAGCCCGTCCTCGACATCGGTGGACAGCGATATTCCCTCAATGCCCGGTCAGTAGTGCTTGGCCGTTCATCGGAAGCCGACATTCTTGTAGATGACACCGGCGTTTCGCGGAAGCATCTTGAGATCCGCACCGAGAATGGCAGCACGTGGGCCGTCGATATGGGTTCCACCAATGGCAGCTACGTCAACGGACACAAGGTAAACGGAAGCGTAGAGCTAACTGACGGCTCAACCATCACGATGGGACGTACCAAGATCATTTTCCGCCTCCTCCCCCAAGCCCCGGGTGGCCACGCGTGAACGACATCAGCGAACTGACCATTACAGCGCTTCGCTTTGGGTTCCTCCTGCTGCTCTGGATCCTGATCTTCAGCATCGTGTCCACCATGCGCCGCGACTTTCAGATCGGCCGCAAAGCCGTGACGGGCGTTCCCACAGCCCGGGAAGTCCGCAAGCACCCGGAACTGGCTGCGTCACCGCCGCCGCCAATCCAGCACGCACGCACTTTGGTGGTCACGGAAGGCCCCCTCAAGGGCACTACGGTCCCCTTGGCAGCGAGCCCCATCCTGCTCGGCCGTGCGCAGGAAGCCACGTTGGTCCTCGAGGACGATTATGCCTCGGGGCGTCACGCCCGCCTCTTCCCGCAGGGCAGCCGCTGGTTCATCGAGGACCTGGGCTCCACTAATGGCACCTACCTGGCCGATCAACAGCTCACCCGCGCGTTGCCGGTTGAACTTGGCGTCCCCGTGAGGATCGGCAAGACGGTCATTGAATTGAGGCCGTAGTCCATGCCCGCCCCCGAGACCCCCGACGGCAAGGACACGCCCGCGGAGCGCCCGCTCATCATGCGCTACGCCGCGCGTTCGGATGTCGGTCGGATCCGCTCCAAGAATGACGACTCCGCATACGTGGGCCGCCATCTTGCTGTCGTGGCCGATGGCATGGGTGGCCACGCCGGCGGTGACGTCGCCTCAGCCTCAACGGTCCTGGACATGATCCACCTTGATCATGACAACTATCCGGAGGGCGCAGACACCGTCCTGGCCGACGAGATCCAGACGGCAAACTCGCTGCTGTCCGAGCTCGTCCACCAAAACCCCAAGCTTTCCGGCATGGGCACCACGGTCACCGCCCTGCTGCTCGAGGACCGCAAGCTCCACTTCGCCCACATTGGCGACTCCCGCGCGTACCGCCTGCGCAACAAGAAATTTGAGCAAGTCAGCGTTGACCACACGTTTGTGCAGCGCCTCATCGATGAAGGCCGCCTTCGCCCTGAAGAAGCAGAAACACATCCCCACAAGAACGTCCTGATGCGCGTACTCGGCGACGTCGATGCCAGTCCCGAACTGGATCTGGATGTCCTGGACGTCGAACCCGGCGAACGCTGGCTCCTGTGCTCCGATGGCCTCAATTACGTTGCGGGCCACGTAGTGGAACGCATGGTGCGCGAGACCAAGGACCTGCGCGAATGCGCCGACATCCTGGTTGACCTCACGTTGGAAGCCGGCGCACCGGACAACGTCACCGTAGTGATGCTGGAAATAGCGGAAGAGACCGACGACGACGTCAGCACGGCCGCCGTCGACATCGTCCCGGCAGCGGCGCTTGCCTCGTCCGACGACGAAGCCGACTCACTGACCGCCTCCAAGTCGCCGGACGGCCCCGCCGCAAGCAAAGCTGCTGAGGAATCTCATGACAGCTCCGCAGCGAAGGCTGCCCGGGACGCAGAGCCTGGATCGTCCTTCAGCGCGGGTGACCCGACCACGATGGACAAGGATGCGGAATCATCCGAATCGTCCGACTCGGGGGAACCCCCGGCCACTACCGATCCCCATCTTGGCGAGCATCTGTCTGCGGAGGTTTTGCGCGAGGAACTCGCCAGCCGCCCCCACGAGCTGGTTGGAGCAGCGGCCACGGCAGCGGAGACCGGATCAATTCCAACTGTCGCGGGCCGAACGGTGGCCCGTCGCGCGGCAACGGTCCTGACCCACAAAGCCGAACAGGACCGTGCGGACGCTGAGGAGCCGCCTCGTCGTCGCGTTCGATGGCTGATGCCTGCGGTTGCCGCCGTCGTTGTCCTTGGCGTCGTGGTAGGCCTTTGGCTCGGCTATGCGTGGACCCAAACCCGGTACTACGTGGGCGAATACGACCAGCGGGTAGCCATCTTCAACGGAATTTCGCAGAGGCTCGGCCCCATTCAGCTTTCCCGGCTGGAAGCCGTCACAGATATCAGGGTGGATTCATTGCCGGAATACGGCCAGCAGAGCGTACGCCAGACCGTGCCCGCGGGCGACCTCCACGATGCCCAGGGCATTGTGGAGAACTTGAAGAATACGGGCAGCGCTTCAGCAAACTGCCCCACAAAGGGGCCCAAGCCGACGCCGTCGCCGACCATCAGCGTTCCCGTACCCAGTACGGCCGCAGTCGCGACCCCGACCCCCTCGCCCATCCCCACATCCTGTGAGGCGGCCAAATGACGCAGGTTGAAACCGCCCCCAAGCCCCGCAGGAATGTTGAGCTGATCCTCCTCGTCCTGGCACTTTCCGTGGGTATCGGTGCCAGCGCCTTGGTAAGTATCAACTCGAAAGTTGGGCTGGACAGCGATTTCTGGTTCCAGTCCAGCCTTCTCGCGGTGGCCGCCCTGGCCTTCCACGTGGTGCTGAGGCTGCGCGCCCAATATGCAGACCCGGTAATACTTCCCATCGTCGTGGCCCTGAACGGCCTCGGCTTGGCCCTCATCCACCGGATGGACGGACCCGGGGATGACACTGGCAATAATCAACTGCGTTGGACCCTCATCGCGATGGCTGTGTCCATTGCCGTGATCTGGTTCCTTAAGGACCACCGTGTCCTGCGCCGCTTCACCTATATTTCGCTGGCAGTGAGTGCGCTCTTGCTGCTTATGCCGTTGATCCCTGGCATTTCTGCCGGTGAGATCCTGGGCGCACGCGTTTGGATCCGGCTTGGACCCATGACCTTCCAGCCGGGTGAAATCGCCAAGATCACCTTGGCTATATTCTTCGCCGGGTATCTTTCGTCCAACCGTGACCTGATCCTCCTGGCCGGCCGGAAGATCGGTCCCATGCAGTTCCCGCGGTTCAAGGACCTCGGCCCCATGATTACCGCTTGGCTGGTGAGCATCGGCGTGTTGGTTTTCCAGCGCGACCTCGGTTCCTCCATCCTCTTCTTCGGCCTGTTCATTGTCATGATCTACGTGGCCACCAGCCGTATCTCCTGGGTGGTTATCGGCGTCCTGCTGATCTTGGGCGGCGGCTTCGTCGCCTCGCAGATTTTCTCCCACGTGGCATTCCGCATCGACAGCTGGATCAACGCATTCACCCCGGAAGTCTTCGGCAGATCGCCCGGCGGCAGTGGGCAGATTGTCCAAGGCCTCTTCGGCATGGCTGACGGCGGTCTGGTAGGCACAGGACTTGGACAGGGCCGACCGGATCTGGTGCCCTTCGCCAACAGCGACATGATCGTGGCGCTTATCGGCGAAGAACTCGGCTTGATCGGCCTGTTCGCCGTGGTGATGTTGTATCTCCTGCTCTTCACCCGCGGTTTCCGCGCCGCATTGGGAACACGCGATGCTTTCGGAAAACTGCTGGCCTGCGGCTTGTCCTTTGCCATTGCCCTCCAGTGCTTCGTCGTCATCGGCGGCGTCACCCGCCTGATACCCCTGACGGGCCTCACCACGCCGTTCCTGGCTGCGGGTGGTTCCTCGTTGCTGGCCAACTGGATCATCGTCGGTTTGCTCCTGATGATTTCCAATACCGCCCGCGGCCCCGTGGATACAACCCCCATGGTCAACAAACCCCCAGCCACCGGCAGCAACCCAGTCGTCCGTAAACCGGCCACAGGCCAGACACCCAGCGCACCAACAGAGGCGGTGAAGCAACAATGAACCAGGCAATCCGCAGTTCCTGGATGGCCGCCGTCGCCATGTTCGCGCTGATCCTCGGTGCCATCAGCTACGTCCAGGTCATTGGGGCCGATGACCTCAACTCCAACCCGTGGAACCAGCGCGCCATCCTGGCCTCGTATTGCAACGACCGCGGCGCCATTATTGTGGGCGGGAAGCCGGTGGCAGAGTCCGTTCCCGGGACAGAGACCTGCGCGTTCCAGCGCAAGTACAACCAGCCTGAGCTTTACGCGGGGGTCACTGGATACTTCTCCCGTGGCTATGGTTCCACCGGCCTTGAGCAGTCCATGGGCGATGTCCTGGCCGGCAACTCGGACCAGTTGTTCCTGGATCGCCTCAGCCAGATGTTCCTTGGCAACGAGCCCAAGGGTGCTTCCGTGGAGCTGACATTGGATCCGGAGATCCAAAAGCTGGCCTACGATCTCATTCCGGACGGCCAGCGCGGCTCCATCGTCGTGACCAATCCCAAGACCGGTGCGATTCTGGCGATGGTCTCTAAGCCCTCCTATGATCCCAACCTGATAGCTACCCATGATTCCAAAGCAGCAGATGCAAACATGGCCCAGCTGAACCAGATTCCAGGGATCAACCTGAACCAGAACGTCAGTGGACCTACCGGCAACCTGCTATCGCCCGGGTCCGTTTTCAAGCTCATCGACACCGCAGCGGCACTGAACTCGGGCAAGTACAACAAAGACAGCGAACTTCCCAACCCGTCCAGCCTGCCGTTGCCGGGTTCCAGCGCGAGCCTCCCCAACTATGCCGGCGGTAACTGCAACGTCCGGGAGACGGCGTCGTTCGTCTTTGCTTTGGAGCAGTCCTGCAACACGCCATTCGCCAGCATCGCGCTGGACCTTGGCCAGGATGCCATCCGCGACCAAGCCAAGAAATTCGGCTTCGGCGAGAACTTCGGCGATCAACTCAAGCTCCAGATGGCACCCAGCATCTTCCCCCAGGACCTCGACCAGGCACAGCTCGCCCAGTCGGCTGTAGGCCAGCGCGACGTCAAGGCCACCCCGCTCCAGATCAACCTGATGACGGCGGCCATCGCCAACGGGGGGGTGCAGATGAAGCCCAGCCTGGTGAAGACTGTTCGCGCTCCGGACCTTCGCGTCATCAGCGAAGCCAAACCCGAGGCCCTGCGCACCAGCACCACGGCCCCCATCGCAAGCCAGATCACTGAGTGGATGACCAGTGCGGTGGACAACGGCATTGCCAAGGGTGCAGCCGTTCCCGGTGTGAAGGTGGCCGGCAAGACCGGAACCGCGGAGCTGGGGGATTCAGGTTTGAACAACTCATGGTTTACCGGGTTCGCCCCGGCAAACGACCCGCAAGTGGCCGTCACCATCGTCATGGAAGGTGTGGATGTGCTCAGCGGTGCCAAGCTAACCAGTCCGAACGCAAAGAAGATTTTTGAGGCGGTGTTGAATAAGTGAGGCCTACTTCGGGAATCACACTCGGCGGCAGGTTCCAGCTGACCAGTCGCATTGCGATTGGCGGCATGGGCGAGGTCTGGAAGGCCAAGGACCAGATCCTGGGCAGGATCGTAGCCATCAAGGTGCTGAAAGAGGAGTACACGGGAGACCCCGGCTTCCTTCAGCGCTTCCGTGCCGAGGCGCGCCACACCGCACTCCTCAACCACGTAGGCATCGCCAACGTCTTCGATTACGGCGAGGAAGCCGGTTCGGCGTATCTCGTCATGGAGCTCGTACCGGGCCACCCCTTGAGCGGCATCCTGGAACGCGAGCAGGTTCTGTCCCCGGACATGACTCTTTCGATCATCGCCCAGACTGCCCGCGCCCTCGCGGTTGCGCATGCCCAGGGCCTGGTTCACCGCGACATCAAGCCGGGCAACCTGCTGATCACCCCGGACAACCGCGTCAAAGTCACCGACTTCGGCATCGCCCGCCTGGCTGACCAGGTGCCGCTGACCCAGACGGGCCAGGTCATGGGTACCGCCCAGTACTTGGCGCCTGAGCAGGCCACCGGCCAGACTGCCACCGGCTCCTCGGATATCTACTCGCTGGGTGTTATCGGTTACGAGTGCCTCACGGGTCACCGTCCGTTCTCCGGGGAATCGCAGATCGCCATTGCCCTCGCCCAGGTCAACGACGCACCGCCGCCCCTGCCGGAGACACTGCCGACACCTGTCCGCGCACTCCTGATGTCCATGCTGGCCAAGGACCCCAAGAACCGCCCGGCCAACGCCATTAAGCTGGCCGAAGCCGCCGAAGCCATCCGCAATGGCGACATCGCCACCGCTCACGCTGCCGTTCCCGGGATGCTGCTCTTCGAAAGCACCACTGGCCCCATCACGGCGCCCGTCGATACCGCAACGGCACCCACCGGCGTCGTCACCTCGCCTTACGGCAAGGAGCAATCGTCGACGGCGACTTCCGCGCTTCCGGTGCTGGGCGCCGGTGCCGCCGGTGCTGCACTGGGGGCTGCGGCTGCATCCTCTGACAACGCCCTGACCCGTGCCAACGCGCTGGAGGCAGAACGCCAACTGAACGACGAAGAGGAAGTCATCTACACCGATGACGAAAACTTCGACGACCCCGAGCCGGAACGCAAGAAGCGCAGCCCGTGGACGTGGCCGCTCGTTGCCCTGATCCTGTTGGTGCTTTTCGCGCTGGTTGGCTTCCTGATCTCACAGTCCGGATTCTTCTCACCCAGCCCCGCACCCAGCGAGATCACCTCCACAAGCCCCAGCCGCAGTGCAAGTCCTACGCAGACGTCGGCTTCCCCTAAGCCTTCGACTACGCCAACGTCCGAGGCGCCCTCACCCACGCAGTCAACGCCGCAGACCATCAACCTCATCCCTGCGGAATACCTCGGCAAGCCTTTCGACACGGTCAGTGCACAACTCGGCGCACTGGGCCTGCAGGTCAGAGGGGAGCAGGTCTTCGACGACCAGGCTGCTGTAGGGATCGTGACCGGCATTGACCCGTCAGGCGCCGTCCAGCCGGGCGAGGTCATCACCGTCCAGTACTCCAAGGGTCCGCAAGCTCCGCCGACGGTTGCTGTTCCCACCATCGCTCCCGGTGCCAGCGAAGCACAGGTCAGGGCTACCTTGGAGGGCGCGGGCCTCAAGTGGATCCCGGGAGATCCCGTCAACGGCGCCGTGGGCCAGCAGCCTGGCACCTTTGTTCGGTCGTCCCCGGCAGCAGGAACCGAGGTTAATGCAG
Source organism: Arthrobacter sp. fls2-241-R2A-172 (assembly GCF_030208885.1). Taxonomy (NCBI): domain Bacteria; kingdom Bacillati; phylum Actinomycetota; class Actinomycetes; order Micrococcales; family Micrococcaceae; genus Arthrobacter; species Arthrobacter sp. fls2-241-R2A-172. The sequence continues at coordinate 38,425 of NZ_JARVTB010000010.1, read as the reverse complement.
GTTCCACCGTCACCTACTTCCTTGCCAAGAACGTAGCTCCCACCAACCCCAACACCCCGAGCGCCAACCCCAGCGCTTCCGGAAACCCGAAGAACTAAGTAAGCCATCATGTCCACGCCCCGGCCCGGTCCTGCACATCGAGAGGAGAGCACACCTGTGTCTTCACAGCGCATCCTCAATTCCCGCTATGAGCTCGGTGAGCTCATAGGCCGGGGTGGCATGGCAGACGTCTATCGCGGCACGGACACTGTTCTGGGTCGGACCATCGCCGTGAAGGTGCTGCGTGCCGATCTTGCCCGCGATCCCCAGTTCCAGGCTCGTTTCAAGCGCGAAGCCCAGGCTGTCGCGGCGCTCAACCATCCCTCCATCGTGGCCATCTTCGATACGGGCGAATACTCCGTGCCGGGCGGCCCCGGGGAGGACGTCCGGGTGCCCTACATCGTAATGGAGTTCGTTTCCGGACGGACCCTGCGCGACATGATCAAGGCGAACGAACTGGGCGTCGAGGACTCCATCGGCTACACGCTTGGAGTCCTTGGAGCGCTGGAGTACAGCCACCGGGCAGGAATCGTCCACCGGGACATCAAGCCGGCCAACGTCATGGTCTGTGCGGATACCGGGGATGTGAAGGTCATGGACTTCGGCATTGCCCGGGCCATGGCTGATTCTGCGGCCACCATGACGCAGACCCAGGCCGTGGTGGGGACAGCACAGTACCTTTCACCGGAGCAGGCCCGGGGCGAGACGGTGGATGCCCGGAGCGATCTCTACTCGGCCGGGTGCCTCTTGTACGAGCTGCTGACCAGCAGGCCCCCTTTTGTCGGCGACAGTCCCGTATCCGTTGCCTACCAGCACGTCCGCGAAACCCCTGACCCTGCCAGCGCCCACAATCCTGACGTTTCCGAGGCACTGGACTCCGTCCTGGCCAAGGCCCTGCAGAAGAACCGGACAGACCGTTTCCAGGACGCCGCATCCTTCCGACGAGCACTGCGCGCAGCCAGCAACGGCATCCCCGTTCCGGTCCTGCCGGCCAGCGAGGCCCCCACGGACCCGAACGACCTCGTGGAACCGGAAGACCCTGCCACACAGCTCCTGAGTGCCACGGCCGTGGGTTTCCTTGACGTGGACCAGTTCAAGGACGAACCTGTGGAGCAAGCCCAAGAGGAAGCACTGCCCCTGGGCCTCCCTGCAGAACGTGAGCCGACAGCACGGCAGAAGTCCCGCCGTCGGGCCTGGACCGCCACGTTGGTAATCTTCACGCTCCTGGTGCTTGCCGGCGGCGGTTTTTGGCTTTACAGCCTTATGAATATGCAGCCACCGCCCCCGGCAAAGATTTCTGTTCCTGCGGTGACCAACATGACCGAGTCCCAGGCAATCCAGGAGATCTACTCGGCAAAGCTGGTTCCCAAGAGCGTGCGCGAACCCAGCGACAGTGTCGCCAAGGACATCGCAATCGGCACGGCACCGGTAGCCGGAGCCATGCTGGACCAGAACGCCGAGGTGATCCTGAAGATCTCCAGCGGGCCCAGTTCGGTAACCATCCCAGCGAACATCGTGGGTCGCACCGAAGGCGACGCCCGGGAAGCCCTGCGCAAACTGGGCATTACCGGAGACATCGTTTCGGTCCGCACGCACAGCGCCACCGTTCCCGTGGGCCTGGTCATCAACACAGGACCAGCACCCGGCGGAGCCATCGCCGCGTCATCCAAGGTGGAACTGCAAATTTCTTCGGGCAAGGTCCTCATGCCCCAGCTGATCGGACTTCCGCTGGCAGAGGCAGAGGGCGCCCTCAAAGCCAACGGCTTGGTCATGCAGGTGGTGGAGCAGGAGAACTCCGAGGTGGCAGCCGGTACCGTAACGGGTCAGAGCGAGGCGTTCAATACCGAAGTGGACCAGGGCAAGACGGTCACCGTGACAGTAGCCAAGGCTCCGGTAGTGCCTACACCCACCCCGACGCCAACGCCGACTCCGACCGACACGGACAAAGCCACGCCGAAGCCGACGCCCACCAAGAAGTAGCGGCCGGCGCTGTCGCTATCCGCCGACCTCCGCGTGCTGCTCCTCCGTCGCTTTGACGCAGGCTTCCGGTCGCCGAATGCGGCCGTACTTTACGTACTTACTGCTTGATCAGCGGGCTCAGCTTGGCTGCGCGTTCCGCGGCTCCAGTCATGCCCAAGGACTCGAGCCAGTTGCCCAGCATCTGGTAGCCGCCCTCGGTCAGCACGGATTCGGGGTGGAACTGGACGCCGCACAGCGGAGCAGTCTTGTGCTGCAGTCCCATCACGACGCCGTTGGTGGTTTCAGCGGTGATTTCCAGGACATCCGGGATGGACTCACGCACTGCCGCCAGGGAGTGGTAGCGCGTTGCCGTTACGGGCGACGGGAGGCCGGCGAACACGCTTTTGCCTTCGTGCCGCACCGGAGAAGTCTTGCCGTGCATGAGCTCGGGCGCGTGCGTCACCACACCGCCGTAGGCCTCGGCGAGGGCCTGGTGTCCCAAGCACACGCCGAACATGGGTTTACTGGCTTCACCGCACCATTTAATGAGCTCGATGCAGACGCCGGCCTCAGCAGGGGTGCCGGGACCCGGCGAGACGAGGACGCCGTCGCGGGTAGAGGCGAGCTCGATTGCCTCAGCAAGTGTGACGTCGTCATTGCGGACAACCGTGGTCTCTGCCCCAAGCTCCTGCAGATATCCCACCAAGGTGTAAACGAAGCTGTCGTAGTTATCCACTACAAGGATTTTTGTTGTGCTCATGGCTGTTGCAGTAAACCAATCGTTGAGTCAGTCAAAGCGGTGAATTGGGAAAACCAAGGAAAGAGGAACTCCACCATCAGTACCAGTGCTACGGCCACCAGTACCAAGCATGTCACGATCCTGACCCACACGGGCCCGGGCAGGTTACGGAAGATCCACGCGTACATCCGTTACCCCTTTCCGTTTGCCTTGGCCACCTGGGCGGCGATTTCCGACGGCGGACCGGCCGAGGCAGGTTGCCAGCTGTCCAGTAACGAGTAGGCGATGATTCTTTCCTGGGACCCGAAGCGGGGGTTGCAGCTGGTCATGGTGAGGATGCTCTCCTTGGGCTGCGCACCCGGCTGGGTAGGGACAGGCATCAGGACATCCGTTCGGTCCGGCGTGACGATCTGGTTGTTCCGGAAAGCGTAGGTGTAGTACCCGTCGGCCGTTTGCACATAGATCTTGTCCCCGGGAACAAGGGTGTGGATGTTATCGAGGACGGCGCCGTGGGTTTGCCGGTGGCCCGCAACGGCGAAGTTGCCCAGGGCGCCGGGCATACTGGTGCTTCCATAGTGGCCCAGCCCCAGCGTGTCCAGCACACCGGAATCGGTTCCCTCGATGATGGGCCTCGTGTAGTCCGCGCCGAAACGGGGGACGTACATGATGCCGATCGTCTTACCGTATCCGGGCGCAGTTCCCACTACGGGTTGACCAAAATTCGCGGGATCAGCGGGAGCGGTGGGTGCCAGGGGGCCCTTGAATTCCTGCGCGAAGTCGTGGATCGCTTCAGTCTGCTTGGCGTCCGCTTCCACGTTGGTCCACCATAGTTCCCAACCAACGAACAGCAACAGGACGACCCCTGCCGTAATGAGGAGTTCACCCAGGATCTGGCTGATCTTCCGGATAACGTCGGATGCGCGGAGCCGTTTTTTGGGATGGCTTCCGTTGTCGCTGCGGCGGGACGGCACGGCCGGGTCAGCCGTCGTCTGCTGGTGCGCCACAGGGTCTCCTCGGATAGTGCACGGGCGGCGCGGGCTGCACGTGAGTTGCGGCTAGACTTGACAGCTAGAACCAACCCGGAACGCCGTGTGGCCGATAACCGCTGGAAATTTCCTTCCTGCAGGATACCAAGGCTGGCCGAAACGGGTGCCAACCGAACAGCAGGAGGATCCGTGCCCGAGTCCAAGCCCCGCAAGCGGCCCACCAGTCAGGCCCCGCAGACTTCGGCCGCGAAGCAGTACAAGCCCAACCCGGTTTGGTACAAGGCCGTGATGTTCGGACTCATGATCCTCGGACTCCTCTGGATCATCACGTTCTACATCACGCAGGGCCAGTTCCCGGTTCGGGACTGGGCGTCATGGAACATCGTGGCCGGCTTCGGTATTGCGATTGTGGGCTTCCTGATGACCACGCGCTGGCGCTCCTAGGACCCCGCACCTCACATTTCCGTGCCCGTGAACGTCTACAGGATATGAGTAACCGGCACACCACCATGGAGTCCCCGTTGGGGCAGTTGACCCTGACTGCACGCGGGGATTTCCTGACAGGTATCTTCTACGAAGGGCACTGGCATATGCCCCCACAGGAGTACTTTGGCGTTCCCACTGGCGTCGAAGATCCAGTGTTCGCCTTGGCCCGGGTAGAGCTCGAAGAATACCTGGGCGGCAGCCGAACGGATTTTGACATCCCTTACGACGCCGGCGGAAACGCCTTCCAGCAGAGGGTCTGGGACCGGTTGAAACATATACCTTTCGGGGAAACAGTGACCTACGGCGAGCTCGCGGCTGAGCTTGGCGACCCCCACCTTGCCCAAGCTGTTGGATCAGCTGTCGGCCGCAACCCCATAAGCATCATCATCCCGTGCCACCGGGTGGTGGGCCGCCATGGACAACTGACCGGATACGCTGGCGGTCTTCGCAACAAGCGTTACCTTTTGGACCTCGAGGAGCCGGCAGTGGTCAGGGAAGGCAAGCTTTTCTGATGCAGCCCCGGCAGTTGGCCACCAAGAAGCCGTTCGAAGCCGTCGTCCAGGAACAGGGCGCCACCGTACTCCGGGTGTGCCGCGCAGTCCTGGGCGTTCATGACGCTGACGACGCCTGGTCTGACACCTTCCTGGCAGCCCTTCAGTCCTATCCGGCACTCCCGGCGGGAGCCAATGTGCAGGCATGGCTGGTGACCATCGCACATCGCAAATGCGTCGACCACCTGCGGGCCGGTAACCGTCGTGCTTTGCCAACCGACAACCCTCCTGAGCAGTCGTCCCGCCTGGGCATTCCGGGTGGAGGCCACCCGGAACTCCTCGACGCCGTCGCCCACCTGCCCCCGAAGCAACGGCAAGCAGTGGCCTACCACTACATAGCGGGGATCCCGTACAAGGACATCGCGGAGCTCCTTGGCGTTACCCCTGAAGCCGCGCGCCGGGCCGGAGCGGACGGCGTGAAAGCCCTGCGCACGGCGCTTGCCCCCAAACCGGTCCTGGCACATTCATCCCCGAAGGGAGACAGCAAATGACCCTGGATCCAAGCCCCGACCTTGCCGAGGTCAACCAGCTCCTGACACCCACGTTCGGAGACGTGGAGCCTGCCCTCACCAGTCTTCACGCGAGGTTGGCCCGCGATGCCCAGCTGCTCCACACCTTGGACGTTGCCTACCGGGTGGTTGATTCGCCGGTGGGAAAGCTCTTGCTGGCAGCAACAGACCGTGGAATCGTACGGGTGGCCTTCGAACGGGAAAACCATACTGACATCCTGCAGGTCCTCGCGAACACCATCAGTCCCCGCATCCTCGAGGCGCCGGCGCGCCTGGACAACGCTGCACGGCAACTCGACGAGTACTTCAGCGGAACCCGCAGGGAGTTTGACCTTGTGCTGGATTTCCGGCTGTCCCGCGGGTTCCGCCTCAACGTGCTCCAGCACCTGCCCCGGATCGCGTACGGCGAGACTGAGAGCTACGCTGACGTTGCCCGGGCGGCAGGCAGCCCCAATGCTGTGCGCGCCGTAGGAAGCGCCTGCGCTACCAACCCGATTCCGGTGATCGTTCCGTGCCACCGCGTCGTCAAGTCAGACGGCAGCTTTGGTGGCTACCTCGGAGGTGCGGACGCCAAACGCGCACTTCTCACGTTGGAGGCCGCGTGAGCGACGATGACGCCCTGTTTCCCCTGGAGCTGGTGCAGTCAGAAACCCACGACGCCGGTCCCCGCCTGGTCGCGCCCGGTGCAGTCCACGTCCCTGGCTGGCTTACGGAGGAACAGCAACGGTGGATAGTCGCGCGCTTCGCTGAATGGACCCAGGGACCGGTGCCCCTGCGCGCGGCCACCCTGCCCGGCGGTCACCAAATGTCCGTGCGTACCGTTTGCCTGGGTTGGCATTGGCAACCCTACAAGTACACGCGGGAAGCTATTGACGTTAACGGTCGACCTGTCCTTGAGTTCCCGGACTGGATGGTGCGCCTGGGCCGGAAGGCGGTCGCTGCTGCCTATTCCACCGATGGCGTGGAGAACGGGTTGCCTCCCGCAGAGGCTTACGCTCCCGATGCGGCCTTGGTGAATTTCTACGATGACGGTGCTGCCATGGGCATGCACCAGGACAAGGACGAGCGTTCGGACGCTCCGGTGGTGTCCCTCAGCATTGGGGACTCGTGTATCTTCCGTTTCGGCAACACGAAAACACGCACCAAGCCCTACACCGACGTCGAACTTCGATCCGGGGACCTCTTCGTCTTTGGCGGTCCGTCCCGGTTCGCTTATCACGGCATACCCAAGGTCCTGCCTGGCACTGCGCCCGCGGATTGCGGCCTCACTCATGGCCGGATCAACATCACCATGCGGGTTACAGGATTGTCGTAAGCCCGGAGCAGGGGCAACGCTTCAATGTCAGTGCGTAGGGGCAGAATATCCCTGGAAGCTAGATTACCTGCCGGCCGTGTGGCCGGCGCGGCCGCAGAGGAGCGTTCATGACCCCGGACACCGGCACCATCATCGGTGAGGACGGCCTGGCCCGTCCCCTGTGGGCCGCCTCGGATCCCCTCATGCAGGCTTACTACGACCATGAATGGGGTATGCCGGTCCGCGATGAACAAGGTTTGTATGAGCGGATCAGCCTCGAAGCTTTCCAGGCTGGTCTCTCGTGGGCCACTATCCTCCGGAAGCGGGATGCGTTCAGGAGGGCCTTCCTGGATTTCCACCCGGAGAGCGTGGCGGCCTTTACGGAAGCGGACGTTGAACGGCTCATGCTGGACGCAGGGATTGTCCGTAACAGGCTGAAGATCAAGGCTGCCATCACCAACGCAAAAGCCACTATCGCATTACGCGAAGAAGGCGGCCTGGTGGACTTTGTTTGGTCCTTCCAACCGGCAAGTACCCCAGCGCCGCGTACCTTCGCCGATATCCCCACGACGTCCCCGGAGTCGATCGCCTTATCCAAGGCATTGAGGAAAAAGGGCTTCGCCTTCGTCGGCCCAACCACCATGTATGCACTCATGGAGGCGATAGGAATTATCGACACCCACCTGATGGACAGCCACCGGCGGGGCACTTCCGGGGTGTGGTCTTAGGAGGCAGGCATGCCGGGACCACCAAAACACCAACCCCACACTGCTTTCCACAGAAGTGCGTAACTTTATCCACAGGCGTGGATAACTTCTGTGGACATCCACGGACTTACGCTGTTTATCCTTGCGATGCTGCCGATCGGCGGACAGCGGTACTCCGGGGGACAGTTATACCCACTGTGCATCAAGCTGTGGATAGTGCTCCAAGCTTCACCGAAAGTTCAACTACTCCGCGTTGCCGGCGTTGCCGAAACCAGGTTCGATGGCACGGCAAGTGAATGAGGCCGTCGTGTACGCCGACTCGTTGCCGCTGCCTTGGAGGGCGGGCCCGGGTCCCATCACTGGAACACTTACCCACTTAACAACAGGCCAGTACCCACAAGTTATCCACAATTGGGGACAACGTGTGGGTTTCACCCGGGTTAGCCCCGGCAATCCGGGGTTTTCGCCGCCCCTTAAGGCCTGAACTACAGCGATGTAAGTTATTAACAGTGTTGATAAGCCTGTTGATAGATACAGCACAACGCCGCAATTAACAGGGTTGTCCACACCCCGCCTAAAACTTCCCTACTTTTCCACATATACAGGACTACCGGGGACAAAGTTATCCACAGGTGTGGACAGATTCATGCCATTCGGGGGATATCTAGCTCTTTTACCGCCCACAGAGTGCCATTGGCATGGAACTACAAGCATGTAAGTTACTCACAGTGTGGATAAGTCCTGTGGAAAACTGACACCAAGCCCGCATCGGTCGTCCATGACAGACGACTGGAGATGACCCACGGTGAAAACCCACTTCATGTTTTCCTTCACCGACGCTCGGGATAACTCGTGGTGGGACTGGACCCTGATGACCATGGTTCCGGACTGGCTCGGCGCCGAGCACATGGAAAGGGCTCAGGAAACGCTCACCAGGAAGAGAGGTGGGGAAGCGCCGAAAGAGAAAGAGGTACGCCTGGAAGCGATCTATCTAAGAGATCCACGCGCTCTGCTCCGGGGAAGCTAAGGACGATTCTGCGGCAACCAGTCGCCGCCGATAAGGACGGTGGTGTCAGCCGGCAGTGACCCGGACCAACGTGGCAATGGCCAACAGTGCCACCACGAGGACAAGTCCACCTGTTTGAAGCAGGGCCTGGTTCTTACCCCGCGGGGCGTAGGCAATGACACCGGCGGCCAGACCTCCGGCGATCAAGCCGCCCAGGTGTGCTTGCCAGGCAATGGTGGGAACAAAGAACCCAATGGCGCCGTTGATGGCGATCAGAACCCACAGTTGCTTGGTTTCGCCACCTCTGTGGCGTTGCACCACCAGCATGGCTCCGAAGAGTCCGAAGATGGCCCCGGATGCTCCGACCACGCCCACTACAGGGAAGCTTGGCGTGAGCAGCAGATAGCCCACGGAGCCACCAACTGCTGAGATGAGATACACCGCAAGGAATCGGATGCGCCCGAGCAAAGGCTCAAGGGCTTGCCCAAAGATCCAGAGCGTGTACATGTTCAGGACAATGTGCAGGAGGAATCCCTGCGAGTGCAGGAATGCCGATGTCAGCATCCGCCAGGGTTCGGTGTCCGCGAAGATGTTGGCGAACGCGAAATTTTGGAAGATGACATCGCCCGGGAGCACCCACTGGAGGATGTAGACCAGCACGCACACACCGATGATCAGGTACGTCACCAGTGGGCGGCCAATGGCCAAGGTGCCGCCATAGGGCGACTTGTATTCCGGCGTCGAACGTTTTTGTTCGTTGACGCAGTCAACGCATTGGAACCCGACGGCGGCCGCCCGCTGGCACTCCGGGCACGCGGGGCGCCCGCAGCGCTGGCACCGCACGTAGGAGGGCCTGTCCGGGTGCCTGGGGCACACCGGAACATCAGCAGACGGCTCAGCCGACGGGATTCCGTAACTCATGAATGCAGGCTAGAGCTGTTCGATATCGATGCTGTTGATGACGACGTCCTCAACGGGGCGGTCGCCCATGCCCGTACGGACGGCTTCGATGGAGTCCACAACCTTGCGGGATTCTTCGTCCGTCACCTCGCCGAAGATGCTGTGCTTGCCGAACAGCCAGTCGGTGTTAACGGTGGTGATGAAGAACTGTGACCCGTTGGTGCCCTTGCCCATCTGGATACCGGCGTTGGCCATGGCCAGCTTGTACGGGGCGTTGAAGGTCAGTTCCGGGTGGATTTCATCGTCGAACTGGTAGCCCGGTCCGCCGACGCCGCGGCCCAGGGGATCGCCACCCTGGATCATGAAGTCCTTGATGATGCGGTGGAAAATCGTGCCGTTGTACAGCGGCGTGCCGGTCTTGTCCTCGCCCGTTTCCGGGTGGTTCCAGGACTTTTCGCCCGTGGCCAAGCCAATGAAGTTGGCGACCGTCTTGGGCGCGTGGTTGCCGAAGAGGTCAACCTTGATATCGCCGAGGGTCGTGTGGATCGTTGCTTTTGCGGTTGCGATGGTCATGGCCCCATTCTTCCATGCAGGGTCAACGCCTTTGGAGTTGTAAAGCCGGTTCCGCGCTCGGTGAAATCCGTGCCTAATCCGGCAGATGAATAGCCGGTGTTCCCCAAGCGACGTAGGCTAGCAACAAACCAGCATGTGTATCGGGAGGTAGTTGTGAAGAAATCAGACCGTATTGCCCGCGACATCGAACAATCCGTAGCGGACGGTGTGGAAAACGCCCGCGACTGGGCCGCACCCCGCGTGGAGGCTGCCGTGAATTGGGCTGTTCCTCGCATCCAGCACGGCATTGATACCGCTTCCCCCAGGATCCAGGAGGGGCTGAAGACTGCTGCACACAAGGCCGCAGACGGGGTTGCTGTCGTAACGCCCCGGCTCCAGGACGGCCTCGCTCAGTTGGCACCGAAGATCCATGACGCAGTGGAAGATGCCACTCCCAGGATTCAGGAAGCCCTCAACAAGGCAACCCCTGTCCTGGGCCAGGCCCGGGACAAAGTGGTGGATGAATACCTCCCCAAGTTGTCCGAGCAGCTCGGTCAAGCGTCTGTTGCTGTCCACCACGCCCTGGAGAACGCCCCGGCGCAGGTTGATGCCGTAGCGCAGAAGCTGGTGGACTCCGGAGTTGTCCACAGTGTGCAGGAGCAGGCCCAAGCCACTGGCAAGCAGATCAAGGCTGTCGCGGACGAAGCCGGTAAGGCCGTCAGCACCAAGCTGGGCAAGGAACCAAAGCCCAAGAAGCGTGGCTGGTTGATCGTCACCGTCATCGCAGCCGCTGTGGCTGCAGGCGTGGCTGCCTGGAAGGCTTCCAAGCCTGTCGAGGATCCGTGGAAGACGCCGTCACCGGTGACTCCTTCCCCTGTTCCCGCTGACGCTGCAGCTTCGGCCACCGCATCCACCGCGAGCGAGGCCAAGGCCTCGGAAACCAACTCCGAGGACGCCACTGCCGAGGCTGAGCAGGCCACCAAGGACGCCCTCGAGAATGTTGGCGACGCCGGCGCCAAGGTCGCAACCGACGCCAAGACTGCGGTCAAGAACATCGCTGCGAGCCTGCACAAGGACACTGATGCTTCGGACTCCGAAAGCAAGGGCACCCACAGCTAACTCAAGCTGTTCTTACCCTCTCTAAGGGGATCCCGGCCAATGCCGGGGTCCCCTTAGTGTTTCCCCGCATGTCACCAAAGCCTCCTTCGGTGCACCTGCCGTGGGTGTTAGATTTGGAGGGATGTCAGCCGATAGACCCGTTGCGGGTTCCCTCAAGGATGCTCCGGAGCCGCCGGACGTATCCATTGTCATCCCGGCGTATAACGAGGAAAGCGTTATTCGCCAGTGCCTCATTGCGGCCATTTATCAATCAGTCCCGGCAGCCGAAATCATCGTCGTTGACAATCTGTCCACGGATCGAACGGCCAGGATCGTGCGGCAGATGCAGCAGGAGTACCCGGAAAGCCCCATCATCCTTCTCCAGCAGTCTGCCTCGCAGGGACTCATTCCCACCCGGAACTTTGGCCTTAATCACGCCACGGGAGAAGTAGTGGGACGGATCGACGCCGACTCCGTCCTCGAACCCGACTGGGTTGAGCAGGTCCAGAAGGCATTCACGGATCCGACCGTCGCCGCCGCGACCGGCCCCGTGGTCTACTACGACATGCCCATGCGGCGCTTCGGACTCAAAGCCGACGACAAGATGCGCCAACTCATGTTGCGGCTGGCCAAGCACCAGTACCATTTCCTCTTCGGTTCAAACATGGCCCTTCGCCGCTCCGCATGGGAAACCATCCGCGATGAGGCTTGCCTGGATCCCAAGGACGAGATGCACGAGGACATCGATCTGTCGCTGCATCTTTTCGATCACGACCTCAAAGTGCAGTACCTGCCGCAGATGGTCTCCGGCATGTCCGCACGCCGGCTTGAGGACTCGCCGCGCGACTATCGCTACTACGTCCAGCGGTTTGATCGCACGTACAAAGCCCACAATGTGAAGAAGATGGCCCTGAAAGCACCCATGGTGGTGTTCTTTTCCGTGTACTTCCCGGCCAAGCTGTTGCGCGCCATCCACACTGCCAACTCCGCCCAGGGCGTTCGGCGCGGCGGGATTTAACGCACGACGCCGGGAGGCTAGTCGGTTCCCAGCTCAGCTTCGCGCCGGTCTGCTTCGGGCCGTCCACGGCGCTGACCGGCCACCACCACTGCCAGTCCAACAAGAATCAGGGCCAATCCCGCGTATGTGCCGGCCGGCAGCGTTTCATTCAGGAAGACTGCTGCGAGGATCGCCGCACCCGGAATCTCCAACAGGATAATCATCGACACCAGCAACGGACTCATCGTGGCCAGCAGGTGGTTGAAGGCTGTATGTCCCACCAGCTGCGCGCAGACGGTGATGGCAATAATCCCCAGCCAGCCTCCGGCGTCGAACCCTACAAGGGCCTGGCCGTTGAAGGTAGCCAGCACCGCAACGATCGCCGCGCAGATGCCATAGCAGAGGGTGGTGTAGGTGCCAATACCCATCGACTGGCGGGCTTTCCCGCCCGCCAGCGTGTAGAGCCCCGCCAGCGCACCGCCAGCAAGCGCCAGGAGGTCGCCCAGCAGCGCCTCGGGCGAGGAACCCATATCGAACCCGGTAATGGCCACCACCCCGCCAAACGCAATCCCCAGGCCCAGCAGCACCGGCCAACGGTGCCTGGTGCCGCGGAACAACTGGAAAACGGCGATCCACGCCGATTGCAGGCATACCAAGGCCGTAGCCGCCGCAACGGACGTCAGTTGCAGGGCCGTGATGAAGCAGGCGAAGTGGAAGGCCAGAGCGACAGCGGCCGTCACGGACCAGCCAAGCTCCCTGCGTGTGATCTTCCCGAAAGCCTTGGGCTCGCGGACAACCACAGGAGTGGCCATGACCAAAGCCCCGATTGCGTTGCGCCAAAAAGCGATGGCCAGAGCGGTCACGGAGGTGGCCCCCAAGGTGCCGGCCATCAGCGGGCCGGAGGAGGCGACTCCCAGTACCCCGAGGGCGGCGATGAGAAGGGTCACGGATCAACCTTAGTGTGGCCGGCAAGCGCTTCTCTCCCTATCTGATGCAGGGACAGTGTGATTGTCTTGACTCAGCATTCCAGTAAGCCGCGTACGGCATACACAAGGGGTAACTCATTGAACAACGCACCCAACTCCGCAGGTGCCAGACGCAGGCGGTCCCTCCTCATCCTGATCGCAGCCGCGGCACTCGCCGCCGCTATGGTCATGAGCGGGTGGTTTGTTATTGCACATGACCGCCCGGACGGGAAGGGCGGAGATGTTGGAGCCGTTCCCGATATCTTCCCTGTGCCGCAACACACCCACGTCGGAACCGGAGGGTCCATACCTCTCAGCGGCCATGTGTACGTTGTAGCTTCGGAGGGAACGGACCAGGCCTCGATCGACGCCCTGGTGGAGTTGGTTTCCGGAGCCGGAGGAACGGCCGAGACTGTGACCACACTGTCCACTCCCCGCGAGGGCTCCTCTGCCGTTCGTGCGGGGACCGATTCCGCTGGCGCCCTCAGAGCGCTGCATTTGGACGGTGATCCGGAGATCCGGACCGCACTCGAACGGCCCGAGGGTTACGCGATAGCTACCGGCCAAATCGATGGGATCCCGACGGCGGTACTTGCCGGCCGGGACGCCGACGGCATCTTCCACGGAGTGCAGTCACTTCGCCAACTGCTCAAGGACGGCAGTCTGGCGGCCGTACGCATCAGTGACTGGCCATTGATGGAAACCCGAGGCGTTATTGAGGGCTTCTACGGCACGCCTTGGTCTCACCAGGCCCGGCTCGACGTCATCAAGTTCGCTGGCCGGCAAAAGATGAATACCTACATCTATTCACCCAAGGACGATCCCCTGCTGAGGGAGAGGTGGCGCGATCTATATTCCAACCAGGAACTTGGTGAACTGCGGGAGCTTATTGACGCCGCTGCTGCCAGTCACATCCGTTTTACGTACGCTTTATCGCCCGGGATCGACGTTTGCTACTCGCGCACATCTGATTTGAACGATGCCTTAACCAAGCTCGAGTCGTTGTATTCGCTGGGCGTTCGATCCTTCGTGATACCCCTTGACGACATAGCCACCAAAGTCCAGTGTGCCGAGGATGTGAAGGAGTTCGGATCCGGCCAAGCCAACCTGGCCAAGGCGCAGGCCTCATTCATTAACGACGTCAACGAGAAGTTCATCGTGGGCAAACAGGGCGTCCAACCATTGGAAACAGTCCCCACTTTCTACAACGGTTCCGACAGCACCGCCTACAAAAGGGAACTCGGCAAGGCACTGAACCCGGACATTGTGGTGCAGTGGACCGGTGAGGACGTGGTTTCGCACCGCATCACCAAGGAATCAGTGGATACGGCCCGGCGCAGTTACGGGACCTCGTCTGCACTCAGGACCCTCGTTATCTGGGACAACTACCCGGTCAACGATTTCTCCCAGGATCACTTGTTCATGGCACCGGTGCTCGGCCGGGACGCGGACTTGTACACGTCCATCCGCGGCATCGTCACCAACCCCATGATCGAGCCGTATCTTTCCCTGCCTGCTATCTTCAACTACGCCGACCTGTCTTGGAACGGGCCCGCCTACGACGCTGCGAAGTCCATGAACGCCGCCTTATCCCTGGTAGCGGGGCCGGATCCCGCCGTCCAGGAAGGTGTCCGGGCTTTCGTGGATCTGAACCAGGATTGGCAGGACGACGAACTTTCACCTTCCGCTCCCGAGCTGCGACGCGATATTGACCGGTTCTGGACGGATTACGACGCCGGGCGGGCGCCTTCAGGTGGTTTGAAGGCCCGCTCAGCGCTACTTCAGCGGCTGCCCGAACTTCTCCCGCGGATGGCGCAACGAGGCTTCGCCCAGGATGCCGCGGCGTGGGTTGCTGCGGCGGCCGAATATGGACGCGGTGTAGAGGCCGCGCTGGACATGCTCGAGGCCACGAAACGAGGCGACACAGAGGCGGCCGCTACGGCCCGCAAGAATGTTGAGACCGCCCTGGCCTCAGCGGAGGAAAAGCGCCAACCAACCCTGGAGCTTGGAGTTGTCACGCCGGTCTTGGGTGGCAGCGAGTTGAAGTCATTCCTCGAGCAGGCCCTTCAGCGGGTTCCAGCCGGATGAGGGACATGTTTCGGCTGGATGAGGGCAGAAGCCGTTAAAGCAAAAGTCCCGGTCATTTCTGACCGGGACTTTTCTTATGGTGGAGGCACGGGGACTCGAACCCCGAACCCCCTGCTTGCAAAGCAGGTGCGCTACCAATTGCGCCATGCCCCCATAAGAAGCAACCCGTCTATCATACCCTAAGTTTTGACTGTCAATTACCAGTTCAAACCGGGCTCTTCGGCTAATCGACCTTATCGGTCGACTGGCTCCAGACATTCTTCCGGGCTTCGGATTCCTGTGCCTTTTTATAGGCCAGGACACCTGCGACCGCTGCTGCCAGTACAACAAGCAACCTCTTCACAAGTACCTCATTCCAGTTCAGTTTTACCTGAACCACTTTTGGTTCCGTGGGCGTACCAGGACTTGAACCTGGGACCTCTTCGTTATCAGCGAAGCGCTCTAACCGCCTGAGCTATACGCCCCGATGCCTCATCGGGCCGAGATATGACTGTACAGCACATCCCGGCCCGATCTCAAATCGAGGCTTTCCCACCACGGATTTCAGCCATTTTCAGCGTATTTCCGCGGTTTTTTGCTAGTCGTCGGTCAAGGTGACGCCGACGCCACCAACCAAAGTTGCCGAAATGTTATACAGCACGGCGGAGAGCATGGAGAGGGCGGTCAGCAGGACCACGTTCACCACAGCAATGATGGTGGCGAAGGAAGCCACCTGTCCCAAGGAAGCGATCTTCTTCAATTCGAATCCGCTGCCTTCAGAACCGGCCAGGGTACCCAGGAGGCTATCTACCTGGTTGAAGATGCCAGTCAGGTCCAGGACGGTCCAGAGCACGATCGCGGCCACCACTGTGACAATGCCCAGTGCGACCGACAAAAGGAATGCCATCTTCAGGACCGACCAGGGGTCGACCTTGCTGACAAGCAACCGTGCGCGGCGAACCTTGGCCTTGGGAGCGGGCTTCACCAAACCGGGTCCGCCCTGGGCGGGGCGCTGGCCGCCTGCTGCTGCCGGACGTTGTCCAGCCTGTGCGGGCCGCTGTCCGGGAGCACCTGTGGGCCGCTGGCCGCCTGCTCCTGCGGGACGCTGGCCCGGCTGTGCAGGGCGCTGCCCGGGAGCTCCAGCGGGGCGCTGGGCTGAGTTGGCGCCGCCTGCAGGGCGTGCCCCGGTCTCGCCGGCCGCGGCGCCTGGACGCTGCTGCGGCCGTGCAGGGGTTCCTGCCTGCGCGCTGCCCGCGGGCTGCCGGAGTCCGCCGGGGACACCTGTGCTCGGCTTGGGATATGAGTCGGAATTACTCACTCGTTACCTCCGGTATTGTCTTCGTTCAGCTCCGCGCCCGTATCGGTTTCCGGGTCTGCGTCGTTTTCCGTTTCGGGCGTGACGGTCGCCTCAGCGGCGCCGTCGTCTTCAGCCAACGTTACGTCATGGTCGAGTCCGTCCTCAGATTCTTCGACTTCCAAACCACGTTCGCTGTTTCGTGCCACCTCGATGATGCGGTCATTCTTGTCAGGTTTGGCAAAAATGACGCCCATGGTGTCGCGGCCCTTTGCAGGGACTCCGGTGACGGCAGAGCGGACTACCTTGCCGCCCTCCATGACCACCAGGACTTCGTCTTCTTCCTGCACGATCAAGGCACCCACAAGGTCGCCACGGTCTTCGGCAAGCTTGGCCACCTTGATGCCGAGGCCACCACGGCCCTGGAGCCTGTATTCGTCGACGGCGGTGCGCTTGGCGTAGCCGCCCTCGGTCACGATGAACACGAACGAGCCGTCCTGTACCACGTCAGCAGCCAAGAGCTCGTCGTCTTCACGGAACTTCATACCGGTCACACCCGACGTTGCACGGCCCATGGGGCGCAGAGCGTCATCTGTTGCCGTGAAGCGGATCGACTGGCCCTTGCGTGACACGAGGAGGAGGTCATCAGTTTCGCTCACCAGCTGGGCGGAAACGAGTTCGTCTTCGTCGCGCAGGTTGATGGCGATGACGCCGGCCGTGCGGTTGGTGTCGTAGTCCTCCAGCCTAGTCTTCTTGACCAGGCCGTTCTTGGTTGCAAGAACCAGGTACGGCGCTTGCTGGTAGTCGCGCAGATCCAGGACCTGCGCGATGTGCTCATCCGGCTGGAAGGCAAGGAGGTTGGCAACGTGCTGGCCCTTGGCATCCCGGCCGGCTTCCGCCAGCTCGTAGGCCTTGGCACGGTAGACCCGTCCCAGGTTGGTGAAGAACAACAGCCAGTGGTGCGTGGTGGTCACAAAGAAGTGCTCCACGACGTCGTCCCCGCGCAACTGCGCGCCCTTGATTCCCTTGCCGCCGCGTTGCTGCGAACGGTAGTTGTCGCTGCGGGTCCGCTTGACGTATCCGCCGCGGGTAATCGTGACGACCATTTCTTCTTCGGGGATCAGGTCCTCCATGGACATGTCACCGTCGAAGCCCATCAGGATGTGGGTGCGGCGGTCGTCGCCGTGCTTGGCCACGATCTCGGCGAGTTCCTCGCTGATGATCTGCCGCTGGCGTTCCTCGGAAGCCAGGATCGAGTTGTATTCCTGGATCATCGCTTCGAGCTCGGAATGACGGTCCTGGATCTTCTGGCGTTCCAGGGCAGCCAAACGGCGCAACTGCATGTCCAGGATGGCCCGGGCCTGGAGCTCGTCGATCTCCAGAAGCTCCATGAGTCCCTCGCGGGCAGCCTCCGTGGTGTTGGACGCGCGAATGAGGGCGATGACCTCGTCCAACATGTCCAGTGCTTTCAGGAGTGCACGCAGGATGTGTGCTTCTTCCTCGGCCTTGCGCAGGCGGTACCTGGTGCGACGCGCGATGACGTCCATCTGGTGCGCAACCCAGTGCCGGATGAATGCATCCAGGCTCAAGGTGCGCGGAACGCCGTCGACAATGGCAAGCATGTTCGCCGAGAAGTTGTCCTGCAGCTGCGTGTGCTTGTACAGGTTGTTCAGGACCACCTTGGCGACGGCATCGCGCTTCAGCACGATCACCAGGCGCTGGCCCGTGCGTCCAGAGGTTTCATCACGGAGGTCCGCGATGCCCTGGATCTTGCCGTCCTTGACCAGTTCGGCAATCTTGATGGCCAGGTTGTCCGGGTTTGCCTGGTAAGGAAGCTCCGTGACTACCAGGCAGGTGCGGCCCTGGAGTTCCTCGACGTTAACCACTGCGCGCATGGTGATGGAGCCGCGGCCGGTACGGTAGGCGTCTTCGATGCCCTTGTGGCCGAGGATCGTGGCACCCGTAGGGAAATCGGGTCCCTTGATACGGAGCAACAGCGCTTCAAGGAGCTCTTCCCGGGTGGCCGTGGGGTTATCCAGCGCCCACTGGACACCTTCGGCAACTTCGCGGAGGTTATGCGGCGGAATGTTGGTGGCCATACCGACGGCGATGCCTGAGGAACCGTTGACCAGCAGGTTGGGGAACCTGGCCGGCAGGATGGTGGGTTCCTGGTTCTTGCCGTCGTAGTTGTCCTGGAAGTCGACGGTTTCCTCGTCGATATCCCGGACCATTTCCATGGCCAGCTGGGCCATTTTGGTTTCGGTGTAACGCGGCGCAGCGGCTCCATCGTTACCGGGGGAACCGAAGTTGCCCTGGCCAAGCGCCAGCGGGTAGCGCATGGTCCAGTCCTGGATGAGGCGGACCAAGGCGTCGTAGATCGCCATGTCACCGTGCGGGTGATAGGTACCCATGACATCGCCGACCACGCGGGCGCACTTGTTGAAAGAGCGGTCCGGGCGGTAGCCGCCGTCGAACATTGCGTACAGGACGCGGCGGTGAACCGGCTTGAGCCCGTCCCGGACGTCCGGGAGGGCTCGGCCGACAATCACGGCCATTGCGTAGTCCAGGTAGGACCGCTGCATTTCCGTCTGCAGGTCCACCTGTTCGACGCGGTCAGTCAGCACATCACCCTCAAGAACTACATCCTCGGCGTCGTTCGAGGCCGGGACTTCGGGAGTTTCGTCACTCATAATCTAAGTTTCCGTTTCAGGTATATGTCGGTTCTGGAATATCTAAGTGGCCGGTGGGCCGCTAGATATCGAGGAACCTGACGTCCTTGGCGTTCTGCTGGATGAAGTTTCGCCGCGACTCCACGTCCTCGCCCATCAAGACGGAGAAGGTCTGGTCAGCGGCCAGCGCGTCGTCCATGGTGACCTGCAAAAGCGTGCGGCGCTCGGGATCCATGGTGGTGTCCCACAGCTCCGTGTAGTCCATCTCGCCCAAACCCTTGTAGCGCTGGATGCCGTTGTCCTTGGGAAGCCGCTTGTTCATGGCAGCGCCCTTGCGGATGGTCTCATCACGTTCACGATCGCTGTAAACGTAGTCGTGAGCAGCGTTGGACCACTTGATCCTGTACAACGGCGGCTGAGCCAGGTAGACGTAACCGTTCTCGATAAGGGGACGCATGTAGCGGAACAGCAGCGTCATCAAGAGGGTGGTGATGTGCTGGCCGTCAACGTCGGCATCGGCCATCAGGACGATCTTGTGATAGCGGAGCTTGGCGATGTCGAAGTCCTCGCCAATGCCCGTACCGAAAGCCGTGATCATGGACTGGACTTCGGCGTTCCCCAAGGCCTTGTCCAGCCGGGCGCGCTCCACATTCAGGATCTTGCCGCGCAGGGGCAGGATGGCTTGGGTTTCCGGGTTGCGGCCACGCTTGGCCGAACCACCGGCCGAGTCACCCTCCACGAGGTAGACCTCACAACGCGAAGGATCCTTGGAGGAGCAGTCTGACAACTTACCCGGCATGCCAAACGATTCCAGCGGGCTCTTCCGGCGGGCGTTATCGCGGGCCTTGCGTGCTGCCATACGTGCTTGGGCAGCCGAGATGGCTTTGCGGATCACGTCGCGGGCAGGGCCGGGGTTCCGCTCCAACCAGTCACCCAACTGGTCGGTGACCACGCGCTGGACGAATCCCTTGACCTCGGAATTACCCAGTTTGGTCTTGGTCTGGCCTTCGAACTGTGGCTCGGAAAGCTTGACGGAAATAACGGCCGTCAGGCCTTCGCGGATGTCGTCACCGGTGAGGTTGTCATCCTTTTCCTTGATGATGCTCTTCTCCCGCGCATAGCGGTTGATCAGCGAGGTCATCGCAGCGCGGAAACCCTCTTCGTGGGTTCCGCCCTCGTGGGTATTGATGGTGTTGGCGTAGGTGTGGACACTTTCCGAGTAGGCGGTTGTCCACTGCATGGCAACTTCAACGGCGATGTGCCGCTCAGTGTCTTCAGTTTCGAAGGCGATGACGTCCTCGTGGACGATTTCAACCTTTTTGTTCGAGTTCAGGTGCTTCACGTAGTCCAGCAGGCCGTCAGGGTACTGGTACACCACCGTGCGGTGCTCGGCGCTGACTTCACCCTCGGTCGCCACGGCGTCAAGGTCAAGGTCGTCGTCACCGTCCCGCGTGACGGGGCGTTCATCGGTCAGCGTGATTTTCAGCCCCTTGTTAAGGAAGGCCATCTGCTGGAACCGGGCACGCAGCGTCTCGAAGTCGAACTCAGTGGACTCGAAGATGGTGCCATCGGGGTAGAACGTCTGGGAAGTACCGGTCTCTTCCGTAGCCTCGCCTTGGACGAGTTCGCCCTGTGGCTTACCGCCGTCTGCGAAGGTCATCCGCCAGACGTGGCCCTGGCGGCGGACTTCCGTGTCCACGCGACGAGACAAAGCGTTGACCACGGAGATGCCCACACCGTGAAGGCCGCCGGAGACCGCGTATCCGCCGCCACCGAACTTGCCACCGGCGTGCAGGATGGTCATGACGACTTCGACTGTCGGCTTGCCTTCGGTGGGGTGGATGTCCACGGGGATACCGCGGCCGTCGTCCACTACCCGGACGCCACCATCCGCGCGAAGAGTAACTTCGATATGGCTGCAGTAGCCGGCCAAGGCTTCATCGACGGAGTTGTCCACCACTTCGTAAACAAGGTGGTGCAAACCACGGGGACCGGTGGAACCGATATACATACCCGGGCGTTTGCGCACGGCTTCGAGGCCCTCCAGCACGGTGATATCGCTGGCACCGTACTCCCTGGGCGCCTCGGCGGGCGTGTCAGGCGTGGGAACAGTCTCCTCTTCGGGCTCTACTGCCAAGGTCTCTGCATTGTCGTTAGCCACAGGCGCTTTCGACTCCTCTGTACTCGATGTCGGCCGTTCCCGGTGTTGTCCACGGCGAACCGAGGCCGTCAACGGGCACGTGACTGATTGCGCCGACTACTCCGACGAAGGGGTCCCTGAGACCACAAGAGTGGATTCAGGACCTGGACGACGTTTCACCGGCGCTCAGTGATCTACGCCAATTCTATCGTGGATACGCTCGAATCCTTGCAAATACGGGGGCAGCCGAGAGCTGAATATGCCCGTGGGAGGCCGCTGGCCCTATCTTCAATGGCCCTGCGGTGGTCCCGATGGGGGTCCATACGGCCCAGGGGCGTTGAATCGCCCTGCACGCCTTTCAGCCGTAAGTGTCCCTGGGGCCCCGCCCGTTGACACTTCGCCCGCCTTTTCGCCAACTTGGAGCCGACGGACCCAAAACCTGAATGCTCGTTACTACGCCTTCGCCGAGTTCATTCCGGAACATCTCGAGCAGGCTGGAACTGAGCAACCGCAGTTGGGTGGCCCACGCCGTGGAGTCGCAGCGGACGTGGAGCGTCGTGTCCGTGAAGCTCTCCGGAGTGCAGTGGGACGAGATATCCGGACCAACCAAGGTTTCCCATTCAGCCATCACGGACCCTACGGCAACCGGTGACGTCCATCCCCGCTCAGCCACCAAGCGCCCAACAACTTTGCCCAGGCCCAAAGGATCCCGGCCGCTGCCATGGAATTGGGTGAAACCCCTGGTATTGCGGAGGCCTTTGCGTTGGGGGGCTGATCCGGAGCGGGGAGCGCGTTGCCTTACTTCGCCCCGCGCGGCAGCAGCCTCGCGCATGCGGTTCAGCGCTGCTTGGGCCGCGTCAATTTCGTCGGGATCCCGGCCGGGCTGGAGTCCGTCCGCGCTATCCTTCGCCATCGATGCCTCCCGGAACAACGGTAACGCGCCGTCCGGCCAGCTCCTCAGGGATATCGGCGTCGACGGCGGCCGTCACCAGCACCTGCTCGGCGCCGGCCACTATTGCAGCCAGTTTACGCCGCCGTTGAACATCAAGTTCGGCAAAGACATCGTCCAGGATAAGGATCGGCGCGGTCCCGCCCGTGCGGGAGTCGTCCAGCATGACGTAGTAGGAAGCAAGCCTCAGGGAAAGGCACATGGACCAGGTCTCGCCATGGGAGGCGTAGCCCTTTGCGGGCGCTTGACCCAAAACGAGTTCCAGCTCGTCCCGGTGCGGCCCCACCAAGGAGATCCCCCGTTCCAGTTCCTTCTTCCGCGACGCAGCGAAGGCCTGGATGTACCGTTCGGTGAGATCGTCCACGGACAGTACCCGGAGGTCCTCCGCCGACGACGACGGTTCCGTTGCGCGATCCGCCGGACCGCCGTCGTCATCCAGGATGTCCTGGATAGTGGAACGGTAGATGGCGCCGGCTTCCTTGGAACCATCGGTCAGCTGTGCGTAGGCATTGTTGAGGTGCGGACGCAGCCGCTCCACGAGCTCAAGGCGGGCGTGCAGGAGTTCAGCACCTGCCCGCGCCATGTGCTGGTCCCAAACATCCAGGGTTGCTTCATGGCCCGCAGTGAACTTACCTGTCCGTGCAGACTTCAGGAGCGCGTTGCGCTGCTTAAGGACCCGATCGTAATCGCTTCGTGTGGCAGCATGCCGCGGAACCAGGCTTACCAACAGCTCATCAAGGAATCGGCGACGGTTCGAAGGGTCCCCCTTCACCAGAGCCAGGTCCTCCGGAGCGAAAAGCACTGTTTGGCAGATGCCCAGGATATCCCGCGCCCGCACTGGGTTACTGCGGTTGATACGGCCTCGGTTCGCGCGGCCGGCATTGATTTCCAGCTCAATGACAGTCGACTGCTCGCCACGGACAAGCCGCGCCCGGACCATGGCGCGCTCGGTGCCAAAGCGGAGCAGCGGGCCGTCGGTGCTCACACGGTGCGAGCTCAGCGTGGCAAGGTACCCGATGGCCTCCATCAGGTTGGTCTTGCCGATCCCGTTGGAACCCACCAGCACGGTCACACCTGGGCCAAGCTTCAGGTCAACCTGTGCATAACTGCGGAAATCCGTCAGTGAAAGATGTTCGAGGTACACGCCGTTCGCAGGACTCCTGCGGCCTAGCTGGCCGGACGGGTGGCGTGTCCACCGAACTGATGACGCAGGGCGGAGACCATTTTCATGGCCGGAGAGTTGTCCTCGCGGGAAGCGAACCGGGCAAACAACGCTGCGGTAATTGCCGGGGCCGGAACGGCGTTGGCGATTGCCTCTTCCACGGTCCAGCGTCCCTCTCCCGAATCCTCAACGTAATCGTCAATGGATGCAAGGCCCGGATCCTCGTCCAATGCCTTGACCATGAGGTCCAGCAGCCAGGAGCGGACCACGGTGCCCTTTTGCCAAGCACGGAAGGTACCTGGGAGGTCCTTCACAATGTCCTTGGCGGCGAGCAATTCGTAGCCCTCGGCGTATGCCTGCATGAGGCCGTACTCGATGCCGTTGTGGACCATTTTGGCGTAGTGACCTGCGCCGACACCGCCGACGTGGACGAAACTGTCGGCGCGCTCACCCTCAGGGCGGAGTGCGTCGAACACAGGCATTGCCAGTTCAATGTCCTCGTCCGCTCCGCCGGCCATCAGGCCGTAGCCGTTCTGCAGGCCCCACACGCCACCGGAAACGCCGCAGTCCGCAAAGCGAATGCTCTTTTCGGCGAGTGCCGCGGCGTGCTTCTGGTCCTCGGTGAAACGTGAGTTGCCGCCGTCGATGACCATGTCGCCGGGGCTGAGCTTTTCACCAAGCTCTGTGATCACAGCGTCAGTGATGGCACCAGATGGGACCATCACCCAGACCAGCCTCGGGGTGGGCAGGGCCGCAATGAGTTCATCGACGGAAGAGACATCCGTGATGTCCGGATTCCGGTCGAAACCCGTGACTTCGATGCCGCCGTTCCGCATGCGTTCCCGCATGTTGAAACCCATTTTTCCGAGGCCGATCAGTCCGATGTGCACAGTGTGAACTCTTTTCTGGGAATGAGGGTTGATGTGTCCGTGGCGTCTGCTAGTTGGGCAGGCGGACCGGCATCACGAGGTACCGGTAGTCGTCCTGGTCTTCCCCATCGGCTTCCGCCTGGGCAGTAATCATGGCCGGCTTGGGAGCTGTGGTGAACGAGAAGCGAACGTACTTGGTTTCGATAACGCTGAGGCCCTCAACCAGGTAGTGCGGGTTGAACGCAACGGTGATGTCCTCGCCGGAAAGCTGGGCTTCGAGCTCTTCCGAAGCCTGCGCATCCTCGCCCGTACCGGCGTCGAGGTTCAGCAGACCTTGGGTGAAGGCGAGGCGGACCGGAGTGTTCCGTTCAGCAACGAGCGATACACGGCGTACGGCCTCGACGAGTTCCTGGGTCTGGACTGTCGCGTGGATAGGGGTGGAGTCCGGGAACAGGGAACGGATCTTGGGGTAGTCGCCGTCCACCAGGAGTGACGTGGTGGTACGTCCTCCACTTTCGAAGCCGATCAGGCGGCTGTCATCGTCCGCGAGGGCGAGGTTGATGTCGCCGCTGCCACCGAGGGTCTTGGCAACCTCGTTCAGGGTTTTGGACTTAACCAGTGCGCTGGTGGAAATTCCCGGAGTAACAGGCTTCCAGGGAACTTCGCGCATCGCGAGGCGGTAACGGTCTGTGGCTAGGAGCGTGATCAGATCGTCTTCGATCTCCATACGTACGCCGGTGAGGATCGGCAAGGTGTCGTCCTTGCTCGCAGCGATGATGACCTGCGAAACGGCTTGCGCAAAAGCGTCGCCAGGCAAGGTGCCGCTGATTGCCGGCAAAGCCGGCAAGGCCGGGTATTCGGATTCGGGCATGGTGGCCAGGTGGAAGCTGCTTCGGCGGCAGGTCAGTGTGACTTTGCTGCCATCGGTTTCGACCTCGACCGGTGCGGAGGGGAGGCTTCGGCAAATGTCAGCCAACAAGCGCCCGGATACCAGGATGGTGCCCTCAACAGCGATGTCTGCCGGGATTTCCAGGCGCGCCGACGTCTCGTAATCGAAGCTCGACAGACTTACCGTTCCCGCCTCGGCTTTGAGGAGGAGACCGGAAAGCACCGGAACAGGCGGCCGCGGAGACAACGATCGCGCGGTCCACGTAACGGCTTCTGCCAGGACGTCGCGGTCGACTCTGAACTTCACGGAGGGGTGCCGCCTTTCATTGCTGCTGCCATGTAGTAGCTGCGGATTCCTGCTTGGAAGCCGCTAAATCTCCGCACTCCCGCACCGGAACCTGCATGGTCCGCACTGAGCGAACTACAAACAGACCCGAGGATGGGAGCGCTGCTGACAGCTTAGCCGGAAGATCCGCGATTAACCCATCCCCGATCGGCCGGACCCCTCGTATGTGGACAGCCGCAGGCTGGCCTCGGCCTGGCCGTTGGCCGGGCTCGGAGTGTGGCAGAACGAGATTGTTATTTGAGGGATTTCAATTTTTTGGGATTCGTAGTGTTAATAACTGCTGTGGAAACTGTGGATAACCCCATCTCGCCGCGAAGTTCCGCGGTTAAGCCCTGTTCACGGAGTGTGCGTTAACTGGGTTTTAAACAGGGTGTGGATGGGGACAACTCCCAGGAGCGTTTTTAACGATCCACAGGCGGCTTAAGGGTTTTAAGCCCATTAAGCACGCTTGTCCCCTTAAGTATCCACAGGCTTATCCACATGCACCTGTTAATAAGGTATGTAGTGGCGGTCGCGATGTGGATTCAGGAGTCGCGCTGCTGCTGCTTGATGCGGTTGGTCAGTTCGGTGACCTGGTTGTAAATCACACGACGCTCAGCCATCAGCTCACGGATCTTGCGGTCCGCGTGGATCACAGTGGTGTGATCGCGGCCCCCGAGCTCCTGGCCGATCTTGGGCAGGGACATGTCAGTCAGCTCCCGGCAGAGGTACATGGCGATCTGCCGGGCTGTCACCAGTGTCCGTGTACGGGACTTGCTGCAAAGCTCTTCCATGCTGAGCTTGAAATAGTCCGCTGTCTGGTCGAGGATCTGCTTCGCCGTGATTTCCTGGGCACCGTCATCCGTGATGAGGTCCTTGAGGACCATCTCGGCCAGGGCAACGTCCACCGGCTGGCGGTTGAGGCTCGCGAACGCAGTGACGCGGATGAGGGCGCCTTCAAGTTCGCGGATGTTGCTGGAAATCTTCGACGCGATGTACTCCAGGGCGTCGTCCGGCGCTGACAGGCCCTCGCTGAGGCCCTTCTTGCGGAGGATGGCGATACGGGTCTCAAGCTCCGGCGGCTGGATGTCCGTCAGCAGGCCCCATTCGAAGCGCGACGTCATACGGTCTTCGAATCCCGCAAGCATCTTGGGTGGCTGGTCGGAGGTGATAACCACCTGCTTGTTGGCGTTGTGCAGGGCGTTGAACGTGTGGAAGAACTCTTCCTGGGTACGGTCCTTGCCTGCCAGGAACTGGATGTCGTCGATCAGCAGCACATCCACGTTGCGGTACGTGGTCTTGAAACTCGTGCCCTCGTCGTCGCGGATGGAGTTGATGAAGTCATTGGTGAACTCTTCGGAGTTCACGTAGCGGACGCGAATACCACTGTAGAGACGGCGTGCATAGTGCCCGATGGCGTGCAACAGGTGGGTCTTGCCCAGTCCGGAGTCACCGTAGATGAAGAGCGGGTTGTATGCCTTGGCCGGCGCTTCCGCGACGGCAACCGCGGCCGCATGGGCGAAGCGGTTGGAGGAGCCGATCACGAACGTGTCGAAGATGTATTTCGGGTTCAGGCGGCCGAACTCGTGCGATGTGCTCGGCGGAGTCGGCTGGGGCTTCGGCTCTGCAAAGTCCGGTACTGCGGAAAGCTCGACGGCGGGTTCCGGCTCTGCATGGACCGGCACCAGATCGGTGTCTACGTCGATTGCACAGCGGATGTCATCCGAAAAGACGCTCCGCAGGGCATCGTCGAGGGCATCCTTGACCTGCGTTTGCAGGACTTCGCGGGTGAGCTCGTTGGGAACTGCCACCAGGAGGGTCGAACCTATGAGGCCTTGTGCCTGGGCCAGGATGACGAAACCACGCTGACGGGGAGTGACCCGATCGTCCTGTTCCAGGAGGGTCAGCACCCTGCGCCAGGAACTTCCGACAGTGTTGGCGTGGTTGGCTTCGTCTACTGTCATCAATCAGTTCCTAAATACTTGCTTGCCGGCGTTGCTGGCAGCCGAAGTGTCTCCGGCGTTGCTTGTTCCGGGTGATAATCCACAGAGTTATGCACAGCGGGTGGACAATGGGCTACTGAGCCACTCTAGGGGATGCAATCGCCAGAAGATAGCTGGGAAGTTGCCTGTGGATAATTACACCGTTGTGGTTCCGGAATACGGCTTGTGAGCCACTTCATCCACAGGCTGCAAGCAGGGTCTGGACACAGCTGTGGATATGTGTGCGGCAGGCTGCCGGTTTGACTGTGGGTCCCTTTTTGCCCTAACGTTGTGAAGTCCTTTGTGTCCGCTTTTGAGATCAGTTGTAACTCCGTACGTTCATCGTGCGGGAGGCAACGGCGGCGGCACATACAAAACTTAGCGTCGGCCAGTTCTTCCCCTTTTTTGATCGGGTGGGCGCACCTTTGATCCACTGGAGTAACTAACGTGAGCAAGCGGACTTTTCAGCCGAATAACCGCCGTCGGGCCAAGAAGCACGGCTTCCGCCTTCGTATGCGCACCCGTGCCGGCCGCGCCATCCTGGCTGCCCGTCGCGGCAAGGGCCGCGTCGAACTGTCGGCGTAAATAACTGACTTGTCGGTCAGGGTCTTTTTGCGGATTCGACGGTGCTAGCCACCCCTAACCGTCTGCGGACGTCTACCGACTTTTCAACAACTGTACGTTCCGGCGTCCGCAATGGACGCCGGAACTTAGTGTTATATACGGCCTCTATCGGGGCCGGGGAGCCGAGTCGAATCGGCTTCATTGTCTCCAAAGCCGTCGGGAACGCCGTGACCAGGAACCTCGTTAAGAGGAGACTGAGAGAAGCAGGCGCACTTTCCTTGCACACGCATGGAACTGGCCTGGCGGTGGTGGTCCGGGCTCTGCCCGCAGCTGCATCTGCCAGCTGGGAGCAGTTGCTCTCCGACTACAACGCCGCATTGGCAGTGACGACGAAGCGACTGGGTGGCTCCAATCCACGCAACGCTTCGCCGGACGGCAACGGCACCACTACGGAAGGGACACCGCGTGCATGACATAAGCACCGCCGTCGTTCCTTCCTCAAGTGTGCCCTCCAACAGGACCCTGCCCGCAGCGGTGGGTATCTTCCTGTGGGAGCTGCCGCGGAATATCCTCATTCTTTTGCTGAAGGCGTATCGCAAGGTCGTCTCGCCCCTGTACGGCCAGGTTTGCCGGTTCTTCCCCTCCTGCTCGGCTTATGCCTTGGAAGCAGTCACGGTGCACGGCGCTGTGAAGGGTAGCTGGCTCGCAGCCAAGAGGCTCGCCAAATGCCACCCGTGGAACGCCGGCGGAGTGGACCATGTCCCCGCTGGACATCGTCATTGGCCTGAAGGCCGGACGCCCACAATTGTTGTACTGAACAACCCGGACCAGTTCCTGGCTGCTCAGGCTGATGAAGAAGGCCGCACGGCGGCCTAACGAATAGGGATAACTAATGGATGACTTCTTTGGGACAATCATGTTCCCGTTCAAGTGGCTGGTGTCGATCATCATGGTCGGCTTCCACGAGGGACTGAGCTTCATTGGCCTGCCCGCCGCAAATGGCTGGACCTGGACTCTGTCCATCATTGGCCTCGTGCTGGTGATCCGTGCAGCCCTGATTCCTGTGTTCGTCAAGCAGATCAAGGCCCAGCGCGGCATGCAGCTCCTGCAGCCGGATCTGAAGAAGCTGCAGGCGAAGTACAAAGGCAAAACCGACCAGCTCTCCCGCCAGGCCATGGCGCAGGAGCAGATGGCGATGTACAAGAAGCACGGGACCAACCCGTTCTCGGCATGTTTGCCGATGCTGATCCAGATGCCGTTCTTCTTCGCCCTGTTCCAGGTGCTTTCCGGTATCTCCAACGCGAAGAATGCCGGCAACGGTATTGGGGCCATGAGTGCCCAGCAAGTCGTGGAGTTCGATGAGTCGAGCATCTTCGGTGCCCCGTTGTCCTCCGCGCTGCTTCACGGTGGCGCGGGAAACGTCTCCGTCGTGGTCCTGAGCGTCATCATGATCGTTGCCATGACGGCCTCGCAGTTCATCACCCAGAAGCAGATCATGGCCAAGAACATGTCCGAAGAGGCCATGGCCAGCCCGTTCATGCGTCAGCAGAAGATGATGCTGTACATCCTGCCCCTCGTGTTCGGCATCGGTGGCATTAACTTCCCGATTGGTGTCCTTATTTACTGGACCACCACGAACCTCTGGACCATGGGCCAGCAGTTCTTCGTCATCCGCCGCATGCCTACGCCGGGTTCACCCGCTGCAAAGGCGCTGGAGGAGCGCCGTGCTGCGAAGGGCCTCCCGCCGCTGTTGGGTGGAAAGAAGACTTCAGCCGCTGACGCCGCTGCCGAGGCCGAAGCTGCGGCGGTTGCAGCCGCCGAAGCCCGTGCCCAGCGCGTCCAGCCACAACGTAAGAACAGGAAGAAGAAGTAATGTCTGCCGAGAGCACCGAAGAAGTTACCAACGCCGTAACTGAAGACCAGGACGACTCCCAGGAAGAAACCCAGTCCAAGACGGCCAGCCGCTTGGAAGAGGAAGGCGACATCGCTGCCGACTACCTCGAGGAGCTCCTGGACATCGCCGACATCGACGGCGACATCGACATTGAGGTACGCAACGGGCGCACCTATATCTCCATCGTTGCAGACGAGGAGTCCGCAGCCCTGGACAGCCTCGTAGGCCGCGACGGCGAGGTGCTCGAAGCACTGCAGGAGCTGGCACGCCTTTCGGTGCTGTCCGCTACCGAGAACCGGTCCCGCCTGGTGCTGGACATCAACGGATACCGCAAGGAGCGCGCAGGCGTACTCCAGCAGATTGCCGAGGATGCCGTGGCCAAGGTCAAGGCGGATGGCGGGACGGTCGCCCTGGAACCCATGAGCGCCTACGAACGCAAGATTGTCCACGACGTCGTCGCTGATCTCGGGCTGGTTTCAGAATCCGAGGGCGAAGGCGCCGGCCGCCACATCGTCGTCTCGGCTGACTAGAAGCTCATGGTTGATATCACCGCAGCTGAACAGGAAGCGGCAGAGAAGATCTTTGGGGAGCGCTTGGATCTTGCCAAGCGCTATGTTGAACACCTGGCTACATCCGGTACTGAACGAGGGTTGATCGGTCCCCGCGAGATCCCTCGCTTGTGGAGCCGTCACGTCCTGAACTGCGCGGTCATCGAATCGGCCATCGCCATGGACAGCCACGTGGCCGACGTAGGGTCCGGCGCGGGCCTTCCGGGCTTGTGCCTGGCAATCGCGCGGCCGGATCTTGAACTTACCTTGATTGAGCCCTTGGAACGCCGCGTCATTTGGCTCCAGGAGGTCGTGGATGACCTTGGGCTGGACAACGTCACCATCATGCGGACCCGGGCTGAACTGGCAGTGGGCCTGGTTGACGCCGACGTTGTAACGGCCCGGGCAGTCTCGGCACTGACCAACCTTGCCGGGCTGACCATTCCGCTCTTGAATGGCCGTGGTGAAGTGGTGGCCATTAAGGGCCGAAGCGCAGGCGAAGAGATAGAGAAGGCCAAGAAAGTTATCCGCAAGCTCGGGGGCGTGGAAACGTCCGTTGTGGTTTGTGGACAGGAACTTTTGGAGGAACCCACCACCGTGGTGCGGATCATCGTCAACAAGCCGGGAAAGAGCGCGTAGCTACCGCCCTGTTTCCCGCGTGTCGGCGGCCGAGCGGTTAGGCTAGAGAACGGCAGCAAGCGCCAAATGAGAGTGAGAGTGTGACCAGTGGGCAGTAGTGAAACCTCCACGCAGCGGATCCCGCCGTTTATGTCTTTGGGTTCCGCGCGGGCAATGGCCACACCCTCTGCGTCCCTTCAATCCGCAATAGTGCGCACTCATTCGGTTGAGAACGCCGTTTCACGTGAAACTGTCACAGATGGAGGGCGAAACGTCATGGATTCCATTGATGATTCCAGCCCCATTGCCCGCCAGTTGGCCAATGAAACGCGCCGGCGCGAGCGTCTCATTGGACGCGAACTGCCTAAGCCCGAAGGAACCCGTATCTTCACGGTATCCAATCAAAAGGGTGGCGTTGGCAAGACCACAACCACAGTCAACATCGCAGCTGCCTTGGCCTCGGCAGGACTCAATGTCCTGGTCATCGATATCGACCCCCAGGGCAACGCCTCTACGGCACTCGGCATTGAACACCATGCCGACGTCGACAGCATCTATGACGTCCTGATCAATGACCTGCCCCTCAAGGATGTCGTGGCCCCGTGCCCGGACATCCCCAACCTCATCTGCGCCCCCGCCACGATTCACCTGGCCGGGGCCGAGATTGAGCTGGTCTCTTTGGTGGCTCGCGAACAGCGTCTCCGCCGTGCCATCGATGTTTACGCCAAGGAACGGGAAAAGAACGGTGAAGGTCGCCTCGACTTCATCTTTATCGACTGCCCTCCAAGCCTCGGCCTGCTGACAGTCAATGCATTCTGTGCTGCCAGTGAAGTACTCATCCCGATCCAGTGCGAGTACTACGCACTTGAGGGCTTGAGCCAGTTGCTCAAGAACATCGAAATGATCCAGAAGCACCTGAACGCCGACCTCGTTGTGTCCACCATCCTGTTGACCATGTACGACGGACGCACCAACCTCGCCGCCCAGGTAGCTTCTGAGGTGAGACAGCACTTCCCCGATCAAGTACTCAGTGCCGTGGTACCCCGATCCGTCCGCATCTCCGAGGCTCCGAGTTATCAGCAGACAGTTATGACCTACGATCCTTCGTCGAGCGGCGCGTTGTCTTACATGGAAGCCGCCGCCGAAATCGCTGAACGCTAGAATTTTTGAAACACTGCAACAGCCTGAGCCGGACCGTGCTTGGCTATCCATCGGAGGGATGAATCAATGAGCGAAAAGCGAAGGGGCCTCGGCAGGGGTCTTGGGGCTCTCATTCCCAGCGCGCCTGGTGCTGCCCAGGGAAATGGTGCCGCAGCTTCCCGTCCAGTGGACCTGTTCTTTCCGGAGGCACGGAAAGCTGCAGAACCTGAGGCTGCCACCTCACACGCCGACGTACCCGTTGATGAGCCAAAAGCGTCCGGCGCCAGGTCTTCCGCCACAGCACGGACAAAGCCCGCCGCGAAGCCCGCTGCTAAGGCGACTTCGTCGTCAGCCAAGACTTCGCCCAGCAAGCCGGCTACGAAACGCGCAGCTGCCTCCGATGCCGTAGAGGTTGAAGAAGGCTCGACGGCGGACGCGCCTTCAGTTGCTGCCTCGTCAAGCGTTGAGCTGGTAGAGGTTCCCGGTGCGCGTTTCGCTGAAATTCCTGTTGGAGACATTCATCCAAACCGCAAGCAGCCTAGATCCGTCTTCGATGAGGACGACATGGCTGAGCTGGTGCACTCCGTCAAGGAAATAGGCGTCCTCCAGCCAATTGTCGTACGGACTTCAACCGAAAAGGGTGGAGAACCGTATGAACTGGTTATGGGCGAGCGTCGTTGGCGGGCTGTGCAGGCCGCTGGACTGGAGACTATTCCTGCAATCGTTCGTGACACCACGGATGACGACCTTCTCCGCGATGCGCTCCTCGAAAACCTGCACCGCAGCCAACTGAACCCGTTGGAAGAAGCGGCGGCCTACCAGCAACTCCTTGAAGACTTCGGTACCACCCATGAACAGTTGGCAGATCGCATTGGCCGGTCCCGTCCCCAGGTCTCCAACACTCTTCGTCTGCTGAAGCTGCCCCCGTTGGTCCAGCGACGTGTCGCTGCCAGTGTTCTTTCTGCCGGCCACGCACGCGCCCTGCTGTCCCTTCCTGATGCAGCAGCAATGGAGCGCCTGGCGCAGAAGATTGTCGCTGAAGGGATGTCGGTCCGTGCTACGGAAGAAGCCGTGGCACTGTATCAAGACCCCGCCGCGCCAGCGAAGAATTCCATTCCCAAGCCAAATGCTCGCCACGAACGCTTGGATTACCTGGCTTCGTCGCTCTCGGATCGTTTGGACACCAACGTGAAGATTACTTTGGGTGCTCGCAAGGGTCGGGTCAGTATTGAATTTGCGAGTGTTGAAGATTTGAACCGAATTATGGATGTTCTGGGACCTGGGTCTGAGGATTAGCACTGGGTCACCCAAGTGATGGGGTCTGCTCCTAGAGCAGGCCCCATTTTTGTTGCTTGGAATATGGAGCTGTTGCGTCTGTTGTGTGGGGTGCGCCTGGGCCTTGGAGGATCTGCGTTTCACGTGAAACAGTGGCCTGGGGAGCGCTACTCTCGCTGCGTCTGGGCCTCCGACTTAGCCATTCCCTCGGACGTGCGTTCGGGAACTCAATGTGGCCCACTACCGAGTCTGATTGGATGAGTCTGGTAGGTATTACAGCATTCTCTGTCCTCCCGCCGTGGCCCGGCTAATCGACGCGGGAGGCCGGTGGGCCACTTTTCGGCCATTTCACACCTCCCGGGCCATGTTTTACCGGCTGATAACTCGTACTCTTCGGTTCAAACTATACGTAGCCGGCGTGACCAATGTGTCTTGGTGCCGAATAGTAGATGGGGAAAGCTGAATGTCTCCAGGTGTTTCACGTGAAACGGTGAGATGCACGCCCGTTGAAGCAGCCAAAATGTGGAGCTAGTACCGCCTTGAAATAGGGCCTGCAAGCTGCCACATGCGGTCGATCCACCGAAGGGTAGGAAAGAATACAGTCTGCTCAAGATCGGACAGGGCAATGGTCGACTTCTGTCGTATCTGCGAAACAGACATAGGTAGCTGCTCTGCCTAGAGCTGGGCATGTGAGGTGAGCGATCATGTTTCACGTGAAACGGCCCCTTGTTAGTCCGCTGCGGGGTAAGGGGTTTGTTTGCTTTGCGGAACCCCTTCATGGACCCCGCCGGCGAGTATCGGTTCCGTAGGACCCCGCTGCTTGGTGTGGCCATGCGTGCTGCGAGGCTTCCCGACCATGTTTCACGTGAAACGCTGGCATTATTCGACTATTTCGAGCTCGCCTAAAGCGTCCCTTGTCCGAGTCGTTCACCTCTGCCGTCGCAATTCAAGCAGCTCGGTCTGTCTCCAGCCCTGTCGAAGCTGTAGCGGTAAATTGAGTGTTCCAACGGTAGGTGAGCAGTCTTCGGAAATTGCCCCAGGAGTGGCCAATCTGGCATCAAGCCCCTTGGGGGGCCAGCCGATGCCCTTGTTCGTACCACTTCTTCTTGTGAGCGGCACCAGCACCTCTACATTCGGCGCCTCCTGCTGTTACAAGACCCGCTGGCGGACAGCACCAAGACCAAATATAAGGGAACAGTCACAGCCTTCCGAAGAGACCATAAATGGGCAGGAATGTACCGGTCAGTAGGGCCGGGTGTGATGTCCAAGAGGCAGTCCTCGAAGTGGAACCAGGGTGCGGATGGCTGTCTAGATGGAAGCAACGTACAGACGACTGCGCGACGATGCGCACATCGGAATCAATCAAAGGTTTCACTGCTCTCGGCAGGTGAATCAGAGAGTCAACTATTGAATCCCAACGCATTGGTAAAGTTTGAAGCCGAAAGTCCCACGGTAGGGTTGGCACCGACGTACAAGGCCCAGGTTCTGCGTTGGTCAGTGTTTGGACCGTGGACAGCGTAGGAAACCGCATGAGGGGCACCGTGTGGCCGTGTTGCCGATTGTGGTCCGGGCAATTTGGTGCTCGTGCTATCGCCTTATCTACACTTGTGGCCAGAGTCGGGATGGAGGCCAACGGGACTGAGACGCGGTGGAGGGCAATGTGGCGCTCAAATCCTGTCAGCTCTTGTTCACCCATCCAGCAGCCACCATGACTGCCTGCCAATGAATGAGATTCGTGACTGGCCAAGTGTGCGGTTGATGTGATGCTGGGGACAAAGACCTGCGGAGTGCAGCTTCTCGGTCCTAAGCGGGCATCTGGTACCAATGGCTCCCATGGTGGATCCCCTGAATATGCCTGGTTATCCAGACACGAGGACAAAATTATCCGTACCTCAGGCCTAACAACTCTGCCCGGCGAGGCCATTGCTCGTAGGTCACAAGCAACTTGGGCGCTCTCCCCTGGCTTGGTCCACGGTCGGATTGATCCGATGTTGGGGTCGGTGCCAGTCTGTGCTTTTCAAAGCTACACTGCCACCGTCAGGGCCCCCTAGGACCTTCGGCCCTGGGTGGGGTGAACCCTAGGCGCCCAGTAGCCCAAGCAAGGGCACCGGACCGCGATGGGCTACCGTGGTGTTTCACGTGAAACGCTGCCGCAGTGTGGTCGAGGCGTTCGCCCGGAGCAATTCAAACTAGGGATACATCATGTGGAAAAGCCGGTGGATATCGCTGTGGATAACTTTGGGGATAACTTACCCATCCAAGTGCAGCATTAGCAATTCAGGAGCCTGGGCTCAGGGCGCCGGATTCTCTACTTGCAGTGCGGTGGATCCGTACACACCACAGAACCTATCAGTACCCTCTTGCTGAAGATCGTGTACCCCTACAGCGGACCAAATTGGCCCAATTTGTATTGAATCTGGGGATTTCGGACTGAAGGTCGGTACCTTGAAATCGGCAGGGAAGCGTCATCGACTTTCCTGCGTCGAGGCGCTTCCTTCCAACGTTCAGCATGATGCTCCGAGCATGCTGTGGGCAATCTCATGGACGGTGGAAAAGCCTGTGGATAACCTTGTGAACAACTTACCCCTTCGCGCAGGCATTCGGGTCCCACGCCGCGGCTCCCTAGCCTTGCGATTGTCCAGGCAGAACAGAAACTTCTCTTCAGAGCGTCGTGGCATCTGAGCGCCATTGCTAGATGCCACGTGGCCCAGGTCCCTACATGAGGCCTGACGTTAGGTCTCGCAATTCCGGGGGTAGATACGAAGGTTTCAGATACATGGGGCCTCCAGCGTTGTGGCCTGATGTTTGGGTGCAGATCGAAGCCTATTGATCGGATGTCTTGAGAGGCCGGAGTTTTGTCTTGGGTTCGTGCTCCGGGCTGCGGCGGCGGGGAGGGTAGTTCGTTTCTGGCCGCCAGCAGTGAAATCGGTAAGTACCATGCGAGTGAATCGCTAGCCGGTCTGCTTGAACCTGATAGGGCGTTGCCAGTCGGTCCGCGATAGGCCGCATTACAGGTCCTGCGGGCATATGGCATGAATTGGCGACGAGCACCTACATGGAGAGGGCTCTCCTAAGCGCCACAGTGTGTAGACGGTTCCCTAGAGTGTAGGTGCTAGGCGGGTGATTCTTAGCCCGCCGACCGAAGGAGCTGTGCTCGGAGCTAGTACGGTAGCCGGGCAGCTGGCGGCTCTCCCCGGGCTACGTGGGTCACGCGCCCTCGGGCTGCCCCGTTTCACGTGAAACATTCACGTGGTCGTCGTGCTCATGCCCCGACCGGGAGCCGCCTTGAGCGAAACAACCGGCCCGTCCTGACCGGAAGACCTCCGTTGGTCGACTCTATCTGGGCTGCATGGCCGACAGGTCGCCTAGAACGTCTCACCGCGACTATCCTTCCGGAAGGCATGTCTAAGGGACCCGACTTGATGTCTTGATTGGCAAGGCCTCTGGTGAGGTACCTGACCTGGCCGCTCCGGTTGCTGTGCATGCCTGCTGTGAGTTGACGTGTCTGTCTTGGTCAGAAGGACGAGTCATGGAAAGACACGGTGTCGCTCTCCGAGCGCACGTTCAAAGGTTCGGCTGGGCGGCTTAGGGTTGGCGGTGGCGCCGATATGACCATGGAGGATCAATTTATCCGCTGCAATCCGCCGAGGACGTTACCGACCGAAGAAAGTCCGCTGATCTGTTGTTTGCCCCTACTTTCCCATGATCGTGAACCTGCCCCCGCTGAGTACGATAGCAGTTTCCTAGTCGAGGATACGGGCACGAAACGAAGGTAGAAGTGCGGCAGCGTCGTACGAGTCAGGGCCTTGTCTCCCGCAGTTACAGCTCAGCCAAACTCCGATGAGATCCCTGAGCCAAACGCGCATTACAGGGGTCGTGAGTCCTCCTCCAGCAGTCCAAAAGCTGGCATCGTGGCGGGTGGTCGACAGGAATTGTGAGAGTCGGCTGTAGTGCAGTCCGGATCGGCCGGGAGCCGACTACCGACGGAACGACGGAGAACTGTGGTTATGAGCCACCCGATTCTGTCGATGTATCGTAAAGGGGCTCGCCCGCGGGCGGAACGACACAACAGTTCGCTTCCCACGGCTCCTTGTGGGTGACATGCACGATGCGTACCTTCGGGAGTTTGCCGGATGCCCCATTGAGCTTTCGGTGAGTCGCAGACCTATGCGGAGTTCACTGTACTTGCCCTGGGGAGGGCCCGCTGAAGTTTCATTAGGGGTCTGTTTCACGTGAAACATGGATGTTTGACGCTCCTTTGCCTTTGGACACCCGCCCGGACCGGAGCTGCTGATGATTCTGCGGCGGTCTGTGAGGGACGGGGAGGGCCAGGCAGCAGGTAAAGTGCTGCCAGGGTTCAGCAATCATCGTGGAGTAGGTTCACGGGCCATCACTGTCTTTATGGGCTTGCTTGAGGCCGGGACACCCCCGCCCCGCGTCTGCGGTAGGTGTCGCGTGTCGTAGGTGGAAGGTCCTCGAGCGTTACGGTTACAGACGGAACGGACCACTAGATTTACGTTGTACGGGAGGCGCATAAGTCGTCGGATTCTCCTCGCGGTATCTGGCGAGTTTTATGTTTCGCAATGCCTAGGGAGTGCTGGAGGGGCACAAACGCCCTAACCAGTAGACCGAAGCCTAGCCAGGGCACTCGATACAGCAGAGTGGCCTTTACCGTTCTTCGAAACTACGAGCGCCGAAGGATGGTTAGTACGTGCAGGACTCCGCGCACTACTTCTTAGCTGACAAACGCAAGAAGCAATTTGGTGAGCTTGCTAGCGTGTTGATCACCCTCTTCAGGGGTTTCTCGGGCCGCGTCGGTGGCTGCCACGCGAAACGAGTCGAATCCCTGAAACAGAGTCTGGGAGCGCCGCCGGTTAGATCTGGCCCCGACGGGTTCCGCCCCGAGTCACGGATGGATGGATCGGTTTCACGTGAAACATCCTTCGACGCCGAGGACAACGGGCCGACGATCGCGAGATTGCCAGGCCCGTACCGTTCTGCCACCAGCACTCTCAGCAATCCCCCACACGACCTACGCTAACCCTTGGTTGTGCCCACATCGGGTGCGTCAAACAGCAGAGAAGCGGAAGCAGAAGAAGTTGCCTCTGGGTCCAGCAGTCATCACCCTTCTAGGATCGGTATCGCATCCTAGGGGCCGGGACGTGAGTGAGGG
This sequence comes from Arthrobacter sp. fls2-241-R2A-172, assembly GCF_030208885.1. Lineage (NCBI taxonomy): Bacteria > Bacillati > Actinomycetota > Actinomycetes > Micrococcales > Micrococcaceae > Arthrobacter > Arthrobacter sp. fls2-241-R2A-172. Next base: position 80 of record NZ_JARVTB010000010.1, on the reverse strand, counting down.
TTGGCGGGAAGGGGCCGGGATGTGGGTGAGGGTTGGCGGGAAGGGGCCGGGATGTGGGTGAGGGTTGGCGGGAAGGGGCC
>NZ_JARVTB010000023.1:0-1680 GCF_030208885.1 Arthrobacter sp. fls2-241-R2A-172 | reverse complement strand
CGGACCCGCAATACGGCCATGTCGCCGTGGTCAAGGAAGTTAAGGACGACGGGACCTACGTCGAAGAGGGCTACAACGGCAACCCGCCCCCGGATGACCACAACTACTACACCCGGACCGTCAAAAGCAGTGTCCCGTCCGCGTTCCTGTATCTGCCCAACCAAGAGGAGAAGAAGTGAAAAAAACTATGGCCCTCATCGCAGCAGCAGCCCTGCTGTGCGCCGGATGCGCACCAGCCTCGAACACCACACCGGCACCGGCAGAGACAACGGCCGCACCCTCTGCTCCGGTGTCTCTGAGCGTCGACAGCGGCCCGCAGGCACCGGGTGGGACCGTCCCTGCCACTATTGGCATCGTCTGGGATCAGGCCAGCAAGGATCAGGCCGTGGACGTCGCGCAGAAGGCCATGGCCGACTTCGCCCGCCCGACGGTGGAGGAACAACAGTGGGCCAATGATCTGGCCCGTTGGCTCACCCCGCAGGCCACCGCTGACTACTCGGCAGTGGATCCGGCCAACATCCCGGCCAGCCGCGTCACCGGCCCGGCCAAGCTGACCGTCGATGAATCCAACGGCTACGGCGTCGCAGCCGCTGTCCCGACGAACGCCGGGATTTACATGCTGCAGCTGCTCCGCACGGGCAAGGACGCTCCGTGGAAGGTCAACCGACTGACACCACCAACGTCCTAAGCGCCGCACCTCTCCACCTCTTACACGTAAGGAAGAAAGTTCATGGGTACTACACCAACCGAGGTCCTGGCCTTTCCAAGCATCAAGGCCATCGTCCGCGACAACGGCACCGCTGAGGTCGTCGTTGCCGGTAACTCCCGCGTCGTCCCCGACGGGGATTCCCTGCAGGACCTTCGCAACAATGCCCTGGCACTCGTCGTGGGCGAAGCGCAGACGCTGAAACGCCCGGTTCGGGTCCAGATCGAGGATCCCGAAGGGCACGGCGAGCTGATCGTGCACCCGGACAACAGGATCGAATCTGTCTCCTACGAACCGCGCCCGGCACGTCGCCGTGCGCAGGCTCCGGCGACCGCGCCCGAGACGGTAGCCCCGGCCGTCATTGAGACAGTCCCTGTGGCGGCTCCTGAACCGGTAGCGGTTCCCGCGCAGCCGGCCCCGGTAATCGAGGAAACGGCCGCGGCAGTGGAACGCCAGCCATGGCCGCCCGCCCCCGTTGAAGCTAAGCCTTCGTCGGCCTCCGAGGAACCGGAGTCAGCCCAGGCTGTCACCGAGGCACCGCTGACACGGCGTAGCTTGAAGGAAACCTCATTCCTCGTCAGCGCTCCGGTGCTGGAACCTGCAACACAGGGCTGGCGGGGAACACTCACTCGGATGGGGCTCCGGATGGACCCTTCTGCCGAAGAACTCTCAGAACGTGAAGATATCCGCACCGTCAGCCAGCACTGGCCCGGTCCGCGCAAGATCGCTGTCGTCAACCGTAAGGGCGGCGCTAACAAGACCCCCACCGTAGTGAACCTCTGCGCTGTCTTCGCCCGCTACGGAGGCGGACCGGTGCTGGCGTGGGACAACAACGAGTCCCAAGGCACTTTGGGGTGGCGCACCGAACAGGGACCGCACAACGCCAGCGTTCTGGACCTGGTGGATTCTTCGACCAGGCTCTTGTCACCGGAAGCGAACAGCGCCGATCTGGCGCACTTCGTGCACCACCAAAC